>NZ_JBJDPY010000028.1:64241-81291 GCF_044903205.1 Streptomyces sp. NPDC029674
GGGGGTTGGACCTCCCCCCCCGGCCCTTGCGGGCGCGGGGGCCCCTAATCGTGGGTCGGGGGGGGGGGGCCGCCACCAATTGGGTGGGGGCCCGCGCCGTCGGAATCGGCGTCGACGGCGTCAACTACCACCTGACACGGCTCTGCCGCCGGCTGCGGGCCCCGAACCGGACGGCGCTGGTGGCGCGTGCCTACGTACTCGGACTCCTGGACCCGGAGGCATGGCCGCCGGAGGTGGCGGGGCCCGCCCGACGCCGCGGCGGCGCCGCCGGGAGTAACTCCTGAACACCCGACGGGCCCCTCACCGGCCCGAAGTATTCTTGCCGCGTGATGACGCGCGAAGCAGCCGACGTGAACGTCGACGCGATGATCGACGACCTCAGAACTCTCGTCGAGGTCGAGTCGCCGTCGCGCGACCTCGACGCCTTGACGGAGTCGGCGAAAGCGGTCGCCGCAGTCATCGAAAGCCGACTCGGCGGGCAGGCAGCCTTCGTCCCGAGCGAAGCCGGGCCGCACGTCCACTGGTCGGGCGGCGGCGACCCGCGTGTGCTGATCCTCGGCCACCACGACACGGTGTTCCCGCTCGGCACCCTCGCACGCCGCCCGTTCACGGTCGAGGGCGGGCGCGCGACCGGCCCCGGCGTCTTCGACATGCTGGGCGGTCTGGTGCAGGCCGTGCACGGCCTGGCGGCGCTCGACGACCTGTCGGGCGTGGAGATCCTCGTGACCGCGGACGAAGAGGTCGGCTCCCGCTCCTCCCGCGCCCTCATCGAGGAACGCGCCCGCGCCTGCGGTGCGGTCCTCGTGTTCGAGGGCGCCGCTGACGGCGGCGCGCTGAAGACCGGCCGCAAAGGCTGCGGCGCGTTCCAGGTCTCCGTCGCGGGCCGCGCGTCGCACGCCGGGCTCGAACCCGAGGCGGGCGTCAACGCCTTGGTCGAAGCGGCCCATCAGGTCCTGGACATCGCGGCGCTCGGCCGCCCCGACATCGGCACGACCGTCACTCCGACCGTCGCGTCCGCGGGCACCGTGGACAACGTCGTTCCCGCCGAGGCGACCGTCGTCGTCGACGTCCGGGTCGAGTCGGCCGAGGAGAAGGAACGCGTCGAATCCGCTTTCGCGGCGCTGACCCCGCACCTCGAAGGGGCGGAGCTCACGGTCACGGGGTCCGTCGGCCGCCCGCCGATGCCCGAGTCGGCGGCGGCCGGGCTCTTCGCGATCGCGGAGCGGCTGCTCCCCGGCATCGGGAGCGCGGCGGTCGGCGGGGGCAGCGACGGCAACTTCACCGCCGCGATCGGGGTGCCGACGCTCGACGGCCTCGGAGCGGTCGGCGGCGGCGCGCACGCCGACCACGAGTACGTGCTGGTCGACACGATGGCCGAACGGGCACGCCTCGTAACCGGCCTGGTCCACGCGATCCGGAACGCCTCGGCGACCTAGGGTCTGTGCCGGAGGCCCCCGTCGTCCGCCTCACCCAGCCACTGCGCCGCCGCCACGATCAGTCGGGAACCGTGGCCGGAACGCCGTTCTCCAGCAGGCCCTCGGGGTCGAGGCCCTGGAACACGGCCGGGTCGAGGCCGCCGAAGTGCCGGAAGATCGATGGCGCTTGGAGAGCCGGCCCGAAAACTCCGAAGTCCTCGCTGCCGGTGAGCGTGTGAGGGAGCGTGAAGAAAGACCCTCCCTTGGCACATCACTTACAGCACGGACATGAGCGGCCGCCCGGCCGACGAGGACCTGGCGCTGGTGACCGCTCTCTGCGGCGACGGCCGGCTTGGCTACACCGAACTCGCCGCCCTGACGGGGATGAGCTTCCGCTGCGACCTCGCCCAGCCGCCGGCCGGACTGCGCACCATGGTGATCTACCGGGCGACCGTCCCGCACGCTCACCTCGAAACCACCGCAAGCGCGCCGGCCCACATGGAGCAGGTCTGCATGTGCGTCTCCGTCAGCGGCCCGCACCGTCGGCCTGCACTCGCCCAAGCGCATGGGCTGGCTCCTGGACGACGAGGGCCGCGCCACTCGCCGCGTCCCCCTGGGGCTGCCCGGCTGACGCGGCGAACCGGGCGCCCGGGTTGGCGCCGGGCGGGCCGGTCGATGCCGGGCCCGCCGATTATTGTGGAAACGGTGATGATCTTTTTCGGGCGGCGTCCGGCCCCCACTCGACGCCGCGTGCTGACGCGTCACGAGGGGCAGGTCGTCGCGGCGGTCGCCGTCGGCGGCGGTGCCGGCGCGGCGGCGCGGTACGCGGCGTCGCTGTGGTGGCCGGTGGTCCCCGACGGGTTTCCCTGGACGACCCTCGCGGTGAACGCCGTGGGCTGCGCGGCGATCGGCGTCCTCATGGTGCTGGTCACGGAGACGTGGACCGTCCACCCCTTGGTGCGGCCCTTCTTCGGCACGGGCGTCCTCGGCGGCTTCACCACGTTCTCGACGTACGCGGTGGACATCGAGCGCCTCCTCGGCGGCGGCCACGTCCGCACGGGCCTGACGTACCTCGCCCTGACGCCGCTCGCGGCGCTCGCGGCGGTCTGGAGCGCGACGTGGGGGACGCGGCGTGCGGTGACCCGCCGTGCGGTGACGCGCCGTGCGGCGCCGGGGAGGCGGCCGTGACCTGGCTGCTCGTCGTCACCGGCGGGATGATCGGCGCCCCGCTGCGCTATCTGACCGACCGCGCCGTGCAGGCCCGGTACGGCACGGCCTTCCCCTGGGGGACCCTCACCGTCAACGTCATCGGCAGCCTGATCCTCGGAGCACTCACCGGCGCGGTCACAGCGGGCGCCGCGTCGTCGCACGCCCAGCTCCTCCTCGGCACGGGATTGTGCGGGGCGCTGACGACATACTCGACCTTCTCGTACGAGACACTGCGGCTCGCCGAGAGCGGTGCGCGGCGACGCGCGGTGGCGAACGTGCTGGGGAGCGTGGCGGCGGGCCTCGGCGCGGCCTGTGCGGGGGTGGCCGCGGCCGAGGCCCTGTGGCTGTGAGCGGCGACGCGCCGCTCACCACCGGCCTCAGCGCTTGAGCGCCGAGGAGACCTCGGCCGCCCACTTCCAGGGCGCCGCCGTGCCGCCGGGCTCGGAGTTGAAGTACTCCCAGCCGGCCACGCCGCCGAAGCCGCGGTGCTTCGCGGAGAGCGAGCGCAGCGTCGACTTGAGCGTCGCCATGCCGACGAACCCGCTGCCGCCGTTGGCCGGCGAGGTCAGCGTGCCCGCCACCACCTTGCTCGCCGGAATCAGCCCGCGGGAGATGATGGCGTCGTAATCGGACGTCGACTTCATCGAACCCCAGCCGTTGTAGAACTGGGCGTTGAACCAGGCGATGTCACCGCCCCGGCTCCGGTAGAGCGCGTCGTAGTCGAAACCGGAGAGATTCCCGCCACCGCTCAACGCGCTGCCCACCGGCGCGAGCGTAATCAGGAAATCACTGCCGAAGTCGGCGCGCAGCGCACTGATGACACGCTCGATTCCCGCCAGCGACATCCGCTCTTCGACGTCGAGGTCGACACCGTCCAGCTCGTACTCGCGGATGAAGTCGCGCAACAGCGGGTAATACGTGTCGAATTCGGTGTCGAGCCGAGTGAAGCTGCCGGGCGCCGCGCCACCGATCATCGCCAGCACGTTCACGCCCTGGCCGCGCAGCGTCCGGAGGTCCCGCCACATCCGGTCGTACTTGGCCGCATGTGGCGGGTCGTCGTTCACGTGCACCGGGGCATAAGGCCCGTTGAGGTCGTTCAGATGCACGGCGGCCACCAGGACGTCCGTCACGCCGGTGTTGTTCCGGGTGAGGGCCAGCGGCGAGACGTACGTACCGTTCGCGTACTGCGTCTGGTAGTAAACGACCACACGTTTCCCCGCCGCCGCCGGTTTCCCCGCCGCCATGGCCGTACCGCCCGACGTGGCGGTGAACGCCAGTGCCGCGAGCAGGACGCTGCGCCTCTTCATGCTCATCTCTCCCCTGGGTCGAAGTCGCCGCAATTCTTACGGGGAGACGCGGAGAATCGCTAGGGAGAGACGGAACTAATGCGCATTAGTTTTCACGCCTGCGTGAAGTCCCCGTTCAGCGCGGCGGCCATACGCAGATGGGGTGCCGCGTCGTCCGGACGGTTCTGCCGTTCCAGCGTGCGGCCCAGCATGAGCCGGGCGTAGCTCTCGACCGGGTCGAGGTCGAGCACCTTGCGCAACGCCGCCTCGGCGCGCCCGAGTTGCGCCGAGTGGTAGTAGGCGCGGGCGAGCAGCAGCCGCGGGGCGACCTGCTCGGGCACCTCGTCGGCCAGGGCGTCGAGGATGCGTGCCGCGGTGGCGTACTCCTTGGCGTCGAAGAACTGCCGCGCACGCTCCCAGCGCTCTGCCGCGGTCCCGTGCGCGTAATAGGCCACGTCCACGCCCACACCCGTCTCCATCCCCATTCCCATCTCCCTCTCCATCGTCCGCCTCACTTGTCTGCCTCCTTCGCGACCTGAAACGACACCACGTAGTTGAATATTCCACGACTGCGTTGACTGCGTTGCGCCGCCACGTGAGCCGGTGGCGTACGGGCACCTGCCGCCCCGCGCCCCTCGGGGCTAGGTTGTGCGGCATGAGCAATCTTGATCGCGAGGCGGTTCCGACCCTGTGCGGCGGTCGCGGGTTCGTCGTCGCGGAACCGGTACGGGAACTCCTCAGCCCCCGCCGGGTCAAGCTCGGCGAGTCCACGGAAGTCCGTCGCCTGCTGCCGAATCTCGGCCGCCGCATGGTCGGCGCCTGGTGCTTCGTCGACCACTACGGCCCCGACGACATCGCCGACGAGCCCGGCATGCAGGTGCCGCCCCACCCGCACATGGGCCTGCAGACTGTCAGCTGGCTGCACGACGGGCAGGTGCTGCACCGCGACTCCACGGGCAGCCTGCGGACCATCCGCCCCCGCGAGCTGGGCCTGATGACCTCGGGCCGGGCCATCTCCCACTCCGAGGAGAGCCCGAAGTCCCACGCCCGCCTCCTCCACGGCGCACAGCTGTGGGTGGCCCTGCCCGACACCGACCGGCACACGGCCCCGCACTTCGAGCACCACGCGGACCTGCCGCGGATCGCCGCCCCCGGCCTGACCGCGACCCTGCTCCTGGGCACGCTGGACGGAGCGACCTCGCCAGGCACGACGTACACCCCCATCGTCGGCGCGGACCTGGCGCTGTCCGGCGGCACAGACGTACGCCTCCCGCTGGAACCGGACTTCGAGTACGCCGTCCTCTCCATGTCCGGCGAGGCCCACGTCGACGACGTACCAGTGCTCCCCGGCTCGATGCTCTACCTGGGCTGCGGCCGCACCGAACTCCCGCTGCGCGCGGAATCGGACGCGGCCCTGATGCTCCTGGGCGGCGAGCCCTTCGAGGAGGAGTTGGTGATGTGGTGGAACTTCGTGGGCCGCAGCCAGGAGGACATCGAGGCGGCCCGCACCGACTGGATGACGGGCTCCCGCTTCGGCGAGGTGAAGGGCTACGACGGCGCGCCACTGCCCGCCCCGGAACTTCCGCCGGTGGCGCTTAAGCCGCGGGGGAGGGTGCGCTGACCAGGGGGTATGTGTCTGGCGCTGATGGTCACCGATGTGTAGGGGGAAGGTTGTTGGCCTCTCGCGGTGGGAGCGTCGGGAGTGCTCGGTCGAGCTGCGACGGGACGGTCGCAGACGCGGGCTGCAACTCGCATGTGTCGGCACGTTTGACCAGGTCTAATCGGACGCTTGCTGACCCTTTGCTGACCTTACTGACGAGTAATCAGATCAGCTGCCCTCTGACGCGTGTGCTGGTGGGAGGCCCAGGATCGCCCGCGTCTCGAGCGGCAGTAGCGACTTGGCTTCGCTTACCGACCGTCTGATACTGACTAATCGAGGGCACTGGTTCATGACCCACGGCGGCGCCGCGGGCTTGGTCCCGTTTATGTGCGACGAAATATGGTCTGCGGCCTTACGCGAGAAGGCTCACGTCTGGTCACACGCAGGGGGGGCAGCGGGCCGCTCAGAATGCGGGGGAGCCGCGAAATGAATACTGATTTGACCGGCTGATGCCTTTCGCGCGGCAAGCGGTGTGGAATTACGTCGATGCCGTGAGCTTGAGGGTTGGAGGCGTTGAGCAGAGTGGTGATCCACGCGTTTGGGGTACCAGCAGGTTCTTCGTCTGCTGGCGGTACAGCAGCTGCACCCCGACTGACCAGGGAAAACGGCGCTTTGCAAGTCTTTCGCGCGGGGTTGGTCCGGAAATGGTCCGGATCTTGGCGGCCACGGCATCGGCGGCATGGGCCGGTTGCATAGTGAGAAGTCGTGGGAGCGATCGGGAGCAGGTAGGGCTGTCCCACGGGTAGTCCGTGCTGTGGGCTACGGCCGGTGGTCGTCGCAGAGCCATCCGGCGGGATAGAAGCGAGCGGGCGCCCCGCATGGTCGTACCCCAGCCCCGCACTCGCCCCGGTACGCCGCCAGCAGCGCCCGCTCAGCCAACGGCAGACACCAGGGACGGCCACCACCGGGCCGTTCCCACCCCGCTCCCGCACCACGTTCACCAGCTTCGCCAACCGGTCGATCCGCAAGCCCGTGAATCTCTCCACCCGACCCGGCCCAACCCGCAACTTGTCGCCCCGTGGTGACCGCCGACGGCTGGCACTCCGCCGCCGTCCATCGGCGGTGCCAGCGGTCCGACCGGGACCGGTATCCACGATCTACGGGATGAGGTCCGGCAGCCCCAATGTCTCGGCGGAACCGCGTAGCAGGTGCGAGGGAATCGGGCGATAGAGCTTCCGCCGGGCCTCGTAGTCGTCCGGTTCTTCCTGGTAGAGCTCCAGATTGCCGCCGATAGGGCGGGAGAACTGCACCTGGAGAGCGCCCAACTGTCCTGTGCTGCCGCGGGCGTTGAATCGGCATTCGGTGGTGTATTCGGGGAAGCGGGCGCAGGAGCAGTGCAGGCTGGTACCTGTGATGGCCAGGCCGCACTCCGGGGCGGTGAGCAGATCGATGTACCCCTGGTGAGGCAGGGGGGGGCGGGAACTTGCGGTTCGTGGATGTAGTCGATGATCCAGGTTTGACCCTTGTCCGGCGAGGGGTTGGTCCACGCCGTGGTGCTGAGTGGAACGCCAATGGTCCGCAGGAGGGGGCGCGCCGCAGTAGTCCGCTGCCCAACCACGCATCAGGGGTTCTGCGAGGATGCTGGCCGGGCAGCGGGGCCGCTGACGGTTCGCAGTAGGGCAGTTCGTCGGCGTGCCACTGGTCGGGGCTGCTGTCGTGGCAGTAGCGCATGCCTTCGGCTTCGGTCTCCTGCCGCTGCAGGTCCATCGCGGTGCTCCAGCATCGAGCGTGACAACGGGTCCAGCTCTGATGGGGGCTTGACGAGGGCGGCGTAGGCATTGGCCACGGTGAGCTTCGCCCGGATGGTCACCACTCAGGTGGCCGGCAGCGCGGAGCAGGCCGAGGAGCGCCTGACCGCCGCCCTGGCCGCGAGCCGGGCCGCCCGCAACCGGGTCGCCGACATGCTGCTGGAGGACGTGCAGGAGCACCCCAGGCAGTGGCAGTTGCACGGCGCGCTGCTCGCCGAGGTCGACCGGATCCTGGACGAGCAGGACCTCGACAAGCGCACCGAGCGCCTGATGCAGGAGCTGGACCGCCGCTCGGCGGAGCTCAGCGAGCGCCACCCGCGGTTCGCGGCACTGCGCCGCCGACTGCGCGGGGAGAGCGGCACGGAGCGCCGGTCAGCCGTGGAGACCTGAACCTCCCGCTGCCCGGGGCGACCGGTGCCACGCCCGCCGGACGACGGCCCCGGGTCGCCGACCATCAGCGGGGCAAGCAGGGAAAGTGGTGGGCGAGCGGCGCTCACGTTGCCTGTTCAGACACCGAACACTGCCCATCAGTACCTGGCACGGAGGGGCACGCGTCACGTATCCAGGGGGGACCCCGAGTCCGTCTCCCCGGAAGGCCCCATGCGCACCCGCGAGAACCCCAGCCCCGCCGACGAGAAGTCCAGCCGGGCACCGGCCCGCACCCCGGCGCCCGAAGGCGCGGCCGCCGGGGGCACCTCTCCCCAGGCGCTCGTGGCACTACAGGGCACGGCCGGGAACGCCGCGGTCGTCCAGATGCTCCGTCAGGCCGGCCACCTCGGGGCGCAGGAACAACACCAGCACGGCGCGGGCTGCGGACACCAGCAGGCGGTACCGGAGGTACAGAGGTCCGCCGTCCACGATGTCCTCCGCAGTGGCGGCCGGCCTCTCGACGAGTCCACCCGCGCCGACATGGAAGCCCGCCTCGGCACGGACTTCTCCGACGTCCGGCTGCACACCGGCAGTGCCGCGAAAGCGTCGGCCGCCGAGGTCGGCGCCCGCGCCTACACCTCCGGCAACCACGTCGTCATCGGCGACGGCGGCGGCGACAAGCACACCCTCGCCCACGAACTCACCCACGTCATCCAGCAACGTCAAGGGCCCGTGGCCGGCACTGACAACGGCGCGGGGCTTCGCGTCTCCGATCCGGGTGACCGGTTCGAGCGTGAGGCCGAGGCCAACGCCACCCGTGCGATGAGCGGGCCCGTGCAGCGGAAGTCGCCGGTGGGGGAGGACCGGTCCACCGGAGCACCTGCTGCCGCGGAGGTCCGGGTGCAGCGTGTCGCCACCCGGGGTGCCACCGGGAATCTGCCGCTCCTCGCTTGGGACAGGCACCCGCCGGTGTGGGGCACTCCTGCTTTCGGCCCCGTGAACCCGTACGGTGGGCCGCTGGCTCGCACAGGCGGATCCAGTGTCGCGGTCACCTTGGGGCCGAGTGTCAACGCGCCCGGGAACACCTACGGGGGTTCTCGTCCGGGGGCCGCCGAATGCACGCTCGTCAACGAGCTCAACCAGCGGGACGGCGACGGCTGGATCAAAGGCCACCTGTGGAACGACAACTTGGGCGGCCACGGGGTCTCGATCAACCTGACGCCCATGACGAACAGTACGAACCAGAACTTCAACCGCAGGTTCGAGGAGCCTCTGAAAGCGATGCTGCTCGCCTGCACACGCCACGCGCAGAACAACGCGGGAGCACCCTTCTGGTACGGCGTGACCTTTACCGTCCGCACCTATGGTCAGATGTCGAACAACCCGGCCGAACTGGAGTACCTCGTACCCGAAGGTGTCGAATACACCGCCAGCTACGTACAGATGGACAGGGTGACTCAGGCGGTCAGCCCGGTGGCGGCACCTGCGGGCTTCCCTCCCGTGATCACCTGACGGCCCGGGCCAGGTGTCCGACCGCTGGTGCGCGAGGCCCCGGACACATGGGGTCTGGCGGCCGAATGGGGCCGATGAGCGCCAAGCGAATACGTGCTTGTTTCGAACAACGAGACAAGGTCAGACGGAGGGTATGAGTGAATCGGCGAAGAACGGAAGCAGCCCTGTAGGTGACGCCACGACGGAAGGCAAGGCCGACCGGTCCAAGGCGGAGAGCGCCAAGGCCACGGGAAGCGCGGCCCGTTCCGCTTCCAAGGCCACCTCCGGAGCCGCCGCCAAGACCGGCTCCGCGGCCCGTGGCGTCAAGTCATCGGCCACCGAGGCCGGAGAAGGCGCGGCGGCGCTGAGCGCCACGCTCGGTGCGAAAACGAAGGCGAAGGCGAAGGCGGGGGGCGAACTGCTGTCCGCCGTACCGGGGAAGACGCTCCAAGCGGCAACGACGACGTGGACGCTGCTCAAGAACCGCAAGGCGATCGCGATGGGCGTCGGCAGCGGCGCCGTCGCCATGCTGGCCGGTGCCTACGCACTGGGAGGCGCCAACGTGAGGCGTGGCCAGGGCCCCCTGACCCGCGCCACGCGCGGAGTCCTCTGAACGGTCACCGTCACGACTGAGCCCCTGGTACCGCCCGCCGGCGGTGCCAGGGGCTCAGAGGTGCTAACAAAGGCGTTGGACGTGGCGGTGGGTGATGAGGCAGGCGGCGAGGCCGAGGAAGGCTTCGTGGATGTCGTCGCGTCGTTCCCAGCGGATCCGTAGGCGGCGGAAGCCGTGCAGCCAGGAGATCGTCCGTTCCACGACCCAGCGAAAGATGCCCAGGCCGGTGCCGTGAGGCTGGCCGCGTTCGGCGATCGCTGGGCGGATACCGCGGGCTCGCAGCAGGCGTCGGTACTTGTCATGGTCGTAGCCGCGGTCGGCGAAGAGCATGTCCGGCCGACGCCGTGGCCGACCAACGAGACCGGCCACGGCCGGGATCTTGTCGAGCAGAGGCAGAAGTTGGGTGACGTCGTTGCGGTGCCCGCCGGTCAGCGAGACCGCGAGCGGGATGCCCTGCCCGTCGGTGAGAACGTGGTGCTTGCTGCCCGGCCGCGCACGGTCGACCGGGCTGGGCCCACTTTTGGGCCTCGCCGAGCGGCCCGCACGTGCGAGGAATCGATCACCGCCCGCGACCAGTCCAACTGGTCGGTCGACCGCAGCTTCTTCAGCAGCGCGACGTGTAGCTGGTCCCAGACGCCTGCCTCGTTCCAGGCGGCCAGGCGCCGCCAGCAGGTCATGCCCCGAGCCGAAACCCAACTCCTGCGGCAGGTACTCCCATTGGATACCGGTGTAGAGAACGAACAAGATCCCGCACAATGCCTGCCGGTCCGGCACCTGCGGTCTGCCCTCTACCTTCTTCGGACCTGGCTTCGGCAGCAACGGCTCGATCAGCGACCACAGTTCGTCCGACACGATCCACGGCCGCGACTGACGGATTCCCATACCCACACCTACGTACAGACGAGCCGTCAGTCTCATGATCAGCAGCTTTTGTTAGTGCCAGTATGAGCCTGTGTCAGATCCTGCGATTCCAAGGCGTTCTGTGCCTCGTGCGGAGAAGGCTCGATGCCGTCTGGAGTCCTCTGCGGGGTCTTGCATCCTGGCACCCCGTGTAATCCGTGCCGGGGGTTGGTGCGTTGTGGGGCACGCGCCGTCTTTGGCCGAGATGGAGATCCTGCGGTCAGAAGTCCTGCTCGCCGGGGGGCCGCCCAACGATCCACCACTCGTCGTATTCGGCTTCCTCGAGATCTTGGACCAGGCTGTCGATCATGTGGGCTACTTCTGCCTCCGGGCTGTCGGCCGTCAGGCCGGCCCGCTCACCGCGGGTGGCATACCAGTAGTCCCGTACGACGGGATTTTGCAGGAAGGCCCGCACCTGCACGAACAGGTCCTTCCACGGCACGGCGCCGGTGGCCCACGACAGGACCATGTTTTCGTACACCGCCCGCACGTAGAGGAACTGGCGACGGCGCTCTGGTGTCATGGGTGCCCCGAGGCCAGCATCGCCAAGGAACACGGTCTCTGCGAGGTCCGGGTCGTTCATGGCCCGGGACAACAGTTCCATGCGGCGCTGACCAGCCGCGATCAAGGCCTCCTGTCGGCGGGCCTCGCGCCGTTCGTCCTCCTCCCTGCGCCGTCGGAACGGCGACCATGGGCGCCGCCTGGAGTCGGGGCGGCGCTCACGGGTGCCCCCGGAGCGGGGCGTCGCGATAGGCGGTTCCTCGACGGGCAGGAGCTGACCCCGGAAGCGGGCCGCAAAGGCTCGCGCATCAGCTTCCGTTGGCTCACGGCGCAGTGCGACATCCGCTGTGGCACGAGCGGCGTCTTGGATCACGCTGTAGGAGGCCTCCGGGAATGAGGTGCCGAGCATCCGCTCGACGACCCGGTCGGCCGACTCCGTGGGCGCCATGAGACCACCGTAGCGGTCAGCGCTACACGCGGCGGTTTTGATCGCACACGAAGCACCGGTCCAGCTGGGCTGCGTTGAATGCGGCTGCACGCGCGAGCCGTTCCGCCTCAGCTGCGGCTACCGCGGGCGTGAGGCCTTCAAGCCGCGCCCAGTTGTCCGCAACGAACTCAACGGTGGTGCTCCAGTGCTCCTCAGCCATCTCGCGGTTCCTGGCGTGCGGGCCATTGACGTACCGCTCGGCAAATCGGCGCCCTTCCCCACCCTCGGCCTCCAGCTCGACGAGCGAGCGGATGCGGAGCCCCTTGTCGCGGCCGGGTTCCGGCGTCGCGGGCTGCTCCGGGTTTGCTACCCGCTCGTGGACCTCCTCTTCTGACAGCGGCCGACGAGCATCAATCTGGCGGCCCAGAAAGTAGCCCGCGGCGCCACCGATGATCGCAGGCACGAGCAGCCAACCGGACAGGCTCAACACATAGGCGAAAGCCGAGTTCCCGCTCTGGCCTGGAGCCGTCAGGCCGACGAGAATTTCGTACGCTGCTCGCCATCCGAGGAACGTGCCCCCTGCCACATACAGCAGCCCGAAGGTCAGTAGCCACCAGGGGGCTCCAGTGAGGAGCCAGTGCGCTGCCTGGTTAAGGAAGGATCGCGCGCCCATCCGGTTCCGCAGCCGCTGCCAGAGGCTGACGCCCGACGGGGTGGGCGGGTCCGGGGTCGACATGCCGTCAAGGTAGCGCTGCTGGCGCAGAATTGAGCCTCGAATACGCGAGCTGACACCGACCTGACCAGCTGTGCGTGCTGGCCCCAGACGCCTACGTCGGCCGCTGCCCGTGCTCCTTCTCCTAAAGGGTGTTGCAGAAGGTTGGGCTCGGGTGGGCCGGAGTTGTACTTGCCCTGCGGTTTCACCCTGCCAGGGCGAGGTTGTGCATGGTGGCGACGGCTTGGACGGCGTGGTGGAGGCCGTCGCCCCTCTGGCGGCAGTCGCGGAGGATCTTCCAGTTCTTCATGCGGGCGAAGGTGTGCTCGACGCGGGCACGGACCCGGCGGTGTTCGGCGTTGTCTTCCTCCTGACCGCGCAGGAGGGGGCGTCCGGCTCGTCGGCGATGCGGGACGATCAGGCCGGTGCCCAGGTAGGCGCCGTCCGCGATGACCGTCGTCCCGGCTGCCGCGGCGGGCAGGTCTGACTCCCGCCAGACGTGGGCATCGGCCTTGTTCCCGGGCGCCGGCCGAGCCGAGGCGACGACCAGGCGGGTGTCAGCGTCGATGATGACCTGCACGTTTGCCGAGAAGCGGTAGTTGCGGGAGGAAGCGCCGACCTGCCGGTCCCGGACTGGAATGAGAGTGCCGTCCACGATCCACAAACGCTCGACGTCCGCAACGGGCTGCGGCGCCGGCTCCAGCGCGAGTAAGGGCCGCAGGCGCTGGATGACCCGGCAGACCGTCGCCGGAGAGATCCCGAACAGCGGGGCGAGCTGCCGCATCGTGAGGTTCGTGCGGTAGTACACCGCCACCAGCAAAACCCGGTCCGCCAGCGGCAGGTGCCACGGCCGGCCACCACCGGGCCCGTTCCCTCCCCGTTCCCGCACCACCTTCACCAGCCTCGCGAACCGGCCCATACGCAAGCCCGTGAACGTCTCCACCCACACCGGCTCAGCCCGCAACACCCCACCCATACCGGCAAAATGCCCGGAACCGAGCCTTCTGCAACACCCTTTAGTTGAGTCGGCACCGCCGGGCTGGACGCCGCCTCCTCCGATCCCTCCTGCCAACCCATAGGAGCCGATCGGGAAGTAGCTGCTCGGGAGTGGCTCAGCAGTTCGCGGAGTTCGAGGCGGCTCGCTGCGGCGCGGAGACCGACGCGGCGCGCAGAAGACAAGCACGGCACACGGTAGTACGAGCGGACCAGATCGAAGGGCGTCGGCTCCCACCAGGAGCAGACGCCCTTCGACATACCCAGTCAGCGCCTCCAGCGGCGCGGAACGGGCGCCGCAAGCTGAAGAGCCGGCCCTTGGAGCGAAACGCAGGGAAGGGACGCTGGCGCTCGAACAGTTCGAACGTCGGGCTCGACGAACTCTCCGCGTGCTGCAAGGCGGAAGGCTTCCGCCAGGTACCTGTGCTGGAACCCCGCTCGGGCGGGGCGCGCAAGGCCCGATTCGACTCGTCACTGACGCGCTTGACCAGCTACTTCGCTACACGGATGCCGACACTGAGCCTTTGCCAACCTCACGTTGAGGCCGCGATGATCAGTTGTGGTGTTCGGCCCTGCTGTTGGAGATCGCTCGGAATAGCTCGCGAGCCCGCTCGCAGAAGTGCTCGACCTCCGTGATGTCCGGCTCGTTACCGTCGGCCAGCATCCGGGCCTGGAGCTGCTCGGAGCGCAGCCCGCCGTAGCGGGCCCGCACCTCGGCGGTCACCGGCTGGACCGCGATGTGCAGGTGCTTGCGCGCGTCGCGGCCATGCGACCACATACAGACGTAGGTCTGCTCGGGCCGGCACAACGTCTCCACGACACGAGCGGTATCGCGCAGCAAAGGGCCGAGTTCCGCCGCTGCCGTGTCGTCGAGATCCGCGATGGCCACGACGTGCTCGCGCGGACCGACGATCAAGGTGCCGAGATTCATCGGACCGACCACGTGGTTCACCACCCACGCAGCAGTCTCGTGCAGAACACCCCCGGGCAGCTCCCGGCGCCCGGTCAGAAGGTCACACCCAAGACACCCCGCCACATCCACGCGCACCAGCCTATACAGAGCTCGCAGCGATGATGTCGACCATCAACTTGGCTGTTGAATCCTTCAGTTGGTCGGCTCAGCCACGATAGCGATCACGCGTGCCTCTATGTGCCGTCGTCGCCGTCAATACTGGCGTCACCCCCCTGAACGGCGGCGTCCTAACGGCGGCTTTCACGACCGCCATTGCCCCTCCTTCGACATGCCCGCCGAGCTGCTCTCAGGCAGCTGCCTGCCGCGCTCTACGCCGCGCTGGCCCGTGCATAGCCCATGGCGACAGGGATGCCCACCAGATCAGCGGGAGCGAGATGGGCGACCGCCCTGCGCAGCTCACCCAGCCTGCCGCCTGCGGGGCACCCGTGGCGAGACGCTCCGACACCTCATGCAGATGCGAGGAACGCTGCCCGGCGATCAGGTAGTTGCCGTGGTTCACCCGACCGTGAGTTGGTCCAGACCAAGGAGGTAGAGTCCCATGCCTGGTGCCGGACATAAGTTCGACATCAGGACAACCGAACAGGAACACAGCAAGTGAAGTACCGGGTATCGGGCGCCTTCACCATGAGGCGCACCTCCCTAGCCATGACCATAGCCATAGCAACGCTCCTCGGTACCGGAGCACAGACGGCGATCGCCCTCGACACCGTCAGCGCGACCGCAGCCGACGAGAAGCCGTCGGCGACACCACCCCACGTGTTCGGCGCACCCGGCGCAGCAGGGCGGGCCGCAAACGGGATACCGAACACCCCCAAGGGACCCGAGGTCGGGCCGCCGTTCACGCAGACCTCCGGCGTGTGGCAGACCAACACTGAAACGCCCACCCTGCGTAACACGGTCATCGACCCGGACGGCGACACCGCGACCTCCACGTTCGAAGTCTGGACCGCAGACGCCGCGTGGAAGCCGGTCTCCAAGGTCAACCTGAGCGACACCAACCAGTACGGCGTCCTCGTTTCCGGATACGTGGCCTCCGGCAAGCCCACCTCGGTCGACGTCCCCAAGGGCAAACTGAAGAACGGCGTCTCCTACCTCGTCCGCTCTTCCGCCTACGACGGCAAGGCGTACGAGTCCGACTGGTCACCGTGGTCCAAGTTCAAGGTCGCAGTACCGGTCGTGGAGAAGCCGGCCAAGCCGACCAGTGTCGCCAACAACGGTAAACCGGGCGAGTTCACCGTCAACCTGCCCGCCGGCCACAAGGCGAAGTGGGTGGAATGGCAGCTCGACGGTGCCGCGTGGAAGCGCGTTGACGCCGTCGGCAAGACGTCGGTGACGTTCGACACCGGTCTGCGTTCCGCCGACACCGGCCTGCGTTCCGCGGTCGCCCGCGCCTCGCACACACTGAACGTCCGCACCGCCAACGATGGCGGAGCATCCGACGCCGTCAGCGTGGCGTTCAGCGGAAACGGCACCAACAGCGGTGGCGATTACTCCGTCGACCTCAAGCTCCCCGATCCGGATACGAACAGCCCGAACCCGGACCAGTCGGCACAGGTCCCCACCGGCCTGATCACCCGACCCCTCGGAGCCCCCGTCTCCAACAGCCCGACGGCGAGGAAGACCCCGCTCAAGGAGCAGTGCGGCCCGGTCGACAAGAACGGCGCCCAGGCATGCTTCGGCCCGTCCCTCACGTTCGACGAACTGCCCCCCGAGGTCCAGCAGAAGCTGAAGGAACAGCAGAAGCGGGTCAAGGAGAAGGCCGCACGCGCGCCGGGACCCCGAGCCGCCAATGGCATGACCGACTGGTGCGCCACCAACCCATCGGGTCAGAGCAGGGCCGCCTTCGCGACCCGCACTGTCGAGTGCGAGAGCAAGACGCTCCCCGCCTACTACAAGATGGACGGCAAGCCGTACGCCACCGCGTACTTCAGCATGACCCGCGAAATCTCGCTGGACGGCACCACCACCTGGACGCAGCGCGTCAACATCAAGCCCGTCCTCATCTCGCCGCTGTTCCGGGCCATCGAGATGGTCATGAAGGACCAGTTCTGCACCGGCCATACGCAGTGCAAGGACCCCGGCAAGGCGCCGTATGAGGACTGGGACGGCAAGCCGCTGTGGACGTCGGCCGCCGACACCCACGAAGCCAACCTCAAGACCACGTTCACCTGGGACGACACAGAGAAGGAGCGGACCTTCGACTTCCGCACCGACTTCCGCATCGACGGAATCCTCCAGGCCGGCAACATGCCCGGCCTCCAGGACGTCGGCTACCAGTGGGGCATGGACGACCCGTCCGACCTCGAAATGATCCGCTGCGACACGAAGAAGACCTTCGGCAAGAGCGGCTGCATCTTCGTCAACGTCGCCCCCACGTACACGTTCAACGCGGCCAAGTTCCCGCAGGCCGCAGCACACGCCTGGCTGCTGCAGGAGAAGCTGCCGAACACCATGGGCGTGAAGACCCGTAACACGCCGCTCTACTACCTGCCAGGTGGCCGCAACGGCAAGAACCGCGCCGTGGTCTGCGACGAAGACAGCTGGGCCAACAAGTACGGCGACCTGGGCGCGATGCAGGATGCGACCGACAAGCCCAACTGCGACGAGTTCGCGTTCAACGCCTCGTACAACAGCGCCGGCCAGCCCAAGAGCGAGGATGGCCTCAACCCGGTGGCTTCCGGCTCCGAGTGCGTGCAGACCTTTGCGAAGAAGCAGGCCGACGGCGTGCACCTGCTCAACATCGACGGGATGAA
>NZ_JBJDPY010000029.1:0-81252 GCF_044903205.1 Streptomyces sp. NPDC029674
ATGTGCGCGGGGGCGCGGCCCGGTTCGAGGCGCACGTAGTTGGCCCTGCCCCAGTGGTAGGTCTCGCCGGTGAGCTCGTCGCGCACCGGCACGGAGCCGTCCCTTTCGAGGCCGAGTTGCGGCATGTCCAGCGTGACCGTGGCCTCCTGGGTGTGGTGGGGGTCGAGGTTCACGACCACCAGGACCGTGTCCTGGCCCTCGCGCTTGCTGTAGACGATGACCGCGTCGTTGTCGGCCTCGTGGAATCGGAGGTTCCGCAGCAGTCGCAGGGCGGGATGGCCGCGCCTGATCCGGTTGAGCTCCGTGATCAGGGGCGCGATCGAGCGGCCTTCCCGGGCGGCGGCCTCCCAGTCGCGCGGGCGCAGTTCGTACTTCTCCGAGTGCAGGTAGTCCTCGCAGTCCGGGCGCGCCGGGGTGTTCTCGCACAGTTCGTACCCGGCGTACATGCCCCAGCTCGGCGCGAGCGTGGCGGCGAGCACGGCCCGCACCTCGAAGGCGGTCCTGCCACCCTTTTGGAGGTAGCCCGGCAGGATGTCGGGGGTGTTCACGAAGAAGTTCGGGCGCAGGAAGTGCCCGGTCTCACCGGAGAGTTCGGTGAGATACTCCGTGATCTCCTGCTTGGTGTTGCGCCAGGTGAAGTAGGTGTACGACTGCTGGAAACCGATGGCCGCGAGCGTCCGCATCATCGCGGGCCGGGTGAACGCCTCGGCGAGGAAGATGACGTCGGGATCGGTGCCGTTGACCTCGGCGATGACCCGCTCCCAGAAGACGACGGGCTTGGTGTGCGGATTGTCGACGCGGAAGACGCGTACACCGTGGCCCATCCAGAACCGCAGCAGCCGCACGGTCTCCGCGATCAGCCCCGGCATGTCCTCGTCGAAGGCGATGGGATAGATGTCCTGGTACTTCTTCGGCGGATTCTCGGCGTACGCGATGGAGCCGTCCGGGCGGTGCGCGAACCATTCCGGGTGCTTCTCCACCCAGGGGTGGTCGGGGGAGCACTGCAACGCGAAGTCGAGGGCGATCTCCAGGCCGAGCTCACCGGCCCGGCGCACGAACGCGTCGAAGTCGTCGAGCGTCCCGAGATCCGGGTGGACCGCGTCGTGACCGCCCTCCGGGGAACCGATCGCCCAGGGCACACCGACGTCGTGCGGTCCTGAGGAGAGGGTGTTGTCGGGCCCTTTGCGGAAGGTGGAGCCGATGGGGTGGATCGGCGGCAGATAGACGACGTCGAAGCCCATCTCCGCGATGGCGGGCAGCCGTTCGGCGGCGGTCCGCAAAGTCCCGGAGACGGGCGGCTCCCCCTCCTCGACGACGGCACCCTCCGAGCGGGGGAAGAACTCGTACCAGGACCCGAAAAGAGCCCGCTGCCGTTCCACCAAGAGGGGGAACCCGGGCGAGCGGGAGAGCCGGTCACGCAGGGGGTGGCGCGCGAGCACCGCCTCCACCTCCGGAGCGAGCGCCGCCGCCAGCCGCGCCGCCGGAGACCGCAGTTCGTCCTGCAGCGCTCCGGCCGCGGCCAGCAGCACCCGCTGTTCCGCACCCTTCGGAACTCCGCGCGCCGCACGCTCGTACAGCAGCGCGCCCTCTTCGAGCATCAGCCCGGCGTCGATACCGGCCGGGACCTTGATCTCGGCGGAGCGCCGCCAGTCCCGCACGGGATCCGCCCAGGCCTCCACGTGGTACGTCCAGTGCCCCTCGGCGTCCGGAGTGACGTCCGCGCCCCACCTGTCGCTGCCCGGGCCGAGTTCACGCATCGGCGTCCACGGCCCGCGGCGGCCGTCCGGGCCGAGCAGGACGACATTGGCACCGACCGCCGCGTGGCCCTCGCCGAAGACGGTGGCCGTGACCCGGAAGGTCTCGCCGGGGACCGCCTTCGCGGGGCGCCGGCCGCGGTCGACGACCGGCTGCACGTCCAGGACCGGCACGGTCACGGCGGCGGGATCAGGGCTCGTCTGTGGAGCTGACGTCATCGGTCCCTCCTCCGCCGGGCTTTCGTGCAGTTCGGTCCGTCTCGCAGGTGCCGCGCGTCGTCACAGGCCCCGGGGAACCGGGGGCGGCTTCCGCCGGCGCGTGGCTCGTGGCCGCAGATAGAGCTCGGCGGCGTCAGCCGCCAACCGCGCCTTGGGCTCACCCATCAGCACACACAGCGTGTACGCCGTGTCCTCGAACCGCATGCGCACGGCGAGGTCGGCCGGATGGGCGAGCAGCCGCCGCTCCCACGACCGGTACTGACGCAGATGCCGGGCGACCTCGGCTCTGGCGGGCAGCAGCATCAAGCTGGTCACCTTCTCGTCTCCGCGAAACCTTCTGACTCATCGTGCACGTATGAGCACCCAGCGTCCTGTTGGGTATTCAACTACCGTTCGGGCGCCGTCTCGTGTTGCGCGGATGGAGTAGTGCTCGCAGGCTGAGACTGACTCAGAAGCGATCAGTGCTCACGCTTCGTGTTCGGGGCTCGGTCAGTCAGGCCGAGGCGGAGCGAACAGCTTCGCCGAGAGGAGCCAAGAGCAATGAAATCCGCGATCCCCTGCTACTACCACCTCGATGTCGAGGTCAGCTCGGAGAGGATCGACCAGGTCAGACGCATTCTGACCGCGCATCTCCGGCACTGGGGGCTGGAGGTTCTCGTCGAATCCGTCTGCCACTGCACCGGAGTGCTGCTCCGGGAGATCGATGAGTACGGAGACGACAAGAACACCGTCGTGGAGATGTGGTGGAGCGGGCAGCACCTCATCACCGCGGTGTCGGACAACAACCGCGACCTGCCCGAGCGGCATTACGGGCCGCAGGGCTGTCTGACGCAGATCGCCGCGTTGAGCGACGGCTGGGGCAGTTTCCCCGCGACCAACGGCAAGATCATCTGGTTCTCCCGCCGTGCCCGGGCGCCCGAACGCGCCCCGCTGGCCCCGGCGGCGCCCGCCCCCGACCTGCGCGAGGAGCTGGAGCTGCCGCGCGAGGTGCGCCACGCCGTGCTCGCCAACGCGAGCGAAGCGGAGCTTCCCGTCCCGGTCGCTGTGGCCGCCCCGGTCTCGCCGAGCGCCCGCGCGCTGCGGCCGGACGAGTTCCGGACGAGGATGGTGGCAGCGGGTGAGGCCGTGCCGGAGCGGGAGCCCGTGCCGGAGCCGGAGTTGGAGCCGGAGCCCGCTGTGTGAACGCCGGTCACGCATGGGTGGCGTGAACGTACGTCACGCGTGAACGCCCGACCCGTCGTGAGGCGATGTGCCGGCCGCGGCTGCCCGAGTGAGCGGCCGCGGCCACGCGAGGCACACCCACACCGGCACACCCGACCCGCCACACCGACCCGACACATCCGACACGCCCGCCCCCCTTTCAGCCGCCCGACCCAAGCCCATCCGTACGGAGGCAGTTGCGTGCGCATCTGGACCGGTGCCCCTTTCCCCCTCGGTGCCACCTATGACGGTGAAGGAACCAACTTCGCCCTGTTCAGCGAGGTGGCCGACCGGGTCGACCTCGTCCTCATCGACGACGACGGCACACACCGGAGCATCACCCTCACCGAAGTCGACGGCTTCGTCTGGCACTGCTATCTGCCGGGGGTCGGTCCGGGCCGGCGTTACGGCTACCGGGTGCACGGCCCCTGGGACCCCGCCGCGGGCCACCGCTGCAACCCCGCCAAGCTGCTCCTCGACCCGTACGCCAGGGCCATCGAGGGGCAGACGGACAACCACGCCTCTCTCTTCGAACGCGCGGCCCACGGTCCTGACCCCGCCGACAGCGCCGGGCACACCCCGCTCTCCGTGGTGACCGACCCGTCCTTCCCCTGGGAGGACGACAGACCGCCGCGCCGCCCGTACGCCGAGACGGTCGTGTACGAGACGCACGTACGGGGACTGACGCGCACGCACCCCGACGTGCCCGCCGAACTGCGGGGCACCTACGCGGGCCTCGCGACGGAGCCGGTCATCGACCACCTCACGTCCCTGGGCGTGACCGCGGTCGAGCTGATGCCGGTCCACCAGTACGTCCAGGACGGCTTCCTGCGCGACCGGGGCCTGTCCAACTACTGGGGGTACACCTCCATCGGCTTCTTCGCCCCGCACAACGCCTACGCGGCGCACGGCTCGCGCGGCGAGCAGGTCACCGAGTTCAAGTCCATGGTCAAGGCGCTGCACCGGGCCGGGCTCGAAGTGATCCTCGACGTGGTCTACAACCACACGGCGGAGGGGAACGAGAACGGGCCCACGCTCGCCTTCCGGGGCATCGACAACGCGTCGTACTACCGCCTCGCGGAAGACGATCCCGCGCACTACTTCGACACCACCGGCACCGGCAACAGCCTGCTGATGCGCCACCCCAACGTCCTGCAGCTCATCATGGACTCGCTGCGGTACTGGGTCAGCGAGATGCACGTCGACGGCTTCCGCTTCGACCTCGCGGCCACGCTCGCGCGGCAGTTCCACGACGTGGACCGTCTTTCGGCCTTCTTCGACCTGGTCCAGCAGGACCCCGTGGTCAGCCGCGTCAAACTCATCGCCGAGCCCTGGGACGTCGGCGACGGCGGATACCAGGTCGGCAACTTCCCGCCGCTCTGGTCGGAGTGGAACGGCAAGTACCGCGACTCCGTACGGGACTTCTGGCGCGGCGCCGACCACTCGCTCGCCGAGTTCGCGTCGCGGCTGACCGGCTCCTCCGACCTGTACCAGCACGACCGCCGCCGCCCGCGCGCCAGCGTCAACTTCGTCACCGCGCACGACGGATTCACCCTGCGCGACCTGGTCTCGTACAACGAGAAGCACAATGAGGCCAACCTCGAGGACAACCAGGACGGCGAGAGCGACAACCGCTCGTGGAACTGCGGTGCCGAAGGGCCCACCACCGACGAGGCGGTCCTCGAACTCCGCGCACGCCAGCAGCGCAACTTCCTCGCCACGCTCATGCTCTCGCAAGGCATCCCCATGCTCGCCCACGGCGACGAACTCGGCCGCAGCCAGCAGGGCAACAACAACGCCTACTGCCAGGACAGCGAGCTCTCCTGGATCGACTGGGACCTCACCGCCGCGCAGCGCGAGCTGATCGACTTCACCCGCCGCGCCATCCGGCTCCGCCTCGCCCACCCCGTGCTGCGCCGCCGCCGCTTCTTCCGGGGCGACACCGCGACACACGAGGACCAGCCGCTGCCCGACCTGGTCTGGCTGCGGCCCGACGCGCGCGAGATGACGGACGAGGACTGGCAGTGGCCCGACGCGCACGCCGTCGGCGTCTTCCTCAACGGCGACGCCATCGCGGAACCCGACGCCCAGGGAAGACCCGTGGTCGACGACTCGTTCCTCCTCCTGGTCAACAGCCACCAGGAGCCGATCGTCTTCGACCTGCCGGACGCCACGTACGGCGAGCGCTGGACGGCCCGCATCGACACCTCCGACCCGGAGGGGATCGCGGACGAGGTCGAACACAAGGCGTCCGGCGAGGTCTCCATGGCCCCACACAGCCTGCTGCTGCTCTCCCGCCCCGCCCGAACGACGGGAACGGGCCGCAGGCTCTGACACCTCTTGCCCGGCGGTGGCGCCTCCGTCTCTACTGGACATGGTGACCGGCGGACGAGGGGCTGGACGTGGAGCCGACACGCGTGGAGCGGGCGCAGCGGGAGCGGACGCAGGTACTGGTCACCGGAGGCGGTCCTGCGGGCTCGACCGCGGCCACCGTGCTGGCCCGGCAGGGCTTCGAGGTGACGCTCCTGGAGCGGGACCGCTTTCCCCGCTACCACATCGGGGAGTCGCTGCTGCCCTCCCTGCTGCCCGTCCTCGACGTGCTGGGCGCCCGTGACCTGGTCGAGCGGCACGGGTTCATCCGCAAGACCGGAGCGTTCTACGGCTGGAGCGGTCAGGAGTGGCAACTGCGGTTCGACACTCCCGACCGGCCCGCCACCTACAGCTTCCAGGTCATCCGCTCAGAGTTCGACCGTCTGCTGCTGGAGCACGCCCGCGAGCAGGGGGTCGAGGTGCGCGAGGAGACTCGCGTACGCCGCGTCGAATTCACCGGCGAGCGGGCGACCTCGGCCACCTGGACCTCTTCCCCGTCCGGCCGCGACGGGCAGACGTCCTTCCGCTGCCTCGTCGACGCCTCCGGCCGCAACGGCCTCCTCGCGGCACGGCAGTTGCGTACGCGCCGCTTCCACGACGTGTTCCGCAACGTGGCCGCCTGGGGCTACTGGCGCGGGGCCGCACCGTTGGAGGGCACGCCCGAAGGGGCGATCGGTGTCTTCTCCCTTCCCGACAACGGATGGTTCTGGGCCATTCCTCTGCACGACGGCACCCTCAGCGTCGGCCTGGTGACGGACAAGCGTTCCTTCAACCGCGCCAGGCAGCGGCACGGCTCCCTCGACGGCGTCTACGAGGAGGCCCTCACCCGGTGCCCGCTCCTCGGCCGCATGCTGAACGGGGCGGAACGGGTCTCCGGGCTCAAGGTGGAGAGCGACTACTCCTACGTGGCGGAGGAGTTCTGCGGCCCCGGGTACTACCTGGCCGGGGACGCCGCCTGCTTCCTCGACCCCCTGCTCTCGACGGGGGTCCACCTGGCCATGTACAGCGGCCTGCTCTCCGCCGCCGCGATCGGCAGCGTCCTGCGCGGAGAGCTCGACGAAGCCGCGGCCCAGCGCTTCTACCGCACCGCCTACCGGCACGCCTACGAACGTCTGCTCATCCTCGTCGGCGCCTTCTACCGGATCCACGACGGCCGCGATGCCTACTTCCGCAGGGCGCAGTCCCTCAGCCACCGCGACCAGCGGGGGCTGCGCCTGCACGAGTCGTTCCTCAACATCGTGACCGGCGCCGAGGACCTCGGCGACGCACAGGACGAGGCCACCGCCCGCCTCTTCGACCGGCTCACCCGCCACCCCGTCGACGGCCACCGCCCCCAGGGCCTGGGCGGCCACGGCACCAGCCACATGCTCCCCCTGCCCACACGCCCCGATCAGGCGTCGGCGGGCCTGTACCTGACCCTCGACCCCGTCGGACTGCGCCGGCGGGTGTGAAGCTCCTGCCGTGGTCCATTGGCCTGCCCGTGGTCCAGCTCGGCGGCACGCCGCTGATCCATTGGCCCAGTGGTGAGGGTGTCGGTTGAGCCAGGAGGCCACCAGATGGTGTGATGGGTCTGTCGATGGCGCTGCGGATCTCCGCGGCGCCTTTTTCATGCGGGCAGGTCGAGCTGGGCGGAAGGGGCGGGAAGCCGTGCTGAAGAGGGTGTTCGTGGCGCCGGATCCGGGGCGGGCGCGGTTGCGGTTCGCGTCGCGGGCGGTCCTGGGCATCACGCTGGCCGTGGTCGTGTGCGGCGTGGCGGGGCATTCGCTCGCCGCGGCGATCACCGGTGGGCTCGCCGCGCTGCTCGCGCTCTTCACGGTGACGGACCCGACCGTGCGAGGCCAGGCGGTCACCACCGCGCTCCTGCCCGTCGTCGGCTTCCCCGTGCTCGCCCTCGCGGCGGGGCTGCACGACTATCCGGTGGCCCGGGACGTCGCCTTCCTGGCCGTCATGGGCGTCGGCGTGTACGCCCGGCGGTGGGGGCCGCGCGGCCACTCGCTCGGCGTGTTCGCCTTCATGATGTTCTTCAGCACGCAGTTCCTCCACGCCGAGCTGGAACAGCTTCCCCAGCTTTACGCGGCGGTCCTCTTCTCCTTGGCCGCTTCCTCCACGGTCCGCTTCGGGCTCTGGTGCTACGAGCGCGGGGTGCCCGTTGCCGCCGTGCCCGCCCCGCCGAGCGGCGAAGGGCTGGCGCGGGCGACCACCCGGCAGGCGGTGCAGGCCACGATAGGCGGCGCTTTCGCGCTCGCCGTGGGGCAGGCGATATCCGGTGACCGCTGGTACTGGGCGGTGGGGGCCACCTGGTGGGTCTTCGTGAACACCACATCGCGGGGCGAGACGCTCGTCCGCGGCTTCCGCAGGGTGCTCGGAACGTTCGTCGGGATCGGCGCCGGCCTTGTGCTCGTCGTGCCGCTGGACGGTGCGCCCGTTCCGAGCGCGCTGCTCATCGCGATCAGCGTCTTCGGCATCTTCTATACGGCCGCCGTCTCCTACTCCTGGATGATGCTCTCGGTGACGGTCCTTGCCGGCTCCCTGTACGGCCTTCTCGGGGTGCTGGACGCGAGCCTGCTCGGACTGCGGCTGGTCGAGACCGGTGTCGGAGCCCTTGGTGCCGTGCTCGCCGTGCTGCTCATCCTGCCCATCTCCACCCACTCCACGACCGACGCCTGGGTCGAGCGGGCGCTCCTGTGTGTGCATGCCTGCACCGCGGAAGCCGCGGCCCGGCTTGCCGGGTCGACGTCCGCCGACCCGGCTCCGCGGGTCGCGGAACTGGAGGCGATCCTGGGGCGGGTGCGCCTGTCCCTCGCTCCGCTCGTGCATCCACTCAGTCCGCTGCGGGCACGCAAGGGCCGTGCCCTGAGGGTGATCGCCCTGCTCGACGACTGCGCGCGTGAGGTCCGGGGGCTGGCGTCCATCGCCGGGGACCCGGAGGCGTCCCACGACGCCCGGCTCGCCGCCGCGTGCTGGCGCGTCGAGGCCGCGGTCGAGTCCCTGACGGCGCGGGAACCGGCGCCGAGGGCCGCGGGTGCCCCCGGCGAACCGCACCATGCCGCCGTCCTGGAGCCTGCCCTCGCCCACCTGCACAGCCTGGAGAAATCCCTCGTCGAACTCGCGGCCCCGTTGCAGCGGGTGACCCGCACGCCGGTGGCCGGCGGCTGACCCCATAACCTCATGCATGGAGACGTCGGACGTCGTGTCCATGCGGGGTAGGGAGGCGTTGGTGCTCGGACGGGGTACGGGGTTGCTCGCGGTGGTCATGGCCGTGGCCTGCATGGTGTTCGTCGGTCCCAGCGCGCCGAGCGGTGTCCCCATCGGCAGGCCACTGCCCGTGCACGCCGTCAAGGACGTCGTACCGAACCGGGTCATGACGTGGAACATCTGCAACCCCTGCGAGAAGAGCGACGTCGACCGGGCTGCGGAGATCGCCACGTACGCGCCCCAGGTCATCGGTCTGCAAGAGGCGTGCACGCGGGACGTCGAGCGGATCAGGGACTACCTGGAGCGCTTCTACGGGCTCGTCTACCACGTCGAGTACGGGCCGGTTCTGCGCGACTGGGGCCGCTGCGGGGGAGTGCCGTGGCATCCGGGAGGCTTCGGTCAGGCGATTCTCTCGGCGGCGCCGATGGCGGACCCCGTCAAGGTGGAGTACCCCGACGGCGGATCCGAGGACCGCGGGTACATGGCCGTCACCACGCTGGTGGGCGGCCGCCCCGTCCGGGTCTTCAACACACACCTCGCCCAGCGACAGCAGGAAGCGGTCCGGGCGGAACAGACCGGCGTACTCGCCGAAGCCGTCGCCCGGCACGACCGCGCCATCGTGCTCGGCGACTTCAACGCCGTGCCGGACGCGCCCGAACTCGCCCCGATGTGGAAGCTGTCCGACGCCACGGGCTCCCGGTGCCGCCCCGCGTCCGCCGCCACCTGCGAGCCGACCACCGACTGGGCCCTCAAGTTCGACTACGTCTTCCTGCGCGGCGTCGCCCCGATCGAACACAGCGTGGAGCACAGCCCGTACTCGGACCACCACATGCTCCACGCCGACGTGGACCCCGCTCAGGGCGTGTCTTTTGGATCAGCCCGGGCCCGCGACGCCTGGCACGGCGCCTCGCGGCGTTGTCGCATCACCCACGGACACCCAGTCCGCGGGCGATGCTCCGCCTTGCGATGCACCGCACCAGACACCGCGGGCTGACCGGACCGATCCAAAAGACACGCCCTAGCGGCGGCCTTCAGCCGTTCCGCCCCGCCGGCCCGTCGTCGTCCGGATCGTCCTTCGACGCGCGCCGCCCCCGCGTGACCGCGAGGACGCTGCCGGCGACGGCGATCACGGCGATGGCCAGGGCGATGCTGACTCCGCCCTCGGTGTCCCAGTACACGTCTTCCAGGCTGATCAGCAGCGCCGCCTCGTCGACGACGAGGGCCAGGCCCACCCCGTAGGCGAGACCCATCCAGGCGCGGGCCCGCGCCGAGCGGTCGGCCAGGCCCGCCGCGCCCACGACCGCGAGCAGCACGATGCCCCACACGTAGTGGTGGATGTGCACCCCGCCGGCCTGCATGTCACCGATCCCGGCCACGTCGATGTGGATGAGCCAGGTCAGCAGACGCATCCCGCCGAAGGTGAGCGCGAACCCCCACCAGGCCAGGACGAAACCCCGGCGTTTGGGGGAGATGCCGGGCAGCAGACGCAGCCAGGGGGAGGGGCGCTCCCGGTGCCCGGACGGTGCGTGTCCGGACGGTGTGTGCTCGGACGATCCGTGGCCGGGCCGTGCGGAGGCGGGCTCCTTCGAGGACTTCATCCGCTTCATCCGGGCTCTCCCGCCGTGAACTTCCCGATCAGTTCCGCCATGGCGTCCGGCGCGCTGTAGTGGGCCGCGTGCGCCGCGCCCGGGATGTCCACCGCGCGCCCGTCGGCGACCAGACCCGCCACGCGCCGGGCCCACGTGCCGGAGGCGATGGTGTCACCCGCTCCCCGTACGACGAGCGTGGGCGCGCGGACCCGCTCCAGGTTCACCTCGAATGACTCGGCCGCGTCCCGCAGCGAGTGGCGGAAGGAGGCGGCGCAGCGCAGGGGGCCGGTCACCAGGTAGTCGAACGCGGCCAGCGAGAGCAGCCCGAGGGGCTCCCTGGGCGCGTCCGCGACGAGGCGCCCGAACTGGCGCCGGCCGGAGACTCCCGGTTCGAGCGCCGGACCGGTCAGCACCAGGTGACTCACCAGGTGGGGGTGGCGGGCGGCCAGGGCCGCGGCCACCTGGCAGCCGACCGAGTTGGCCACCAGCGGGCCCGGGCCCAGGGACAGCCGCCGGTACCGGCGGGCCAGGGCGTCGGCGAGCTGCCCGACATCGGGTGCGCGGCGCACGGCGGCCCGGGAACGGCCGTTGCCGGGCAGGTCCGGCACCACCACGCTCGCCCCTCCCGCGGCCAGCCGACGCGCCAGTGGCACGAAGTACCGCCCGGAGAGCCCGAGTCCGTGGACGAGCACCATGGCGGGACGGCCCTCGCGTGGCGGAGGCCCGTACCCGCGGGCGAAGAAGCCGGGGTCAGTCACGTGATCCACCTGCCCACCATCACGCCCGGCACGCTCCGGGGCCACCCCGGGCCGTCCTGCCCGCCCTCCCCCCCTCCGGGTGGGGGGAGCATGTGCACCGGGCACATACACGGTGGATCAGACCTCTCGCGGGGTAATCCCGCGGTCAACGGACGCGGGCCGTGCGGGAGCGGTCCGCGTCCAACAGCCGGCCTGCCTGCCCGCCGCCTGGTCTAGACCGGCTGCTAGCGTCGGCCGCACGAGCGGCGCCTCGGACGTGGCGCCCCGGTCGAAAGGGGACTGGCAGTGGTCGTCGGCAGGCAGGCGGAGCGCGCGTACATCGGATCCTTCAGCAAGGCCGGAGGGCCGGGCGTCGTCACCGCGGCCGTCGCCCCGGACACCGGCGCGCTGACCGTACTCGGCGCCACGGACGCGGTCGCCGACCCGTCCTACCTCGCCCTCGCGCCCTCCGGGGACATGCTCTACGCGGTCAGCGAGACCCCGGACGGCGCCCTCGCCGCCTTCCGGACCGCGGGGGACACGGCCGAGCTCGCGGGTTCGCCCGTGCCGGTCGGTTCGGCGCCCACGCACCTGGCGCTGTACGACGGGCACGTACTCGCCGCCAACTACCGCTCGGGCAGCGTCACCGCCGTGCCGCTGAGCGCCGACGGAACCCTCGCCGCCGCGGCGGCGAGCGAGCTCCGGCACACCGGCTCGGGCCCGCACCCGCAGCGTCAGCAGAGCCCGCACGCCCACCAGGTCCTCGCGGACCCGAGCGGCCGCTGGGCGGTCAGTGTCGACCTCGGCACGGACTCCGTGCGCGTCTGCGCGTTCGAGGGTGGCGAGCCGGGCGGGGAGCTGACCCTGCGGCGCGAGGTCGCGCTGCGCCCGGGCTCCGGCCCGCGGCACCTCGTGTTCCATCCGCGCGGCGACCGTGCGTACGTCCTGAACGAGCTCAGCCCCACCCTCACCGTCTGCGCGTGGGACGCCGCCGACGGCGTGCTGGAGCCGCTCGGTGAGCTGCCCGTCCTCACGGAGACCCCGGAGGGCGACGCGTACCCCTCGGAGGTCGTCGTCGCGCCCGACGGGCGGTTCCTGTGGACCGCCACGCGCGGCGCGGGCGCGGACGTCATCTCGGTCCTCGCGCTGGACGAGGCGGGCGACGCGCCCCGGCTGACGGCGACCGTGCCGTGCGGCGGGCGCTGGCCCCGCGACCTCGCCATCGACCCGGCGGGCCGCCACCTGTACGCGGCGAACGAGCACTCCGGAGACGTCACCTGGTTCGACATCGACCAGGAGACGGGCGTTCCGAGCCGGGCGGGCTCCATCGAGGTGCCTGCCGCCTCCTGCGTGATCTTCGGCTGAGGCTGCTGGGACCGCTGGGGCGGCCCTCCGCACGGCGGATACGCCGATGGGCCCGGCCCCCACATCGGGGCGGGCCCATCGGCGTATCCACGGAACGGCTCAGTGCACAGGCGTGCCCGAAGGCTGCTGGGGTGTGATGCCGAGCGTCGTCGTGTACTTGGCGAGCGCCAGCTTGCCGATCGCCGGGTAGGCGCCGACCGGCTCGGCGACGGAGCAGCCCGCTTCCTTCGCGGCCGCGTCGAGCAGCGCGGTGTCGAGCTCCGGGCCGATCAGGTACGGCGCGAGCGCCAGCTGGGCCGAGCCCGAGCCGCGCAGCTGCTCGGCGATCGCGGCGATGGCGCCCTCCTCGTCGAGCGCGGCGGCCATCACCGGCACGGCGAGGCGCGCGGCGAGCAGCATGCCGGTGATCCCGGCGGCCTGCACGGCCTCCTCGCCGCCGACCGTGGCCAGCACGATGCCGTCCGCGGCGGTCGCCACGGTGAACAGGCGGGCGCGGTCGGCGCGGGCGAGCCCGGCCTCCGAGAGCCGCACGTGCAGCGCCTCGGCGAGCAGCGGGTGGGGGCCGAGGACGTCCGTCAGCTCGGCGGCGGCACGGCTGTCCATGACGGCCTGCCGGATGCGGCGCATCAGCGCGCTGTCGGGTCCCGCGAGCAGCGGCACGACGACGGCCACGGGGCCTTCCGGGTCGGCGACCTCGGCGCCGGCGGCGCGGGCACGCTCGACGCGGGCGGTGCGCTCGGCGGCCGCGTGCGCGAGCACGGACCGCAGCGAGGGGAACTCGGGGAAGGACGTGACGGTGGCGTCCTCCTCACCGTCGACGTAACCGATTCTGGCGTCGAGACCGGGCAGCTCGGAGCGGGCGATGCTCACGACTTCCTCGGCGAGGCCGCGCGTGGACGTGCTGGGGGTGCCCGGCACGGCGAGAACAAGTGCGGGCGCGCCCTCAGGAGCCGCGACGGGCTCCGGACGGCGGTGCCGGCCCGGCTGACGGGGGCGCGGCATTCGTACAGGCAGGCCGGATGCGGGCCCAGTGGGGGAGCTCATGCGCCCGCATGCTACTGGCTTGCGGGCCATCCCTGTTCGGGGAGGGTGCAGGTGGGCGGTATAAGTCCGTTTTTGTCTGATGAATTACGTAGAGGTCAACTGTCGCCTTCGCTGTGGACGGAGAGCATGCCGGCGTCGAGCGGCAGCCGCAGCCGGTCCGCGGCGACATCGGCCGCTATGCGCAGCGCGCCGTCCAGCGGATCGCCGGCCGCGGGAACGCGCCGTGCGTGCGGCAGTTGCTCGGCCAGTTCGTCGCGCAGGGGTGCGAGCAGGGGCTCGCCCAGTTTGAAGAGGCCGCCGGTGAGGGCGACTTCGCACGCGCCGGCGGAGGGGCAGACGGCGGCCGCGGCCTCCGCGATGTGGCGGGCCGCGGCCCGCAGGATGCCGCCCGCCACCGTGTCGTCCGCTGCACAGCCGGCCACCTCCGGCGCGAAGGAGGCGAGCACCGCGGGCCGGTCGGTACGGGTATAGAGCCGGGCCGGCAGACCGGCGAGCGGGCCGAACAGCTCCTCGGCGCGTGCGAGGAGCACCTTCGAACCGCCGCGTCTGCCGTCGTGCGCCCGCATCGCCGCTTCGAGTCCGGCGCGGCCGATCCAGGCACCGCTGCCGCAGTCGCCGAGCAGATGCCCCCAGCCGTCGGCGCGGCGCCACACGGTCAGGTCGGTGCCGGTCGCGATCATGCCGGTGCCCGCCGCGACGACCGCGCCGGGGCGGTCGCCGAGCGCGCCCGCGTACGCGGTGACGGCGTCCGCGGCGAGCGCCGTGCGGCGTACCCCCAGCGTCCGCGCGAGCGCCGCCGGCAGTCCGGCGCGGAGGTCGTCACCGAGGGTCGCCATGCCCGTCGCACCGACGGCGACGGCCGTGATCCGCCCGCCGCCCGACGCTTCCAGCAAGCCCCGCGCAAGTGGCAGGAGTTGCTCCATGAAGTGCCCGGCGTCAATGCCGAGCGGACCGGTGCGTACGGGACCCGAGGAGCGCACCGGGCCGGCGCGGCCCGTGCCGTGTGCCACGTGGAGCGCCGCCCGCAGTCCGGAGCCGCCGGAGTCGACGCCCAGTACCCACTCGCCGGGTGTCACGGCAGCCGCCAGTCCACCGGCTGCGCCCCCTGCCGGACCAGCAGGTCGTTGGCCCGGCTGAAGGGGCGCGAGCCGAAGAAGCCACGGTCCGCCGACATGGGGGAGGGGTGCGAGGACTCCACCGAAGGCAACTGCCCGAGCAGTGGCCGCAGATTGCGGGCGTCCCGCCCCCAGAGGATCGACACCAGCGGTTTCCCGCGGGCGGCCAGCGCCCGTATGGCCTGCTCGGTGACCTCTTCCCAGCCCTTGCCGCGGTGGGCGGCGGGCTTGCGCGGGGCGGTGGTGAGTGCCCTGTTGAGCAGCAGGACGCCCTGCTCGGTCCAGGGCGTGAGGTCACCGTTGGACGGCGCGGGCAGGCCCAGGTCGCTGTTCATCTCGCGGTAGATGTTGACGAGGCTGCCGGGCAGCGGCCGCACGTCGGGCGCGACCGAGAACGACAGGCCCACCGCGTGACCGGGCGTGGGGTAGGGGTCCTGGCCGACGATCAGGACGCGGACGTCGTCGAAGGGCTGCTGGAAGGCGCGCAGAACGTTCGCCCCCGACGGGAGATAGGTGCGCCCGGCGGCGATCTCCGCGCGCAGGAAGTCCCCCATCGAGGCGATCCGTTCGGCCACCGGCTCCAGGGCCTTCGCCCAGCCGGACTCGACGATTTCATGCAAGGGTCGTGGTGCCACGGCGTCACCCTACTGCCGTAACGGCGGGGGAGATCAACCGATGGCCGCTGCCCGTACGCAGAGGACGTCCGGCAGGTGCGAGGCGAGCTGCTGCCAGCTGTCGCCGTCGTCCGCGGACGCGAACACCTCCCCGTTGCGATTGCCGAAGTAGATGCCCGCCGGGTCGCAGTCGTCACTGGACATGGCGTCGCGCAGCACCACGCCGTAGTGGTCCTCCTGGGGCAGGCCGGCGCTGAGCGGCTCCCAGCTCTTGCCCGCGTCCTGGGTGCGGTAGACACGGCAGTGGCGGTCGGCGGGGACGCGGTCGCTGTCCGCGGTGATCGGGAAGACATACGCGGTGTCGCCGCGGTGCGGGTGGGCGACGGCCGCGAAGCCGAAGGTGGACGGGAGGCCCTCGCCGATGTCCGTCCAGTGCGCGCCCGCGTCGTCGCTGCGGTACACCCCCCAGTGGTTCTGCAGATACAGCCGGTCCGGGTCGGCGGCGTCCCGCGCGACCTTGTGCACGCACTGGCCGAACTCCGGGTTCGGCTCGGGCAGGAAGACCGCGGACACGCCGCTGTTCGACGGGGACCAGCTCGAGCCGCCGTCCAGGGTGCGGAACACCCCGGCGGTGGACACCGCGACGGTCACCGCGCCGGCGTCGCGGGCGTCGGTCAGCACGGTGTGCAGGCCCTCTCCGCCACCGCCCGGCACCCACTTGGAGCGGGTGGGGTGCTCCCACAGAGGACGGACGAGCGAGAAGGACTCGCCGCGGTCCTCCGAGCGGTACAGCGCGGCGGGCTCCGTGCCCGCGAACACCACGTCCGGCTCGGCGGCCGACGGGTGCAGCTGCCACACCCGCTCCAGCGAAGCCCCGGTGTCCTTGGGGAACTTCACGGCGGGCTTCGCCGGCTCCGTCCACGTACGCCCGAGGTCGTCGGAGTGGAAGACGGAGGGGCCCCAGTGCGCGCTGTCACCGCCGACGAGGAGCCGGGGGGTGGAGCCGCGGGTGTCGATGGCGACGGAGTACACCGCCTGCGCGTTGAAGTACGGGCTGTCGTCGAACTCCCAGGCGCCGCCTCGCCTGCGGCCGATGAAGAGGCCCTTGCGTGTGCCTACGGTCAGAAGTACCTCGGCCATGGTGGCCACCTCCGCGACGTCGTTGTCTCAGGTATCCGTCAGTCTGCACCCCACCACTGACAGTCACCCTCCGGCGTCACGTTCCCGCAGGCCAGCGCCGTGTTTTCAGCCCTTCGGCCCAGGCCCCGCGAGTTCCCCGGCGACCTCCGCGATCGCCGCCGGACCCACCCGGCAGCACCCGCCCACCAGCCGCGCCCCCGCCGCCCGCCACCTCGCGGCCTGCCCGGCTGCGAACCGCGCGGGCCCCCGCCAGGCCCTGGCGTCCGCGTCCCACGTCTCACCGCTGTTCGGATAGACGACCACCGGCTTCCCGGTGACCCGCGCGGCGAGCTCCACCGCGGCGCCGGCGTCCCCGGGATCGCAGCAGTTCACGCCGACCGCGACCACCTCGTCCACATCGGCGGCGAGCGCGAAGGCCTCGGCCAGGGGCTGTCCCGCGCGCGTGTGCGTGCCCGCGACGCTGTACGACAGCCAGGCCGGCACCCCCAGGCCGCGGACCGCCCGCAGCAGTGCCCGTGCCTCGTCGGCGTCGGGGACCGTCTCCAGGGCGAGGATGTCGGGCCCGGCCTCGGCGAGGGTTTCGAGCCGCGGCCGGTGGAAGCGTTCCAGCGCGTCCACGGAGAGGCCGTACCGCCCCCGGTACTCCGAGCCGTCGGCGAGCATCGCCCCATAGGGCCCGGCCGACGCGGCCACCCACACCTCACGCCCGAGCCCGGCGCCTGCGCGCCGCGCCAACTCCACGCTGAGGGCGAGGAGTTCGCGCGTGCGCGCCGCGTCGATTCCGTGCCGCGCGAATCCCTCGTACGTCGCCTGGTAGCTGGCGGTGATCGCGACCTCGGCGCCCGCTTCGTAGTACGCGCGATGGGCTGCCTCGATCGCCGCCGGTTCGTCGGCGAGCAGCCGCGCGGACCACAGGGCGTCGCTCAGATCGTGCCCGGCGGCCTCCAGCTGGTTGGACAGACCGCCGTCGAGGACGACCGGGCGCCGGGTGAGGGCTTCGGTGAGTTTCACGTCGTCGACGCTAGCCGAGGGGCCGGCAGGGGGAAGTGGCAGGCCACCTCGTGTCCGGCCCCGTTCGGGGTAGTGGCCCGCGGTTCCGTCGTGGCGCACATGTCCTGGGCGACGGGGCAGCGGGTGCGGAAGCGGCAGCCGGACGGGGGCTCGGCCGCGGAGGGGGTCTCGCCCTGAAGGGGCGCGCGCCGTGGGGCGGACGCGGCCTCGGGGTCGGGCAGGTTGACCGTGTCCAGGAGGCCCCGCGTATAGGGGTGCAGCGGATGCGCGTACACCTGCGCGGCCGGGCCGGACTCCACCAGCTTGCCCAGGTACATCACGCCGACGGTGTCCGCCAGATGGCGTACGACGGCCAGGTCGTGCGAGATGAACAGATAGGTCAGGCCGCGCTCGCGCTGCAGCTCCCGCATCAGGTTGAGGATCTGCGCCTGTACGGACACGTCGAGCGCGGACACCGGTTCGTCGGCGACCACCAGGTTGGGGGAGAGCGTCAACGCCCGCGCCAGGCCGAGCCGTTGACGCTGGCCGCCGGAGAACTCGTGCGGATAGCGGTACACGGCACCGCGCGGCAGGCCGACGGCGTCGAGGAGTCCGGCTATCAGCTTCTCCTGCTCGGGACGGTTGCCGGCGCGCTGGATGACGAGCGGTTCGCGGAGGATCTCGCCGACCCGCATGCGCGGGTCCATCGCGGCGGTGGAGTCCTGGAACATCAGCTGGACGCGCCGCCGGTGCGCGCGCCGCTCCGCCCGTGACATCCGTGACGGATCGGCGCCCTCGAAGCGCACCGCGCCGCCCGTCGGCTCCTCCAGACCCGCGACGATCCGCCCGAGCGTCGTCTTCCCGCAGCCCGACTCGCCGACCAGGCCGAACGTCTCGCCCTTGCGGACCGACAGCGACACCCCGCCGACCGCGCTCACCGTCCCCCGGCTCCGCGAGAACGCGCCGCCCTTGAGCGGAAACTCCTTCACCAGCGAGTCGAGTTCGAGGAGCACGTCACCGGGGGCGGCGGTGGCGGGCACGGCCGCCGGCGTCACCACGTCGTCCTCGGACGCGGCCTTCTCCGGCACCGGGTGGAAGCACGCGAACCGGTGCGCCGCGCCGCGCACGGCATCGTCCGCGAGCGGCGGTTCCCCGGCACGGCACTCGTCCGTCGCGAAGGTACAGCGCGGCGCGAAACGGCAGCCCGTGGGGCGCACCACCAGGTTCGGCGGCAGGCCGGGGATGGTGTGCAGTTCGGTGCCGCTGTCGGCGGCCCGCTCGGGCAGCGCCGCGAACAGCGCCTCGGTGTAACGGTGGCGCGGCCGGGCGAACAGGTCGCGCACGTCGGCCTGTTCGGCGACCCGGCCCGCGTACATCACCGCGACCCGGTCCACCCGGTTGGCTATCACTCCGAGGTCGTGCGTCACCAGGATCATCGCCATGCCGAGCCGGGCGCGCAGGTCGTCGACGAGCTCCAGGATCTGGTGCTGCGTCGTCACGTCGAGGGCCGTCGTCGGCTCGTCCGCGATCAGCAGCTTCGGTTCGCACACCAGCGCCATGGCGATCGCCACGCGCTGCCGCATGCCGCCCGACAGCTGGTGCGGGTAGGCCTTCATGCGCTCGGCGGGCTGCGGCATGGCGACGAGGCGCAGCATCTCCTGGGCGCGCGCCCGGGCCTCCTTCCCGCCGATGCCGGGGCGGTGCAGGAGCAGCGGCTCCGCCACCTGAGCGCCGATGGTCATCGTCGGGTTGAGGGAGGTCAGCGGGTCCTGGAAGACCATGCCGATGCCGTCACCTCGGACGTCCTGGAGGACGGGCGCGGGAGCGGCGGCGAGGTCCTGCCCGTCGAACAGGACGCGGCCGCCGGTGATCTCGCCGCCCGGCGGCAGCAGCCCGAGGATGCTCAGCGCGGTCATCGTCTTGCCGCAGCCGGACTCGCCGACGATGCCGAGGGCCTCACCGGGGGCCAGGGTCAGGGAGACGCCGTCGAGGGCGTGCACGGTGCGTTCGCGCGAGGCGATGTCGACGTGCAGGTCCTCGATGGTGAGGAGGGGGTCGGTCGCGGGCCGGGGCTCGGCCGCGCGCAGGGGTTCGGTCATCTTCGCGGTACTCCCTCTCACTTCCGCAGCCGTACTTCGAACGCGTCCCGCAGCCCGTCGCCGATGAAGTTGAACGCGGCGACGACCAGCACGATCGCGATGCCCGGCGGGAAGATCAGCCACCAGTAGCCGTTCTGGGTGTAGGTGATGCCGGCCGACAGCATCGATCCCCAGTCCGCCGAGGGCGGCGGGATGCTCAGGCCCAGGAAGGCGAGATAGCTGACGTAGAGGATCGCGTCGGCGATCTGGAACGTGCAGTTGACGATGACCGTGCCGATCGCGTTCGGCACGATGTGCTTGAAGACCGCGCGCGTGCCGCCGCCGCCCATCATCCGCATGGCCTGCACGTACTCGCGGTCGCGCAGCGCCAGCGCCTCCCCGCGCACCAGGCGGGCCGGCGACAGCCACGCCACCGACGCGATGATCATGATGAGGACGCCCTTGCTCGGGGTGACGATCGCGGCGACCACGACGAGCAGGAACATCGCCGGGATGGCGAGCGCCGCGTCCGTGATCCGCATCATCGCGGCGTCGACCCAGCCGCCGAAGTAGCCGGCGACCGCGCCGTAGACGGTGCCGAAGAGGGTGGCGAGGAGGCCTGCCGCGAGGCCGATCTCCAGGGAGGTCCGCCCCGCGACCATCAGCCGGCCGATCATGTCGTAGCCGAGGTCGGTGGTGCCGAGGAGGTGGCCGGGGCTGCCGGGCGGGAGGTTCGCCTGCGACAGATCGGTGTGGATCTGCTCGGTGTCGTACAACCACGGGCCGAGATAGCTGAACGCCAGCAGCAGGAGCAGCACCACCACACCCGTCAGGGCGAGCTTGTTGCCGGTGAAGACCTGGAGCGTGCGGCGGGCCAGCGAGGGCGTGGCCCGTGCGGCGTCCTCATGGCCTGGTGCGGCCGCGGGTGCGACGGTGGTACTCATGCCACGCTCCGTATCCGGGGGTCGAGGACGGCGTACAGAACGTCGGTGAGCAGCGAGCCGATGACGGTGGCGACACCGACGACGAGCGTCACACCGAGCAGGACGGGGAAGTCGGAGCCCTGCGCGGCGTTCCAGAACAGCAGCCCCATACCGGGGTAGTTGAACATCGACTCCACGACGAGGGCGCCGCTGAACAGCGTCGGCAGATAGAGGCCGAGGAGCGTCGCGAGGGGGATCAGCGCGTTGCGCAGGACGTGCCTGACCATGATCCGGCGGCTCGACTGGCCCTTGGCCATCGCCGTACGGACGTATTCCCCGGTGAGGTTGTCGAGTACGGCCGAGCGCATGTAGCGGCTGAACATCGCGACGATGCCGAAGGCCATGGTGACCACCGGGAGGATCAGCCCGGTGAAGTCGCCGAGGAGTTCACCGATCGTCTCGCCCTGCGGGGCCTCCGCCGGGAGGATGGGCATGACCTGCGCGAACAGGATGATCATGATGAGGCCGAGGAAGAACACCGGCGTCGCGTACAGGAGGAAGGCGAGGCCCGTCAGCACGTAGTCGGACGCCTTGCCGCGCCGCACGGCCTGCAGCAGTCCGAGCGGGACCGCGATGACGACCGCGAGAACAGTGGACAGGACGGTGAGCAGCAGCGTCTTCGGCAGCCGCTGCTTCAGCAGGTCGAGTACGGGCGAGTTGAGCTTGAAGGACTCGCCGAGGTCTCCCGTGAGCAGCCGCTTCAGATACATCACGTACTGCACGGGCAGCGGACGGTCGTACCCCTGCTGGTGGTTGAAGTGCTCGATCTGCTGCGGTGTGCCCTTCGGGCCGAGGATGGCGCGGGCGGGACCGCCCGGCAGCAGGTGCAGGAGAACGAAGACGATGACCGACACGAGGAAGAGGACGACGACGGCCTGGAGGAACCGCTTGACCAGAAAGCCGGTGAAGCCGGTGAGGCCGTTGCTGCCGGTCACTTCTCGGCTCCCTTCTTCTTGACGTAGTACCAGTGCTGGGGAGCGAAGGTGACGGTCGGGTTCTGCGAGACGCCGCGCAGGTCGTTGCGGATCACCGAGACCTGGTACGCGGGGTTCGGCATCCACATCACGGGCAGTTGCTCGGCCAGGTACTCGCCGTACTCGTGCACTGCCTTCATGTCGGGGGAGTACTGCACGCCCCGCAGGATGCGGTCGGCCTTCTTGTCGCTGTAGTTGCCGAAATTGGCGGAGGCGCCCGTCGAGAAGAGCTGCTCGCCGCTGGGGTTGAGCGGGTAGTACCAGCTGCCGGCCGTCCCGAAGAACGACATGTCCCAGTCGCAGCCGGGGTCCTTCGCCTTGCAGGGAACGGAGTTGCCGAGCACCGAGTTGAGCGGCTGCTGGCGCACGGTCAGGTCGATGCCGGCTTTGGAGAGCGACGACTTGAGCTCCTGCATCATGTTCGTCGTCTCGGTGGAGCCGGACTGGGAGAGCAGGGTCAGTTCGAGCGGGGTGTTCCCGGCGATGCCCTTGCCGCACTCGCCGGGCCCCGTGCCGGGGCGTACGCAGCGTGCCGTGCCGTCCTTCGTCCGCCAGCCGTGGGCCGCCAGCAGCCGCCGGGCCTTGGCGACGGAGAACGGGTACTTGTTCTTCTCCATCTCCCGGGACAGGTACTGGCTCTTCGGCGTCACCGGCACCGGCCCGAGCGTCGGTGTCGCGCTGCCCTGCCAGATGACGTCGCTCATCGCCTTCTGGTCGACGAGGTGCTGCATGGCCTGGCGGATGTAGAGCCGGCCCATCATCGGTCCGCCGCGCGTGGAATTGAAGTTGTAGACGATGTACGTCGCCGCCCAGCCCTCCCACGGATCGACGCGGTACCCCTTCTCCTGGAACTTCTCCTTCTGTGCCATCACGGACGGCGGGATGTAGCCGTAGTCGACGCCGCCCGAACGCAGCACGTTGTACTCGGAGTCGGCCGTCGTGAACGGTTTGAAGACCACCTTGTCCAGGTGCGGGCGCTCCGACTCCGGGCCGGTGAACTTTTCGTTCGGCACGATGGTGACCTGCCCGCTGTCCCGCCAACCGGCCAGCTTCCACGGCCCGTTGACCGTCTTCCAGAGCGGGTCGGTGCCGTACGAGCCGAGGCTCTTGGCGTGCTTCGTCAGGCGCGCGAACACCGCCTTGGCGCCTGCCGGGGTGCGGTCCCAGTCGCCGATCCGCCCGCCGTCGGTCTTCGCGTCCCAGGCGTGCTGGGGGAGCGCCCGCAGCAGGGTGAGCTGGTTGGCCGTGAACCAGTCCGGGTTGTACGCGCGCGTCAGGTGCAGCCGCACGGTGTGGTCGTCGAGCGTCTCGAACCGCTTGACGTTGTCCGGCATCGCACCGACCGAATAGGCGCCCCACTCCGCCTTGTTGGCCTTGACCAGATGGAACCAGAACTCCAGGTCGCGGGCCGTGACCGGCTTCCCGTCGGACCACTCGACGCCCTCGCGCAGCGGCACGGTCACCGTCTTGTTGCCGTCGCTGTACTCGGGCTCCAGGCCCAGCGTGCCGGGACCGTGCGTGGTCAGCTCGCCCTTCGCCTCGTCCTGCACGGCGTCGTACACCGGCGTGAACAGCAGGGAGAGGATGCCGTAGTTGTAGGAGCCGCCGTAGCCCGGCGCGCCGATCGGGAAGATCCAGTTGGGTGTAGCGGCGGGCGGCAGCGCCATCGTCGCCGTGCCGCCCTCGACGGGCGTACCGCCGGTGGGACCCATGTCGATGCGGCCGCCCTCGCGGGTGCAGCCGGTGAGGGCCGCCGCGAGGACGAGCAGCGCGGCCGCCGCGGACCTGAATGAGCGCATGGCGATGGGCCTCCAAGGGGACGGGGCCGGCCCGTGCCGGAGAACGACGGGGCGGCGCCCGAACGCTAGGCCGGGCGCGAAAAACAAGTCAATAGGTTCATTCGGCAAGAAGTGGAAAAGGTGGCGAGGGTAGCCAACTTGGTTCGTCAGCTTCTAGTGTTCGCCTACTTGTCGAATGAACAAGCCGAACAACTCGAAGTAAGTCGAGCGGGCTGAAGCAAGTAACTGGGGGCGTCATGACCGGAACACCACTCGGCGAGCCGGGATCGGCACAGCACATCGTGCACCTGGTCTCCTCGGGGGCGGCCACGTCCCGGGCCGATCTCGTGCGCGAGCTGGGCCTCGCCCCCTCGACGGTCTCCCTGCGCGTGCAGGAGCTCGTCGACGCCGGACTGCTCAGCGAGTCGGGCGAGGGCGCCTCGCGCGGCGGCCGCAGGCCCCGGCTGCTGCGGGTCGCCGCGCACGGAGGCGTCGCGCTCGCCGCCGACCTCGGCAGCCATCACGCGCGGCTCGGCGCGGTCGGCATGGGCGGCACCGTCACCGACGCCGTCGACCTGCCGCACGACATCACCGCGGGCCCCGAGTCCGCCGTCGACTGGCTCTGCGGCCAGGTCGAGGAGCTGATCGCCCGGCAACGGGACGAGGGCCGCACGGTACGCGCGTTCGGAGTCGCCTTCCCCGGCCCCGTGCAGCCCGCCACCGGCCGCGTCCTCAGCCCCTCCCGGATGCCCGGCTGGCACCGCTACCCGCTGCGCGACGTCCTCACCGAGCGGCTCGGCATCCCCGTCACCGTCGACAACGACGCCACCATGATGGCCGTCGGCGAGCACCGCGTCGCGCGCCCGGACCTCGACCACCTCGTCGTCGTCAAAGCGGGCCGCGGCATCGGCAGCGGCGTCATCTCCGCCGGCCGCCCGCACGACGGCGCCAACGGCAGCGCGGGCGACATCAGCCACGTCCGCGTCGACGCCGCGGGCGACCGCCCGTGCAGCTGCGGCAACATCGGCTGCCTGGAGACCGTCGCCAGCGGCGCCGCCCTGATCCGCGAACTCGCCGGACAGGGCGTCGAGGTGGCCGACACCGCCGGTCTGCTGCGGCTCGTCGCGGACGGCGACCCGCAGGCCACCACCCTCGTGCGCACCGCGGGACGGCACATCGGCACGGTCCTGTCCGTCGTCGTCAACTTCTTCAACCCACAGGCCGTCGCCCTCGGCGGCGTCCTCGCCACGGCCGAACCCCTGGTCGCCGCCGTGCGCGGGGTGCTCTACGAACGCTGCCTGCCCCTCGCCACGGCCGACCTGGAGATCACCACGACCGTGACGGGCGTCGACGCGGGGCTCCTCGGCGCCGGCCTCACCGCGCTGCGCCAGTACCTCCCGACCTCCCCGACCGCCCCCGTCCCCGCCCCCGCACCCCCGTTCCAGGAAGAGAGCGCACCCGCATGACCCCCACCGCCAACCACCGCCGCCTGCGCATCGGCATCGGCGGCATCGGCATCGAGTCGTCCACGTTCTGCCCGCACCGCTCCACCACCGACGACTTCCGCCGGACGCGGGGCCAGGAACTTCTCGACCGCTACACATGGACCGGTCCTGACTCCGACCTCGCCGACGCCGTCGAATGGGTGCCCCTGCTGCACGCCACCGCGCTGCCCGGCGGCCCGGTGGAGGCGGAGTCGTACCTGACGCTGAAGGACGAACTGGTCACGCGCATACGGGCGGCGGGCCCGCTCGACGGCCTCGTGTACGACATCCACGGCGCGATGAGCGTCATCGGCCTCACCGACGCCGAGGCCGACCTGACGGAGGCGGTACGGGCCGCCCTCGACTCCGCCGGCACCCCGGGCGGCGCGGGCCGCCCGATGATCTCCGCCGCCATGGACCTGCACGGCAACGTCTCGCGCCGCTTCGCCGAGCCCGTCGACCTGCTCACCGCCCACCGCCTCGCCCCGCACGAGGACGCCTGGGAGACCCGCGAACGCGCCGCCCGCAACCTCGTGCGGTGCCTGCGGGAGGGCGTGCGTCCCCACCGGGCATGGGTGCAGATCCCCGTCCTCCTGCCCGGCGAGAAGACCAGCACCCGCCTGGAGCCCGCCAAGTCCCTCTACGCCTCCCTCGCCGAGATCGAGCGGCTGCCCGGCATCCTCGACGCCGCGCTGTGGGTCGGGTACGCCTGGGCCGACGAACCGCGCTGCCGGGCCGCCGCCGTCGTCACCGGCGACGACGCCGAACTCGCCGCCGCCGAGGCCGAGAAACTGGCCCGCCGTTACTGGGACGTGCGCCGCGACTTCGTCTTCGTCGGCCCGACGGGCACCGCCGAGGAGTGCATCGAGCGGGCGGTGAGCTCGTCCGCGCGGCCCTTCCTGATCAGCGACTCGGGCGACAACCCGACGGCGGGCGGCGCGGGCGACCTCGCGTACATGCTGGGCAAGCTGCTGGAGAACGACGCGGTCCGCGACGGCCGGGTCACCGCCGTCCACCCCGGCATCACCGACCCGGTCGCCGTCGCCCACTGCTTCGACGCGGGCGTCGGCGCGGAGGTCACGCTGAGCGTCGGCGGCAAGGTCGACGCGAACCACGGCGGACCGTACGAACTCACCGGCACCGTCGTTGCGTTGCAGCGCGCCACCGACCAGAAGGACCGCGCGGAAGGCGGCGCGTACGACCGTGGCGTCGACATGGCGGCCGTGCGCAGCGGCGGCCTCACCGTCATCCTCGTCGAGCGCCGCAAGCCGTTCCACACGCTCGCCGACTTCATGGGCCCGGCGGACGGCGGCCTCGGCATCGACCCTCGTACGTACGACATCGTGGCCGTGAAGATCGGCTACCTGGAGCCGGAGCTGTACGACATGGCGGCCGACTGGCTGCTCGCCCTCACGCCGGGCGGCGTCGACCAGGACCTGCCGCGCCTCGGCCACCACCGGGTGGAACGGCCGCTGTATCCGTTCGACGAGGACGCGTACGCGTACGGCGGCGGGACGCCTGACCTGACCCCGGTTCGGCTCGCCCCACTAGTTGCCGACGTACGTCCGTAGCGCAGAGGAGTCACCTGTGAAGCGTGCTGTCACCTTGTCCGCGCTGGTCTGTTTGCTGGCCGTCACGGCCGCCGCGCCCGCCTCTCCCGACGCGGGCCAACGCTCTTCCGACGCGAACCGCCGACCGGAGGGCCACCACGCGCGCAGCCTCCTGGACGCCGTGCCGAAGAAGGGTGTCCTGAGGGTCTGCACGACCGGCGACTACGCACCGTTCACGAAGCTGGACCCCGCCGCCGGAACGTACAGCGGCGTCGACATCAAAATGGCCCGCGACCTGGCGAAGAGCCTCGAAGCCAGGCCGAAGTTCGTGGCCACCACCTGGGCCGACCTCACCAAGGACGTGGCGGCGCGGCGGTGCGACATCGGCGTCGGCGGTGTCTCGATCACCCTGCCGCGCGCCCGCCAGGTCTACTTCAGCGAGCCCACGCGTGAGGACGGCAAGACGCCGATCGTGCGCTGCGCGGACAAGGACAGGTTCGGGGCGGGCGCCCTGTCGGATATCGACAAGCCGGGCACGACCGTCGTGGTGAACCCGGGCGGCACGAACGAGCAGTTCACCCGGGCGAACATCAAACAGGCCACGATCAAGCTGCACCCGGAGAACACCACGATCTTCCAGGAGATCATCGACGGCCGGGCGGACGTGATGATGACGGACGCGAGCGAGACGCTCTACCAGTCGAAGATCCACCCCGAACTGTGCGCCCTCCACCCCGACAAGCCCTTCACCTTCTCCGAGAAGGCGTACGCGATGCCGCGCGGCGACGACGAGTTCAAGGCGTACGTCGACCAGTTCGTGCACCTCGCGACGCATGACGGGACGTACGCGAAGTACGAGGCGGAGTGGATGCGGAGTGGATGAGAGTGGTTGAGGAGTGGATGAGGTGAGCGGATCCGGCTGGGGTGTCCAGTACACCCTGACGGTGCCGACCGAAGAGGCGGCCAGGGACGCGGCGTCGGAGCTCGCCCGGCACGGGCACCGACTCGTCGCCGTGCGCCCGCACCGCTCCTCGCCCTTCGAACTCGCCGCCTGGTACGGGGAGTTCTCGCCGAAGGCCGGGGAGGGGTTGGCGGGCTGGTGGCAGGTCTTCTCTCTTGCGGTGTACGTGGCCGCTGTCGAAAGGGGCGGAGGCTTTGCGGAGCGGTTGCCCGCTGTGCGGCCGTACTTGAACGAGCAGGCGAGATACGTCGCTGAGGTCGCACGGTCGCGAGGCGGATTCAGCGACGGGTGCGCGGAGGGGCACGAGTCGACGCTGGAGAAGGAGTTCGACCGGACGGGGCTGCTGCACGAGGGTGCGGGCGCGCTGCACGCAACGGATGGGCCGGCGTCGGCGTCGGCGTCGGTGCCGGTGTCGGGTGCGCCGCCGTGGGTCTGGCCGGAGCCGGGTGATCCGGCGGTACTCGTCGCGGCGGTGGTCGAGGTGGCGGAACGCGTGTACGGGAGTGCGGAGAACGCCCCCGAGGCGGTGGCCTGGCTGCTCGACGAGGACTTCGCCTTCGGGGAACCGTACGAGTCCGCTGCCGACTTCCTCGCCGATCTCGACGACGCGGTGGCCCACCAGGGAACGGCGTTGCCCGGCACCGCGGAGGCGGTGCCCTTCCTGGTGGCGGTCGCCACGGAGCCCGCGGTGCCGGTGACCGCCAGAGTCCTGCTCCTCGTCGACCTGCTGCGGCACTCCACCGCGGGCGTCTCGGACGACGTGGCGCTGGCCGACCGCAACGCCGCGCTGGGCCGCGCCTCGACGGAGACCGAGGCACAGCACGCCGTCCGGCACGCGGTGCGCGACGCGGTGCCGCGCCTCCTCGCCCGCTGGGACGAGGCGTCCGACGCGGAGCGCTTCGTGCTGGCCGCGCTGGCCGCGGCGCACCGGTGCGGGGAGGGCCCCGACGTCACGGCTTCGGTCCGCCGCTCGGACCTCGACGCGCTCGCTCCGGCGGGCACCGACCGCGCGGACACGGTCGCGCTGATCGAGGCGCTGCTGCGTGCGGACGAGACCGCTGTCGCCGAGGCGGTGGGGAGGTTGGCGACGAGAGGGCTCGGCGAAGTCCGGGGCCTGCACGCCGGCCCTCACGCGCGGACGAGGGATGTGGGGGTCGTGGTCCTTTCGGGTCTCGTGATGCGCGATGTCGGACGGGACCTCCGGTCGCTATGAGGCTGCCGGGGGCGCCCACGCCGCGGTGAGCAGGGACGCGGTGGCCGCCTTCGTGTAGAGGGATGCCGCCAGCCACGCCTCGGCGTACGTGCCGGGGTCGGCGGGGCGCAGCCGGCCGAGCGCGTCGTGACTGCGGTCGGCGGCCGCGTCGGTGAGGCGCCGGGCGCACAGGGCTCCCGTGGTGAGGCCCACCGCTCGCAGTCGGCGCGGGAGTTCACCGTCGGTGTCCGCGGCGGCGACGGGGCGGCCGCCCGCCAGCGCACGGTCCACGGCGCGGTGAAGCAGCCCGAGTTCTGCGGGGAGCGTCGGGGGCGCGGTGTCGCTGAGCGGGCTGAGCGGGCTGGGCGACGGCGGTGGGGTGTGTGAGGTGTGTGGCGGTAGGTGCGTGCGGTCGAGGTGGCGCAGGCCGAGGTCGACACGGAGTGCCCGGCCGTCGTGGCCGGTCCATGCGGTGGCCAGCGCGAGGACGCCGCCGGGACGGTCCGGCGCGACGCGGGCGACGACACGCAGGGGCAGACCGGTACGGGTCGCGAGGAGGCGCAGATTCTCCGCGTACGGCAACTCCGGACGCTCGTCCGGCGCGAGCAGGCGCAACGTCGGCCCGTCGGCGACGGCGAGTCCGCTCGCGGTGACGGTCCCACGGAGGAAGACGAGGTCACCGCCGGCGGACGTCCGCTCATCGGCCGGTGTGCCCAGCCAGGCGATTGCGTCGGCGAGTTGCTGGTGCGGTGCCCGGTGCCACAGGGCGTCGAGAGGTGCCTGCGTCCAGGCGGCGCCCGCCGCCCGTACCGAACGCACTGTGCTCCCCGTGCCGATCCGGCCGTCCGGCGACACGGTCGGAGCCGTCAGGGTCACCCCGCCGCCGTCGCCCAGCTCCCGCAACGACAGCGCGCAGCCGCCGGGGACGGACGACCCCGTCGCCCGCCGGACGCGGTCCGGGCCGCCGGGCGCGACGTCGGACACGGTGCGCAGGTGCCCGTCCGGGGTGAGTGCGTAGGTGACCGCCCCCGCGTAACCGGACGCGGTGACCACCGGCTCGGTGAACAGGCCGTGCAGGCGCAGCGGGCGCTCCGGCCGGTAGGCGTGGCGCGCCGTGCCGACGAGGGCGGGGTCCGCGGCCCCCGCTGCCTGCAACCTTCGCAGTACGTAGAGCAGTTCGGTCACTTCACCCGACAGGTCGGCCAGCCGGAACCCCGGATCACCCGAAGCGGCCTCACCCAGTCGCCGCGCCACGCGTGCCGCCGCGGCCGAAGGACGGTGCAGCCCCGCCAGCCGCGCGGAGTGCGCCGCGTGCAGCAGCTGCGCCCGCCGCACGGCCCCGGCTCCGGCCACGCCGACAGCACCGACCCCGGCGACGAGCACGTCCGTGGCAGCGGCCCAGAGGGCTTGGGCGGCGGCGGATTGGGGTGGGGTGAGGGGTGGTGTGAGGGGTGGGTTGAGGGGCGAGGTGAGGGGTGGGGGGACTGGGGGAGTGGTGACCTCCATGTCTCGCGCCCCCTCTGCCCCGGTCGCCTCTTCCGCCGTCCCGTCCTCCGCCGTCCCGTTCCCCGCCGTCTCCTCCTCCGCCAGCGGCGCCCGCAGCAGTACCGCCGCCCTGTGCAGGCACGCCGGCGCGAGCAGACACGTGCACGTCGCGTCGTCCGCGGTGGCGACGATGCCCTGCGGAGCGACCAGGGTCACCGCCGTGTCGTCGTCGACACGGACGACGGCACGGACCACGACACCGTCACCGTTCTCCGTGACGTCGACCGGCCAGGCCGAGGCCTTGGCCGCCGCCGCGTCGACGCGTTTGCGCAGCCGTGCGGGCAGTGGGTCGAGCGCGGCGGCGGCGAGCTCGGCGGCCACCGGGGGAAGCGTGGGCGGTGGGGTCGGCGCGGGTGGCGTAGTCATCGGGTAACCCCTCCCATACGTTCGCCGACCCAGCGGGCCAGCTCCAGCGGGCTGAGCGCCGCGACCGGCATGCCCGCGGCCACCAACTGCCCCGCTACACCCGCCGAGTAGCGTGGCAGGCCCGCGTCGTCGAGCGAGGCGCAGCCCAGCACGTGACAGCCCGCGTCGACCAGGGCACGCACCTCGGAGAGCAGCGGACCGGTGGGGCCGCCCTCCTCGAAGTCGCTGACCAGCACGACGAGAGTGCGCGACGGCACGGTCACGAGGGTGCGGGCGTGCCGCAGGCCGCGCGCGATGTTGGTGCCGCCGCCGACCCTCACCTCCAGGAGCAGCCCGAGTGGATCGTCCACTTGACCGGTGAGGTCGAGCACTTCGGTGGAGAAGGCCACGAAGTGTGTGCTGAGTGCGGGGACGCCTGCGAGCACGGACGCGGTGAGTGCCGACCAGATCGTCGACGCCTCCATCGAACCGGACACATCCACCACCAGGACGAGCCGCCAGTCCGCCGCCTTGCGCGAACGCGTACGGAACACGGGGCGTTCGGGCAGTACCGTCACCGCGCCCGTGACGGGATCGCGGCGCGCGGTCGCCAGGTTGGCCCGCAGTGTGCGGGCGAGGTCCAGCGGTCCGCCGGGGCGGGAGGTGGGCCGGGGGTGTGCGAAACCGGTGACTGCCGGGCGGAGACGCTGGGCCAGCGCCTCGGTCAGCTCCTTCACCAGGCGGCCCACCAACGGGCGCAGCACGGCGAGTTGGCTCTCCGGCATGCCGCCCGCGTACGACAGGACCGTGCGCAGCAGCTCCACCGAAGGGCGTGCCGTGGTGGGGTCGAGCTCCATCGCGGCGTCGATACGGCCGGTGCTCGCCGCCGCGGCAAGTACCTCTTCTCGTACGCCGGGTCCGAACAGCGCGGCCAGCTCCTCCGACCAGCTGCGCACATCGGGGTACGAGGCGTCGCTGCCGCCCCCGGCCCCGCGCCCGGCGCCGTCCTCCCCGCGCGAGCCTTCCCCGCGCCCGCTGCCGTACAACTCGTCGAGCGCGGCGGCGACCCGCCCCGCCTGCCCGCCCAGCCCCCGGGCCCTCCCCAGCAGAAGCCGCCAACGCTCGTGTGCGCCGAGGGCACCGGGGGCGCCGAGGGCGCCGGGGGCGCCCAACGCGCCGGAGGATCTCAGCGAGCGGGAGGCGCCCAACGCACCCGCGGCGCCAAATGCACCTGAGGCGCCCGACGCACCCGGGGCGCCAAATGCATCTGAGGCGCCCGACGCACTGGGGGCGCCGAATGCACCTGACGCGCCCGACGCAGCCGGGGCGCTCACTGCACCTGACGCGCCCGACGCACCCGGGGCGCCCACTGCACCTGACGCGCCCGACGCACCTGGGGCGCCCGACGCGCCCAACGCGCCCAACGCGCCCAACGCACCCAGCGAGCCCCAAGCCCCCAACACACCCCCCACCCCAATCCCCTCCAACACTTCCCGCCCCGCCAGATCCGCCTCCGCGAGCCGCGCGAGAGTTGTCGGGTCGGGGGCTGTCGGCGGCAGTGTGTCCGCCGAGAGGCCCGTGCGGTCCTCCACCGCTGTGAGCAAGCGCGCGCGGGACGCGGGGGACAGCGTGTCGAAGCCCGAGCGGAGCGCGGGCAGGCGGTCGAGGAACGCGCGGTCCGTGAGGGACTCGACCCGTTCGAGCAGCGGGTCCATCGCTCGGCCCGTCTCCAGGAGCGGGCCCGCCGCGATGAGCGTGCCCCGCAGGAACGCGCCGAGATCCGCACGCAGTTCGGGCGTCACCGCGCTGTCCACGCGGGAGGCGAGCCGGACGCCGAACTCCTCGACGTCACGCTGCCCGAGCAGCACCCGCGCCGCGCCCGCCGCACCCCGGACGAGAGGCGTGCCCTCCGCGTCGAGGCGGGCCAGCGCGTCCGCGAGCCGCAGCCCACCGCCGCCCTCGGCCGCACGAACGGCGAGGTCCACCAGGGCGCGGGCGTCGGCCGCTTCGGTCGACCCGGCGAGCCCGTCGAGCGCCCGCACCCCGGCCGCCCCGAGCTGCTCACGCACGGCGGCGACCTCGGCGGCCCGCCACCCCGCGGGAAGCCCCGGCAGGTGGCCCGCCTCGATACGGCCCAACAGGTCGAGCCCCTCGACGATGTCCGGCAAGGTGCCGGACGCGGGCAGCAACCAGGCCGCCTCGTCGAGCCGTTCGGCCGCCGTCTCAGGCAGCGCGCAGGACGCGGCGTCCGCCAGCCCGGCGAGCACCTGTGCCGCCGTCGGCCCGCCGTGCCGCACATCGGTCGCGTGGCGCTGCCGCAGGATGCCGGCCGTCGCCTGCTCCAGGGTCACGCCGTGCACGCCCGAGATGTCCAGCATCGCGGCGGTCGACGGAGTCCACTCCACCGTCCAGCGCGTGGTCAGCGCGGTGGTCTCGCCGACCCGAGCCACCTCGCCCTCCTCCCCGTACGGCACACGGCACACCTTCAGGCGGCGCAGGAGGACCTCCCGCCGCCGGTCCGGCTCCGAACGGTGCGGGTCCAGGCGCAGTTCGCGCCGCGCGGGCGCCTCGGGTCTCGGCAGCGACAGCTCGGCGAGGGCCGCCTCCACGGCGGGCCCGAGCCCCGACCGGGGCGTCCCCGGGGCGAGCCGCCCGCGCCGGTCCCCGACGAGCACCTGCTCCATGGCCGCGGCCACCACCCGCCCGCGTCCCAGGAGTTGGCCCTGCGTCAGCACCGTCTGCACTGACTCGACCAGCTCGCCGCGGCCCGCCGCGGGCAACCCGCGCAGGGCCGCCAGGTCGCGGGCGAACCGGACCACTTCCCGCGCGTCCGCCGGTCCACTGGGGTGCCCCGCCGCGCGGACCGCGGCGCAGATCCGTACGGCGGCGACGGTCAGCAGCTCGTCGAGCCCGCCGGCCTCACCGCCCGCCCGGAACACACCGCGCTGCCACTCGGGATCGCGGATCCCGGCCGGATACCCGGAACGCTCGTCCAGCAGCGGATAGGAGTACGGCACGAGCGACGTGGTCACGCGGTTTCCCGAGCCCTCCTCACCAGCCGCGCAGCCTCCGGATGTCTCATCAGCCGCCACACGCTCCCCGCACGCCTCGTCCGACGCGTCGTACCGTCCAGGCAGCCCGGTCAACATCCCGGTCAGCGCCGGCGCGTGGAACGCCCCGACCACCGCCACCGCCCGCCGCCCCGTATGTTCCGCGAGGCGGCGCCGCATGTACGACTCGCGGGCCAGGTCGTACGCGGACACCTCGCCGCCGTCCGCACGCAGGGCCCAGCCGACCAGCAGCGCGGCCCTGCGCAGCGCCTCCGCCGTGCCGCCCGGCGCCGCCGACTCGACAAGGCGGTCCCACAGGTCGTCCCGCGGGCGCAGCCCGGCACGGGAGCGGAGCGCGGCGACCAGGTGGCCCGGCTCCCGGGAGGAGGCCCCGCCCTCGCCGCCATCGGTCACATCAGCCGAAGTGCCGCCCCGCACGGGATCGCGCACCGTATCCCGCTCCGCCAGAGGCAGGTCGAACGGCACCACCGGAACCTTCGCCTCCCGCGCCCAGCGGATCGCCGCCAGCTCCGGTGAGAACTCCGCGAACGGCAGGAAGACGAGCTCGCCCGCCCCGGTACTGCCCGCGAGCGCCACGGGCGGCACGGTCGCCGGGTCACCGAGGTGCTCCAGCCACGGCTCGAACTCCACGGGCAGCTCCACGAGCAGCACTTCGGGAGCGGCCGCCGCGAGCAGCTCGGGCATCGCGGCGGCGAGCGCGGGGGAATGGTGCCGCACCCCGATCAGAAACGGATCCCGGCACCCGGCCAGCTCACCGAGCACCTGCTCCGGCTTCGGCCCCTGCTTTGGCTCCTGCTTTGGCTCCGGCTCCGGTACCAACGCCGCACCCTGGCCCCCGTCCTCACCCCCACCCTCACCCGAGGTCATCACGCAGCTCCCACAACGTCCGCCACAGCCCCGCCCCGCTCTCCGCGCGCCGCCGCACCGGACCGTCCCAGTAGCCGAGCAGCCGCGCGTGGTCGGCCGGGTCGTCCTTGCGCACCGTGCCCAGCAGGTGGCCCGGCAGCGTACGGACGACGTCCCGGCCGTCGCCGAGGTACGCGGCGCCGATCCCCATGGACGTGGCGACCTGCACCGCCTCCGCCGTCGACATGACCGTCGAGGGCCGCTCGACCTCCCAGCCCTCGGCGCTGCGCCCGGAGCGCAGGTCACGGAAGGCGGTGACCAGTGCTTCCAGAACCGTGTCGTCCACCGAGAAATCGGCCCCGGAGCGGGCAAGCGCCGCTGTCGCCTGGCGCCGCACCAGGTCGGTCTCCGCCGCCAGGTCGCCGATCGGGCCGACCGTCTCGAAGTTGAAGCGCCGCTTGAGGGCGGCGGACATCTCGGAGACGCCGCGGTCCCGGAGGTTGGCCGTGGCGATGAGGGTGAAACCGGGCACCGCGTGGACCGTGCCGTCGTCCCCGTCCTGCCCCGCCAGCTCCGGTACGGAGATGCGCCGTTCGGAGAGCAGCGACACCAGGGAGTCCTGTACCTCGGGCAGGCAGCGGGTGACCTCCTCGACCCTGGCCACCGCGCCCCGCGCCATCGCGGTGAGCACCGGCGAGGGCACGAGGGCCTCTCGGCTGGGGCCCTTGGCGAGAAGCATCGCGTAGTTCCAGCCGTACCGCAGCTGGTCCTCCGTGGTGCCCGCGGTGCCCTGCACGGTGAGCGCGCTGGTGCCGCACACGGCGGCGGCCAGCAGCTCCGACAGCATCGACTTGGCGGTGCCGGGCTCGCCGACGAGCAGCAGCCCGCGCTCGCCCGCGAGTGTCACCACACAGCGCTCCACGAGCTGTCTGTCGCCCACGAACTTCCGTGTCACGGCGAGCCGCCGCCCCGCCGCGTCACGCAGCTCCTCACCGTCCGAACCGCAGACGAAGAGCACCACCGCGCGTGGCGTCAGCCGCCAGCCCGGCGGGCGCGGCCCGTCGTCGTACGCGGCGAGGAAGGCCAGCTCCCGCGCGTACCGGTCCTCGGGCAGCTCCATCTGTCGCCCGCCGCCCGTGACCGCCTGTTCCGTCACCTGCCGGCTCATCGCCTGCCTCCCTTGCCCTTGCGGCCGGCCCGTTCCTCGAACTCCTCGTAACCGGGCCCCTCGCCGTCGACGACCCGCCGCCACGCGCGCGCGTACAGCTCCGGCACCGGGCACTCGGGCACTTCGAAGCGGGCGCTCGGCTCCGGGAACAGCGGGACCTTCCAGCTCTCCACGGGCAGGAGCGGCGCCTTGCGGTCGAGCCAGCCGCCCGGCAGGAAGAGAGTGCGGCCCGCGCGGGACCGCTTGGCCTCCACCACCAGCTCGGTGGCGGCCAGTTCGGCTCGTGCCTTCTTCAGCCGGGCCGGTTTCCAGCCCGTCCACGCCGCTTGGCGGCGGTCCGTCGGATCCGGCAGGGCGAGCAGCATCAGATACACCACGGCCGCGTCCTCGGAGAGCCCGAACCGCGCCACCGCATCCGCGACCGCGCCCGGCGCGCCGATCAGCGGATTCTGCGCCGCCCCCGCGGGCCCGTCGGCGGTGAGCAGCGCCGTGAACTCGTCACTGAGCAGCGTCCGCAGGGCCCGCAGCGCGGCGCTGTTCCCGGCGAGGCCGGTGAGGAGCGTCAGCGCCGGGTGGTCCGGGCCGCCGTCCTCCACCGCGCCGGGCAACAGTGCCGAAGGCCGCACCCACACCGCGTCCCATTCGGAGCGGTGCTGCATCGGCGCGAGGACGATCGCGGGGCCCGCGTCCACCAAGCCCTGGTCGTTCTCTCCGCCGCGTGGCGGCAGCCCGAACGTCTCGCGGACGCTGCCGCCCGTCGCCTTGCCGTCCGTGCCCCAGCTCACCCGCAGATCGAGCAGCAGGCCGGGGTCGGCGAGCCGCTCGCGCAGGATCCGCAGCGTCTCGGGCAGCACCGGGCGCAGCGGATCGCCGTACGGCAGGCGGTACGCCAGCCAGCGCAGCATGTCCACGTACGGGACGAGGGCATGGCCGGTGAGCAGGGCTTCCGGGTCCTCCGGCCGCAGTCCGTCGTCGACCTTCTGTTCCGTACGCCCCATGAGTTCGCGGCGTGAACGGGGGTTGAGGACGTGGTCGAGGATGGGGCCGGGGCCGACCTCGGCGACGACCTGGGCGATCAGCTCGGGCGGTGCGACGCGGTGTCTGCCGCGGGCCGCGAGCCACATCTCGACGGCGTCGTCCGGCGTGAAACCGCTCACCCACAGTTCCTCGACGCGCTCCGGGCCGACGGGCAACAGGGCGGCCGTGAACGCCTGCCGCAGCGAGAGGGGCAGATCGTGCAGCGCGCCCCGCGCCGCTCTGGCCTCCGCGCTCTTCGCGCCGAGCGGCTTCAGGTACTCGGCGGGGAGCAGGCCCTCCCTGCCGTACCCCTGCAGCCCCGGCAGGCCGAGCAGCAGCAGCGCCCCGCTCACCGGCCCGACCCCGATGCGCTCGGCGAGCTCCACCGCCTGCTCCGGACGGTAGGGCAGCGGCCCCCGCTCCCGCAGCACCGCGACGAGCCGCCGCAGCGACGGCGCACGGCGCGGGTCGTCCGCGGTCCCGTGCACCTGGAAGGAGGTGAGGGCGAAGCCGTCCCATGCGCCGAAGGCGCCGGCCGGGTCGTACTCGACGCCGGTCCAGTACGCGTCGTCCCCCTCCACCCGCCGGCACGACACGATGAGCATGCGCCGTGCTCCGGAGACCAGGACGTCGCCCACACGCTCGGGCCGTGCCTTGTGCGACGTCTTCAGCTCCACCACACGCAGCCGCCCGCGCGGATCGACGAGCACGGCGTCGTCGTCGGCCCGCACGGCGAGGACGGCGTCGAGGAATTCGAGCAGCGCCGCGCGGTGCGCGTCGTCCGTGGCCGGCGCGGCGGCCCGCAGCGCGATCGCCGCCATGCCGGGTCCGGCGAGCGTCAGCCAGGCCACACCGGTGCCACCCAGGGTCTCCTTCCCCGCCACGGTGTCCGGGCGCAACGCCCGCGCAAGAGCGGCGAGTTGATCGATCGCGGTGGTGGACTGCTCGGCCCGGCCGCCGTAGTAGCGGTACGAGCCGTAGTAGTGCTGCGGTCCGGTCAGACCCTGCATGGCTTCGCGCAGCACGGAGTCGTACGCGTGCCGGACGGTGGGCGCGGCGTCCTGCGGCGCGTCCGCCCGCCGGTCCGCCCGCTCGGCGAGCACGGCGATCCGTTTGGCGCAGCGCGCGGTCTCCTCGACGACTCCGGCCACGCCCTGGGCGAGCGCCTCGTCGGTGACGGCGGGCAGCAGCCGTGCCACGGCCGCGCCGGAGCTCTCGCCGCCCAGGACGGCGGCCAGGAGCGCCGCCGCGTCCGCGTCGGTCACCGCGCGCAGCGCCGCGGAGCCCCGCTCGTCACGCGGCCGCAACGCGTGCCAGTACCAGAGGGGCGGCACGAGACGGGTGCCCGCCGCATAGGCGCTGCCCCGGTCGCCGACCTGCACGCGGGCGACGTCCACGCCGTCCGAGTCCCGCAGCTCTGTCACCGAATGGTCGTGGCCGAGCTGGACGGGGTGGAGCACGGCCCCGGCGGGCAGCCGCAGCGGTGCCGCGGGCCGGCCGTCGGCCGTCGCGGGCCCGCGCGTGCCGTCGACGGAACAGGCCGTGCGGGTCCCGGACTTCTCGTCGTACGTCACCCACCAGCCCAGCAGTCCGTCCTTGCTGCCGAACGGCGAGCCTTCGAGGCCCGTCTGGACCGGCAGGAGGCGGCAGGACCCTTCTTCCAGGCGCACGCCCGCGCCCGCCCCGTCGAGCGCCGAGTCGAAGAACGCGGGCACCGAGGCCCGGCCGCGGCGCGCGGACGCGGGGTCGTACTCGTACCAGCGCCCTTCGTGCAGCACCCAGGAGGAGACGCCGTCCGAGGCGATCTCGCGGCGCCGCTCCGGGAAGGCGGTGTCGCCGGCGCGCACGGGCCGCGCGCCGTACCACCGGCTGCCGTCGGGCAGCGGCACCGAGACCGTGCCCGTGCCGTACCAGCCGTCCTGGAGACCGGTCGGTCTGAACACGTCGGCGGGGCTGCCGGACCACGCAGCCCGCCGGTCGTTGCCGTACCCCGAAGCGATCAGCCACTGCCCGTCGACGAACCGCACCGTCGGCTCCCCGTGGCCCGGCGGCTTGCCACCGGGCAGGCTCAACGTGCGCCGGTCCAGGACGCCTTCGGGCCCGGCGAGCGCGACCTGCGTGCCGACCCGGACGATGAGCGCGGGCCAGGCGTCCGCCGACTTGTACCACTGGTTGTGGACGTGCGGCCACCGCGTCTGTGCTGCCGCCGCCTTGCCGGCGTCGCCGAACGTGCCGAGCGCCTCTTCGAGCGCGGGCCAGCCCAGCTCGTCGAAGACGCCCGCCCGCAGCGTCCAGGCCAGCACCGGCGCCGGGTCGAAGGAGACGATCCGCTCGACGGCGTCGGGCGCGGTGGCCAGGACGGCGGGCTTGGCGAACCGCGTGACGTTCCGCAACAACGCGTCCAGGCCCGGCAGTCCGATGGGCCGGTCGAGGTCGTCGGCCCGGTGGACGAGCCAGTCCGCGAGGACACCGCGCAGCGCCGGATACTCCGCGACCCGCTCCAGCCGCGCCGAGGGCACCGCGCCGGGGCCGTCCGCTGTCGACAAGCTCTCCACCGCATCCCGCAGCAGCGGTGCGAACCGCGCGTCCGAGGTGAGCGCCGCCAGATCCCTGCGGCCCGCGCTGGCGTCCTCCAGCCAGTACCGCAGCTCCAGACCGCCGGCTTCCGCCGGCGGGTCCGCGACCGGCACCCCGGCCGCGAGCGCCGCGTCGAGGAGATCCAGGTCCGTCTCGCACCGCCAGCCGCGGTCGACGACGATCCGCACGGGCGTACCGTCCGCGACGAGACGGGGTGCCAGCCGCTCCACCAGGGCCAGTTCGGCGGCGAGCCGCTTCGACTCCCGCCAGCCGCGCTGCCGGTGCCGCGCCCACGCGCCCAGCCACTCGGCGGCGCCCGACGCCCCCTCCATGAGCATCCCGAACGCCCCGCACCGGTTCAGGAGCGCCAGCCACGCCTCGTCGAAGGCCTCCGTCGAGTCGCCCCCGGCGGTCGGCATGAGCGTCAACAGCCGCTGCCGCACCGCCGGATCGCCCTGCGCCAGCTCGGCGAGCGCGGGCAGCGCGGACTTCCAGAAACTGCCCGCCGCGCGCGTCATCGCCCCCGACTGGATGATCTCCGCGAGCAGTGAGCACTCCTCCGCGCGGGCCGCGAGCCCCGCGCCCTTCGCCAGCCGCCGCAGATCCTCCAGCATGCCCGCGTACGGGGCGATGCCCGCCGCGCACCGCTGCAAGGACAACGTCCTGAACTGCTCGTACGCCTCCCCACCGGTCAGCCGCGCCACGAGCCCCTTGGCGTGCTCGCGCAGCACCTTGCCGCTGAGCGCGCCCGCGCCCGCGAACTCCAGGAACACCTCCCGCAGCCGCTCCTCGTCGATCTCCAGCGCGTGCCGCTGCTCGGCCGCCCGCGCCTTGCCGAAGAACACCGAGGCGTGCTGGTGCGACTCGGCCGCGAGGAAGAGCCGCGCGACCTGTTCGTAGTACGTCGGCAGGAAGTGCGGCACGGAACGGTCCAGGCGCTCCCCGATCTCGTCGAAGCCCTCCTTCGCCAGCCCGGGCTTGTTGGTGACAAGCCGCGCCAGCCGCTCCATCTCCTTGACCACGGCGAGCGCGTGCCGGCCATTGGCCGGATCGTTGACCAGCGCCCACGCGGGGAAGCCGAGCGACTGGCGCCGCACCCGTCCGACCTCCGTGGCCGTCGCCGCGCCGAACCCCAGATACTCCAGGGCGAGATCCTCCGCGGGACCGATCGCCTCGGGCACCAGCCGCACCACCGTGCGCCCCGCAAGCACCGGGTGTTCGTACGCCCGCGCGGTCAGCGTGTCCCCGGCCGAGCCGCCCGACGGCAGCACCGCCCCCGCCTCCAGCAACCTCTGGTCCCCACTCGCAGCCCTGCTCACAGCTCCCCCGCCCCGCCCTCTTCGGACTCGTCGTACTCGTTCTTCACCACGCGCCCCGCATGCACGAGCGCGGCCATCCGGACGCCCTCCGACCAGGCCACGGGCCCCACTTCGCCGAGCGGCACCCGCCGCCCGCCGACGGCCCGCCACTCCAGGCCGCCCGTGTACGCCTCGCTCTCCGGATAGTCGTCACCCAGCCAGTACGCCGCCTCCAGCGCGCGGCCGTCCTCCATCAGCGCGCACACCGCGTAACCCCCGCGCACGCGGTATCCGTACGTCACCGCTCTCGCGGTGGCGTGCCGCAGCTCCTCGAACTTGGCGTCGGCGTACGCCCCCCACTCCAGCGCCGCCGCGTCGACCGACTCCGGACGCGGCCAGACCTCCCGGAACAGCTGGTCGAGACCCTGCTCGACGCCCAGCTCCACCGCGAACTCCCGCAATTCCTCGAGGTCGTCCAGGAGCACGGGGTGCGGTATCAGCACCTGCTCCGCGTCCAGCCGCACCGAGTCGCCGTCCAGGTCGACGATGCCGAGGCCCCGCTCCGGATCGGCGTCCCGGAGGAACCCGGCGCGCTCCACGTCCGGGCTTCCGTCGGCCCCCGCCGGTGCCACCACGAGGTCACGCAGCGCCCCTTGCCAGGCCGCATCCGGCCAGACCTGCGTGAGCAGCCGCGCGGGGACGGGCAGGGAGCGGACCAGCCAGGTGTCCACCTGCGCCCGGCACTCCCGCTCGTGGCGCTCCAGCCACTCGGCGAGCTGCCGCAGCCGTACCACCTCGACGTCGTCGCGCAGCTTCGCGGGGACCTGCTTCAGCGTGCGCCCCGCGGCATTCCTGCACAGCACCCGAGTGCCGTCCAGACTGACCGCGTACCCACCCGCCGTCTCGACCCAGCCCATGACAGGACCCCTCCCAGACCTCCTGCTTTCCATGTCGATCACAGTAGGTGACGGGTCTGACAATCCCCTCGCGAGCGGGTGCCGTCGGGGGCGCACGGGCTTTTCCCGGCGGACGGCGGGGGTACCCGGCGCCCATGACGTATCTCAGCGTGGAACATCTTGCAGCCGTGCCCGGTGGCGGTCTCGCCCCGTTCCTGACCGGTCTGGGCATCGCCGTCCTGCTGGTCTGGGCCGTGTGGTTCGGGATCCGGACCCGCGGCAGGGAGCAACGACCACCCGAGCCTCAGGAACAGCCGAGGCTGCCCGCCGACGGTCCCGTCGGCTCCGTCACGGAGCACCGCGAGCCGGACGAAGTCCCGCGTGACGGCGGCAGGTTGACCCCTCACCAGCTCAAGGGTTCGGGCAACGTCGCCTCCAAGCGGAGCGACGACCAGCGCCGCCGACGCTGGAACAGGGGAAGCAGCGGTGCCTTCGGGAGCGGGGGTCCGGGCGCGCGTGGGTGAGGTGGCCCGGCGCAAAGGCCCAGGCTGAGCGGGCGGTGCCGAGGGCCCCGGCGACGCGGCGCCGGGGCCCTGCCACCCTGACAGCGTGGCGTCAGTGGGAACGTCGCGTCTTCGGCGCCGTCCGCGACGCCCGTGCCGACCTCGCCGACCGCGACCACCGCGTCTTTCTCCGCAGGTCCGCCCGCTCCTCCGTGCAGGTTCCGCCCCACACGCCGGTCTCTCCTGCCTCGAGCGCCCAGGCCAGGCACTGCACCCTCACTTCGCAGTGGGCGCAGATCTGCTTGGCGGCGGCGGTCTCCCGTGCCGCGGGGCCCGTCGTGCCGACGGGGAAGAACAGGTCCGGATCCTCTTCCGTGCAGGCGGCCTTCTTCGGCCACTCCATGCTCAACAACTCCGTGCTCAACAACTCCATGCTCGCGCGGGTGCCCAAGGCCAAAGCCCGGAAACCGGCGGCTGTTTGGGCGGTACGGGGCGGGGGACCCGGTCGCCATGACCGTCCACAAGAACGCCGTGCTCGTACTGGACTGTTCGGAACCCGAGAGCCTCGCCGAGTTCTACGCCGGACTGCTGGGCGCCGAGGTGCGGTTGAGCAAGGACCCCGACTACGTGGAGATCACCAACGAGAACGGGGTCTGCTTGGCCGTGCACAGGGAGCGGGACTACATCCCGCCGAGCTGGCCCCGCCCGGAGGACTCGCAGCAGGCACACCTGAGGATCCTGGTGGGCCGGCACGACATGGACGAGGCGGAGCGGGAAGCGGTCGGTCTCGGTGCGCGGCCCGTGGACACGAAGAACAACAACGGGCCGCGGGACACCCGCACTTACTCCGACCCCGCCGGGCACTCCTTCACGCTGGCCGCCATCCCTGAATGAGCGCCACCGCGCCCGAGATTGCGCGGCTCTTACACGGGCACTCGGTTGGTCCGAACACAGTGACGAATGGACCCGACCAAGGGCCCGGACGAAGGGGTAGTGATGGAGATTTCGGGGCTCATCAGCGCGATTCTGATCGGCGCCGTCATCGGCATTCTGGGCAGGCTCGTCATACCCGGGCGGCAGCGCATCGGCCTGCTGTGGACCATCGTCGTCGGCATCGTGGCGGCGCTGATCGGCACGGCCGTGGCGGCGGGCCTGGGCGTGGCCGACACCGACGGCGTGGACTGGGGGGAGTGGCTCATCCAGATCGCTCTGGCCGCCCTCGGCGTCGCGGCCCTGGACCGGGTGAAGCTGCGCCGCTGAACCCGGCCCGGGCACGGACCCGCCGCGCCCGGCTCACGGCTCCGTCCACCGGCACAGCAGCCGCAGGAACCCGATCAGCGTGAGCGGCCACATGCAGGCGAAGGCCCAGATCACGCCGGGCGCCGAGGTGCGGATGCCGATGACCAGGAGCGTGCAGGACACGGTGGCGAAGAACGCCACGGTGAGCGGGCGCGGCGTATGCGTGAGGACAGCGTGTACGCGGCGCCTGGCGCGCAGGGCCCACATGCGGGTCTTGAGCCGGCGGTCGTTGCGCAGCGCCGCTTCCATCTCGTCGAGGACGCGCTGTTCGTGCTCCGGAAGCCGGTCTGTCGACATCGTCGCCCCTCTTACGCAGGTTTCTTATGCGGGATGAGATTCGGTGCCCGGGTGCCCAGGGCCGGGAGCGGCTAACAGGGCGTCCGGGCCGCGGCTGTGCGCAAGTTGATGCCCTCCACATCACTCTCTGTGGCATCCTTGCCATCCGTGTGTACCGCTCGTCCGGGGGGAGGGGTTCTGCTTTGGACGCGCAGTCGAAACCCCTTCCGCCGCGTGGGGACGGCGGGTCCGCGACGGGCCCCGAGAGGCCGGACTCCGAGGGACCGGACCGCGAGGCCAGGCGCTACTTCACGGTGCTGTTCATCGTGCACCTCGTACTGATGCTCATCCTCGTCGCCATCGCGGTCATCGGTGACTCGGCGACCGCTCTGACCGTCGCGGGCGGCGGATTCATCGCGTACGTGTCGGCCATGACGCTCTACGCGCGTCGGGACGAGCGCAAGGAAGTGACGCAGCATCTGCTGGCGTTCCTCGCGGCGTTCACCACGGCGGCCGTTCTCGGCGGCGTCCTGTGGTGGGTCCTCGCGGCGCGGCCCGACGACGTCACGGACGACACGCGTCTGACGGGCGGAACCCTCGGCGCGGGCGTGACGGCGAGGCTCGACGTCAAAGCGCCGCCGGATGGCAACGGCGAGTTGAGGGTGTCGTTCACGGCACGGGACAGTGCGGCGGGCGCATCTCCGTGTCTGCGTATGGGAAAGCTGAGGTTCCAGGGGAAGGACGTCGAGGCAAAGGCGCCCGTCGACCTGGAGGAGACGCTCACCACGACCCTCACGCTCGACGACCCGGGTTCCGAGGTGACGGTCGACATCCGGCTCGTCGGCAGCCCGGACTGCCAGGTCGAGCTGACGCTGGAGAAGGCGGAGTACCGCCGGTAGCCCAAGGAGAGTGCCAGAGTGCGAGTGCCCATGCCCGGCAGCACGCCGTCGCCCAGACCACCGTCATCCAGCACGCCATCGCCCAGAACGCCGTCACTCAGCACGCCGTCGCCCGGAACGCCGTCCCCGTCCCACCGAACCCCGGCGCCGCGCCCGGCCTTTCGGCCCCGGCTGCTCACCACATGTCTGCTGGCCCTCTCCCTGTCCACCCTGGTCGCAGCCTGCAGTGGTGGGGGCGGCGGTTCCGGTGACGGGTCAGGCTCCGCTTCGCCTTCCCGTGCGGGCGGCTCAGCCGGCGGCGGACCCGCGTCCCTCTTCGACAAGCAGACGCTCAACATCGCCGTCAAGAAGGGGCAGCCGGGCTTCAGCACGCGCAGCGAGGAGGAGGACGACTTCGCCGGGTTCGAGGCGCAGTTGGTGCAGTTCCTCAGCACTGATCTCGGGTTCAAGGCCGCGGACTGGGACGTCCAGTCCCGCAACCGCGAGAAGGTGCTGCGCGAGCGCAGCATGGACCTGGTGGTGGCCACGTACTCCATCACGGCGCCCCGCGACAAGAAGATCGACTTCACCGCCCCCTACCTCAAGACGTACCAGGGTGTGCTCGTCCGCAAGGACGAGGAGGGCATCGAGAGGCTGCCGGACGTCGACGGCAAGCGGGTCTGCAGCGTGCGCGGGTCCACCGGCGATCCCGAGAGCGAGCAGGACGACAAGGCGAAGAAGTCGGTGCGCGACGCGCTCGGCCCGAATGTGGTGGCCGAGTTCCGCAACAGCTACAAAACGTGCGTAAGGGAGCTCACGCGGAGCAACTTCGACGCCGTATGGACCGACAAAATCATCCTGGAGGGCTTCGCGCAGGACCCGCGGTACAAGAAGGACGTGAAGGTCGTCCGCGACATCACCGTCAAGAAACAGCAGTTCTACGGAATCGGCCTGCGCGAGGGCCACGAGGCGGACTGCCGCAAGCTGAACGGCGCCCTCAAGCGCTTCCTCGACACCCGGTGGACGCTCGCCTTCCAGGCGCATTTCAGGAGCATCACCGAGCGCGTCGCCGGCTACGAGCAGCAGTACAAGCCCACCGACGACGAGTTCGAGGCGCTCACCGAGACGTCGTGCGGGGGCCAGTAGGCCCCCGCTGACACGCCGGTGTTCTCAGAGCCTGTCTTTGAACCCCCGCCTGCGCAGCGACGCCCGGCACGCACTCCCCCAAGCTCTCGGCTGCGCTCGAGCAGGGGGACCCCCATGCCGCACGGCGCCCCAGGACAGGTGGCTCCGCCACATGACCTGGGACACCGCACGCGATCGCACGCTTCCCCAAGCTCTCGGCTTCGCTCGAGCAGGGGAGGCCCCAATCCGCCGCTGCGCCCGCGCTCCGCGCGAACGACGGGGGTTCAAAGACCGGCTCTCAGACGGAGCGGTGGTACTGGTCCGGCACGTGCACCTCGGCGCCGAGTTCGCGGCCCGCGCGCCGCGCCCACGAGGGGTCGCGCAGCAGCTCCCGGCCCAGCAGGACGGCGTCCGCCTCGCCGTTGGCGAGGATCTTCTCGGCCTGCTCCACCTCGGTGATCAGGCCGACCGCGGCGACCGGCAGCTCCGTCTCGGCCTTCACGCGCGCCGCGAACGGGACCTGGTAGCCGGGTCCGACGGGGATCTTGACGCCCGCCGCGTTGCCGCCCGTGGAGACATCGAGCAGGTCGATGCCGTGCTCCTTGAGCTCGGTGGCGAAGCGGACGGTGTCGTCCGCCGTCCAGCCGGCCTCCTCCAGCCAGTCGGTGGCGGAGATGCGGAAGAACAGCGGCTTGTCCTCGGGCCACACGGCCCGTACGGCGTCGACGACCTCGAGCGCGAAGCGCGTGCGGTTCTCGTACGAGCCGCCGTACGCGTCGGTGCGCCTGTTGCTGTGCGGGGAGAGGAACTCGCCGATCAGGTACCCGTGGGCGCCGTGCAGCTCGGCGACCTCGAAGCCCGCGTCCAGCGCGCGCCGCGCGGCGTCCACGAACTGCCGCACGACCTCGTGGATCTCCTCGACGGTGAGCTCCGTCGGCACGGGGTGCCGGTCGTCGAAGGCGACCGCGCTGGGCGCGACCGGCTGCCAGCCGAACTCGTCGGCGCCGACCGGGGCGCCGCCCTTCCAAGGCCGGTCGGTGGACGCCTTGCGGCCCGCGTGGGCGAGCTGGATCGCCGGGACGGTGCCCTGGCTCTTCAGGAAGTCCGTGATGCGGCGGAACGCCTCGACCTGGGTGTCGTTCCAGATGCCCAGGTCGTACGGGCTGATGCGGCCCTCGGCGCTGACCGCGGTGGCCTCGACGATGATCAGGCCGGTGCCGCCGGTGGCGCGCGCCGCGTAGTGGGCGAAGTGCCAGTCCTGCGGGGCGCCCACCCCGGCCCCCTCGGGGGCCGCCGAGTACTGGCACATCGGGGGCATCCACACCCGGTTCGGGATGGTCAGCGATCGCAGGGTGTAGGGCTCGAACAGCGCGCTCATGGCGGGCTCCCATTCGTCGGGGCTGATGTGCTCCTCGTACGATAGACCTCGTAGTACGGCGGATGTCAAACTACGATGGCTCTCGTACAATGGTGCGCAGGGATCGCCCGGGGTCAAGCGCCCGGGGCGCACAGGACGAAGTGGAGCCGCCATGACGACCGCCGCCGCGACCGGCAGCGCGAGCAGCAGGACGCTCGCCCACCCCGAGCCCCCGGAGATCCGCCTCGAAGCCGTGCTGCACGCCCTCGCCGATCCGATGCGGATGCTGGTGGTCCGGGAGCTGGCCCGGGAGGAGGGCGCGGCCGGGCTCTCCTGCTCCTACTTCGAGCTGCCCGTCACCAAGTCCACCTGCACCCACCACTTCCGGGTGCTGCGCGAGAGCGGCGTCATCCGGCAGATCTACCGCGGCACGGCCAAGCTGAACGTGCTGCGCCGCGACGACCTGGACGCGCTCTTCCCGGGCCTGCTCGACAGCGTCCTGGCCGCGGCGGCCCGCCAGGCCGACCGGCTCGGCGAAGCGGGCTGAGTCACCTGCAGGGAGCCGCCCGCCGCGAGGACGCCGTCCGGTATTTAGCCGCCCTCCGGGCCGGCCGCCGCGCCGTCGTGCAGCAGCACCCCCCGGAACTCGTCCGTCAATGTGTTCCGGGCGCCCCGCAGGGCGTCGATGTGCGCATTGAGCCGGTCCCCGAAGGACTCCTCGGTGACCGGCAGCGTCCCGGCCCGCAGGGCGGCCAGGAACGGCCTCAGCTCCATCTCGAACCGGTCGCACTGATCGACCACGCCCTGCGCGGCGCTCGCGATGACCGGAGTGCCCAGGAACGACACGGTCCCCGAGCAGCTGCCGGCGAGTTCGCCCACCGCCCGCAGCGCCGCTTCCTCCTGCTCGGCGGTGGGGAGCTCACCCCGGCAGACGGCGGCGTAGACGGGGTACAGGCGCACGCCGATGGCCGAGTAGGCCGTGCACACCTGGTCGTACGCCTTCGTACGCTCCTGCCGCACCCAGAGCGCGTGCGACTCCGCGGCCGCGATGGACGCCCCGAGCCGCGTCCCCTCCGTCGCCGCCCGTCCTCCCAGCCAGGCGCCGAGCACCGCCCCGACGAGCCCCGCAGCCCCGGCGACCACCGCCGCCAGCCCCTGGTCCACCCGCTAGCCCCGCACTTCCCGCGCCGCCGCCCGCAGCCCCTCCCAGTCCGGGATCTTCACCACGCCCCGGCCGAGGGAGCGGCCGAGGGCGGCCTCCGCGCGCTCGATGGCCAGCCAGCCCGGCCACTCGACCGGACGCAGGCCCTCCGCCTGCAGGGCCGTCAGAGGATCCTCCGGGAGCTGCTTCCGGGCGAGGGCCGGGGCGTCGTCCAGCAGGGACTGGACCGTCTCCTTGGAGCACGGGCGGTTCGTGCCGATGACGCCGGTCGGGCCGCGTTTGATCCACCCCGCCACGTACTCGCCCGGTGATGGCACCCCGTCGCGCAGCACCCGTCCCGCCGCGTGCGGCACCGTGCCTCGCCCGGCGTCGAACGGCAGCCCCTCCAGGGGCACTCCGCGGTAGCCGACCGAGCGGAGCACCAGCTGCGCGGGAATGTCCTCGTACTGCCCGGAACCCGTCACCCCGCCCCGGCCGTCCGGCAGCGTGCGCTCGAACCGGGTCAGGGCGACTCGGCCCGCCGCCCCCGCCGTCAGGGAGACCGGCCGCAGGAAGAAGCGGAGCCTGAGCCGCCGCCGGGCCGGGCCCCGCGCGGGGTGCTCGGCCCAGCCGCGCAGCACCTCCACATTGCGGCGGCTCGCGGCGGGCAGCCCCGATGGGTCGTTGTAGGCGGGGTCGAGCGCCAACTCGGCCGGGTCCACCACGACTTCGGTGTCCGGCAGCGCGCCGAGCTCCCGCAGCTCCTTGGTGGTGAACCGGGCCTGCGAGGGCCCGCGCCGCCCCACCATGGACACCTCGCGCACCCCGCTGCCCGCGAGCACGCCGAGCGCCGCGTCCGGCATGTCGGTGGGGAGCAGTTCGGCGGCGCCGCGGACCAGCATGCGGGCGACGTCCACCGCGACGTTGCCGACGCCGATGACGACGGCGGACTCCACGCCTTGTACGAACGCGTCCTGCGCGTACCCGCCCGCCAGCGCGTCCGGATGCGCGCTGTACCAGGAGACGAACTCGGTCGCCGAGTAGCTGCCCGGCAGATCCTCGCCGGGCACCCCGAGCCTGCGGTCCGTCGCCGCGCCCACGCAGTAGACCACCGCGTGGTAGAGGCCGAGCAGCCGGGCAGGAGGGAGGCCGCCGGGGCCGATCTCGAGGGAGCCGAGGAAGCGGACGCGGTCGTGTTCGAGGACCGTGCGCAGGTTGTTCTGCAGGGACTTGATCTTCTCGTGGTCCGGCGCGACCCCGTAGCGCACCAGGCCGTACGGGCAGGGCAGCCGGTCGAGCACGTCGACCCGCACGTCCGGCACGCGGTCCTGCTGGACGAGGGACTGTGCGGCGTACACCCCGCTGGGGCCCGAACCGACGACGGCGACCTGCAGCACTGTGGTGCTCCTTCCGCGAGGCGCGCCCGGGACGGTTTCAGGATCGCACCGAGGGCCGCACGATGTCAGGGGTGTGCGGCCGTCCGTGCGCGTTCACCCCATCCGGCCATCCGGTCAGTCCATCTCCCGCATCCTGCTGATCTCGCTCGACTGCTGTGCCACGACGTCGTTCGCCATCTCCTCGACCTGGATGTTGTTGCCCTCGGAGAGCACATCCGTGGCCATCGTGACCGCCCCGCTGTGGTGGGTGATCATCAGCTTCAGGAAGAGCTGGTCGAACGCCTTGCCCTTCGCGGCGCGCAACTGCTTCAGCTGCGCGCCGCTGGCCATGCCCGGCATCGTCGCGTGGTCGTGCCCCGCGTGCTCGCGCGGGCCGCCGTGCTTCTTCAGCCAGCCCTTCATCGCGCCGATCTCCGGACCCTGCGCGGCGCTGATGCGCGACGCGAGCCGCTTCACCCGGCTCGACTCGGCACGCTTCGGGGCGAGTTCGGTCATCTTCAGGGCCTGGCCGTGGTGCACGATCATCATCTGCGTGTAGGTGAAGTCGGCCGTGTTGGGGGAGTCGTCCTCGGATCTCTGCTCCGCGGCGTCCTTCGCGGACAGCGTCGCCGCGGTCTCACCCGGCCTGCCCGGCGCGATCACCGAAGGTTCCGGTGACGCCTTGGCCTTGGCACCGGATCCGCCCCCGCCGCCCGTGTCGGAGTCGCACCCCGCGAGTACGAGAAGCGCGGCGGCCATGAGTGAGGTGACGGCGGACGTACGACGGTTGAGCACAGCGACCTCCTGTGGCACACGGGCGAGTTGGGGTCCGTCCTAGCACGCGAATGAGCATTCGGGACCGGAAACTCTCGTTACGAGTCCGCCTCCCTCTGTTGATCTGAGCATGATGAGAACGATACTGCGGGTGTCCGTGAACCGTTCAACTGCGAACGGCGACTAGGGAGGACACAGTGACCCTGTTGAGCAACCCCCGAACCCGGCGCAGACGCCTGGCTGTCGGCACGGCCGCGGCCGGACTGCTGGCCGCGCTGCTGACCGCGGCGCCCGCGGGAGCCGTCCCCGATCCCGGTGACACCCCCGCAGCCCCCAAGAGCGTCTCCAAGAGCGACGCCGCCCAGACCAGGGAGGCCATCGAACGCGGCGAGATACCCGCGCCCGACGAGGTCGTCCACTCGGACAACATCGAGCACCTGGCCAACATCCCCAAGGACGCGCTGCCCGGCACCAACTCCGACATCGCGTTCCAGGGCAAGTACGCCTTCGCCGGCAACTACGACGGCTTCCGGATCTTCGACATCAGCAACCCGAAGGCCCCCAGGACGGTCTCGCAGGTCCTGTGCCCGGGTTCGCAGAACGACATCTCCGTCGCCGGCAACCTGCTCTTCCTCTCCACGGACTCCTCGCGCAGCGACGACTCCTGCAACAGCACCACGCAGCCCGCGACGGAGAAGTCCTCCTGGGAGGGCATGAAGATCTTCGACATCAGCGACAAGTCGAACCCCAGGTACGTCTCCGCCGTCGAGACCGCCTGCGGCTCGCACACGCACACGCTGGTGCCGGAGCGCAGGAACGTCTACGTGTACGTCTCCTCGTACTCCCCGAACGCCACCTTCCCCGACTGCAAGCCGCCGCACGACGGCATCTCCGTCATCAAGGTGCCGCGCAAGGCCCCGCAGAAGGCCGCGGTCGTGAACTTCCCGGTGCTCTTCCCCGGTGAGGGACCCGACGGCGGCGGCAACCCGGGCGGGCCCACCAACCCGGGCGTCTCCAAGACCACCGGCTGCCACGACATCACCGTGCTGCCCTCCAAGGACCTCGCGGCGGGCGCCTGCATGGGCGACGGCATCCTCTTCTCCATCAAGGACCCGGAGAACCCGAAGATCATCGACCAGGTCCAGGACAACGCCAACTTCGCGTTCTGGCACTCGGCGACCTTCAACCAGAAGGCCAACAAGGTCGTCTTCACCGACGAGCTCGGCGGCGGCTCCGGCGCCACCTGCAACGAGGCCACCGGCCCCGAGCGCGGCGCCAACGGCATCTACGACATCCAGGGCAAGGGCGACAAGCGCAAGCTGGTCTTCAAGAGCTACTTCAAGATCCCCCGCCACCAGGCGGACACCGAGAACTGCGTGGCCCACAACGGCTCGCTGATCCCGGTCAGGGGCAAGGACCTCATGGTCCAGGCCTGGTACCAGGGCGGCGTCTCCGTCTGGGACTTCACCGACTCCAATAAGCCCAAGGAGATCGGTTACTTCGAGCGCGGCCCGCTGACCACCGACAAGATCACCACCGGTGGCTCCTGGTCGGCGTACTACTACAACGGCCGGGTCTACTCGAACGACATGGCCAAGGGCCTCGACGTCCTGAAGATCAACGACAAGCGGACGGACCCCGCGCAGCGGGTCCGCATGCACGAGCTCAACGTCCAGACGCAGCCGGACTACTTCGACTGACCAGGGAGGTCCCGCCGGGCGGTGCGCCGCCCGGCGGGACCCCGAGCTTCCAGTCGAGCTCGTACCGCTGGAACAGCTCGGCCCGCAGCGTCGCCAGCGGCATCGGCGCCCCGGGAATGAGCAGCGCGAAGACCGCGCCCATCAAAAGCGCCCGCAGCAGCGGATAGTCCCGCTCGACGTCGTGCGATCCGTAGCGCACGACGGTGTCGCGCAGCAGCTCCGCGAGCCGCTGCTGCTCGGGGCACTGCACGAAACCCTCGGCCTGCAGGATGCCCGCCATGTGCGTGCGCATGAGCAGCGGCTCGTCACGGGCGAGCCCCAGGATCGCGTCGACGGCCCGCGCCATCCGCTCGTGCCCGTCGTCGGTGCGCGGCTCCCGCTCCAGCGCCGCCTCCAGCGTGCGGTGCATCAGCCGGTGCACCGCGGACTGCAGCAGCTGGCGCTTGCCGGGGAAGTAGTACGAGACCAGGCCGCGGGCGGCGCCCGCCCGGTCCGCGATGTGGCCGAGCGTCGTGGCCTCGTAGCCCCGCTGGCCCACGAGCTCCACAGTGGCCTGCAGCAGCCGCTCCCGGGAACGTCTGCGCAATTCTTCATTGACCGATGGGCTACGCGGGGACATTCTGTAACTCCTGCGTTGACTGGCTCCGAGCCAATATACTCAGTGCGTCCCGAGGCGGAGTCTCGAGAGGGATTCCGCGCGGGTCGCTGGAGCCTGGGGCAGGCAGCACTGCGGGGGAGTGTTGCCTGCCCACAGGCGTGCGCGCGGGCTGCCGACGCGCGCTCTCCGAGGGCCGCGGACCCCTCATCCGACGAGGTCGAGCACGGGCCGCAGTGCGTCCGGGCGACGGTCCACCGGCAGATGGTCGACGAAGTGCACCGCGCACCCCAGACTGGCCGCGCCGCCGTCGGCCCGCCGGTCGTCGCCGACCATGAGGGTCTCCCGCGGATCGGCCCCGAGCGCCTCACAGGCCGGCGCGAACAGGCGCGTGTCGGGCTTCTGGATCTCGTGCTCGTACGAGAGGACGTACGCGTCGACGTACGGGTCGAGCCCATGGGCGCGGAAGACGGGCCGCAGATCCCAGCCGATGTTGCTGACCACCGCGACACCGATGCCCCGCTCCCGCAGCGCGGCCAGCACCTCCCTCGCGTCGGCGTAGGGCTGCCACGCGGGAGGCGCCATGTGCCGGTCGTACAGCGCGTCGTACAGTCGCGGGTCCGGCAGCGGCACCTCGCGGGCGAGGCCGGTGTACGCGGCGCGGTGCTGCTCCGCGCTCCGGTCGCGGACGGCCCACAGCGCGGCGAGGTGCCCGGGCACGGAGACGGGGTGCGCCCCGCCGGGCAGCGCGCCGGCCCGCTCCAGCGCCGCGGCGATCGGCCCCGACTCCGCGTCGGGCAGCGCCACTTCGAGCTCGCCGAGCACGGTCCGCAGCCAGGACTCCGCCGACTCGATCCGGAACAGGGTCCCGGAGAAGTCGAAGAGCACGCCCTTGATCGTCATGTGCGGAGCCTCCAAAGCGTCGATGAGTGCGCGGTCACGCCTCCTCGCCGGTGGCGCGCCTGCCGGGTCCGTACGCGTACGTCGCGACGGTCAGCGCCACCGTCAGGGCGCCGAGCAGCCAACCGCCCACGACGTCCGACGGCCAGTGCACACCGAGCCAGATCCGGGTCAGGCCGACTCCGGCGACGGAGAGCACGGCGAGCGCCAGGCCGGTGCGCCACAGGGCGGGGCCCGCACCGTACACGCGCAGCAGCCACAGGAGCAGACCGCAGACGAGGGCCGCCGTCATCGCGTGGCCCGACGGGAACGCCGCGTAGTGCGCGGAGTCCACCGGGTCCGGCCACACCGGGCGCGGCCGGTCGAGTGCCGCTTTGAGGCCCTGCTGCACCGCCGCCCCGATCAGGCAGGCGCCGGTGATCCACAGCGCGAGCCACCGGGCGCCCCGCACCGCGAGCCAGATCACCACCACCGCGACGAGGGCGCGCATTGTCCATGGGTCCCACACCCAGTCGGTGAGGACGCGGCTGACCCGGGTGGTGTCCGGGTCGTCCACCGCCCAGCGGTGCGTGGTGTGCGCGATGTCGTCGTCGAGCGAGAGCAGCGGCCGCCACTCCACTCCGACGAGCAGGAGCAGCAGGAGCGAAGGCACGCCGAGAGCCGCGGCGGCACGGGCGGCACGGGGGCCGGACGGTCGGGTCGGGGAGTCGGTGGGCGCGGAGTACATGGAATGATCCTCGCCGACGGAGCGGGACGGGGGCCATCCCGGAGGGCCGTGTCGGAAGTCCCGTCTGCCCGTGACGTCGGGGCGTAATCGGGGGTTCACGGCGGGCTCTCAGCCCAGTGCGCGCAGGCCCGGTACGAACGTGACCAGAACGGGGATGACCGGCACGAGCGCCGCCGTCGCCGTCAGCCGCAGCCGGCGTGCCGCGGTGAGGCGCGGACGGGCGGAGAGCAGGCGGTGCACGCGCTGCGGGACGTGCGCGTGGTGGGTCGGGCAGGGGCCGAACACGCCGCGGTCCTCGTTGAGTTCGACCAGGGCGAGGGCGATCGTCAGACGGCCGAAGCGGCGCGACGCCACGTCGTCGGCGGCGAGCTCCACCAGGCGGTGCATCTCCGCGCGGAACGCCGCGAACACCCGCACCTGCGGAAACCCGACGGCCAGCGCACCCGAGCAGTGCAGCAGCCAGTCGTGCCTGGCCTGCGCGTGGCCCTGCTCGTGGGCAAGGACGGCGTCCAGCTGACGGCCCTTCAGGCGACGCAACGCGGCCGTGGTGATGACCAGTTGGGGAGCCTGGCCCGGCAGCCACCAGGCGTCGGGCCGCTCACCCTCGAGGACGACGAGACGGTTGCCGCCGGGCTCCTCGCCGGGCAACAGCGGTGAACGTACGAGCAGTTCGGACCGCCGTCCGGCCCGCCGCGCGCGCGCCCGGGCAACCTCACGGGTCAGCATGACCGCCGTCCACACGCCCCCGCACGCCAGCGCCACGGCGGTCGCCGCGGCCCAGGGGCCGGGCGCCTGGAGGGCGTACGCCTCGACCACGCCGTGCGGCGCGGGAGCGAAGACGTGGCCGCGCACGGCCTGCCACGCGGCGGCGGCGCTCAGGGTCATCGAGAGCGCGCAGCAGAGCAGGACACCCGCCACGACGCACTGCCAGACCCACAGCGCGACCACGGGTTCGCGCTCCGGCCAGTCGGCCCGCGCGAGCATCCGGGGGGCGACGACAGCGGTCAGGGCGCCCAGCAGCAACAGCGCGACGGGGACCATCATGCCGCCCAGCCTATGAGGGTTGGCCTACCCGAGGGTATGGGCTGCCGGGCCAAGTGACGCACGCCACGGCCGACACGGGTGTATCTCACGTACGAGTGACGACCACGGCTCCCGTGCCACGGCGGCGTTAGTGTGCGGACGGTGATCGAGACCATCGTGTTCGACGTGGGGGAGACCCTCACCAAAGACGACCGCTACTGGGCAGCCTGGGCGGACTGGCTGCAGGTGCCGCGCCACACCCTCTCCGCGCTCGTCGGCGCCGTCGTCGCGCAGGGCGGTGACGGCGCCGACGCGCTGCGGTTCGTCAGCCCGGACATGGACATCGCCTCCGCCCACCACGCACGGGAGACCGCCGGCCGGGGCGAGCATCTGAGCGAGGCCGACCTCTACGCGGACGTGCGGCCGGCCCTCGGCGGTCTCCAGAAGCTGGGCGTCCGCGTCGTCGTCGCCGGAAACGGGACGCCGCGCGCCGCCGAGCTCCTGCGCGACCTCGACCTGCCCGCCGACCTCATCGTCACCTCGGGCGACTGGGGCGTGGCCAAGCCGGACCCCGCCTTCTTCACCCGGGTGCTCGAAGTGGCGCAGGCCGCACCCCAGGAGACGCTGTACGTCGGCGACCATCCCGCCCACGACACGTTCCCCGCCAAGCGGGCGGGGCTGCTCGCGGCGCACATCCGCCGCGGCCCGTGGGGGCACTACTGGGCGGACGACCCGGCGGTCGCCGACGCGGTGGACTGGCGGATCGACAGCCTCACCGCGCTGGCCCCGCTGATCGAGCGGTGACCTCACGTTGCCGGCGCGGCCGCCCGTCTACAGCGTGAGCAGCATCGCCACCATCCCTATCCCCATCGAAAGGCGGCACGCCAGCGCCACCTCGGAGCGGTCCGCCCACCCCAGCACGGCGGGGCCGCCCGCCGCCGAGGCGACCGCCCGGGGCGCCAGCCGCGCGCCCGACCACAGCACATACCCGGCGAAGTAGAGCAGAAGCGCACCCGTCAGGAGCGGGACGCCGGTGCCACCGTGCCCCGCGTGCGCGCCGGGCGCCGCGGCCATCGCCACCGACATGTAGACCATCGCGGACGCGCCGACCAGATGGTGGAGGTGGTGGCGGCCGGCGCGGGCCGCCCACACGGTGTGCAGCGCGGCCACGCCGAACACCCCGGCGTAGACCAGCCACGCCCACCGCGGCGGCGCGACCACGGCCGCGGGCACGGCCATCACCGCCATCCCGAACCCCATGAGCGCCTCGCCGCCCGCTGTGCGGCGCTGTTCCTCGATCCGGCTGCGCATCCGCAGCAGGCAGTAGGCCCCGGTCGCCGCGCACAGCGCGACGAGCAGCCAGGCGGCGTGTGCCGGTCCGTGCACCGCACCCTCCCCCTGTAGACGGTGTTCGTCGGGTCGATGCCCGGGTCCGCGGGGCCGTACGCGAGCGCACAGGGGTGCGGGGGGAGCGCGGGGTAGCGGCCAGGGGGCGCTTCGGGTGCTTTGGATCCAGGTAGTTTGCGAGTAAAACACTTGCTAACCTTTTGGGTATGAGCAGTACGCCGCCGCCCGCGAACCCGCACCCGTCCCCGCACCACCCGCCCCTCCGCCCCGTCCGCGTCCGCCGGCTCCCGCTCGCCGGTGTGCTGCGCCCGGGCAAGCCGTCCGACATCTGGTTCAAGCCCGCGAGCAGCGTGGTCGTGGCCACCGGGATACCGAACCTGACGCTGCTCGCCCTCGGGCGGCTCGACCTGGTGATGTACACGATGGCCGGCTCGTTCTGCGCCCTGTACGCCCACAACTTCCCCTACGCCGCCCGCGCGCGGGTCCTCGCCGGGGTCGTCGCGGGCATGACCGCGAGCGTCGCCGTCGCCCTGGTCACCGCCTCGCTGACGAGCTCCGCCGCGATCCTCGTCGCGGTCGGCGCGCTGCTCGCCGCCGCACAGAAGACGCTCTGCGACGCCACCCGCGTCGGACCGCCCGGGCACCTGATCTTCACCTTCATCAGTTCGGCGACCCTCTTCGCGCCGCAGAGCCCGGGCCAGGTCCCCGGCCACCTCGCGCTGACCCTCGCCGGTGGCGCGATGGCCTGGCTCGTCGGCATGGCGCCCGCCCTGGTGCGGCCGCACGGGCCCGAGCGCCGGGCCACCGCGCGCGCCCTGCACGGCGCCGCCGCGTACGCGGAGGCCGTACGCGCCGACACCCCCGGCCCCGAAGCCGTCGGCCCCGACACCCTCGGCCCCGGCGCCCAGCGGGCCCGTGCCGCAGCGGTCGGAGCCGTGCACGCCGCCTGGCAGTCGCTGCTCGCCACCGGCGCCCGCACCACCGCCGCCCGGCGCGCCCTGTGCCGGCTCGTCGTCCGCGCCGAGGAAGCCCTCGCCGCGCCCGCCGCGGCCGACCCCGCCGCGCTCCGTTCCTGGGCGGCCGGACTGCGCGGCACGGGCGCCGTCCCGCGCCCCCGCGGCGTACACCCCGGCGAGGACGACGAACTCCTCGGCCTGGACGCCGAACTCGCCGGGCCGAAGGTCCCGCTGTGGCGGCGGCTCGCCCCCGGCTCACCGCTGCTGCCCATCGCGCTGCGCACCGCCGTCGGCTGCGCCCTCGCCGGATACGCCTCGCTCGCCCTCGGCATCGGCCGCCCCTACTGGGCGCTGGTCACCGCGGCCTCCCTCTACCAGGCCAACCTCACCCTCACCTGGAACCGGGGCGTGCAGCGCGTGGTCGGCAACCTCATCGGGGTGTTCGCCTTCGCCGCCATCGCGCCCTTCGCGCATCTGGGCCACGCCGAGCTCGTGGTGAGCTGCCTGGTCCTCGCCTTCGGGGCGGAGGCGCTGATCACCCGCAACTACTGGCTCGGCAGCGTGTGCGTGACACCGATGGCGCTGCTCGTCACCGAGTTCGCGCGCTTCCAGCAGCCCGGCGAGCTGATCCTCGACCGGGTCGTGGACACCCTCGTCGGCGCCGCCCTCGGCGTCGCGGCCGCGATCCTCGTCACCAACCGGCGCGCCGCCGACCACATGGAGCGGGCCATCGAGGCCACCGACCGGGCCAGGGAGCACGCCGAGGCCGCGCTCGCGGGGGCGGCCGCGCCCGAACCCGCGCGGCGCCGGCTCACCGCCGCCCTCGTCGAACTGCGCGCCGCAGACGACGCGGCGGCCGGCGAATGGTGGCAGCGCGCCCTGCCCGAACAGCGGGTGCTCGACGCCGAGCGCGCCGGACACCGTACGCTCGCGGCGATGGTCCGCCGGCCCACTGGTCAGCGCGGTGAGAACGGTCAGGGGACGCGGCCCCGCGAGGGAGCCGCCGACGCCTGGGAGGGCGCACGAGCATGACGACGGAGAACGGCCCGGTGGTGACCGGCCCCGGTGGAGACACCGTGGCCGCGGTGGTGCGGCAGTGGCAGGCGGTGCGGCCCGACATCGACACCGGGCCCATGGAGGTCATCGGCCGCATCAACCGCTGCGCGGCCCTCCTCCAGCAGGCCGAGGACGCCCCGCTGCGCCGCGCGGGCCTGACCCGCGCCGAGTTCGACCTGCTCGGGGCGTTGCGCCGGACGGGGCACGAACTCACGCCCGGCGAGCTGGCCCGCGAGACGTTCTCCTCCGGCGCCGCCGTCACCAAGCGCCTCAAGTCCCTCCAGGAGCGGGAGCTGGTCGAGCGGCGCGCCGACGCGCGGGACCGCCGGGTCGCCCACGTCGGCCTGACCGGCGCCGGACGTGACCTCGTCGACGCGATCCTGCCGGAACAGCTGGCGTACGAGACCGTCGTGCTCTCCGTGCTCGACGGAGCCGGACAGGGCCAACTGAGCGGTCTTCTGGGAGAGCTGCTCGCCCAGCTGGAGGGCCGGCTCGGCGTGCGCCGGGGCTGAGGCGGGTCAGGCCGCCACTCGCTCCCTGATCTCCTCCGGCGTCAGATACGCGTCGGTCATCTCGAAGTCCTTGAGCGTGGCGGGCCGTTGGGCCTGGAAGCCGGTGCGTACGTAGTCGTCGCCTGCGAGCGCGTTGAGCCCCCAGTTGGCGGCCGTTCGGAAGCGGGCGGTCACCGTGCGCAGGGCGCCCAGGTGGTAGCCGCGCGCCACGACCTGCGCGGGCAGTCCCGTCAGCTGCACGCCCAGCGGCTTCGACACCGCCTGGATGCCGCCCAGGTCGACGACCAGGCCCATGTCCTTGTGTCGGTAGTCGGCGAGCGGCAGGCCGCGCAGCGACGCGAGGACGTTCTTCGCGGCGGCCCAGCCCTGGCGCATGGCGTGCTGCGCGGTCGGCGGGCAGATCGCGTCGCCGCCCTTGACGACGTCCGGGACGGCCGCCGCGTCGCCGAGCGCGAAGACGCCGTCGAGCCCGGGGACCGTCAGATCGGCCCTGACGACGAGCCGTCCCCGGTTCGTCTCGGCGCCGAGCGTCGCGATGAGCGGGCTGGGCGCGACCCCCGCGGTCCAGATCAGCGTGCGGCACGGCAGGACGCGGTCGTCGGTGAGTGTGACGGTGTCCTCGGTCGCCTTCGCCACGGACACGCCGAGCGAGACGTTCACGCCCCGGCGCTGCATGATCTCCATCGCCTTGTCGCCGAGCCGCTCGCCCAGCTCCGGCATGAGCTTCGGGGCGACGTCCACGACGTGCCACTTGATCTGCGACACGTCCAGGCCCGGGTACCGCTTGACGGCGGCACACGTCAGCCGCTGGAGGTACGCGGCCGTCTCCACGCCCGCGTACCCGCCGCCGACCACCACGAACTGCAGCCGCTGCTCGCGCTCCTCACGGTTCGAGCTCGCCGCGGCCAGGTCCAGCTGGGAGATGACGTGGTCGCGGATCCAGGCGGCCTCGGCGAGCGTCTTGACGCCCACCGCGTGCTTGTCGACGCCGGGGATGTCGAACTGCCGCGTGACACTGCCGGGGGTCAGGACCAGGTAGTCGTAGCGCTCCACGACCTCCTCGCCGTTGATCTTCCGTACGACCACGGCCTTGGCCTTCGGGTCGATGCCGACGGCGCCGCCCGGCACGATCGAGGTGCGGCGCAGCATCCGGCGCAGCGGCACGGCCACCGACTGCGGAGTGAGCACTCCGGAGGCGACGTGCGGGAGCAACGGCAGATACAGCTGGTGGTCCATTGGGCTGATCAGCCGCAGCTCCGCCTCGTGCGGCGAGAGCTTCTTCTCCAGCTTGTGAGCGCACTCCATGCCGGCGAAACCGCCGCCGACGATGAGGATCCGGGGAGCTGCCATGTGATGTCTCTCCTGGGCTGTTGGAGATCGACTTCAGGGCTGTCGGGCCCGTCGGGTGCTGGGCCTTCGGGCCTGTCAGGGCTGTGGAAGATCTTCTGCGGACCGTACCCGTGGCCTTGTACCCCTGCATCCCGGATGGATTGCTCGTGTGACGTGCTTCACACAGAGTAAATGGCCGGCGTGGGATCCAGGCGCGGCGGGATGCTCCGGGGGGAGCTCCTGATGACGGTCGACATCCGCGTCCTACTGGGCCCGCCTCAGATGCCGGGGCGGTAGCGGAGCGGGTGGTCGCGCGGGATCTCGACGAGGACGATCCGGACGCCGTCCGGGTCCGCGATCCACATCTCGATCAGGCCCCACGGCTCCTGGACCGGCGGGCGCAGCACCTCGACGCCGCGCTCCGCCAGTTCCGCGTGCGCCGCACGGACGTCCGCGACCTGGAGCCAGAGCTGGAGGCCGGGCGATGGCGGGGTCTCGGACCGCCCGGAGAGTTCGAGGAAGCCGCCGCCCAGGAAGTAGACGGTGCCGCGCTCGGGGCCCGTGCCGAACTCGCGGTGGACGGCGAGGCCCAGCGCCTCGCCGTAGAAGGCGCGGGAGCGCTCCGGATCCGTGGGACGCAGCAGGGTCCTGCCGCTCAGTACGTGCACCATGCGGCCGCACCCTAACGGCCCCGGCCGCGCGTTAGGCTCGGCGGCGCCCCTTGTCGCGCCAAGAATCTCGGAGAGTCAGCTTCATGGACACCGTCCCGCGCCCCACTTCCGGCGAACTCACCTACCGCGACGCGGACACCGGCGACGTCGACGCGCTCGTCGCGCTGATCGAGTCGGCGTACCGCGGGGACGCCAGCCGGGCCGGGTGGACCACCGAGGCGGACCTCCTGGAAGGGCAGCGGACCGACCCGCGGGGTGTCGCCGAGGTCATAGAGTCGCCCACGAGCCGGCTGCTCACCGTCGAGCGGGACGGCGAGCTCGTCGCCTGCTGCCAGCTCGCGCACCGTGGTGACCACGCCTACTTCGGGATGTTCGCGGTGATCCCGGCCCAGCAGGGCGCGGGTCTCGGCAAGGAGATCATCGCCGAGGCCGAGCGGGCGGCGCGCGAGACGTGGGGCGCCCGCGAGATGCACATGACCGTGATCTCCGCCCGCGAGGAGCTCATCGCCTGGTACGAGCGGCGCGGCTACCGCCGTACGGGAAAGATGACCCCCTTCCCGTACGGCGACGAGCGCTTCGGCATCCCGCAGCGCGACGACCTCGAGTTCGAACTGCTGGTCAAGGAACTCGGCTGAGGCCTCGCCGGGGGACGTGCGGGACGCTCAGGCCGTGAAGCGGCCCGTCCGCTTGATCTCGGGGTAGTCGGTGGTCGCCCCGTCCAGCTGCAGCGCCCGTACGAGACGCAGATCGTCCTGCGTGTTCACCACCCAGCCGATGATCCGCAGGTCGGCCTTCCTGGCGTGCTCGACGATCTCCAGCGTCAGGCGCCGGATGTTGAGGACGAGCGTCGTGGCGCCGACGGCGGTGGCGCGCTGCACGACGTCGGTGCCGTAGCGGCTGGCGACGAGTGCGGTACGCACCCCGGGAACGAGGCGCGCGATCTCGGCGATCGCCTCGTCGTGGAAGGAGATCACCTCGACCCGGGAGACCAGGTCACGGCGGTGCATGACCTCCGCGAGGGCGCGCGCGGCGGCGACGTCCTTGATCTCGGCCTGCAGCGGCGCCTTCACCGCGTCCAGGACCTCTTCGAAGACGGGGACGCGCTCGCCGCGGCCGGCGTCGAGCTCGCGCAGTTCGGCGAGGGTCTTCTCGGCGATGGGCCCCTTGCCGTCGGTCGTACGGGCCACGTCGGCGTCGTGCATGACGACGAGGGCGCCGTCCTTGCTCAGATGCAGATCCAGCTCGATGAGGTCGAGGCCTGCCGCCTGCGCGGCGATGAAGGAACGAAGGGTGTTCTCGGGTTCGACACCCATGACCCCGCGATGACCGATGGTGAGGAAGTTCAAGATCCACTCGCTTCCGTCGACGGAGGCTCGGCGACCGCGCGGCGAGGACGGAGGAAGTAGCCACGCGGCAATGTCGCAGCTTAATGGCCCGCCTCGGTGAGGGAACCGTGCGGACGCGAGTGAGGGGAGTCGTCCGCTCTGGTTCCCGCGATGCCGAGGAGGAGCCCCGTGATGAGGGCGGCGACAAGGACGGCGCGGGTGCTCACGGGTGTGCTGCTCCCTACGGCGGGGGACGGCTGACCCCGCCCGTCCTACCGCCACGGTGCCCGCGGGGGCGAGCCGCTTCACCCGGGCGTGGGCGAGTCCTCCACGGGTTGACCGGACGCCCTTTCGCTTTCGCGGTCGGCCCGGCGAGGCCGTCTCCGCGGTCAGCTCGTCTTCGTGTCCAGCCCGTCCAGCCCGTCGAGGTCGTCGAGCATCGCCTCCGCCAGCTCCACCTCCGACTCCAGGCGGCGCTCGCTCCACCGCAGCGCGATCTCGGGGTGGGACCACGCCGGCGCGCCCTCCGCCCGCGCGAGCGCGGACCTGACCTCCTTCAGCTCGCCCTCGGTCCGGGCGATGTGCGCGGTGACCAGCGCTCGCAGCTGGTCGGGGGCGGTGAGGTGGCCGAGCCAGACCCGCAGCAGCAGCGGGTGCTTGAGGACGGGCGGGCCCACGTCCCGGCCGCCGCCCGCCCAGGCGGCCAGCGCGGCACGGCCCTCGTCGGTGATGGCGTACGCGCGCTTGGTGCGGGGCGCCTCGGGCCCCGAGCGGCGCGACGTGGCGTACCCGAGCGCTTCGAGGCGGCGCAGTTCGGCGTAGATCTGGCTGATGGCGGGCGACCAGTAGAAGAAGCGGAGGGAGGCGTCGGCCCACTTCTTGAGCTCGTATCCGGTCCGCTCCCCGGGGAAGGAGAGCAGCCCGAGCACGGCCCACGCGGTCGGCGGCAGCTCGCCGCCGTCAGTGGTTCCGGTGGTGGAACCGGTGGCCACCTGCTGGGGCGGGGTCGTTCGACGGGCTGCCATACGCCGCATTGAAGTGAACGCCGCACTCCCGGCGCAAGGGCGCGCCCGCCCGGCGCCTGTCAGGCCGGATCGCGGCGCGGGCGGCGGCCGGCCGCCAGCGTCATCGTGCGGGCCCGCTGCGCGATCTCGTCCAGGCGTGCGGCCGGGCTGTAGACCGTCAGCGCGCCGTGCCGCTTGTCGAGGAGCAGGGAGTCCGGCGCCGGTGCGGTCTCGCCGTCGTACGCGAGGGTGGCCACGCCCTCCAGACCGCTGAGCCGGAGCCGTTCGACCCGTTCGGCGCGGAAGACCCGGGAGCGCCGCAGCGCGCCGCCCAGGGTGGAGAGGGCGACGCGGGTGCGGGCCAGCGGCGCCCCGGCGTCGACGGTACGGATGTCGAGCAGACCGTCGTCCATGCGGGGCCGGTGCGTGAGGGCGAGACCGTCCGGCACGTACTGACCGTTGCCCGCGAAGAGCAGCCACAGCACGCGGTCGTGGCCGTCGAGCCGGATCCGCAGGGGCGTCGCCGTCCGCAGCACCTCCACGACCGACCATGCCGCCGCGGGCCACTTGCCGATGCGGCCCTCCAACTTCTCCCGCCTGCGCACCAGTTCCGGGTAGAGCCCGATGCTGAAGGTGTTGACGAAACCGGTCACCTCCGCGCCCTCGCCGTCGCGCACCCGTGCCAGGTCGACGCGGACGGCCTCGCCCCGCAGCACGGCGTGCGCGGTGTCCTCGAAGGTGGGCACACCCATGTCCAGGGCGAAGTGGTTGAGGGTGCCCCCGGGGAACACCGCCAGCGGGAGCCCGGCATCGGCGGCCCGCCGGGCGACGGCGTTCACCGTGCCGTCGCCGCCGCAGACACCGAGCACACCGGCCGACCCGCTCGCCCGCGCCACCGCCTTGTCCAAGACCTCACGGAGGTCGTCCGTCGGACCGCACGCCACGATCTCGGCCTTCGGCAGCAGCAGCTCCAGGTGTTCGCGCGCGGGCAACCGCCCCGGCACGCCCTTCCCGGCACCGGAGTTGAGGACGACGACAAGCCCTTCGCCCTCCGGCAGCGCGGGCACCCGCATCCGGGTCCGCCGTTGCCGCGCGGGCGAGGGACGGGGCGGCCACCAGTAGCAGGTGACCGCGGCGGCGGCCGCGCCCAGCGCGCAGCCCGCGAGCACGTCGCCGGGATAGTGGACCCCCACGTACACCCTGGAGAAGGCCACGGCCGCCGCGACCGGCGTGAGCAGCGCGCCGTACCGGGGCGCCTCCAGGGCGACCCCCACGGCGAACGCCGCCGCCGACGCCGAGTGCCCGGACGGGAACGACGACGTCCACGGCGCCTTGGAAAGACGCCGCACCACGGGAACCGCGGCCAGGCCCGGCCGGCGCCGGCGCACGGCGTACTTGGCCACCACGTTCGTCGTCAGCGACGCCAGCGCCAGGGAACCCATCCCGCGCCGCGCGGCACGCCGGGCCGCGGGGCCGCCGACGGCCGCGAGGACCGCCGCCGAACCGCACCACAGCAGCCCGTGGTTGGCCGCCGCGCTCAGCGGCGGCAGCACCTGGTCCGCACCGGGCAGCCGCGCCGACGCCACCCGCTCGAACCACCGCCGGTCGATGCTGCCGATCCGTCGCCTCATGGCCTCACTGGAACAGGGCGCGGGGGCCGAGGCCCGTGCTGCTCGCCCGAACGGGTCACGCGCGCCATCTCCGCCCTGCGGACGGCCAATGTCGACATGATGACGAGCCGCCCTCTCGACGTACAGGTCAAGCGGATCTACGACACCGCCGGGCGGGACGACGGCGCCCGCGTCCTCGTCGACCGGCTGCGTGCCGTCGCTCGCGCGGGACGGCTGACGCTGCTCACGGCGGCCAAGGACCTGCCGCACGGACATGTGCGGGTCCTTGTCGACGTACTGAAGTCACCGTGAGCCGGCGCGGAGACGTCAGCCGCGTGGCGCGTCACCGTCGAGCAGGCGCCGCGCGGTCTCCATGCGGCGCGGCTCCACGCGGATGCGTACGCCGTGGAAGCCCGGGCCCCGCGTCGCATCCAGGGCCATGCGGGACGTCGTGCCGTCCGTGGTCGACGACGGATCGAGGGGGCTGCCGGGCAGGCCGTCGACGACGAACACGTCGCGGTGCGGCTGCAGATGGGCCGCCGTCGCCCACAGCACGTCCGCGTCACGGGTGACGTCCACGTCCTCGTCCACCGCGACCACGGTCTTCAGATACGGGTCCCAGCCGAGCAGCGCCAGCATGACCTGCCGGGCCTGGCCGGGGCGGGCCTGGCGCAGGGCCACGTACGCGTGGAAGTGCGTCCCGGAAGTGGGGTAGTGCAGGGCGGTGACCTCGGGGAAGCGGCGGCGGAGCTGGTCGGCCATCTCCGCCTCACGGGGCAGCCGGGCGAGGTTGAGGTGCTCGGCCGTATTGCCGCCGACGACATCGAGGAGGAGGGCGTCACGGCGGCGCAGGACCGTCTCCACGGTGAGGACGTTGTTGGTGGAACGGTCGGAGGAATAGCCGGAGAACTCCCCGAACGGCCCTTCCGCCGCCCGCCGCCCCGGATCGATGAACCCTTCCAGGACGATCTCCGCCCCGGCCGGCACCCGGATGCCGCGCCGCGGGGTCCGCACGACGTCGAGGGGAGCTCCGAACAGGCCGCCCGCGATGGTGCGTTCGTCGACGTCGGGGCCGACCCGGGCGGACGCGGCGAGCAGGAACAGCGGGTGCGCGCCGATCACCATCGCCACCGGCAGCACCTCGCCCCGCTCCTCGGCCAGCCGCAGGAGCTGCCACAGATGGCCGCGCGAGTGCAGGCTCGTGGCGAGTTCGGTGCGGGAGTGGACCATGGAGCGGTGGTAGCTGAGGTTGCCCGCGCGGCCGGGCGTGCCGGGCGGCGCCTCCGCCGTGATGATGCCGCTGGTGATGTACGGGGCGCGGTCGGAGGCGAAGTGCCGGATGAGCGGCAGCGTGCCGAGGTCCACCGCGTCGCCCTCCTCCACCACATCGAGGACCGGCCCGTCGGCGACCACGCGCGGCTCCTGGCGGCGCGCGGAGGCCGCCTGGTAGGCGCGGTGCAGACCCGCGCGGTCGGTACCGAGCAGCCGGGCGATGCGGTCCCGTGAGGCGAAGACATTGGTGATCAGCGTCGTGCCGAGCCCCTCGACCCGCGGGCACACGAGGAGGTCGGCACGGCCCCGCCCGGCGAGCTCCATGACCAGCGCGGCCACGTCCTCGCCCTCGATCTCCTGCGCCACGGTCAGGACGTCGGCGGCCTGCCCGGGACCGTGGGCGCGCAGGAACGCGCGCAGATCCTGCGCACCCGTGTACGCGGTCGCCGTGGTCGCCTCAGTGGATGTCACCTCAGTGTGTGTCACAGCACACTCCCGCGTGGGCGCCGGAGATGAACATGCGCCCCCAGGACGGGGCGTTGACGTGCAGCCCGAGGAGCTTCAGGCCCGTGTGCACCGCGACCCGCGCCCCGTCGAACACCGGCTTGCCGAGCTGCCGCTCCACGAGCGCCGCCACGGGCGCGACCGGCAGCTCCGTGCCCGCCACCACCAAGCACCGCGCGTCGCCGGTGCCGGCGTCGAGGAGCAGCCGCCGCAGCCGCGCCACCGGCAGCTCCGCCGCCTCCCGCGGGGTCCCCAGGCCGAGCGCGGTGACCGAGGCGACGCGCAGCCCCGCGGCGACGTACGTGTCGGCGACGCGCCCGGCGCTCTCCCGCGAGCCCGCGGTGATCAGGGCCAGGGAGGGCAGGGCGTGGCGGGCCAGGAGGTCGAGCTGGCCGAGCGTGACCGTGGAGGCCGGCACGCCCGCCGTCGCCTCGATCGTGCGGGCGACGGCCCGGGCGTGCGCCAGGCCGTGCAGCCCGCACGAGCCGCCGTTCCACACGACGGCGTCCGCGCCGGCCTGCGCCAACTGTGCCGCCCCGCGCGTGAGTTCGGCTTCCTGTCCGCCCGCGATCGCGGGGCCGCACAACTGCTCCGGCAGCGCGGCCCGCGCCGTGGGGTGCGCGGCTTCCACCGGGACGGGCGCGCAGATCTGCGCCGCCCAGCGCTCGGCGCCGAGTGAGGTGGAGGGGAGGAGGTGGCCGATGCGCCGCATGGAGGACATCCGTTTCTCGTCGCCGTGGACACGGACAGAGGACAGGGCGGGGCCGCCCCCGGTCTGCCGAGGACGGCCCCGGGGGCGCGGTTACGGCCCCGACACCGTGGCCGGCGAGGCGTACGTGTCCTTCAGCCGCAGCTGCGCCTCCGCCTGGTCGCGCGGCGGGGGAGTGGGCTTCAGGCCGAGCAGCTTGGCCATGTTGTTCCCGAGGTAGCCCTCCAGGTCGTCCTCGGACAGGTGCATGCCCTGCGGCGGAGGGCCGCACAGCACCTCCAACTCCCGCGCCCACATGCCGGGTTCGTTGGGCGGCGAGTCCGTGCCGAACACCAGCTGGTGGCGCTCCATCTGCTGGGCGAACTCCACGATCCGCGACTGCAGCAGCCAGCCCGACTCCCCGTACACGTTGGGCGAGTCGAGGATCATGTACAGCGCCTCGAAGCAGTACACCCCGCCCGTCTGCACCCCGAAGTGCGCCAGGATGAAGTTGACGTCCTTGAACTCCCGGATGATCGGGTAGAACTGCGTCGGAATGGAGTAGGGCCCGTCCCCGGTGTGGATCAGGACGACGAGTCCCAGCTCGTCGCAGACCCGCAGGACGGGGCGGAGCCAGTCCAGGGCCCGGTCCGGCCGGTAAGCATGCATGTTGGCATGCAGCTTCACCATCTTGTAGCCGTACTCCTTGACGTGGAACTCCAGCTCCTTCGCCCCGTTCTCGGGGCCGAAGCGCGGGTTGTACATGAAGTTCCCGATGAACCGGTCCGGGTACCGCTGGACCAGTTCGGTGATGTACGCCATGTAGTCCCGGATGCCTTCGCGGCCGGTACGCATCCCGTCCTGCCAGACGCTGTTGCCGGGCGGCGGCATGATGCAGCCGTAGTCGATCCGGCGCGGCTTGCCGTTGATCATGTACGGGCCGTCCATCATCTCGATGGTGCGCTCGCCCGTGAACGGGGAACCGTCGTGCCGCCACGCCTGGTCCACGATGTTCGTGGGATGCATATGGGTGTCGATGATCAAGGTGCTCGTTCCTTCCCGGCTGGTACCGACCGTGTCTCTGTTGGTGGACCGTTTGGGGACCCGGGGCAGGGCCCGCCTCACCTCCCTTCCGTGTCGTGGGGATGCTCGGGCCCGGTGATGTCCTCGGGGCGCACCGGCACCTTGGTCAGGTCCAGGCCCGTCGCGTCGCGCAGCGCGTTGACGATCGCGGGCGTCGACGACAGGGTCGGCGGCTCGCCCACCCCGTTCAGGCCGTACGGGGCGTCCGGGTGCGGCACTTCGAACAGGTCGATGGGGACGGCCGGCATGTCCGCGATGGTGGGGATCAGATAGTCGGTGAAGGACGGATTGCGCACTCGCCCACCGGAGACCCGCAGCTCCTCCATGAGGGCGAGGCCCAAACCCTGCGCGCTGCCGCCCTCGATCTGCCCCTCCACCGCCAGGGGATTCATCGCTTTGCCGACATCCTGCGCGGTGGCCAGCTCCACCACCTTCACCAGGCCGAGGTCGGTGTCCACGTCGACGACCGCCCGGTGTGCCGCGAACGCGAAGGCGATGTGCGCGTCGCCCTGCCCGCGCTCGGGGTCGATGGGGCGCGTGCGTCGGTGCGCGAACTCGTACTCCGCCTCCAAGGGCCCGTGCGCCGCGAGGAGTTCGGGGAGCGGGCGGTCGCCCAGACCGGCGAGCCGTTCCCGCAGCTCCTTGCACGCGCCCTGGACCGCACCCCCGCTCATCCAGGTGATCCGCGACGCGGACGCCGAGCCCGCGTCGCCGACCCGGGTGTCCGCAGGGAGGACCACGACCCGGTCCACGCCCAGCTCGGTGCGGACGATCTGCGCCTGCACGGTGACGATGCCCTGTCCGCACTCGGCCGCCGCCGTGTGGATCTCGGCGACCGGTTCGCCGTTCACGAGGGAGAGCCGCACGCGGGCCACCGAGCGGTCGTCGACGCCACCGGAGAAGCCGATCGCCTTGACCCCGATCGCGTATCCGACGCCACGCCTGACGCCCTCGCCGTGCGAGGTGTTGTTGAGCCCGCCGGGGAGACCGAAGGGGCCCTCGGCGGTGGCCGGGAGCGGGCGGGCGCGGAGCCTTTCGAGGAGTTCCGCGGCGGGCGCGGGCCCGTCCACCGCCTGCCCGGTCGGCAGTACGGTCCCGGTCTTCATGGCATTGCGTACGCGTAACTCGACCGGTTCTACGCCCAGTTCGCGCGCCAGCTTGTCCAGGTTGGACTCCACGCCGTAGCAGGACTGGACGGCCCCGAAGCCGCGCATCGCCCCGCAGGGAGGGTTGTTGGTGAAGACGGAGTATCCGTCGATCTCGACGTGCGGCACCTCGTAGGCGCCCGCGGCGAAGTACGAGCCGTTCGCGATGACGACCTGCGACGTGGAGGTGTACGCCCCACCGTCGAAGAGCAGCCGCGCCCTGACGAACACGAGCCTGCCCTCGCGCGTGGCACCGTGCTCGAACCACATCCGCGCCGGATGGCGGTGCACATGGCCGAAGAAGGACTCCTCGCGGTGGTAGCTCATCTTCACCGGGCGGCCCGTGCGCAGCGCCAGCAGCGCCGCGTGGATCTGCACCGACACGTCCTCGCGCCCGCCGAACGCGCCGCCCACACCGGACAGTGTCAGCCGCACCTTCTCGGGCGGCAGACCGAGCGCCGCGCACATCTGGTGCCGGTCGTCGTGGAGCCACTGCGTGGACACGTACACGTCCACGCCGCCGTCCTCGCCCGGTATCGCGAGCCCCGCCTCCGGGCCGAGGAACGCCTGGTCCTGCATCCCGACCTCGTACGTTCCCGAGACCACCACGTCCGCCGAGCCCCGCGCGGCGGACAGGTCCCCGTGCCGGATGCGGACGTGGCGTACGACGTTGCCCCGCCCGCCGTCGACGCGCCGCTCGTGCACCAGTGGTCCCGTGCCGGCGAGCGCCTGCTCGGGGTCGGTGAGCGCGGGCAGCTCCGCGTACTCCACCTCGATGAGGCGCAGCGCCCGGCGGGCCGTCTCGGGGTGGTCGGCGGCCACCAGGGCGACCGGCTCGCCGTGGTAGCGCACACGGTCCCCGGCGAGCACCGGCTGGTCGGCGACCTTCATCCCGTACAGCCGCCGCCCCGGCACGTCCTCGTGGGTGAGCACCGCCACCACGCCCGGCAGCCGCCTCGCCCGGGTGGCGTCCAGGCGCAGGATGCGGGCGTGGGGGTGCGGGCTGCGCAGGGTCGCGCCCCACACCATGCCGTCCCAGCGCAGGTCGGACGCGTAGGCGAAGTCGCCACGGACCTTCAGCCTGCCGTCGGGGCGCCGGACGCTCTCGCCGACGCTGCGGCGCACACCGGTGGCGGTGTCCACGGGCAGTCACATCCCTTCGCTGGTACGGGTGATGGGCCGCGCGGCTACGCGATGGGGCGTACCGCCCGGCGCTCCGTGTCCTGCGCCGGGTCCGCCGTCACCGCCTGGGAGAGACGGGTCCGCAGGCGCCTGATGTGGTCCCGGGCGGCCTGCTCGGCGGCGTCCGGGTCGCCCGCCGTCATCGCCTCGAAGATGCGCCGGTGCTCGTCGACCGCGAGCCGCGGCGCCTGCGGGCTGCGCCACAGCGAGTGGAGGGCCAGATGCGCCTTGCCCTGAATGGTGTCGAGGGCGGCGGTCAGATGGTCGTTGCCCGCCGCCGCGCGGATCAGCCGGTGGTACGCCATGTCCATCTCGATGTGCGCCTGCTCGTCGAACTCCGACGCTACGACGGCCTCGTGGCGCTCCAGGAGACGGCTCAGCTCGTCCACCGTCGCGGCGTCAAGACGCTCCGTGGCCAGCCGCGCCGCCAGACCCTCCATCACCTCACGCACGACATAGAGCTGACGCACGTCCTCGATGTCGACCGTGGAGACGACGGCGCCCCGGTGGGCGGCGTGCGTGGCGAGGCCGTCGTGGATGAGCCGCTGCACGGCCTCACGGACGGGGCTGCGGCTGATACCCATCTGCACGGCCAGCGCGGGCACCGAGAGGGCGTCGCCGGGGCGCAGCCGGCCCGCGAGCACGGCGCCCTTCAGCTCGTCGTACGCCCGCTCCGCCAGCAGGCTGCCCGCCGCCACCGGATTCACCGCCCGCTGCGTGGACATCCCCAACTCCCTTGTCATGGCGCCTCCTTGGCCGGTGTACCGGACCCGGCCACCTGTTCTTCATGTTGCATGTAATGTTCCGGCCGGTCAATGGAGCGGGCGCCCTTCTCCTCCTGACCCGGGGGCTTCTCCTGTCCCGGCAGCCTCAGATGGTGGAAGAAGAGGTTGAGCAGCACCGCCGTGAGGGTGCCAAGGATGATGCCGCTCTCGAAGAGCGCATGCAGCTGCCGTCCCGGCATCTGCTCGGCGAACTGCGGGAACGCGGTCGGCAGGAAGCCGACGCCGACACTGGCCGCGACGAGGATGGTGTTGCGCTGGTCCGTCAGGTCCGCCTGGCCGAGTATCTGCACCCCGACCACCGCGATCGTCGAGAACAGCACGATCGTCGCGCCGCCGAGCACGGCCGTCGGCATCGCCGCCACCACGGCCCCCACCTTCGGCATCAGACCGAGCAGCATCATGATCACCCCGCTCGCCGCGACGATCCAGCGCGACTTCACCCGGGTCAGCTGGATCAGCCCGATGTTCTGCGAATAGACCGTGCTGGGAAAGGAGTTGAGAGCTCCGGCCGCGGCCGTGGCAAGGCCGTCGGCCCGCAGGGCGCGGGTGACGTGCCGGCCCGACACCTCCCGGCCCACGATCCGCCCCACGGCGAAGAACTGCCCAATGGACTCCACCGCGATGATGACCATGACGAGGAAGACGGAGAGCACGGCGACCGCGTCGAGCCGTGGCGCGCCGTAGTGCAGGGGCGCCGCCACACCCAGCCAGGCGGAGTCCCCGATCCCGGAGAAGTCCGTACGCCCCGCGAGCGCGGCGACCACCGTGCCGACGGCGAGTCCGGCGAGGACGGCGACGGTGGCGAGAAACCCCCGCGAGAGCTTGTTGCAGAGCAATATCGCGGCCAACGTGACGGCAGCGAGGCCCAGTTGGGAGGGCGAGCCGAAGGAGCTGGCCGACGGGTCGCCGCCGCCGACCTGCCGCGCGGCCACCGCGAGCAGGGTGATGCCCACGATCGTGACGATGGTGCCGGTGACCAGCGGCGGGAAGAACCGCACCAGTCTGCTGAAGACGGGCGCGATCACGAACAGCGCAAGACCGGCGGCGATCACCGCGCCGAACACCGTCGGCAGCCCCGCCTTCGCACCGCCCGCCGCGAGGCCGACCGAGACGAGCGACGGGACGGCGGTCGTCGACGTGCCCTGGACGACCGGCAGCCGGATGCCGATCCCCGGCAGCCCCACGGACTGCAGCAGGGTGGCGATGCCGCAGGTCAGGAGCGAGGCGTTGACGAGCAGGCCGATGTCGTCGCCCGACAGGCCGATGCCCTCGGCGACGAGTAGCGGCATGACCACGGCACCGGCGTAGAAGGCGAGGACGTGCTGCAGGCCGTAGACGCCGAGCCGCCAGACGGACGGCACGGCTTCGACGGGATCCGGAGCTGCCTCGGCCTCTTTCCGGTGCGGTGCGCGGCTCCGGTTCCGGGTCCGATTCCAGTGCGGCATGTGCGTTCTCCCTCCGCCCGAGGGCCGTGACCCGACGGGGCGTGACTTGTGGCGCACGTACGGGGCCGCGGACGGGCAGCCGGAGAGGCGTCGGCGGGCCGAAGCGGTGACGTCAGGGGTGGCTCCGGTGCAGCCACGGCGTGCGCAGACCGCCGAAGGACGCCCGCTCCACCAGGTGTTCGGCCCGCTCCTGGACCTCGGTGAGCAGCGCTTCCTCGTCGACCAGCGGGCAGCGGCCGTCCTCGAAGACGATCCGCCCGTCAACGATCGTCATGTCGACGTCCGCGCCGCGCGCCGCGTAGACGAGCGTCGCCACGACGCGGTGCAGCGGGCGCAGATGCGGCCGGTCGAGGGCGACCACGACGAGATCGGCGGGCGCGCCGACGCACAGCGAGCCCGCGGTGACGGGCGGGGGCTCCGTGTCGACGTGCGTGGGCTCTGCGGTGACGTGCGGGGGTTCCGCGCTGACGTGCGGGGGTTCCGTGTCGACGTGCGTGGGCTCTGCGCCGATGTGCGTGGGCTCTGCGTCGATGTGCGTGGGCTCTGCGCTGACGTGCAGGGGGTCCGTGTCGACGTGCGTGGGCTTCGCGTCGACGTGCGTGCGCCGCGCGTCAACGTATGTGGACTCCCCACCGATGCATGTGGGCTCCCCGCCGACGTGCGTGGGCTCCGCACCAACGTGCCTGCGCCGCGCGTCGACGTGCGGGGGCTCCCCACCAACGTGCGTGCGCCGCGCGCCGACGTGCGCGGACTCCCCACCCCCGCGCGTGCGCCGCGCGCCGACGCGCAGGCCCCCCGCACCCGCCGCGGCGTACCTGCCGCCCTCGCGCGTGGCCAGCTCCAGCACCTCCTCGGCCCGTAGCGCGGCCGGGTCCGAGGTGTGCTGGCGCTGGGCGAACAGGGCCTGCTTCATCACCTCGAACATGTCCTGCCGGTGCCCCGCGGCGGGCCCGTCCGTGCCGAGCGACACCACGGCCCCGGCCTCCCGCAGCGCCCGCAGCCGCATGACCCCCGAGGCGAGGTAGGCGTTGGACGCCGGATTGTGGGCGACCCCCGCCCGGCGCTCGCCCAGCCAGGAGATCTCGTCGTCGTCCAGCCACACCGCGTGGGCGAGGGTCGCCCGCTCGTCGAGCAGCCCCGCGCGTTCGAGCCACTCCACAGGACGCAGGCCGTACGCCTCCCGATAGCTCGACGGATCCTTCGCCCCCTCACAACAATGCGTGTGCCAGCGCGTGTTGAACTCCTCGGCCAGCGCCACCGAGCCGGTGACCAGCTTCTGGTCCACGTAGCTGAGGTTCAGCGGGGCGGGCCACACGCTCACCCTCGAACCCGGCGGACGCCTGGACAGGCACTCCCGGGTCAGCTCCAGCTCCTCGGCGGTGGAGTAGCGGAACAGTTCCTCGGGCAGGCGCCGGGCCGCCGCCACGGCCGTTCGGTCGCCCAGCATGCCGCGGGCGACCGCGCCGCGCAGGCCCGCCGACTCGACCGCGTCGGCCACGGCCAGGACCGTCTCGGCGTCCGTGGGCGCGTAATGGTTGTCGACGACCGTCGTGATGCCCGAGCGCAGCGCCTCCACCGCGCCGAGCGTCGCCGCGACCCGGGCGTCGTCCGGGCCCACGGCGATGGAGTACGGCCACATGAACTCGCACAGCCACGGCCAGATGGGCAGTCCCTCGCCCAGGCCACGGGCGAGGGACTGGAACAGATGGGTGTGGCCGTCGGTGAAGCCCGGCAGCACCGCCCGGCCCCGGCAGTCCACGGTCCGGACCGCCCGCCAGGCCGCGTCGATCTCGGCCGCGGGCCCCACGGCCGCGATACGGCCGCCCACGACGGCGACCGACCCCGGCTCGTACACCGCTCGACGGTCGTCGACGGTGACCACATGGGCGTGGGACAGCAGAAGATCGCACGGGCGCGGCCGCCGATCACTCGGTTGATCACTGGTGTGTGTCACGGAGCCCCCGGTTGTTCGACGGCATGTTCCATATTGCATGTAACGTATTCCGGCCACCGGGCGTGTCAACCCCCGCCGCAGTGAACGGACTTGGCGTATGACTGGGGGAGGGGGATGGACATCGGGGTGAAGCACCCCGCCCGGAAACCGCTCCAGGAGGTACGCACCGTGCTCGTCGATCTCTCCGGCAAGACCGCGCTCGTCACCGGATCCACTCAGGGAATCGGGGCGGCGATCGCCGTCGGTCTGGCGCGGGCGGGCGCCGAGGTGGCCGTCAACGGGCGGTCCCGCGACTCCGTGGACGCCGCCGTCGACCGCCTCAAGGGAGAGTGCGGCGGCGCCGGGTTCCTCGCGGCGCCGGGGGACATCTCCACCGACGAGGGCGCGGCGCAGGTCTTCGACGCCGTGCCGCGGGCGGACATCCTCGTCAACAACCTCGGCGTCTTCGGCGCCGAGCCCGCCCTCGACATCACCGACGCCGAATGGCGCCGCTACTTCGAGGTCAACGTCCTGACGGCGGTGCGGATGATCCGCCACTACCTGCCGGGCATGAAGGACCGTTCCTGGGGGCGGATCCAGAACATCGCCAGCGACTCGGCGCTCGTCACGCCCGCGGAGATGATCCACTACGGCACGTCGAAGACCGCGCTCCTCGCGGTGAGCCGGGGGTTCGCGAAGGAGGCGGCGGGTTCGGGCGTCACCGTCAACTCCGTGATCGCGGGGCCGACGCACACGGGCGGCGTCGAGGACTTCGTCTACGAGCTGGTGGACCGGTCCCTGCCCTGGGACGAGGCGCAGCGGGAGTTCATGACCAAGCACCGCCCCCAGTCGCTGATTCAGCGGCTCATCGAGCCGGAGGAGATCGCGCACATGGTCGTCTACCTCAGCTCACCGCTGGCGTCGGCGACGACGGGCGGCGCGGTGCGGGTCGACGGAGGTTACGTGGATTCAATCGTTCCGTAGCCGTAGCCGTAGCCGTAGCCGTAGCCGTAGCCGTAGCCGTCATCGCCGTAGCCGCGCCGCCTTTGCCGAAACGGCAACGAAGATCGGCCCCCGGCGAAAGCGTGTCGCATGCTCCTCGTGGTCGTAGTCGCCGCCGGAGCCCCCAGGAGGGTCCATGCCGTCCATGCCCCTGCCCCTGCCCCAGACCTCACCCACCACGGACACCACGGACCGCACGCACCGGCTCGTTCCCTCGCCGGCAGGCCGAATCCACCTGGTGGAACAGGGCACGGGCCCCCTCGTCCTGCTGGTGCACGGCTTCCCGGAGTCCTGGTACTCCTGGCGCCACCAGCTGCCGGCCCTCGCCGCGGCCGGATACCGCGCGGTCGCCGTCGACGTGCGTGGCTACGGCCGCTCGTCGCGGCCCGCGGACATCTCCGCGTACCGGATGCTCGACCTCGTCGAGGACAGCGTCGCCGTGGTGCGCGCGCTCGGCGAGGAGACCGCGGTGATCGTCGGGCACGACTGGGGCGCCACCGTCGCCGCGCACGCCGCGCTCGTCCGCCCGGACGTCTTCCGCGCGGTCGGCCTGCTGAGCGTCCCCTACACGCCGCCGGGCGGCCCGCGCCCCAGTGAGGTGTTCGCGGGAATGGGCGGCGACGAGGAGTTCTACGTCTCGTACTTCCAGGAGCCCGGCCGCGCCGAGGCCGAGATCGAACCCGACGTCCGGGGCTGGCTCGCGGGCTTCTACGCCGCGCTCTCCGGCGACACCATGCCGGGTCCCGACGCGCCGGACCCGCACTTCGCGAGCCGCGGCGGCCGGCTGCGGGACCGGTTCCCGGCCGGGCGGCTGCCCGGCTGGCTCACCGGCAGCGACCTCGACGTGTACGCCGAGGAGTTCGAGCGGACCGGCCTGACCGGCGCGCTCAACCGCTACCGCAACATGGACCGCGACTGGGAGGACCTCACCCCCCGCTTCGCGGGCGCCCCGATCGCCCAGCCGTCCCTGTTCATCGGCGGCGCGCTGGACGCCTCGACCACCTGGCTCGCCGACGCGATCGCGGCCTTCCCGGACACGCTGCCCGGCCTGTGCTCCTCGCACATCCTCGACGGCTGCGGCCACTGGCTCCAGCAGGAACGCCCGGCGGAGGTCAACCGGCTGCTGGCCGACTGGCTCGCCGGCCTGCCTGGCTGACGGCCGTATCGTGACACCTGGGCGGGGACGGCGGGTCGACACGGGGGCGGGAGACACGGTGTGAGCGGTGGCGGTGGTGTTCGGCGTACGCGGGGGAGCCGGAGCGGAATCCGCAAAGTGCCGGCGGTGGTGGTGTGGGCGGCCGTCCTGACGGCCTTCGCCCTGCCGCTGCGCCACGCGCTCGTCGCCACCGACACCTACCTCTCCGGGTACTGGGCGACGGTCACCGACGGGGACGAACTGGACCACTTCGCGTGGCGGGACCCGCAGGGCCGCACGGTGCGCGGCGCCGTCCGGGGCGTCCCGGAGGACGGGGTGTGGGACGAGGAGGGGGAGGGGACGAGCAGCATCGCCGGCGACCGCGTCTGGGTGTCGGCGCAGGGCGTCGCCCACATCAGCGAGTCCCCCGCCCAGCAGGACATGGTCGTCGGGTACGCCGGGGCCGGGGTGGTCCTCGGCGTCGTGCTGCTGGTGTCGCGGGCCCGCCACCAGGCGCGGCGGGCCCCTCACGAGGCTCTCAGGGGAACGTGACGGCCGGATCCACCGGGCTGAGCACCAGCCAGCGCAGCGACGTGTCGCCGAACCGGCCGTAGGCCGCGACGCGCACGTCGACCGGGTCGGGCGCCACCAGCGGGAAGAACATGGGGAGCGCCTCGTCGTCGGGCGGGCCCACGACGTCGGCCGTGCGCTCCCACAGCTCGGCGACGCCCGGCTCGCGCCGGACGGTCTGCACCACCTCGTCCAGGCGCTCGTTGTCCGGCCAGCGCTGCCAGGCCAGGCGCAGCCGCCCGAGCAGCGGGGCGGCCCACTTCGCGTCCCAGTCGCGCAGCTGGTACCGGGCTTCGGCGGAGAACGCCCAGGTCATGGCGTTCGCGTCGGCGCGGGCCAGCCAGGGGCAGTGGCGCGCCGCCACGGCGTTGACGGCGAGCACGTCCCAGGCCTGGTCGCAGATCCAGCTCACCCGGCGCTGCTGGTGCAGCAGATCCAGCAGTGCGGCGTCGGGCCGCGCGCCCTCGGTCCGGTGCCGCGGGGGCTGGTGGCCGGTGCCTCGGTAGAGGGCGGTCGTCTGGCGGGCCGAGAGGTCCAGGATCCGCGCGACTCCGGCGATCATCTCGCGCGCGTACTTGCGGTCCTCACCACGCTCCAAAGCGCGGTACCAGCGTTCGGAGACCCCGAGCAGCAGGGCCATGTCGAGCTGGGTGAGGTAGCTGCGGTGGCCGCGGAAGGGGACGGGGCCGGGCAGCAGCGCGGGGTCGCGCGCCATCCGCCACGCCCGCAGCATCCGTCCGAGGTCCTCGCGTCGCGCGTCCAGCAACTGTAAAGACCTCGCAAAGATGAGCTGTCGTACGTGGAGTGCCGCGCGCCGTCAGCGGGTCGTCGCCCGCGTCGGTGCACGGTGTCAGCCTCGCACAAGGGCCCGACAACCGGCACGCGAGAGTGCCGGTATCCGGGAGTGCCGACCTTGGGACGGGGCGGACGGCCATGGTGAGCGCCGCGCCGCCCGGCGCGGCCGGAACTCCGCGGTGCCGGGCGGCAGGAGCAGTCGTACGTTGTACGTCTCACGCCCGTTGTACGCACGCCGGCCGCCCGCGTGCGCCACGCACCACCGCACCGCGTACGCCACGCACCACCGCACACCTACGGAGAGCCCCCGATGAGCCACTTCCTGCCGGAGACCGATGCCGTGCTGACCGCCGCCCGGGGCCTTGCCCTGGCGCATTCCGGGTTGATCGAGGTGAACAGCAGCCCGCTCTACCTGCGGGCGCGCGACGCCGACCCGGCCCGCACGGTCGCCCTGGTCTCCGGCGGCGGCTCCGGCCACGAGCCGCTGCACACCGGGCTCCTGGGGCGGGGCGGCCTGGACGCCGTCTGCCCCGGCGAGATCTTCGCCTCCCCGCACAACCGGCAGATCTACGAGGCGAGCGCGGCGGCCGCCAAGAGCGACGGCGTCCTGCACATCGTCAAGAACTACACCGGCGATGTGATCAACTTCCAGATCGCGGCGGAGCGTCTGCGGCACGACGGGATCCCCGTCGCCACGGTGCTCGTCGACGACGACCTGGCCACCGACAGCGTGGACAGCGCGACCGGCCGCCGGGGCACCGCCGCCACGGTCGTCGTCGAGAAGCTCCTGGGCGCGGCCGCCGACCGGGGCGCGAGCCTGGAGGAGCTCGCAGACCTGGGGCGGCGGATCGTGACCCGGTCCCGCAGCATCGCCGTCGCCGCCCGCGCCCAGACGTCACCCACCACGGTGAGCCCCGCGTTCGCCCTGGAGCAGGGAACCCTCGACTACGGAGTGGGCATCCACGGCGAGCGCGGCACCCGCACCATCGCCCGGCCCGCGACCGGCGACCTCGTCCGGCGCATGACGGACGACCTCCTCGACGCGCTGCCCGACGGCCCCGACGAGGTGCTCGCCCTCGTCAACGGCCTCGGCGCCACCACCGAGCTGGAGCTCAACGCCATCGCCGTGCTGCTGAGCGATGAACTCACCGCCCGCGGCCTCCGGCCGGTCCTCGTCGTGCCCGGCACGTTCACCGCGGCCCTGGACATGGCCGGCTTCTCCCTCACCCTCACGCGCCTGGAGGACGGCTGGGCCGAGCTGTGGACCGCCCCGACCCGCACCCCGCTCGTCCTGCCGCGCCCCTCGCTCGCCCCGGGCGAGCCCGTGTCCCCGGTGCGGACATCCGCGAGCTCTCCGGCTCCCGCGCCGGGCGCGGGCGGCGACCGCGCCCTGCTCGACCGCTACGCGCTCACCGTCACGCAGGTGCGCGACAACCTCACCAAGCTCGACCAGCTCGTCGGTGACGGCGACTTCGGCGACAACCTCGCCGGTGGCGTACGCCGCGCGGTGAAGCTGGCCGACGAGACCGGCATGGACGGCACCGCCGCGCTCGCCGAGGCCTTCCTCAACGACGTCGGCGGCACGAGCGGCCCCCTGTTCGGGCTCCTCTTCCAGCACCTGGCCGCCGCGTCGCCGGCGGACGGCGGAGCCCCGACGGTCGCCGCGCTCGCGGAGGCCGCCGCGGCCGGCCACGCCGCCATCCACCGGGTGGGCGGCGCGGTCCCCGGCGACTGCACGCTGGTCGACGCGCTCGCGCCGGCCGCGGAGTCGCTGGCAGCCGCACGGGAGAACGCCGATGCCGATGCCGATGCCGATGCCAGTGCCGAAGCCGCATCCGCCGATGGGGACGCCGACGCTCCGCTCACCGACGCCGCCCAGGCAGCCATCCGAGGCGCCCTGGCCACCGCGTCCCTGCGCCCCCGGCGCGGCCGCGCCAGCTACGTCGGTGACCACGCGCTGGGCGTCCCGGACCCCGGAGCCCTGGCCGTCGCCCTGCTCTTCATGGCCCTCGCGGACATCCACGAGCCCGCCACCGCCCCGCGCCTGCCCGCCCCCGGCCACATCACGGTGCCCTGATCCGAGGGAACCACCCGCTGGCCTCGGGCTTCATCCTCGGGCTCCATTCTCTGACTAAGGTCAGGGAATGGAGTTCGAGCAGACCCAGATCGATCAGGTACGCCGGTTCAATCGCGCCGTCACCCAGCGCGTAGGCGTGCTGCACGACAACTACCTCGGCCGCGACCGGCCCATCGGCGAGGCCCGGCTGCTCTGGGAGGTGGGGGACCAGGGGCAGGACGTACGCCGGTTGCGCGAGCGCCTCGGCCTCGACTCCGGGTACGTCAGCCGCCTGCTGCGCGCCCTGGAGGCCGACGGCCTGGTGTCGGTGGAACCGCACCCCGGCGACCGCAGAGTCCGCACGGTCCGGCTCACCGACGCCGGCCGCGCCGAACGCGCCCTGCTCGACGCGCGCAGCGACGACCTCGCCGTCTCCCTCCTGCAGCCGCTCAACACCGCACAGCGCGCCCGCCTGGTCGCCGCCATGGCCGAGGTGGACCGGCTGCTCACCGCCGGGACGGTGACCCTGGACACCGTCGACCCGGAGCACCCGGACGCCCAGTACTGCCTGCGCTCCTACTTCACCGAACTGCAGGAGCGCTTCGACACCGGGTTCGACCCCGCGCGGAGCCTGCTGCCCGACGCGGGCGAGCTGCGGCCGCCACGCGGTCTGTTCCTGGTCGCCAGGGCGCACGGCGAGCCCGTCGGCTGCGCGGGCCTCAAGCTGCCGGCCGACTCCCCGGCCGAGATCAAACGGATGTGGGTCGCGCCCGGGGCGCGGGGCCTCGGCCTGGGCCGCCGCTTCCTCACCGAACTGGAGGCACTGGCCGTCCGCCACGGCCGCGACGTGCTGCGACTCGACACGAACAAGGCACTGGACGCGGCGATCGGCCTGTACCACTCCTGCGGCTTCCAGGAGGTCCCGACGTTCAACGACGAGCCGTACGCCCATCACTGGTTCGAGAAGCGGATCACGGGCACCTAGGGCGTGTCTTTCGGATCAGCCCGGGCCCGCGACGCCTGGCACGGCGCCTCGCGGCGTTGTCGCATCACCCACGGACACCCGGTCCGCGGGCGA
>NZ_JBJDPY010000030.1:0-73714 GCF_044903205.1 Streptomyces sp. NPDC029674
CTTGTCGCCGCGGCCGACCCAGCGGCCCGCGGCCATGGCGGCCGCCTCGGTGACCCGGACGAGCTCCAGGGCGAGGTTGCGGTCGGGAGCCTCGGGGGAAACCTCGAGCTCGGACGGGAGATGATGCTCGGTCATCGGAGCGCACCTTTCTGCTGATACGACGACGGCCGGATGAGGGATTGTGAACGACTCTATCCGTAGGCCGACAAAATGAGCAGAGGGGCCCACGCATGAGCGGCCCCGGGCGGCGACGGAGATGGCGATGGAGATACCGGGGGAAGGGGCCCGGCCGACGCCTGAGAACATGGGGGCGTGGCAGGAAGACAAGGCACTCAGACGGTCAAGAACATGCTGTGGTCGTTGGTGGTGATCGTGCTCGCCGCGGGCGTGATCTACCTCTTCATTCCGCACGACGAGTCCAAGAGCTCGGTGAAGCGGGTCGACTACCGCGTGGAGCTCCTGACGGCCCGGCGGGCCGCGGCGTACCCGGTGGCGGCGCCCGAGGGCCTGCCCAAGACGTGGAAGCCGACGTCCGTGCGGTTCAACGGCGCCGAGGACGACGCGTGGCACCTGGGCTTCCTCGACCCGGACGAGGAGTACGTCGCGGTCGAGCAGTCGACGGAGAAGCCGTCCGCGTTCATCAAGAGGGTCACGCAGAACGCCTCGAAAACGGAGGCCGCCGACGAGATCGCCGGCCGCACCTGGCAGCGGTACGAGGGCTCGAAGTACGACGCCCTGGTGATCGAGGGGGAGGGCGCCACGACGGTGGTCACGGGCACGGCGTCCTTCGGTCAGCTGGCGAAGGTGGCGGAGTCACTGAAGATGTCCTGAACCACCTGGCCGCAGACACGGCTGCAGACACGGCCGCAGACACGGCTGTAGACACGCGAAAGGGCCCCCGGCGGCGTGCCGGGGGCCCTTTCGTGCGCCGTGCGTCAGACCGTCGTGACGACGTCGTCGTAGGCCAGGCGCGGGGAGCGCGGGAACCAGGCGTCCTCGCCCGGCTTGCCGATGTTGACGACCATCAGCGGGGTGTGGTCGTCGTCCAGGAACTCCTTCTGGACGCCGGCGAAGTCGAAGCCGGTCATCGGGCCCGCGGCCAGACCGGCGGCGCGCACGCCGACGATGAAGTAGCCGGCCTGCAGCGTGGCGTTGACCAGCGCGGCCTGCTCGCGGACCGGGCGCTCCGCGAAGAAGGCGTCCTTGGCCTGCGGGAAGTGCGGGAACAGCGCGGGGAGCTCGTGGTGGAACTCGTTGTCCGCGGAGAGGATCGCGACGAGCGGCGCGGCGGCCGTCTTCGGGCGGTTGCCCTCCGCCATGTGCTGGACCAGGCGCTCGCGGGCCTCGGGGGAGCGGACCAGGGTGACGCGCAGCGGCGACTGGTTGAAGGCGGTCGGGCCGTACTTGACCAGGTCGTAGATCGCCTGGACCTGCTCCTCGGTGACCGGCTCGTCCGTGAAGGTGTTCGCGGTGCGGGCCTCGCGGAACAGCAGGTCCTGGGCGGCGGGGTCAAGGGCGAGAGACATGGATCAACCTTCTTCGACGTACGGGGTGTGTCGGCCGGGCCCGTTTCCGAGCCCGCCACAACGACAGTACGCCGGTGCTGTTCAACTTTCAATCAAAACTGGAGCTGGGTGATCCGGTTCACAGCGCGCAGGTCGGTGCTGTACTGCCTCAGGAGTCGGTGTCCGCGTCCTCGTCCACCTCGGGCCCCGCAAGGGCCGCGTCGAGCCGGGCCCGGGCGCCGTCCAGCCAGCGGCGGCAGATCTTCGCCAGCTCCTCGCCGCGCTCCCAGAGGGCCAGCGACTCCTCCAGGGTCGTCCCGCCGGTCTCCAGGCGGCGTACGACCTCGATCAGCTCGTCCCGCGCCTGCTCGTAGCCGAGGGCGTCCGCGGAGCCCGCGGCCTCGTCCGTCTTGCTGGTCATGCGCCCACCCTAATTGTCGACTCGTACGGTCCGTACGGCTCGTACGGTGAATTCGCCCTCGGCCACGCGCGCCCGCAGCTCGTCGCCGGCGTCCACCTCCTCCGGCGCGCGGACGACCGCGCCGTCCGGCTTCTGCAGCACCGCGTACCCCCGCTGGAGGGTCGCGGCGGGGGAGAGGGCCACCACGCGCGCGTGGGTGTGCGTCAGCTCGGAGCCCGCCCGGTCGAGGAGGTGCCCGAGTGTGCGGCGGCTGCGGTCGACGAGCGCCGAGACCTGCTCCTCGCGCTCCTCCACCATCCGGTGCGGGTGCTCCATGGACGGGCGGCCCAGAGCGTGCGCGAGGCCGCGGGTCTCCCGGTCCAGGAAGGCGTCCATGCTGCGCCGGGCGCGGTCCCGGAGCCACTGCACGCGCTCGTACTCCTCGCCGACGTCCGGCACGACCTTCTTGGCCGCGTCGGTCGGCGTCGAGGCGCGCAGGTCCGCCACGTGGTCGAGGAGCGGGTTGTCCGGCTCGTGGCCGATCGCGGAGACGACGGGCGTACGGCACGCGGCCACGGCGCGCACCAGCTGCTCGTCCGAGAACGGCAGCAGGTCCTCCACGCTGCCGCCGCCGCGCGCCACGATGATCACGTCGACCCCGGCGTGGGCGTCCAGGTCCTTCAGGGCCTGCACGACCTGCGGCACGGCGTGCACTCCCTGCACGGGGACGTTGCGCACCTCGAAGCGGACGGCGGGCCAGCGGTGCCTGGCGTTCTCCAGGACGTCGCGCTCGGCGGCGGAGGCGCGGCCGGTGACGAGCCCGATGAGCTGCGGCAGGAAGGGCAGCGTCTTCTTGCGCTCCGGCGAGAACAGGCCCTCCGCGCCGAGGCTCTTCTTCAACTGCTCGATCCGCGCGAGCAGTTCGCCGACGCCGACCGGCTTTATCTCGGCGGCCCGCAGCGACAGCTGCCCCCGGCGCTCGTACCACTCCGGCTTGGCGCGGACGACGACGCGGGCGCCCTCGGAGACGACGTCGGCCACCGCGTCGAACACCTGGCGGTAACAGGTGACGCTCACCGAGATGTCGTGTGACGGGTCGCGCAGCGTCATGAAGACGACGCCGGCGCCGGGCCTGCGGGACAGCTGCGTGATCTGTCCCTCGACCCAGATGGCGCCGAGCCGGTCGATCCACCCACCGATGAGCCGCGATACCTCCCCCACGGGGAGGGGCGCGTCCGCGGACGTGTTGAGAGCCATGCGCCGAGCGTAGTCGGGCCGCTCGGCCTTTGGCGGTGTCGTGTCTTGCCGCCTGCCTGGCGCGGGGGCCTGCGCGTGTACCTGCGTCTGCCTCTGGCCGGGTGCGGGCCGTCCGTGGCTGGTCGCGCAGTTCCCCGCGCCCCTGGGGACCCCGGCCGAACGCACGACCGAGAGGCGCGCCCCTCAGGGGCGCGAGGAACTGCGCGCTCAACCCCCACCGTCCCGCACACGGGGGTGCGGTCCGGGCCACCCCCAGGGGCGCGGGGAACTGCGCGCTCAGCCCCCACCGACCGGCACACGCGGTGCGGTCCGAGCCACCCCCAGGGGCGCGGGGAACTGCGCGCTCAGCCCCCACCGACCCGCACACGCACAGCGGCCCGATCCACTCCCAGGGGCGCGGGGAACTGCGCGACCGCCCGAGAGCGACCCGCAGGCGCACGGGCGGCAGGACGGGGCGGGGCCCGCCGAGGGCCGGGCTCCGCACGAGAGGCCCGGCCCGCGAAGAGGTGCCCTACGCCTTCGACGCCCCCGCGCCCGCACCGCGATCCGCCCCCTGAGCCACCAGCACCACCAGCCCCACCCCCAGCCACACCGCCCCCACCACCTGGGCGGAGCCCGACGCCTCCCAGATGACCGCCACCACGATCGCCGCACCCAGGACCGGCACGAGGAGGTGGCGCCACCAGGAGAACGCCGCGTCGCGGTGGCGGACCGCGAACCAGCCCACCACGCTCGCGTGCAGCAGCAGGAACGCCGTCAGGGCGCCGATGTCGACCACCGACACCAGGTGGTCCATGCCGTCGTCGCGGCGGGCCGCCCACACCGCGGCCACCAGCGTCACCACGGCCGCGCACAGCAGCGCGACCCGCGGCGTACCGGAGTCCGTCTTCGACAGAACCCTCGGCAGCCGCCGGTCCCGCGCCATCGCGAAGAGCAGCCGCCCCGCCGCGGCCTGCCCCGCCAGCGCCGCGAACGCCGCGCCGATCGCCTTGCTCACGGCCACCAGGTCGTGCAGCCACGACCCGGCGGCCGAGTCCACCGCGTCGTAGAAGGCCGTGCCCTGCTTGCCCGGCTCCGCCGCCAGCTCGGCCGACGACAGCGGCTCCAGAAGGGCCACCAGATACGTCTGGGCGACGAACAGGACGCCCGCGAGCGCCAGACAGAGCAGCACCGCCCGCGCGACCTTCGCCGAACCGCCCGTCACCTCCTCGGCGAACGACGCGATGGCGTCGAAGCCCAGGTACGACAGGACGGCGATCGACACCGCGCCCACCACCGCCGACAGCGCGAACGCCCCTTGCGAACCGTCACCGGACAGCGGCGAAAGCCAGCCCCGCTGCGCCCCGTCCCGGATCAGCACCACCACGGCGGCCACGACGAAGACCAGCAGCACCACGACCTCCATCGCGAGCACCGCGAAGCCCACCCGCGCCGCCGTCCGCACGCCCCACAGGTTCAGCGCGGTCGTGATGAGCACCGCCAGCGCCGTCCACACCCACCGGGACACCGACGGCACGAGCGAGTTCATGGCGATACCGGAGAAGAGGTACGCGACCGCCGGGATGAGCAGGTAGTCGAGCATCGCCATCCACCCGGCGATGAACCCGGGTCCTTTCCCGAGCCCCGCGCGCGCGTAGGCGAAGACGGACCCCGCCTGGGGGACGACGCGGACCATCTGGGCGTAGCTGAATGCGGTGAACGCCATCGCGACCGTGGCGATCAGATAGACGAGCGCGACCGCGCCGTGCGACTTCGCGTCGAGCGTCCCGAAGACGCCGACCGGCGCCATGGGGGCGATGAAGAGCAGCCCGTAGACGACGAGGTCCCGGAAGCCGAGACTTCGCCGCAGCCCGTCCCCCCGAGGGGGCTCGGCGCTCCCCGCGGGCTCGGCATGGGCTCCCGTACTGGCGGACTGTCCGGACATCGTGCCTCCGTGCCTCCGTGGAGCGCCGTAAGAGCGACGCGTAGATCAACGCAGGTCCCCAGTCTCCCCAACCGGGCGATCTTTGACGCGCTGGACGCGGCCTTACGATGGGGGGCATGACTGCTACGCCTGGCTCCCGCCGTGTCCTGCTCGCCGCTCCCCGTGGCTACTGCGCGGGCGTGGACCGTGCCGTGATCGCCGTCGAGAAGGCCCTGGAGCAGTACGGGGCCCCGATCTACGTCCGCCACGAGATCGTCCACAACAAATACGTGGTGCAGACCCTGGAGAAGAAGGGCGCGATCTTCGTCGACCGGACGGCGGAGGTCCCCGAGGGCTCCATCGTCATGTTCTCCGCGCACGGCGTCGCCCCGACCGTCCACGCGGAGGCCGCCGAGCGCAAGCTGGCGACCATCGACGCGACGTGCCCGCTGGTCACGAAGGTGCACAAGGAAGCGGTCCGGTTCGCCAAGGAGGACTACGACATCCTCCTCATCGGGCACGAGGGCCACGAGGAAGTCATCGGTACGTCGGGTGAGGCGCCCGACCACATCACGCTGGTCGACGGCCCCGAGGACGTCGCGAACGTAGAGGTCCGCGACCCGGACAAGGTCGTCTGGCTCTCCCAGACCACTCTCTCCGTGGACGAGACCATGGAGACGGTCGACGCCCTGAAGGGCAAGTTCCCGAACCTCCTCTCGCCGCCCAGCGACGACATCTGCTACGCCACGCAGAACCGCCAGACCGCGGTCAAGAAGCTCGCCGAGGACGCGGAGCTGGTCATCGTCGTCGGCTCCAAGAACTCCTCGAACTCCATCCGCATGGTCGAGGTCGCCCTGGACGCCGGCGCCGCCGCCTCCCACCTCGTCGACAACGCCGACGAAATCGACGAGGCCTGGCTGGAGGGCGTCACCACGGTCGGCCTGACCTCGGGCGCCTCCGTCCCGGACGTCCTGGTCGACGGCGTCATCGAATGGCTCGCCGAGCGGGGCTACGAAGACGTGGAGACGGTCAAGACAGCCGAGGAGTCCATCACCTTCTCCCTCCCCAAGGAGCTCCGCAGGGACCTGCGCGCCGAAGCGGCCGAGCTGTCCCAGCGCTGAGGGTCGTCCCAGCGCCGAGCGCGCGGGAGCCGTACGGTGGGAGCCATGCAGATCTTCGGTGTGGACATCGGCGGATCCGGGATCAAGGGCGCTCCCGTGGACCTGGATCGTGGAGACCTGACAAAAGAGCGGCACAAGGTACTGACCCCGCATCCGGCGACGCCGGAGGCCGTGGTCGACGGTGTGTGCGAGGTCGTGGAGCACTTCGGCTGGAAGGGGGCCATCGGAGCGACCTTCCCCGGCGTCATCACGGACGGCACGGCGCGCACCGCCGCCAATGTGGACAAGAGCTGGATCGGCAAGGACATCCGCGGCCTGCTCTCCGAGCGGCTCGGCGGCGTCCCCGTCACCGTCCTGAACGACGCGGACGCGGCGGGCGTCGCCGAGATGCACTTCGGCGCGGGCCGCGACCGCAAGGGCACGGTCATCCTGCTCACCCTCGGCACGGGCATCGGCAGCGCGCTCTTCACGGGCGGCCGCCTCGTACCGAACACGGAGCTCGGCCACCTCGAACTGAACGGCCATGACGCGGAGAAGAAGGCTTCCTCCAAGGCGCGTGAGGACGACGACCTGAGCTGGGAGCACTGGGCGCACCGCGTCCAGAAGTACCTGGCGCACGTGGAGATGCTGTTCTCCCCGGAGCTGTTCATCATCGGCGGCGGAGTGAGCCGCAAGGCGCACAAGTTCCTGCCGCTCATCGAGGGCATCTCGGCGGAGATCGTCCCGGCGCAGCTGCAGAACAACGCGGGCATCGTGGGAGCGGCGATGGCGGCGGCCGAGGCGTAGCCTCTCCGCGCGTACGCAGCTTCCCCGCGCGTACGCGGACCTCCCGCTTCCTAGGCGGTGGGCAGGCGCTTCCCGGGGCTCGGGTTCGGGCTCGCCCCCGAGCCCGCACCCGCCGCACCCGCACCCGGCCCCTGCGAGACGGACCGCTCCTGCCTCCGCTGCGCCATCAGCCTGACCTTCCGTACGGTCACGACGAGCCCGGCGACGAGCGTTCCTGCGTACAGCCAGCCGGCGTGCAGGGCCAGCGTGGTCACGAGCCCCATGAACTGGCCGCCGAACCCGCCCGTGCCCCCCGAGACGGGCAGCACGCCGGCCGCGAAGCCGATCGGCACGCTCACCGGGGCGGTGATCAGGTCAGCCGGCCGCACCCACAGGGCCGTGAGCGCCGCCACGGGCAGGAACAGCACGCCGTACGCGACGACGGAGTCGCCCGCGACCAGGCGGATCAGGCAGGCGAGCAGGAACATCACCGCCGCGCAGAAGACCCCGCTGCCGAGCCCGGTCAGCCGGGGGTTGGGCATGCGCCGCACCGAGCGGTACAGCGTGCGGTACAGCGGTGCCCGGCGCAGGGCACGCAGGAACGGCGGGGCGGGACGGCGCGGCCCCGGCGCGGCCCGGTACACCGTGCCGGGCTGCTGGGGCCCGCCCTGTGGGGGCAGCGGTGCGGTCCGGCGCGGCGGCCGGGCCGGCGAGGCGGTACCGGAGGCGGACCGGGTGGCCTTGGGGCTGGACTGAGGGGGACGCGTCCTGTGTTGCTCCACTGGACCAACCTAGGCGGGGTACGGCGCCGAATCCGGCGCGGGACACGCCCTTGGGACGACCTTGGCCATGCGTTCGAAGCGGGGGCGACGGGCAGGCGGGGGCGGCGACGGCACGCCGTAGACTGGGGGATCGCCCCACGGTCGCTCCGGCCCTCCGGGCCGTCCACCCACACAGCCCTCACGTACGGGAAGTCGCAACGTGTCGCTCACGATCGGAATCGTCGGTCTGCCCAATGTCGGCAAGTCGACCCTGTTCAACGCCCTGACCAAGAACGACGTGCTGGCGGCCAACTACCCGTTCGCCACGATCGAGCCGAACGTCGGCGTGGTCGGCGTCCCCGACCCCCGCCTCACCAAACTGGCCGAGATCTTCTCCTCCCAGAAGGTCCTCCCGGCGACGGTCGACTTCGTCGACATCGCGGGCATCGTGCGCGGCGCGAGCGAGGGCGAGGGCCTGGGCAACAAGTTCCTCGCGAACATCCGCGAGTCGGACGCGATCTGCCAGGTCATCCGCGCCTTCAAGGACGAGAACGTCGTACACGTCGACGGCAAGGTCTCGCCCAAGGACGACATCGAGACGATCAACACCGAGCTGATCCTCGCCGACCTCCAGACCATCGAGAAGGTCCTGCCGCGCCTCCAGAAGGAGTCGCGCATCAAGAAGGACATCGCTCCGAAGGTGGCGGCGGTGGAGGCGGCCAAGGAGATCCTGGAGAAGGGCGACACCCTGTTCTCCCAGGGCATCGTCCAGGGCTCCGGCAAGGAGGAGCTCCTCCACGACCTGCACCTCCTCACCACCAAGCCCTTCCTCTACGTCTTCAACGTGGACGAGGACGAGCTGACGGACGACGACTTCAAGGCCGAGCAGCGCGCCCTGGTCGCCCCCGCGGAGGCGATCTTCCTCAACGCCAAGCTGGAGTCGGACCTCGCGGAGCTGGACGAGGACGAGGCCCTCGAACTCCTCCAGTCGGTGGGCCAGGAAGAGCCCGGCCTCGCCACCCTCGCCCACGTCGGCTTCCGCACCCTCGGCCTCCAGACCTACCTCACGGCAGGCCCCAAGGAGTCCCGCGCCTGGACGATCCCCCAGGGCGCCACGGCCCCCGAAGCGGCCGGTGTCATCCACACCGACTTCCAGAAGGGCTTCATCAAGGCCGAGGTCATCTCCTTCGAGGACCTGGTAGAGGTCGGCTCGGTCGCCGAGGCCCGCGCGAAGGGCAAGGCGCGCATGGAGGGCAAGGAGTATGTGATGCAGGACGGGGATGTGGTGGAGTTCCGCTTCAACGTGTAGCGGGTGACTTAGCGCTACGTCGCTGATCTGGCAGACGGGCAGATCAGGGAGGGTCCGACTCTTCGGGGTCGGGCCCTTACTTTTCCCACATTGGTCGGGTATCCGCAGAGGAGCCCAGCCCCAGGCGCAACACGCGCTGCCACCGATGTGACCACCGGTACGACAGTCAACACCGCCAGGTACGCTCGAACACATCGTCAACGCGGCCCGACGGGCTTCCGCTCCACCCCGTGGAGTCTCGAAGGACATGCCCCCACCCGCACGACTTGTTTCGTGCTGCCCGGGGGGAAGTCCTTGTTGTTCCGCGCGTCTGCGAAAACGGTCGCCGCCATGGCGCTCGACAGTTCGCTCTATCTTCACCTCACCGAGCAGTTCACCCACATGCACGGTTACCGGCCCAGCCCTTCGGAAGCGCGGTCCTGGGAGCGGAGCATCCCCGCGCTGACCGCCGCGCTCAATGACGCGGGACTCGGTGATGTGGAGGTCCTGCTCGAGTACGCGCTCCCGATGAACAGCAAGCGAGCCGACGCGGTCCTCGCCGGGATTCACCCACGCACGGGCGATCCTTCCTATGTTGTGGTGGAGCTCAAGCAGTGGAGCGATGTAGTCCCGGACGAGGACGACCCGGTCCTCTGCCACGTCGCTGCCTATACTCAGCCGGTCCTCAACCCCATCGAGCAGGTGCGCCGCTACTGCACGTACCTCGTCAACTTCAACGGCGCTGTCGCCGGCCACCCGGAGAGGGTCGGGGGAGTGGCTCTCCTGCATAACGCAACCGAGTTCGATGTGGCTGCACTGCGCGAGATCGAGTCCGACCAGTGGGGCCAGTTGTTCGCGGGCGACACCCGCGGTGGGTTCATCGACTACGTGCGTGCCCGGCTCAGCCCTGACTGTCCGGGCGCTGCAGTCGCTGACGCGCTGCTCGCCGGCAAGACGGTGCCCTCCAAGCAGCTGATGGCAGTCGCGGCACAGGAAGTCCGTGAGAGGGAGCAGTTCGTACTCCTCGACGAACAGCAGGTCGCTTACCGCAAGGTCCTCAACGCGGTACGCAGGGCCCAGCATTCCGACCACAAGGAGGTCGTGGTCATCACCGGTGGTCCTGGCACCGGCAAGAGCGTCATCGCGCTCTCCCTGCTCGGCGAGTTGTACCGGCGAGGCGTCCCGGCTTTGCATGCGACCGGGTCGCAGTCCTTCACCAAGACGATGCGCAAGGTCGCGGGTGCCAGGAAGCGCGAAGTGCAGGATCTCTTCAAGTACTTCAACAGCTTCATGATGACGGAGAAGAACAGCCTCGACGTCCTGGTCTGTGATGAGGCCCACCGCATCCGTGAGACATCCGCCAACCGGTACACGCCGGCCGCACGCCGGACCGGCAAGCAGCAGATCGACGAACTGATAGACGTGGCCAAAGTGCCCGTCTTCCTGCTCGACGAGCACCAGGTCGTGCGCCCGGGCGAGATGGGCACGGTGGAAGACATTCGAGCCGCAGCGGCACGCAGGGGGCTGAACTGCCCCGTCATAAGGCTGGAAAGCCAGTTCCGCTGCGGAGGGAGCGACGCCTACCTGCGCTGGGTGGTGCGGCTTCTGGGGCTGGAGCCCGGCGGCCCGGTGGTGTGGGACCCGGATGACCGCATGCAACTCCTGTTGGCCGAGAGCCCGGAAGAGATGGAAAGTTTTCTGGACGACCGCCGCGGCCAGCGCTACAGCGCTCGTATGTCAGCAGGCTACTGCTGGCCGTGGTCCCCGGAGCCCAAGCCGGGACAGCCCCTCCCGGCAGACGTGAGGATCGGCGCCTGGGCGCGCCCCTGGAACCTGCGCGGCGACCGTTCCGTCTCCGGCGCACCGCCGTCCGCCCTGTGGGCCACGGACCCGGCCGGTTTTGGACAGATCGGTTGTGTCTACACCGCCCAGGGCTTCGAGTACGACTGGTCCGGCGTCATCATCGGCCCTGATCTGGTGTGGCGCGGCGACCGATGGGTGACGGACCGTACGGCGTCCAAGGACCCGGTGTTCAAGCGATCGACACCCGACGCCGATGTGGAACGCCTGATCCGCAACACGTACAAGGTGCTGCTGACCCGCGGGATGGTCGGCACTGTCCTCTACTCCACGGACCGGGAGACGCAAGAGAGACTGAGAGAACTGGTGGGCGCCAGGCCGCGCGCGGCTGTCACGGCGTAAACGACCGGCCTGAACGACAGCTTTTTCGCCAACTTGCCGCCAACGTGCCATGAGGCGGCGGGCGGAGTTCGCGTGGGCCGCCGCGCTCCCTAAGATCACTTCTACCAATTGCGGCCCGACGGGCTTCCTCTATGCGAGGACACGCCCCCACCCGCACGAGTCACTCGTGCCCTGGGGGGATCACCTCGTGTCCATGCTCCTGCTGAGGCTGTCTGCGCAGGACCTGCTCACTTTGAACTCGCGGCGGCGGATGGTGCCGCATCTCGCCGCCAGGTACCAGCACTTCCGAGGGCGCGACGTCTCCGGTACAGAACGGAAGGCATGGGCCGAGAGTCTGGTCGAGTTGGCGGAAGACCTCGTTGAGGCGGAGCGGGGCAACGTCGAGATGGTCGTCGAGTGCGCGGCGACGGTCGACGAACCGAAGAAGGGAGAGCCGCCCCTCATCGACGTCGTGCTCGTGGGCCGACATCCGGAGACGCGTCTGCCGTCGTACCAACTCGTCGAGCTGAAACGCTGGTCGATGGTGACGCAGGTGGAAGCCGCCACCGCGAAGCTCGTGAATGTACCGGGGTACAAAAGCCCCAAGAAGCACCCTGCGTTGCAACTCAGGAACACATACCAACTGTTCACCGGGCCCCAGGGGCCACTGCGTGGCATCACCGTCGAATGCGGCGGGTTCGCGTATCTGCACAATGCCACCGACGACTCGGTTCGACCGTTGCTCGATACACTGGCCCCGACCGGAGCCTATGAGCGTGTGTACACCCGGGACAGCCGCGACCAGCTCCTTGCGGACCTGCGACGGCATTTCGCGGAGGACGGCGCGGATTCCGAGGCCGAGCAGCTCCTGCGGTTCATGAACCTGCGCAACACGCCGCTTCTCGACGCGATGATCAGATCTCGTGGTGAGGACACGGTGTTCACTTTGCGTGGACAGCAGAGGAAGGTGGCGGCGAGCGTTCTGGAAAGAGCCGCCCTGGTTCTCGGTGATCCCGATCAGCCCGCCCCGCCGTCGGACGACGGACGAGCCGTGTTCATCGTAACGGGCGGTGCGGGTACCGGAAAGAGTGCGGTGGGTCTGCAGCTCAGAGCCGAATTCGAGGCAGCCGGACGCACGGTGAAATACGCCAGCGGCAGCCGTGCGTTCAACGGAGCGCTCCAGGAGCAGGTGGGCTACACCGACAAGGAGTTCGAGGAGAGGTTCGCCTACTTCAGTTCCTTTGTGGCCCCTCCGGCCCCTCCCTTGGACGTCCTCATCTGCGATGAGGCGCATCGCTTGAGAGAGCGAACCACCGACATCTATCAGCGAGAGGAGAAGACGGGCAAGCAGCCTCAGGTGGACGACCTGCTCGATTCCTCCCGCCTCACTGTGTTCTTTCTCGACGAGAGCCAGTCCGTGCGCCCCAAGGAGGTCGGAACGGTGAGCCTGATCGAGGAAGCCGCAAAAGCGCGGGGAATCACTCCACTCCGCTATGGGCTCAGGGAGGAATGGCGCTGCGGTGGCAGTGACGCCTACATCCGCTGGGTGCGGGCTGTCCTCGACATCGAGGCAGGAACCACCGAGTGGACCCCCGACGGTTTGATGCATGTCGAAGTCGCGGACAGTCCGGAGGAACTCGAGCACATCATCAGGGCCGAGGCGCAGGCGGGAGCGACGGCTCGCATCGTGGCCGGCTTCTGCTGGCCGTGGACCGAGCCGGTGGGGCAGGGGAAGTCCGCACGTCTGGAGGCGGACGTGCGGATCGGCGACTGGCACCGACCGTGGAACGCCAAGGGCGACTCCTTCCGCGAGAACGGAGCGGTGCCGCCGTCCACGAAATGGGCAGTGCACCCGTACGGCATCAACCAGATCGGCTGCGTCTACACGGCTCAGGGCCTCGAGTGGGACTGGTGCGGGGTGGTCCTTGGCGAGGACATGGTGAGACGCGACGACCGCTGGGTCTACCGCAAGGGGCAGTGGCGTGAGGATGCGGAAAGCGGGGTCAAGCGTGTCAGAGTGCCTGGTTCGTTCGACAGGAAGCTCCGTGAGGGGACGGGAAGCGAGGAAGAGAAAGCGGAGGAGTTCGCCCGGTGTGTTCGGCACGCTTACCACGTGCTCATGACCAGGGCGAGCCGTGCGACGGTGCTGTACTCCACGGATGAGGAGACACAGGCGTACCTCAAGAGTCGCGTAGGTGATGTGCAGATACACGGCCTGCGGCCCACGTGGGAAAGCCTCCCTGCCGAGGCACGGGTACCGCATCTCCCCAGCCCGAAGAGGAAGGGGAACGACACCCCTCCAGGGCAGGAACTGCTCTTCTGAAGGTTCCTCGTCGTGTGGTGAAGCCGGAAAGGCTTAAGAGTGGCGGGCTCGCCGGGCCCGCCACATGCCTGCCTCAGATGAGGTGGCGCGCTGCCACCGCCAGCGCCTCCCACACGAGGTTGGAGATCACGCTCGCGGCGACGCCGGCCAGGATCTCGCGGATCCAGGGACGACGCGCAGGCTTGTACTCGACCGGTTCCATAAAAGCCCACTCCATGGTGTGAGTTCGGAATGGTAGGAACGGGCCGCCCTACCGGGCATCCGCCCCATTCGTCACTCACAGCCAGCGGACTGGACCGCGGACTCCGCCTCGTACCCTCCGGGAAGGTGCGCAGCAGTAAAAGCCTATCTCACGGGGCGCGGCCTCTCGCCAGGCCAACGACCCGGCCGCCGACTGGAGTTAGCGCTTGAGAACGGCCGAGATGGGCTCCCCTACGAGCAGTGGGGTCGCACACCGGCTTCGACGGCTGCTGCCTGCCCGTCCACCCGGGGAGCAAGGCGAACGAATACTGCCTGTCAGTGGGGCGCGATAAGGTCAACCAGGAGCTTTGGCCCGAAAGGGCGTGAGGAGACAGCGGAGGTCGGACGGTGGCGGCAAGAGACTCGCGTCCGGTGCCCAAGCCCGGACCCCCGCGTCCGGCGCAGCAGTGGTTCCAGGACCGGCCCTCCCCGTACCCCTGGGAGCAGGACGCTCTCGACCACGTACGTCGCCTGATGCCGGCCGCCGAGCCGTACCGCGCCTGGGCGACGTTCTCCTTCACCGCGCAGTCGGGCCGTATCAACGAGTGCGACCTGCTGATCGCAGTACCCGCCGGCCTCTACCTGGTCGAGATCAAGAGCCACCCAGGGCGGCTGGAGAACAACGGATCCACCTGGAACTTCCACGGTTCCGACCGCACCCGGACGATCAACAACCCGCTCCACTTCAACGACGCCAAGTCCAAGGACCTCAAGAGCAGGCTCCTGTGGGCGGCGCGCAAGCTGGGCATCCCGGAGCGGTCGGTGCCGCGTGTGGAACCGGCGATCTTCCTCTCGGCTCCGGATCTCGAGAGCCATCTCGACGATGTCCAGAAGGTCAAGGTCTACGGTCGTGACGACCGCCCCACCGGCCTGAAGCGCATCTGGCAGGACTTCCTCGGTCTGCCACCGGACCGCCCCGACCGTCGCATCACGCCCGACTTCTCCCGGGACACCCTGCCGCGTCTGCTGAAGGCCATCGGCGTCCAGCAGTCCACGGCCCATCTCAGGTTCGGCGACGCATGGAAGCTGCAGCCGCACCCCCTGGACCGTGGGCACTCCTGGGAGGACCGTCTGGCCACGCGCGACGACGGACTCGTGCAGGAGGAGGGTCGGGTCCGCATCTATCTGGTCGGCCATATGGCCACCGAGGCGGCGAAGAAATCGACCGATCGCGCGGCCCGACGCGAGTACCAGGTCCTGCAGGGCATCACGCACCGCGGCATCGTCGAGGCCGTCGAGATCCGCGAGCACCAGGGCGGACCCGCGATCCTCTTCCGGCACCGACACACGGATCTGCGTCTCGACCAGTACCTGGCCACCTACGGGGGAAAGCTCACCCCAGAGATCCGCCTCGACCTGGTACGGCAGCTCGCCGAAGCCGTCCGCTACGCGCACAACCGCGCCCTGTACCACCGGGCCCTGGCGGCCAGCTCCGTCTACGTCTCCTTCCGGTCCGACGGGGCGCGCCCCGAGTTGCGCATCACCGACTGGCAGACCGCTGCCCGCGACTTCGACAGCAACGCCACCTTCTTCCGCTCCATCGGAGGTTCGGCGCTCGACGCCGCTCTGATCGAGGACGCGGCCCGCCTCTATCTCGCTCCCGAGACCGACCAGCCGTATGCCGATCCGGCCGACCTGGACATGTTCGGGCTCGGCGCGGTCGCGTACCTGGTCCTCACCGGACAGCCTCCCGCCACGCAGCGCAGCGCGCTGAGCGAGCGGCTGCGTACGGACTCGGGGCTGCATCTGTACGCCGTCGCCGACGGATTCTCGGACGCGCTCGACGACCTGATCTTCAAGGCCACTCGCTCCGACGTCAACGAACGCCTTGGTTCCGCCGAGGAGTTCCTCGACCTGCTGGACAAGGCGGAGCGCGCCAGCGTGCTGCCCGAGGCACCCACGGCCGTAGGGGTTGATCCCCTGGAGGCGCTGCCCGGTCAGTCGCTCGACGCGGAATGGTCCGTACGCCGCGTCCTCGGCACCGGCGCCACGGCTCGCGCCCTTCTCGTGGAGCGCGCGGTCGAGGACGAGGACGGCGACGTACAGATCGACGATTGGGTCTGGGCGGAGCTGGCAGGTCACGTACATCGACTGGAAACGCAAGCGGTGCTTCGTCGAACCCGTCGACGGCGGTGGCCGAGCGAAGTGGAGCGGTGCCGGACTCGACTTCGGCATCTCTTTCGAGCTGACGCGCGCAGTACGGGAAGTACTCCTCGGAACGAACCCGCCGGTGGACCTCACTACGCGTGCGGAGAGGTATCTGGCCGAAGCGCGTGAGCGCTTCATGGAGGAGGTACATCCCGGAGGCACGGTGATCACCCGGGGCTCGGGCGATTACGTGAAGTGGTGGACATGGGCCGGCCATCGGGCGAACGCCACACTTGCGGCGACGCTGGCTGAGGTCGCCGTACCTGCTCAGCAGATCAACGATTGTTGGATCCGTCTGCGTGAGGACCTCACCCCCGACGCCTGGAAACAGGTTTCGGTTGCCGCCTCTGACCACCTGTGCCTGCCGGAGGTCGACGAGCGGGCAGTCAAAGGGCTGAAGTTCGCGGATGCGTTGCCACCCAGGCTCGCCGAATCGACGCTGGCGAGGCGGCTGGCGGATCTGGAGTCGGCAGCGCGAGTGCTTTCTGAACCGGTGCGGTTCGTTGTGCGACCACGATGAGTACGTGAGTCGACCAGGAGCTGCGTCAGAGCGTCAGTCTTCGGGCAGGCAGGCTTTTTAGCGAGCCTCACACGAGTCGGCCAGGCGGGTTCACGCCGTCCGCAGTACGACGATGGCCGGACGATTGGCCACAGCCGCTGGCTGACGACCGGTGAGGGTGGGGGCCTGCTCGGCCAGAGCTTCGAGCATCTGTGGACCGACGCCCACGGATGGTGGGTAGCGTTGGCGGGTCGATTCTTCTACATCCGGCATCACATAAGGGGGGCGGGCTCACCGAGCCCGCCCCCCTTATGTTGCGTCCGTCTGCCGGGTCAGACCCCCGCGTAAGAGTGCTTGCCGCCGAACAGGAAGTTCACCCCGTAGTAGTTGAAGAGGTAGGCGGCGAAGGCGGCCAGGGCGATGTAGGCGGCTCGGCGGCCCTTCCAGCCGGCTGTGGCTCGGGCGTGGAGGTAGCAGGCGTAGCCGACCCAGGTGACGAAGGACCAGACTTCCTTGGGGTCCCAGCCCCAGTAGCGGCCCCACGCGTCGCCGGCCCAGATCGCGCCCGCGACGATCGTGAACGTCCAGAGCGGGAAGATCGCGGCGTTGATCCGGTACGAGAAGCGGTCCAGGGTCGCCGAGGCGGGCAGGCGGGACATGATGTCGTTGCCCGCGACGCGGGCCCAGAGCACCAGGCGGGCGCTGACCGGGCCCTTCTTGTCGCGGAGGGCGAGGGCCAGGCCGCGCTCGGAGGCGGCGACGCGGCCGTCGGTGAGGCGGACCTCGTACCGGTCGCGGAAGAGGTAGACCAGCGCGGACAGCGCGCCCAGGTAGAGCGTCGCGCCGCAGAAGATCGCCGTGGAGACGTGGATCCACAGCCAGTACGAGTGCAGCGCCGGGACGAGCGGGGCGCTGTCGGTGTAGAGCCAGGTGACGGCGATGCCCAGGTCGAGCAGGACGGTGGTGACCAGCGGCAGGCCGATCCAGCGCACGTCCTTCTTGAGGAAGAGCAGGGTGAGGTAGACGCCGACCGCCACCGTCGCGAAGGTGGTGGAGAACTCGTACATGTTGCCCCACGGCGCCCGGCTCACGGAGAGCGCCCGGCTCACCACGCCACCGGCCGCGATGAGGAAGGCGAGGGTGGTGAGGGAGATGGCGATGCGGCCGTACAGGTCGCCCTGCGTGTCGTCGCCGTGCGCGCCGGGGCCGTCGGCGATGTCGCGGGTCTCGGAGCGTGAGCGTTCGATGACCTTGGGGCGTTCCAGGACGGCGGTGCCGCCGCCCTCGGCCGCCTGTGCCCGGGTCTTGCCGCCCGCGGCGCCGCTCGCCTCCTCGGCCACGAGTGCGGCGGCCGTGCGCCCGACCTTGCTGCGACTACCGAAAATCCATTCGGTGATATGGGCGAGGAAGGCCAACGTGTAGACGGCCATTGCCGAATAGATCAGCACATTACTGATATTCGCCAAGTTCTCGTTGGCGGCCAGATTCATTTCTCGACCCCTTTGGAGGATTCAGACTGCGGCCCGGGCACGCTCCGCACCCGTGGGTGAGCCTAGCCTCCGCGACAGTCGGGACGGCAGCCGGGGGGCAGGTGCGGCTGCGTCGCAATGTCCGTCTTATTGCGGGCAGTTGGGTGGGGGAGGTGGCGGCGGCCGCCGTTGGGCGGGGTGGTTTCGGGTTCAAGTGGTGCGCGGCAAAGGGCGCGTGGGTTTCGGGCGGGCGCGGGTGCCCCGGGCGCCGGGCGGGTTGACGGTCAATCAGGGCGCGTGATTCAATCGATCTTGATTCGATCAAAAATCGAGCGAGCTGTGCCCGGCACCCTTAGGTGTGCCGCATGCTGTGTTTCGTGGGGACCCGTCAACGGGGGCCGGGTTCCCATTCTGTGCGTGACAGACGCGTGACAAGCGCGTGATGAGCCGATAGCCCCGTTCCGTTTCCGAAGGGGGAATTCGGCCCGGTCGCCGGTCGTGCCGAGTGTCAGCCTATGCGTGCAGCAAGTGATAAGGGTGCGGGGCGTGGTGCCGGGATCGAGGGCGGATCTCTGCACGGGTCTCTCGAATCGCCCGTGATCGAGTCCATGAACTTCCTCAACGAGATCTCCCACCGTTTCCCGGAGGCCCTCTCCATGGCCGCCGGACGGCCGTACGAGGGGTTCTTCGACACCGAGGACGTACACCGTCACCTCCGGGTCTTCGAGGACCACCTGCGGTCGGAGTACGGCGGGGACGAGGCCCGGGTGCGTCGCACGATGCTGCAGTACGGGCGGACCAAGGGGATCATCCACGACCTGGTCGCGAAGAACCTCGCCGTCGACGAGGACATCCACGTCGACCCGGAGAGCGTGGTCGTCACCGTCGGCTGCCAGGAGGCGCTCTTCCTCACGCTGCGCGCGCTGCGCCGCAGCGACAAGGACGTGCTGCTCGCCCCGATGCCCTGCTACGTGGGCGCGACCGGCGCCGCAGAGTTGACGGACATGCGGGTGCTGCCCGTCCGGGAGAACCCCGACGGCATCGACCTCGACGACCTGGTGCGGGTCGTCGAGGAGGCCAGGGCGGCCGGGCTGCGGCCGCGCGCCTGCTACGTGGTGGCGGACTTCGCCAATCCGTCGGGCGCCACCCTCGGGGCCGTCGCCCGCGAGGCGCTGATCCGGCTCGCCGAGGAGCACGACTTCCTCATCCTGGAGGACAACCCCTACGGGTTGTTCCACGCGCCGGACAGCGCGCCGCTGCCCACGCTGAAGTCGCTCGACGGCGACCGGCGCCGCGTCGTCTACCTCGGGTCGTTCGCCAAGACCGGACTGCCGGGCGCCCGCGTCGGGTACGTGGTCGCGGACCAGCGGGTGCGCAGGGACGACGGTCGCGAGGACGGCGTACTGCTCGCCGATGAGCTCGCGAAGATCAAGAGCATGCTCACGGTGAATACGTCACCGGTCGCCCAGGCCGTCATCGGCGGCAAGCTCGTGGCCAACGGCTACAGCCTGCGCGCGGCCAATGCCCGGGAGGCCGAGCTCTACCAGGGCAACCTGCGGCACGTGCTCGATGAACTGGCCCGTAATTTCCCCGAAGGTACGCAGCCCCGCGTGACCTGGAACACGCCGGCCGGTGGATTCTTCGTCGTCCTCACCGTTCCGTTTCCCGTCGACGACGCGCTCCTCGAACACTCCGGCCGCCACCACAAGGTCCTGTGGACGCCGATGCACCACTTCTACGGCGACGGAAATCCGCGACCTCAAATCCGGCTTTCCTTCAGCTATCTGTCACCGGAAGAAATCACGGTCGGAATCGACCGGCTCGCGCTGTTCATTCGCGAGCAGTGCGACCTCTGAGCTCTCCAGCATATTGATAAGGAATGTCATGAGTCCCTTGGGCGATCTGCGCGTCGATCACGTCGGTTTCGCGGTCGGTGATCTCGCCGAGGCAACGAGCTTCTTCGTGAACAACTACGGCCTGGATGTGTACGCGCGGGCCACGGACGACACCGTCGGCATGGCCGCCGTCGGCCGCGAGGGCATACGCCTGCTGCTCACCGACGCGCGCGGCTCCGACCACCCGGCATCCGCCTACGTACAGCGGCACGGTGACGGTGTGTCGGACATCGCGCTGAGCACCGCCGACGCCGCGGCCGCCTACGCCGAAGCCGTACGGCGCGGGGCCCGCCCGGTGGCCGAGCCGCGCGAGCGCGACGGCGTCGTCACCGCGACCATCGGCGCGTTCGGCGACGTGACGCACACCTTCGTGCAGCGCGCCGGAGCCGGGGAGCAGGGTGCGGACCGTTCGCTGCCGGGTCTGACCCCCATGGCCGGGGGAGAGGCGGAGGCCGGGACCGGAGCGGGGGCCGGCGTCGGGCTGCACACCATCGACCACTTCGCCGTCTGCCTCGAAGCCGGTCAACTGGACGACACCGTCGCGTACTACGAGTCCGCCCTCGACTTCGAGATGGTCTTCACCGAGCGCATCGTCGTCGGCGGCCAGGCCATGGACTCCAAGGTCGTGCAGAGCCGCTCCGGCGCGGTGACGCTCACCCTGATCGAGCCGGACACCTCCCGGGAGCCCGGCCAGATCGACAAGTTCATCAAGGAGCACGGGGGCGGCGGCGTGCAGCACATCGCCTTCGCCACCGACGACATCGTCCGCGACGTGAGCCTCCTCGGCGCCAACGGGCTGCGCTTCCTCAGCACGCCCGGCACGTACTACGAGCAGGTGCCCGAGCGGCTCGACCTGCGGCGTCACTCCGTCGAGGCGCTGCGCGAGCTGAACATCCTGGTCGACGAGGACCAGGACGGCCAGCTCCTGCAGATCTTCACCAAGTCGGTCCACCCGCGCGGCACGCTCTTCTTCGAGGTCATCGAGCGGCTCGGCGCACGCACCTTCGGCAGCGGCAACATCAAGGCCCTGTACAGCGCCGTCGAGCTGGAGATGGAGCGGGCGCGGCAGGAGGACGCGGGCGCATGACCGTGCCCGCGCACGAAGTGGACCGCGGGGCCGCCGCGTTGACCGTCGCCGAGGTGGCGCGGCTCGCCGCCGGCCGGCTGCCCGCCGACATACGGGACTTCGTCGACGGCGGCAGCGGCGACGAGTCCACCCAGGCCGCCAACCGGGCCGCCCTCGACGCGGTCCGCCCCGTGCCGAGGGTGCTCGGCGGCACGGGCGAGGCCGACACGTCCGGCACGCTGCTGCGCAGTGCGGCCGCGCTGCCGCTGGCCGTGGCCCCGATGGCGTACCAGCGGCTGCTGCACCCGGACGGCGAGCTCGCCGCGGCACGCGCCGCGCGCGACGCCGGGACCCCGTACATCATCAGCACGCTGAGCAGCCATCCGATCGAGGAGATCGCCGCGGCCGGCGGGGTCTGCTGGTTCCAGCTGTACTGGATGCGCGACCGGGGCGTGGTCCTGGACCTGGTCCGGCGCGCGGAGGCGGCCGGGTGCGAGGCGCTGGTCGTCACCGTCGACGTGCCGCACATGGGCCGCAGGCTGCGCGACGTGCGCAACGGGTTCACGCTGCCGGCGGACGTACGGGCCGCCAACCTCGGCCCGTCGCCCGGGACGGCCGCGCACACCCGGCAGTCCGGGGCCTCCGCCGTCGCCACCCACACCGCGCTCGCCTTCGACCCGGCGATCGGCTGGGACGACCTGGCGTGGCTGCGCGAACGGACCACGCTGCCGCTGGTGCTCAAGGGCATCCTCGATCCGCGGGACGCCGTGCGTGCCGTCGGTGCCGGTGCGCAGGGCGTCATCGTCTCCAACCACGGCGGCCGCCAGTTCGCGGCCGCGCCGCCCAGCGTCACGGCGCTGACGCCGGTGCTCGACGCGGTCGGCGGGCGCTGCGCGGTCCTGCTCGACAGCGGGGTGCGGACCGGCGCCGACATCCTGCGCGCCCTCGCGCTCGGGGCCGACGGCGCGCTGTGCGGGCGGCCCGTGCTGTGGGGGCTCGCCGTGGACGGCGAGGACGGCGTACGGCACGTACTGCGGCTACTGCACGCCGAGTTGAGGGAGGCCCTGCTCCTGTCGGGCTGCCCCGACCTCGCGGCGGCGCGCGACCTCGACGTCGTACGGCTCTGAGGCGGCGCACTAGGGTACGAATACGGGAAGGGGGCGGCCGGATTCAGTTCCGGCCGCCCCCTTTCCCGTACTCCTAACGGTGGTTACACAGCCGCCAGCTGCGGGAACAGCGCGACGTCCGCCGCCGCCCGCAGATAGTCGGCGCCCGTGGTGCCGCCCGTGCCCGGCACCCGGCCGATGATCTTCATCGTGACGCCCCAGTGGGTGCGCTTCATGCCCCGCCAGGCCGCGTCCAGGGCGCGCATGGCCTCTTCGAGGCGCCGCGCGTCCGCCGTCGGCCAGCCGCCCGCGCGGGCCAGGAACTCCTCCTGCAACGTGCTGTCGAGGGTGAACAGCGGCCCCTTCTCCGGGGAGTGCGCCTCACCGGCCCGCTTCGCGCTCGCCGTCTCGACCAGCTGGTAGGGCCGGGACTGGATGGCGCTCGCGCCGTGCGTGTGGTCGCGTATCACCGCGAACGACTCCGGCGGCATCGTGGTCAGGACCCGGTACAGCGGGGACGTCGCACCCGTGAGGCGGGTCGTGGCCGTCTCCAGGTACGCGGCCGCGTCGGCGGGCCGGTCCGTGCGCACCGCCTCGACGGCGAACGTCAGCTGCCTCGCCACCCGCGCGAAGAGCCGCTCGAACAGCTGGATGGAGCGGATGAACATCCGCTCGTCGTGGACCGTCGTGACCGGCAGCAGCGCGATCTCCACGGCCCGCAGCAGCGCGGGCGGCGCCTCGGCGCGCAGCGCGGCGACGGCCTCGCGCGCGGCCGGCGCCGCCGCGTCGGGCCCGCTGTCGCCGAGCGCGGCCCGCACGGCGTCGAGCGGCGCGGGGTCGGCGAGGGCCATCGGCGCGTACTCGGGCAGCCGGACGAGGGCCCGCAGGACCGCGGTGGTCCGGGTCCGCTGCCGGTCGCTGTCCCCGGCCGCGGCGAGCGCGTCGGTCTCGCACACGACGAGGTCGGCGAGGAGCACCGCCGTCAGCAGGTCGTCGGCGTGCTCCGTCGCCCGCGGGCTGCCGTCCGATCCCCACTCGGCGACGCGCAGGACGTCGTTGCCCGCGTACGAGACGTAGTTCATCGGCCGGTCGGTGAAGGTCAGCGGCAGCCAGGTGTCGAACAGCCAGTTGTCCGGCGACGACCAGGGCCGGGCGCGGCCCGCGCACTCGATGCCGAGCCTCGTGCCGCGCAGCAGGGCGACCAGCTCGGGCGCGGCCGCGGCCTTGCCCACCTGCTGGTAGTAGCCGACGACGTGCTCGTACGGGAAACCGCCGAAGTCCTGCCGGCCCTCCCCGAGCACCTGGTGGGACCAGGCGGTCACCGCGTCGACCGCTGTCCGCAGCGCTTGTGCGCGGCTCGCCCGGGTGCCGAGGCCCAGGGCCGTGCCGCCGACGCCGATCTGCCCGTCCTCGCGGTGGTCGGCGGATCCCCCCACCGGCGTCTTCTCCGTCATGTTCACGCTCTCACCAATTCACCAGTCACTTGTGTCACCAGGTCCCCGTCGCCCGTGTCACGCGTCGGCGCGGTCCGTATCCGCGCTCATGGCGTCGATCAGGCTCTTGGGGCGCATGTCGGTCCAGTTGTGCTCGATGTGGTCCAGGCACGCCTGCCGCGTGTCCTCGCCGAAGACGCGGTCCCAGCCGGCGGGCACCTCGACGAAGGACGGCCAGAGCGAGTGCTGGCCCTCCGCGTTGACCAGGACCAGGTACGTGTCGTTCTCGTCCTCGAAGGGGTTCGTGGCCATGTCGTTCTCCTAATTGCTGAGCGCTAGATGCGGTCGTTCGCGTGTGAGTCGAGAATCGGAGCGATGACGTCCAGGGCCGCCGGCGTCGTCATCTCCAGGTGGGTGCAGTCCACTTCGAGCTCGTGGATCTCGCCCGTCACGTGGGCGTCCCACGCCTTCGTGGCGTACGGGTGCGAGCCGGTCGCCCGCCCGGAGCGGAACGCCAGTACGTCCCCGCGGAAGACGCCGGGCGTGAACCGGTCCGCTATGCGGCGGTTGTTGGCGGCCACCCGGTGCAGTGCCGCGATGCCGTCCTCGCCGAGGCCGGCGAGCGGGCTGTCCTGCTCGCGGAGGAGCGCGGCGACCCGGGCGGTCGAGAGGGGGCCGGTGTCCTCGGTGGGCCCGGCCGCGGCGGCGAGCACGGTGAGGATCTCCTGCAGCAGGTCGCCCTCCTGCTCCGCGTCCTGCGGGGCCTCCCAGTGCGAGGGGTACGAGTCGAGGAGCGCGAGCAGCTCGACCTCCGCGCCTTCGCTCTGCAGCCGGGTCGCGATCTCGTGCGCCACCAGACCGCCGAACGACCAGCCGACGAGCCGGTACGGGCCCTGCGGCCACACCTCACGGATCCGGGCCACATAGTCGGCGGCCATCTCGGGAAGGCCGGCCGCGGGAGTGTCGGCGGGGTTCAGGCCGCGCGCCTGCAAGGCGTACACGGTGGCGTCCGGGCCGAGCCGGGTGATGAAGCCGGTGTAGCACCAGCCGATGCCGACCACCGGATGGATGAGGAAGTACGGGGCCGGGGCGCCCGCGTCCTTGCCGCCGCGTCCCTCGCGGAGCCGCAGCAGCGGCGCGAACGGGTCGTCGTCGGCCGGGTCCTCGCCGCTGTCGCCGCCGTCCTGGCGCAGGCGCGCGGCCAGGGCCGCGACGGTCGGGGCCTCGAAGACGCTGCGGATCGACGCGGCGGTGCCCAGCTCGGCGCGGACGCGGTTCACCAGGCGGGTGGCGAGCAGGGAGTGCCCGCCGAGGTCGAAGAAGTCGTCGTCGACGCCGACCTCGTCGACACCGAGCACCTCGGCGAACAGGCGGCACAGCGCCGCCTCTTGAGCGGTGCGCGGTGCGCGCCCGGTAGTGCCGCGGCCCGCTGTGACGCCGGGCGCGGGCAGCGCCTTGCGGTCCAGCTTGCCGTTCGGGGTGAGGGGGAGGGCGGGGAGCGGGACGATGGCCGCGGGGACCATGTAGTCGGGGAGCAGGGTGCGTACGTGGGTGCGCAGTTCCTCGGGGTCGATGGCCTGCGCCGGGTCGGCCGGGACGGCGTACGCGATGAGGCGCTTGTTGCCCGGGTGGGCCTCGTGGACCACGGCCACGCTCTGTGCGACCGAGGCGTGCCGGGTCAGGGCCGCCTCGATCTCGCCCAGTTCGATGCGGTAGCCGCGGATCTTCACCTGGTGGTCGGTGCGGCTCAGGTACTCGAGCGTGCCGTCCGGGGACCAGCGGACCACGTCGCCCGTGCGGTACATGCGGGACCCGGCCGGGCCGTGCGGGTCGGCGACGAAGCGGGACGCCGTGAGGCCCGGCTGGTCCAGGTAGCCCCGGACGAGGCCTTCCCCGGCGAGGTACAGCTCGCCCGGGACGCCGGGGAGTACGGGGCGCAGGGCGCTGTCGAGGACGTAGGCGCGGGTGTTGCGGATGGGGCGTCCGATGGAGGGACCGGTCTGTGAGGCCGAACCGTCCTGCGTGGATTCTCCCCCGACCCGGGTGAGGGTCGCCGCCGTCGACCAGACGGTCGTCTCCGTCGGCCCGTACAGGTTGGTGACCTCCGCGCCCGTACGCGTCATGCGCTCCGCGAGGTCCGGGGGCAGGGCCTCGCCGCCCACCAGCATCCGCAGGCCCTCGGCGGCGGACGCCCGCTCCGTGAGCAGCGCGTGCCACAGCGTGGGCGTGGCCTGCATGATCGTCGCCCCGCTCGCCTCGATCAGGCCGGCGAGGGCCGCGGGGTCGACGACGGAGGACCGGTCGGCCACCACGACGCTTGCCCCGTGCAGCAGAGGCAGGTGCAGTTCCAGGGCGTGGATGTCGAAGGCGACCGTGGTCACCGCGAGCATCCGGTCCCCGGTGCCGAGCGGGAACCGCTCACCCATCGCCGTGAGGAAGTTGAGGAGGCTGCGGTGCGGGACCACCACGCCCTTGGGCGCGCCGGTGGAGCCCGAGGTGAAGATCGTGTACGCCGGGTGGTCCGGGCGCAGCGGGGCCACCCGCTCCTCGTCCGTGAGGTCCCGTCCGGCGTGACCGGCGGCCTCCGCGCGGAACTCCGCGCCGTCCAGGCAGAGCGCGTCCACTCCCCCGGGGAGTCCCGCCGCGCTCTCACGGGTGGTGAGGACCGCCGCCGGGCGGGCGCCCGCGAAGACGGCCGCGACCCGGTCGCGGGGGTGGGCGAGGTCGACCGGGAGGTAGGCGGCGCCCGCCTTCTGGACGGCGAGCAGCGCGACGACGAGGCGCGGGGAGCGCGGCACGGCGAGAGCGACGACGCTCTCCGGGCCGATGCCGCGCGCCACCAGGAGGCGGGCGACACGGTTCGCCTCGGCGTTCAGCTCCGCGTAGGTGTAGTTCTCGGAGGCGGAGTGCTCGGAGGTGTAGTTCTCGGGGGTGTGGTTCTCGGGTTCCTCGTGCCACAGGGCCACGGCGTCCGGTGTGCGGGCCGCCTGCTCCTCGAAGAGGGCGGGCCAGCACCGCTCCGACGGCTCGGCGGCGGTGTCGTTCCACTCGGTGAGGACGCGGTGCCGCTCGGCCGCGTCGAGTACGTCCACGTGGCCGGCCGGCAGGTCCGGGTCGGCCACCACGGAACGCAGCACGTTCCGCAGCCGGTCCGCCCAGCCGAGCACGGTGGCCTCGGTGAACAGGTCGGGCCGGTACGTCAGGCGCAGCCGCAGCGCCTCGCCCGGCAGGACGGTCAGGGTCAGCGGGTAGTGGGCGGCGCCGCTGCCCTCCGTACCGGCGATCTCCATGCCCCGGTAGGCGGGCGGGCCTTCGCCGGCCGGTGCCGGATAGTTCTCGAACACGTACAGCGTGTCGAAGAGTTCGCCGCCGGTACCGGCGAGCTGCTGGATCTCGCCGAGGCCGAGGTACTCGTGCGCGGCGAGTGCCGCGCGCTCCGTCTGGAGCCGCGCCATCATCGCCGTCACGGACTCGGCGGGGTCGACCCGCAGCCGTACCGGGAGGGTGTTGGCGAACAGGCCGATCATCGACTCGACGCCGGGCAGGTCCGACGGGCGGCCGGAGACCGTCGCGCCGAAGACGACGTCGTCCGTGCCGGTGAGCGCGGCGAGGACCAGCGACCAGGCGCCCTGCACCACGGAGTTCAGGGTGAGCCCGCGACGCCGTGCCAGGTCGGTGAGGTCCGCGGTGAGTTCCGCGCCCAGGGCCGTCTCGGTCTCCTCGGGGACGACGGTCTCGCGGCCCGCGCCGGCCGGGCCGAGCAGCGTGGGCTCCCGCAGGCCGTCGAGGTGGTGCCGCCAGGCGGCCTCGGCGTCCGTGCGGTCGCGGGCGGCCAGCCAGCGCAGGTAGTCGCGGTAGGGCCGGGGCGGGGGCAGGGTGTGGTCGCTGCCGTCCTGCGCGTACATCGTGAACAGCTCGTGCAGCAGCAGCGGCACGGACCAGCCGTCGAGCAGGATGTGGTGGCTCGTCATCACGAACCGGTACTCGCCCGGCGCGAGCCGGATCAGGAGGCAGCGGACCAGCGGCGGCTTGCGCAGGTCGAAGCGGGTGGCCCGGTCCTCGGCGAGCGCGGCGTCGAGCCGCTCCCGCCGCTCGCCGGGTGCGACCGGGGCGAGGTCGAGCAGCCGCCACGGCATCCGGACGCGGTCAGGGACGACCTGTACGGGTTCGCCGCCGCGGCGCTCGCGGAAGGCGCCCCGCAGGTTGCCGTGCCGGGCGAGCAGCCCGTCGGCCGCGCGGCGCAGCGCGCTCGCGTCCAGCTCACCGCGCAGGTCGAACACGAACTGCAGGTGGTAGACGTCGGCGCCGCGCTCGTCGTACTGCGCGTGGAACAGGAATCCCTCCTGCAGCGCGGTCAGCGGCAGCACGTCCTCGATGCGGGCCTTGGCGCGCGTCATCCCTGATCCCCGTTCTCGGTGGTGTGGTCGTCCGTGGTGGTGGCGGAGTGACCGGCGTCGCCGAACCCGTCGGGGCCGCCGAAGCCGTCCGTGTCGCCGAACCCCTCCGCGTCACCCGAGTCACCGAACCCGTCCATGCCGGCGAACTCGTCCAGGTCGGCGAACTCGTCCTCGAAGGCGTCGATGTCGGCCTGGTCAAGGTCCACCAGGTCGAAGTCGGATGCCGTCGCGCCGCCCGCGGTGTCCGACTCCACGTGGTGGGCCATCGCGGTCAGGGCGCGTGTCCAGGTGTCGGCCATGGCGGTCACCTGCGCCTCCGTGAGGAGTCCGGCCGGCCAGGTCCACGTGGCGCGCAGCTCCGTGCCGTCGGCCGACGCGCGGGCGACGGCGTTGACCGTGAGCGCCGTGCGCAGCGGCATCGCGCCCGGCGGCAGGCCCGCCCCTTCCCCGTCCGCCGCCTCGGGCGCGAGGCCCCAGTCGGCCGTACGGCCGGGCGCGTCGAAGCGGCCCAGGTAGTTGAAGCCGATCTGCGGCGTGGGGAGGGCGGCGAGCTCCGGCGCCGTGTCCGGGTTGAGGTAGCGGAGCAGGCCGTGGCCGATGCCCTGGTCGGGGACGGCACGCAGCTGTTCCTTGGCGCGCTTGAGTACGTCCCCGACGGCGGGGCCAGCCCGCCACAGGTCGTCCCAGTCCACCTCGCCCGGGTCGATCCGCACCGGGTGGACGCAGGTGAACCAGCCCACGGTGCGGGACAGGTCGAGCCCGGCGGTGAGCTCCTCGTGGCGGCCGTGGCCCTCGACCTCGACGAGCACAGGACCGCCCCGCGGCCGGTCGCCGCGGCCGGACAGGGCGGCGAGGGCGAGCGCGGTCAGCAGGACGTCGTTGACGCCCGCGTTGAACGCGGCGGGCACCCGGGAGAGGACCGTGTCGGTGACCTGCGCGGGCAGGGTGACCGTCAGGGACCGCGCGGTGGCGGTGGTGTCCCTTGCGGGGTCGAGGGGACGCGCGCCGAGCGGCTGCTCGGGCCGGTCGTGCAGGCCCTTCCAGAAGGCGAGTTCCGCGGTGCGGGACGGCTTGGCCGCCTCCTCGGTGAGGAGGGTCGCCCAGCGCCGGAGGGAAGTGCCGACCCGCTCCGGGTGCGGAGTGCGCCCGGCGGCGACCTCCTGCCATGCCGTGCTGAGGTCGTGCATCAGGACCCGCCAGGACACGCCGTCCACCGCGAGGTGGTGGAGCGTGAGCAGGAGGCGCCCGGAGGCCGCCCCGCCCGCGTCGAACCAGACCGCCTGGCACATCACGCCGTCCGCGGGGGAGACCCGCTCACCCGCGGCGGCGGCCTCCTTGGCGAGTACGGAGCGCGCCGACGCCTCGTCCATGTTGGTCAGGTCGACCCGGCGCAGGAAGCCGCCCGCGTCCACCGAGCCCACGGGCCGGACCCGAAGCCCCAAACCGCCCTCGCCGCGCGTGACTTCGAGCCGCAGCGCGTCATGGTGGTCGACCAGCGCCTGCAAGGCCGTCGCCAGGCCCGTCTCCGTCACCGCCGCCGGGACCTGGAGGAGCACCGACTGGAGCAGACCGTCCAGCGTGCCGCCGCGCTCCAGCAGGTCGTGCACGACCGGGGTGAGCGGGACCTCGCCCGTGCCGTCGTCGGCGGGCGCGTCCTCCGGCGCGGTGACCGTGCCCGCCGCGGCGGCGAGCTGGGCCAGCGTCCGGGCCTGGAAGACGTCCTTCGGGGCGAGTTCGAGACCTGCCGCGCGGGCCCGGCTCGCGAGCTGGATGGAGCCGATGCTGTCGCCGCCGAGCTCGAAGAAGTTGTCGTCGACGCCCACCTCTTCGACCCCGAGGACCTCGGCGACCAGGCGGCACACGACCTCTTCGCGCTCGGTGCGCGGGGCGGTCCTGGCCGCCGCCGACCGGAACACCGGGGCCGGCAGCACGGCCCGGTCCAGCTTGCCGTTGGCCGTGAGCGGCAGCTCGTCGAGCGCCACGACCGCCGCCGGGACCATGTACTCGGGCAGCGACTCCGCGACGTGGGCCCGCAGCTGGGCCTGGTCGACGCCGCGCGCCGGGTCGGCGGGCACGGCGTACGCGACGAGCCGCTTGTCGCCGGGCCGGTCCTCGCGGACCACGACGGCGCTCTGCGCGACCGACGCGTGCCGGGTCAGGACCGCCTCGATCTCGCCGGGCTCGATGCGGAAGCCGCGCACCTTGACCTGGTCGTCGGCGCGCCCGACGAACTCCAGGGCGCCGTCGTGCCGGCGGCGCGCCAGGTCACCGGTCCGGTACATGCGGGCACCCGCGGGCCCGTACGGGTCGGCGACGAACCGCTCACCGGTCAGCCCCGCGCGGTCGAGGTAGCCGCGCGCCAGACCCGCGCCCGCGATGTACAGCTCGCCGACGCAGCCGACCGGCACCGGGGCGAGCGCCGCGTCGAGCACGTACGCCCGGGTGTTGGCCATCGGACGGCCGATCGGCAGCCGGTCGCCCAGCTCGTCGGCGGCGCCGACGACATGGGTGGTGGCGCACAGGGTGATCTCCGTCGGCCCGTACAGGTGCCGCACCACGACGTGCGGCGCCGCGCGCAGCACGCTCTCGACGGCCGCGACGGACACGACGTCACCGCCGGTGAGGATCTCCTTGACGCCGCCGAGCGCGTCACCGAGGTCGTCGGCGACGACCCGGAAGAGGCCCGCCGTGAAGTGCACCCCGGTGATGCCCTCCGCGACGATCAGCCGCTTGAGCTCGGCGACGTCCGGCTCGCCGGGCGGCGCGAGCACGACCCGGCCGCCCGCCAGGAGCGGCACCCACAGCTCGTAGTTGGAGATGTCGAACGCGTACGGGGCGTGCATCAGGACCTGCTGATGGTGGCCGCCTTCGGCCCACGACGGGTCGAGGGCCAGCTCCAGGAGGGAGCGGTGGGTGATCGCGATGCCCTTGGGCTTCCCGGTCGACCCGGAGGTGTGCATGACGTACGCGAGGCTCTCCGGCCGCTCCGGCACGGCGGGCGCGCTGTCGGCGGACCCGGCCTCCTCGGCGAGGACGACCTCCGCGGCGTTCCCGGGCAGCCCGCGCTCGCGCCAGGAGCGGTCGGTGACGAGGACCCGCGCGCCGGAGCCCGCGAAGACCTCCCGCATGCGCTCGTCCGGGTAGCTCTCGTGCAGCGGCGCGTACGCGGCGCCCGCCTTGAGGATGCCGAGCAGCGCGACCACGAGCTCCGCGGACCGCTCCATCAGGACGGCGACGCGGTCCTCGGGGCGGACGCCGAGCCCGGTCAGGCGGTGCGCGAGCCCGTTGGCGCGCCGGTCCAGCTCGGCGTACGTCAGGTGGCTGCCGCCGACGGTCACGGCCACCGCGTCGGGGCGGGTGCGCGCGAGCCGTTCGAAGGTGGCGTGGACCGTCGAGTCGAGCCCGTCGACGGCCGTCTCGGTGGCGTTCCACTCGGTGAGGACCCGGTGCCGCTCGTCCGCGCCGAGGATGTCGATCCGGTCGACGGGCAGGTCCGGGTCGGCGAGCACCGCGGACAGCAGCCGCCGCAGCCGGGCGGCGATCAGCTCGGCGCTCTCGTGGTCGAACAGGTCGGCGCTGTATTCGAGCATGCCCCGGATACCGGCCGAAGTGCCGTGCTCGTCCGCGCGCTCCTGAAGGCTCAGCGACAGGTCGAACTTGGCGACGCCGATGTCGACCGGCTCACCGGCTGTGCGGAGACCGGGCAGTTCGAGGTCGGCCTCCGGAGTGTTCTGGAAGGCGAGCAGGACCTGGAAGAGGGGGTGGCGGGCGCGGGAGCGGGTGGGGTTGACGAGCTCGACGAGGCGCTCGAAGGGCACGTCTTGGTGGGCGTACGCGTCGAGGTCGGTCGACCGCACCCGGGTGACCAGCTCACGGAAAGTGGGCTGGCCGGAGACGTCCGTGCGCAGGACCAGTGTGTTGGTGAAGAAGCCGATGAGGTCGTCGAGTGCTTCGTCGGTGCGGCCTGCGATGGGGCTGCCGATGGGGATGTCGTCGCCGGCGCCGAGGCGGTTGAGTAGGGCGGCGAGTGCGGCCTGGACCACCATGAAGACGGAGGAGGACGACTCGCGCGCGAACTCCGCGAGGCGGGCGTGCAGTTCCGCGTCCCACTCCAAGGACACACGTCCGCCGACGTGGGTGGACTCGTTGGGCCGGGGCCGGTCGGTGGGCAGGTCCAGCTCTTCGGGCAGCCCGGCGAGGGCGTGCTGCCAGTGGGTCAGCTGGGTGTGCGCGACCGTGCCCGGCTCGCCCTCGTTGCCGAGGAGTTCGCGCTGCCAGAGTGCGTAGTCGGCGTACTGGACGGGCAGTGGCTCCCAGCTGGGAGCGGTGCCGTTGAGGCGGGCCGCGTAAGCCGTGCCGAGGTCGCGGGCGAGCGGGCCCATCGACCAGCCGTCACCCGCGATGTGGTGCAGCGAGATCAGCAGGACGTGCTCGCAGTCGCCGACCGTGAACAGCGCGGCGCGCAGCGGCAGTTCGCGCGACAGGTCGAAGCCCGCGCTCGCCGCCTCCTTCAGCAGCTCGGGCAGCCGTCGCTCGTCGGTCCGTACGAGGGAGAGGGCGAAGGCCGCGTCGGCGGGTGCCAGGACACGCTGCTCCACCTGCCCGTCGCTGGAGGGGAAGACGGTGCGCAGCGACTCGTGGCGGGCGACGACGTCGCCGAGCGCGGCCTCCAGGGCGGCCGTGTCGACGGTGCCGGTCAGACGCAGGACGACCGGCATGTTGTAGAGGGCGTCCGCGTCGTGCAGCCGGCCGAGCATCCACAGCCGGTGCTGGGCGAAGGAGAGCGGCAGCGGTGACGGCCGGTCCCGCGGCTCCAGGGCCGGGCGGCGCGCGGAGTCCGGGCCGGCGGAGACGGCGGCGAGCCCGGCGACGGTCGGCGTCTCGAAGAGCGCGGCCAGGGGGAGCTCGGCACCGAGGACGGTGCGGATGCGGCTGATGAGGCGGGTGGCGAGCAGGGAGTGCCCGCCGAGGTCGAAGAAACTGTCGTCGATGCCGACGTGGTCGACGCCGAGGACATCGGCGAAGAGGCCGCACAGGACTTCTTCGCGCGGGGTGCGCGGGGCGCGTCCGGTGGTCACCTGGCCGTAGTCCGGCACGGGCAGCGCGTCGCGGTGCACCTTGCCGGTGGGCGAGAGCGGTATCGCGTCGAGCGCGACGACGGCGGCCGGGACCATGTACTCGGGCAGCAGGTCACCGACGTACGAGCGGAGTTCGGACGCGTCGACGCCCCGTGCCTGGCCCGCGGGTACGACGTACGCCACGAGCCGCTTGTCGCCGGGCCGGTCCTCGCGGACGACGACGGCGGAGTGGGAGACCGACAGGTGCCGGTCGAGCACGGCGGCGATCTCGCCGGGTTCGATGCGGAAGCCGCGGACCTTGACCTGGTCGTCGGCGCGGCCCAGGTACTCCAGCTCGCCGTCACGGTTCCAGCGGACGAGGTCGCCGGTCCGGTACATGCGCTCCCCGGGCTCACCGAACGGGCAGGCCACGAAGCGCTCGGCGGTCAGACCCGGACGGTTCAGGTAGCCGCGCGCGACACCGTCACCCGCCAGATACAGCTCACCCATGACCCCGGCCGGGACCGGCCGCAGCCCAGACCCGAGCACGTAGGCACGCGTGCCCGTGACCGGACGGCCGATCGGCGCCGAGACGGCACCCGTCAGCGGGCTGCTGAGCGTGGCGCACACGGTCGACTCGGTCGGGCCGTACGCGTTGAGCATCGTCCGCCCCGACGACCAGCGGGCGGTCACCTCCGGCGGGCACGCCTCACCGCCGGTGATCAGCCCGCGCAGCGTGGGCACGCTCTCCGGGTCGAGGGTGGCGACGAAGGCGGGCGGCAGCATGGCGTGCGTGACGCCCTCGTCGGCGATGAGCCGCACGACGGCGTCCCCGACGACCTGCTCCGGACGCGGCACCACGAGGGTCGCGCCCGCCAGCAGGGTCATCACCAGCTCACCGGCCGACGCGTCGAAGCTGAGCGAGGCGAACTGCAGCACCCTGGAGCCGCCGTCCACACCCAGGGCCTCCTGGTGGGACAGGGCGAGACTCGCGAGCCCGCGGTGGGTGACCTGGACGCCCTTCGGGGTGCCGGTGGAGCCCGAGGTGTAGACGACGTACGCGGGGTGGCCGACGCGCAGCGGGGAGACCCGGTCCGCGTCGGTCAGGTCGGCGCCGGACAGCGCGGCCGTCTCCGCCACCAGGTCCGGGTCGTCGAGGCGCCAGCGCGGCACGGAGTCCGGCACACGGTCCCCGGCGGTGCCCACCGTGAGCAGACCCATGGGTGTGGCGTCCGCGCACATGTACGCGGCACGCTCGGCCGGGTAGTCCGGGTCGACGTTCAGATACGCCGCGCCCGCCTTCACCACGGCGAGCGCCGCGAGCACGAGGTCGGCCGAGCGCGGGACCGCGAGGGCCACCACCGAGTCGGGGCCCACCCCACGGCCGGCCAGCAGCCGGGCCATGCGGTTGGCGCGGGCGTTCAGCTCCGCGTAGCTCAGGGCCGTGCCGTCGTGCAGGACGGCGGTCGCGTCGGGCGTACGGGCCACCTGCGCCTCGAAGAGCGCCGGCAGCGGAGCCGCCTCCGCGCGGGCGCCCTCGGTGGCGTTCCACGCGGTGAGGACGCGGTGCCGCTCGTCGTCGCCGAGGACGTCGATCCGGCTGACCGGGACGTCCGGCTCGGCGACGGCCGTACGCAGCAGGTGCTCCAGGCGGCGCGCCAGGAGGGTCGCGGTGTCCGGTTCGAAGAGGTCGCGGTTGAACTCCAGCAGACCCTCTGCGCCACCGCCGTCACCGCCCGGCTCCCGCACGCTGAACACCAGGTCGAACTTGGCGACGTCGGTGGCGGCGGGCTCGGCTTCGATGGTCAGTCCCGGCAGGGCGAGGCTGACCTCCGGGGTGTTCTGCAGGACCAGCATCACCTGGAAGAGGGGGTGGCGGGCGCGGGAGCGGGTGGGGTTGACGAGTTCGACGAGCCGTTCGAAGGGCACGTCTTGGTGGGCGTATGCGTCGAGGTCGGTGGTGCGTACGCGGGTGACGAGTTCGCGGAAGGTGGGCTGTCCGGAGACATCTGTGCGCAGGACGAGGGTGTTGGTGAAGAAGCCGATGAGGTCGTCGAGGGCTTCGTCGGTGCGGCCTGCGATGGGGCTGCCGATGGGGATGTCGTCGCCGGCGCCGAGGCGGTTGAGGAGCGCGGCGAGGGCCGCCTGGACCACCATGAACACCGAGGAGGACGACTCGCGCGCGAACTCCGCGAGCTGAGCGTGGAGTTCCGCGTCCCAGCCGAACGGCACCATGCCGCCCCGGTGGCTGGCGGTCGCCGGACGCGGGTGGTCGGTGGGCAGGTCGAGCTCTTCGGGAAGCTCGGCGAGGGTGTTCTGCCAGTGGGCGAGTTGGGCGTGTGCGACTGTGCCGGTCTCGTCCTCGTCGCCGAGGAGTTCGCGCTGCCAGAGGGCGTAGTCGGCGTACTGGACGGGCAGCGGTTCCCAGTCGGGCTCCGAGCCGTCGAGGCGGGCCGCGTACGCCTCGCCCAGGTCGCGGGCGAGCGGGCCCATCGACCAGCCGTCACCCGCGATGTGGTGCAGGGAGACGAGGAGGACGTGCTCGGACGAGGAGACGGCAAAGAGCCGGGCGCGAAGCGGCAGTTCGGCGGCGAGGTCGAAGCCTTCACCGGCTGCTGCCGTCAGCAGTTCGGGCAGCTGCTGCTCGTCGGTCTCGGTGACGGGCAGGGATACGTTCCAGGTGTCGAGGACTGCCTGTCGGGCTTCGCCGTCGACCTCGGGGAAGACGGTGCGCAGGGATTCGTGGCGTCCTACGACGTCGTTGAGGGCGGCGCGCAAGGCGTCCCGGTCCAGGTCTCCCCGCAGGCGCAGGACGACGGGCATGTTGTAGAGCGCGTCGGTGCTTTCGAGGCGGTTGAGGAACCACAGGCGGCGCTGGGCGAAGGACAGCGGTACGGAGTCGGGGCGTTCCGTCCGGCGGACCAGCGCCGGGCGTGCTTCCTCCGTGCCGGAGAGGTCCGCGATCCCCGCCACGGTGGGCGCGTCGAACAGGGCCGTGAGTGGCAGTTCGACGCCGAGTGCGGCGCGGATGCGGCTGACGAGGCGGGTGGCGAGCAGCGAGTGTCCGCCGAGGTCGAAGAAGCTGTCGTCGATGGTTACGTGGTCGACGCCGAGGACGTCGGCGAACAGGCCGCACAGGACTTCTTCGCGTGGCGTGCGCGGTGCGCGTCCCGTCGCCGTGGCGGCGAAGTCGGGGGCGGGCAAGGCGCGCCGGTCCAGCTTGCCGTTCGGGGTCAGCGGGAGTGCGTCGAGGGCGACGACGGCGGCCGGGACCATGTACTCGGGCAGCGAGCCGCCCACGTGCGAGCGCAGTTCGGCGGAGTCGACGCCCCGGGCCGGATCGGCGGGGACGGCGTACGCGACGAGCCGCTTGTCGCCCTGCCGGTCCTCGCGGACGACCACCGCCGCCTGCGCGACGGAGGCGTGCCGCCTGAGCACGGCGGCGATCTCGCCGGGTTCGATGCGGAAGCCGCGGACCTTGACCTGGTCGTCGGCGCGGCCCAGGTACTCCAGCTCGCCGTCACGGTTCCAGCGGACGAGGTCGCCGGTCCGGTACATGCGGCCCCCGGGCTCACCGAAGGGGCAGGCCACGAAGCGTTCGGCGGTCAGGCCGGGGCGGCCCAGATAGCCGCGCGCGACACCGCCGCCCGCGACGTACAGCTCACCGGGCACACCGGCCGGGACCGGCCGCAGCCCCGAACCGAGCACGTAGAAGCGGGTGTTGGCGAGCGGGCGACCGATCGGCAGGGCGCCGGGGGCGAGCTCCGCGTTCGGGGCGACGCGGTGTTCGGCGCAGCTGACGGTGGTCTCCGTCGGTCCGTACACATTGCGCACGGCGACCGACGGGTGCGCGTCGCGCCAGGAGCCGAGCGCCCCGGCCGTGAGGGCCTCACCGGCGAGCAGCAGGTCGCCGGTCGGCGAGGCGGACTCCGGCAGGGCCTCCAGGGTCGGCAGGTGGCTGGGCGTCGCCTTCAGCAGGGTCGGCGAGGTCGCGGGCAGCCCGGCGTCGTCGAGACTGCCGACGGTCACGCATCCGCCGACCGTGAGCGGCGTGAGGAGCGCCGTCACCGTCATGTCGAAGGAGACGGACGAGTGCAGCAGCGCGGAGCCGCGCGCACTCTCGTAGCTCGCGCCCGCCCACTCCAGGTAGTCGACGAGGTTGCGCTGTTCGACGACGACACCCTTCGGGGTGCCGGTGGAGCCCGAGGTGTAGATGACGTACGCCGGATGGTGCGGGTGCAGCGGCGCGGTCCGCAGGTCGTCGCCCGGGTTGTCGGCCAGGGGCGCGACGGCGTCCGCGAACAGCGGCGGCACGGCGGCGAACTCGGCGCGCCCCCGCACCGTCTCCTCGGTCGTCAGGAGCAGCGCGGGCGCGGCGTCGCCCAGCATGTACGCGATGCGGTCGGCCGGGTAGCCGGTGTCGACCGGCAGATACGCGGCGCCCGCCTTGAGGACGCCGAGCAGCCCCGCGAGCAGCAGCGGCGACGGCGGCAGGGCGACGGCCACCAGGTCCTCGGGGCCGGCGCCGAGCGCCGTCACCCGGCGCGCCACGCCGTTGGCGAGCGCGTTCAGCTCCGCGTAGCTCAGCCGCTCGGCGCCGTGCGCGACGGCCGTGGCGTCGGGTGTACGGGCGGCCTGGGCCTCGAACAGTTCCGGCAGCGTGGCGGGCCGGACCTCGGTCGCGGTGTCGTTCCACGCGGTGAGGACGCGGTGCCGCTCGTCGTCGTCGAGAACGTCGATCCGGCTGACCGGGGCGTCCGGGTCGGCGAGGAGGGCCCGCAGGACGCGTTCGAGGCGCGCGGCGAGGGCGGCGGCGGTTCCGTGGTCGAAGAGGTCCCCGTTGTACTCGAGGGTCCCGGCGATGCCGCCCGGCCCCTGGCCGTCCTCGCTCCGGCGCTCCGTGACGTTGAACGACAGGTCGAACTTGGCGACCCCCACATCGGCGGGCTCGACCGCGAAGGAGAGTCCCGGCAGTTCTAGGCCGACCTCGGGGGTGTTCTGGAAGGCGAGGAGGACCTGGAAGAGGGGGTGGCGGGCGCGGGAGCGGGTGGGGTTGACGAGCTCGACGAGCCGTTCGAAGGGCACGTCTTGGTGGGCGTACGCGTCGAGGTCGGTGGAGCGTACGCGGGTGACGAGTTCGCGGAAGGTGGGCTGGCCGGAGACGTCCGTGCGGAGCACCAGTGTGTTGGTGAAGAAGCCGATGAGGTCGTCGAGGGCTTCGTCGGTGCGGCCTGCGATGGGGCTGCCGATGGGGATGTCGTCGCCGGCGCCGAGGCGGTTGAGGAGCGCGGCGAGGGCCGCCTGGACAACCATGAAGACGGAGGACGACGACTCACGCGCGAACTCCGCCAGGCGGGCGTGCAGTTCGGCGTCCCAGTCGACGCCGACGCGCCCGCCCGTGTGGCTGGCGGTCGCCGGACGCGGCCGGTCGGCGGGCAGATTCAGTTCCTCGGGAAGCCCGGCGAGGGTGTTCTGCCAGTGGGCGAGCTGGGCGTGCGCGACCGTCCCGGACTGGTCCTCGTCGCCGAGGAGTTCGCGCTGCCAGAGGGCGTAGTCGGCGTACTGGACGGGCAGCGGCTCCCAGTCGGGCTCCGAGCCGTCCAGGCGAGCCGCGTACGCCTCGCCCAGGTCGCGGGCGAGCGGGCCCATCGACCAGCCGTCACCCGCGATGTGGTGCAGCAGCAGCGCGAGCACGTGCTCGCTGTGGCTGAGCTTGAACAGGGCGGCACGAAGCGGCAGTTCGGCGGCGAGGTCGAAGCCTTCACCGGCTGCTGCCGTCAGCAGTTCGGGCAGCTGCTGCTCGTCGGTCTCGCTCACCGGCAGGGATATGTCCCATGTGTCGAGGACTGCCTGTCGGGCTTCGCCGTCGACCTCGGGGAAGACGGTACGTAGCGACTCGTGGCGTCCTACGACGTCGTTGAGGGCGGCGCGCAAGGCGTCCCGGTCCAGGTCTCCCCGCAGGCGGAGCACGACGGGCATGTTGTAGAGCGCGTCGGTGCTTTCGAGGCGGTTGAGGAACCACAGGCGGCGCTGGGCGAAGGACAGTGGCACGGATTCGGGGCGTTCGGTCCGGCGGACGAGCGCGGGGCGTGCTTCTTCCGTGCCGGAGAGGTCGGCGATCCCCGCCACGGTGGGCGCGTCGAACAGGGCTGTCAGCGGCAGTTCGACGCCGAGGGCTGTGCGGATGCGGCTGACGAGGCGGGTGGCGAGCAGGGAGTGTCCGCCGAGGTCGAAGAAGCTGTCGTCGATGGTCACGTGGTCGACGCCGAGGACGTCGGCGAACAGGCCGCACAGGACTTCTTCGCGCGGGGTGCGCGGGGCGCGTCCCGTCGCCGTTGCGGCGAAGTCGGGGGCGGGCAGGGCGCGCCGGTCCAGCTTGCCGTTAGGCGTCAGCGGCAGCGCGTCCAGGGCCACCAGGGAGGCCGGAACCATGTACTCCGGCAGCAACGCGCCGATGTCGGACCGCAGTTGCGCCGTGTCGACGCCTCGCGCGGGGTCGGCCGGAACCACGTACCCGACCAGGCGCTTGTCACCGGGACGGTCCTCCCGTACCAGCACCGCCGCCTGCGCCACGGCGGGACTGCCGGTCAGCGCGGACTCGATCTCGCCGAGCTCCACGCGCAGGCCGCGGATCTTGACCTGCTCGTCGGCCCGGCCCAGGTACTCCAGCTCGCCGTCGGCGGTCCGGCGGACGAGGTCGCCGGAGCGGTACATGCGCTCGCCGGGCTCACCGAAGGGGCAGGCCACGAAGCGTTCGGCGGTCAGGCCGGGGCGGCCCAGATAGCCGCGCGCGACGCCGTCACCCGCCAGATAGAGCTCTCCCGCGACACCGGCGGGGACCGGTCGCAGCCACGCGTCGAGGACGTAAGCGCGCATGTTGGGGACGGGCGCGCCGATGGCCGGCCGCGCGGTGCCGGACAGGGGGCCGCTCAGGGTGGCGCAGACCGTGATCTCGGTGGGGCCGTAGGCGTTGAGCATCGTCCGGCCGGGCGACCAGCGGGCCACCAGCTCGCCGGAGGAGGCCTCGCCGCCCACGAGCAGGGTGCGGACGGAGGGCAGGTCGCCCGGCGTGAGGACGTCGAGGACGGACGGCGGCAGCAGTGTGTGCGTGATCCGCCGCTCCGCCGCCAGCTCCACCAGCGGGGCGCCCGGCCGCAGCCGGTCCGCGGGGGCGAGCACCAGCGTGGCGCCGGACAGCAGCGCCATCGACAGTTCCCAGAACGCCGCGTCGAAGCTGAACGAGGCGAACTGCAGCACGCGGTCGCCGGGCCCGAGGTCCCACACCTTCCGTGTCTCCAGCAGCCCGGCGACACCCGTGTGGGTGACGACGACGCCCTTGGGGCGGCCGGTCGAGCCCGAGGTGTAGATGACGTACGCCGGGTGGGAGCGGTGCAGCGGGACGCGGCGCTCGGCGTCGGTGACGTCGTGCGCGGCGAACTCCGTGACGTCGGCGGTGTCCAGGGTCAGGTGGTCGGTGCCGGCCGGCAGGGCGGCGGCGAGGTCGCTGGTCGTAAGGGTCAGCGCGGGCGCGGCGTCGCCGAGCATGTACGCGATGCGGTCGGCCGGGTAGGCGGGGTCGACCGGCAGGTAGGCGGCGCCCGCCTTGAGCACGGCGAGCACCGCGACCGGCAGCTCCGCGGAGCGCGGCAGCATCAGGGCCACGGTGTCCTCGGGGCCGATGCCGCGCCGGACGAGGAGCCGGGCCAACAGGTTGGCGCGCTCGTTCAGCTCGCCGTAGGTCAGCGTGGTGTCCTCGTGGACGACGGCGGTCGCGTCCGGGGCGAGGGCGGCCCGCTCCTCGAACAGCTCCGGGACGGTGCGGGCCGGGAGGTCCGTGCCGGTGGCGTCCTCACCGTCGGCCAGTAGGGCGTGTTCGTCGGCCGTCAGGAGGTCGAAGTCGCCGATGCGCCGCTCGGGGGCGGCCGCCGCGTCGGTGAGGAGCCGCAGCAGCCGGGACATCAGCCGCTCGACGGTGTCCTGGTCGAACAGGTCGGTGCTGAACTCGACGAAGCCGTCGAGCCCGGCGGGGGAGCCGTCGGCGGCCCTGGTCTCCGTCAGGCTCAGGGAAAGGTCGAACTTGGAGCCGCCGGGGTGGACGCCGTAGGGGGCGACGTCCAGGCCGGGCAGGGTCATCCCGGACGCCGGCGTGTTCTGCAGCGCGAGGAGGATCTGCACCAGCGGCTGGCGGCCCGCGACCCGTGCCGGGTTGAGGGCCTCGACCAGGCGCTCGAAGGGCAGGTCCTGGTGGGCGTAGGCCGCCAGGTCGGTGGTGCGGACGCGGTCCACGAGCTCGCCGAAGCCGGGGTTGCCGGACGTGTCGGTGCGCAGCACCAGCGTGTTGACGAAGAAGCCGACGAGTTCGTCGAGCGCCTCGTCGGTGCGGCCCGCGACGGGGCTGCCGACCGGGATGTCGGTGCCCGCGCCGAGGCGGCTCAGGAGCGCGGCGAGACCTGCCTGGAGCACCATGTGGAGGGTCGCGCGGCGCTCGCCCGCCAGCGCGAGGAGGGCCTGGTGCAGGCCGGCGTCGACGGAGACGGGAAGCGCCGAGCCCTCGTTGCCGGGGGTCGCGGGGCGCGGTCGGTCGGCGGGCAGCGCGAGCTCCTCGGGCAGGCCCGCGAGCGCCGAGCGCCAGAAGTCGAGCTGCTGCCGGGCGAGGCTGCCCGACTCGCCGTCGCCGCCGAGGAGTTCGCGCTGCCAGAGCGCGTAGTCGGCGTACTGGACGGGCAGCGGCTCCCAGTCGGGCGCGGTGCCGCCGAGGCGGGCCGCGTAGGCGTCGCCCAGGTCGCGGGCGAGCGGGGCCATGGACCACTCGTCGCCCGCGATGTGGTGCATGACGAGTGCGAGGACGTGCTCCCGCGGGCCGTGCGCGAACAGCGTGGCCCGCACCGGTATCTCGCGGGACAGGTCGAAGTCGGTCCGGGCCGCCGCGTCGAGGAGCGAGGCCAGCTCCTCCTCATCGGTCCCGGTCACCGGCAGCGGCACGTCCCACGTGCCGAGCACCGACTGCCGTGCCTGGCCGTCGACTTCGGGGAAGACGGTCCGCAGGGACTCGTGGCGTCCCACGACGTCGTTCAGGGCGGCGCGCAGCGCGTCCCGGTCCAGGTCGCCGCGGAGCCGCAGGGCGAGCGGCATGTTGTACGTCGAGCCGACACCGCCGGCCCGGCGCAGGAACCACAGCCGCTGCTGGGCGAAGGACAGCGGCAGCACCTCGGGCCGGTCCACCGGCACCAGCGCCGGACGCACGGACGCCGCCCCGCCGCCCTCACCGAGGCTGTCGGCGAGCCCGGCGACGGTCGGCGACTCGAAGAGCCGCACCAGCTGGATCTCCGCGCCGAGCTCGGCGCGCACCCGCACGGCCAGCCGGGTGGCGAGCAGCGAATGGCCGCCCAGGTCGAAGAAGTTGTCGTCGATGCCGACCCGCTCCACGCCGAGGACCTCGGCGAAGAGCCGGCACAGGGTCTCCTCGCGGGCGGTGCGCGGCGCGCGGCCGCCGCCGCCGTCGAACCGGGGCGCGGGCAGGGCACGCCGGTCCAGCTTGCCGTTGACGGTCAGCGGCAGCGCGGCCAGGGCGACCACGGCCGCCGGAACCATGTACGAGGGCAGGGCCTCGCTCGCGTACGCCCGCAGCGCGGCGGTGTCGAGAGCCGCACCGGCGTCACGCGGCACCGCGTACGCCACGAGGCGCTTGTCGCCGGGCCGGTCCTCGCGGACGACGACCGCGACCTCGGCCACCGCGGGGTGACGGTCGAGCACCGCCTCGATCTCGCCCAGCTCGATGCGGAAGCCGCGGATCTTCACCTGCTGGTCGGCGCGGCCCTCGTAGGAGAGGAGGCCGTCGGCCGTCCAGCGGGCCAGGTCGCCGGTGCGGTACATGCGCTCGCCCGGCTCGCCGAAGGGGCAGGCCACGAAGCGTTCGGCGGTCAGCCCCGCGCGGCCCAGATAGCCGCGGGCGAGACCGGCACCCGACACGTACAGCTCGCCGACGGCGCCGGGCGGCGCCGGACGCAGCCGGTCGTCGAGGACGTAGGCGCGCAGGTCGGGCAGGGCGGGCCCGACGGTGCTCCCGTTGTCCGCCGCGGCGCTCTCGCGGGTCAGGGCCTGCTGGGTGACGTGCACGGTCGTCTCGGTGATGCCGTACATGTTGACGAGCGTCGGGGCGTCATCGGCGTGCCGCTCGTACCACTCGGCGAGCCTGCCCGGAACCAGCGCCTCGCCGCCGAACACGACGTGCCGCAGCGCGAGTTCGCGGCCGGGGCGGCGCTGGTCGGCCTGGATGAGCTGGTAGAACGCCGACGGGGTCTGGTTGAGGACGGTGACGCGCTGCTCGGCGAGCAGGTCGAGGAACGCCTCGGGGGAGCGGGACACGGCGTGCGGCACGACGACGAGACGGCCGCCGCACAGCAGGGCGCCCCACAGCTCCCACACCGAGAAGTCGAAGGCGTACGAGTGGAACAGCGTCCACACGTCGTCCGCCCCGAAGCCGAACTGCTCCTCGGTGGCGGAGAACAGCCGGGTCACGTTGCGGTGGGTGACGACGACGCCCTTCGGGCGGCCCGTCGAACCGGACGTGAAGATCACGTACGCGGGGTGGTCGGCGCACAGCGGGGCGGTCCGGTCGGCGTCGGTGGGGTCGTGCGCGGGCTCCCGGCCCGGGTCGCGCGCCTCGCGCACCGCCGCCACGCCGTCGAGGACGAGCACCGGCCGCGCCTCGTCGAGGACGGTCTCGCGACGGGCCGCCGGCGCGTCCGGGTCGACCGGCAGATAGCCCGCGCCGCTCTTGAGGACGGCGAGTACGGCGACGACCAGCTCGACGGAGCGGGGCAGGACCAGGCCGACCAGGCTCTCGGGGCCGGCGCCGCGCGCGATCAGGCGGTGGGCGAGACGGTTGGCCCAGGTGTTGAGCTCCCCGTACGTGAGCGTGGTGTCCTCGCACACCACGGCCACGGCGTCGGGCGTCCGCCGGGCCCGGTCCTCGAACCACGCGGGGAGGGTGCCCGCGTCGAGGCCGGCGGCCGTGCCGTTCCACTCGGTGAGGACGCGGTGGCGCTCCTGCCCGTCCATGACGTCGACGGTGCCGATCGCCCGGCCGGGCTCGGCGGTCAGCGCCCGCAGGTAGGCGATGAAGCGGCGCCCGTGCTCGGCGATGTCCCGCTCGCCGTACGCCGCGGTGTTGCCCGCGATGCGCACACCGATCCCGTTGTCGCCGCTGCCGCCCTCGAAGACGAGGACGAGGTCGTCGACGGGACCGCTGGGCATCCCGTGCGCCGCGCCCGTGCACGGCCCGAACCGCAGACCCTCCTCCAGCGGAAGGAAGTTGATGGACGGGCCGAACATCCGGCGGGAGAACCCGCCGAGCCCGAGGTCCTTGCGCAGGTCCTCGCCGCGGTAGCGCTGGTGGCGCAGCAGCCCGCGCATCTCCTGGCCGACGTGGCGCTGCAGCTCCTCGAAGGACATGGCCGGGTCGACGGAGACGCGCAGCGGCAGGATGTTCGAGGCCATGCCCGGGGTGGACTTGGTGACCGGGGTGAGGCGTCCGGTGACGGGGAAGCCGAGCACGACGTCGTCGGTGCGGGTGAAGTGGCGCAGATACGCCGTGGCGGCCGCGGTGAGCGTGACCTGCCAGGTGGACCGGGACTCGCGGGCGAGCCGCTTGATCCCGTCGAAGTACTCGGGTTCCAGGCGGCCCTCGAAGCGGGGGGACTCGCCCCACAGGCCGGTGGCGCGGTCGGGGAGGTTGAGGATCTCGGCGTCGTCGCCGAACCGGTCGAGCCAGTAGGCGCGGTCCCGCTCGCTCCGCTCGCTCTCCGTGTACTTCGCGTGGTCTTCGGTGAATTCGGCGAGCGAGGAGAAGGGGCTGGGGCTCGCGGAACCTTCGAAGTCCTTGTTGTAGCACTGCGCGACGCGCTGCACGAGCAGACTGAATCCGTAGGCGTCGCAGATAATGTGGTGCACGCGGGTGTACCAGTAGAAGCGGTCCGGGGCGACCTGGAACAGCATCATCACGAACAGCGGCCCGTGCCGGAGGTCGAAGGGCCGGTCGAGGTCGTCCTGCATCGCGGCCAGGGCCGCGGCGTGCGGATCGGCCTCCTGCGACACGTCGAGGAAGGGCAGCGGCCAGTCGCGCTCGGCGCGCACCGACTGCCACGGCACGCCGCCCGTCTCACCGAAGGTGACGTGGAGGGCCTCGGCCTCGTCGGTGGCCTGCCGCAGCGCCTTCTCGAACAGCCCCCGGTCGAACGGACCCTGGATCTCCACGTAGCCGTTGATGTTGTACAGCAGGCTGTTCGGAGCCAGCTCCTGGGCGAACCAGATGCGCTGCTGCGCCGCCGACAGCGTGTGACCGGTGGAATGCGTACCCGTACCCTCGAACACCCTGCGAATCCCCCACGGATCAACGGGGGCAGGTCAGGTGAAGAGATCTTTCGCCTCTGGCCCCCCGGCGCGGCGGGCTCCTACGGCGTCCCGCGCGCACTTTCCAAAGTCGAACAAGATCATGCTACATCCGCCACGAGGGGGTCGAGGACGGGTCGAGACGTGACGGAGGGCGGTCTCACGCTCCGTCACGTTGCCTGTCTCACATGGCATTTGGGCGCCGGATCGGCTATGGGCGCGACTCCCCGGCAGGCCCTAACCCACCCGGTCCGCCGGCCCCACCTCCAGCCACGTGTACCGGTCCGGCGGGGTCTCCTGGCCGACGATCCTGTGCTTCGTCTCGAGGAGGAGGCCCGTGCGGGGGTCGACCACGTAGCGGTCCTTCGTGCGGTGGGTCACCTTCTCGCCCGGGCCCGTGCTGTACCACGCCTTCCGGGTGATCTCGACGGCCACTCCGGCGCGGCCCTTGCTGTCCCGTACGTCGCCGATCAGCTTCATGCCGGGGGTGTCCGCGAGGATGCGGAAGAGCGCCGCGCGCAGCTCGGGGCCGACGGGCGCGTCCTCAAGCAGGATCGCGACCTGCTGCGAACGGCTCTCCGGGTCGGCGGAGAAGAGGGCCGCGAGCGCCTTCTCGTCGGTCGGCAGCTTCTCCAGCGCGGGCCAGGTCAGCCACTTCTCGCCGACCGGCCACTTCTTGACCTTGCCCTCCTTCCCGGCGGGCGGCTCGTGGACCGTGCCGTCCGCGTCGACCGACCAGACGCGGCCCTCGCGGTCGAAGTAGGTGGTGTCCGTACGCTTCCCGTCGTCCTGGTTGTCCGTCTCGACCCGCACCTTCCAGTACGCCGGTTCCGTCGCGGGAGCATCCGCCGCCACCTCCGCCACACCGTCCAGGAACTGGCTCGCCGAGGCCGTCGCCGCCGGTTCGCCGCCCATGTCGAGGACGGGGTACGCGACGGCCCCCGTGGCGATCGCGGCCACGGCGGCCGCGGCGACGAGGAGCCTGCGGCGGCGCGGGAGGCGGCGGGTGCGGAGGAGTGCGGCCGGCGCCACGGCGGCTTCGCGGTCGGCCGCGCGGGTCACCGCGGCCCGCGCGGCGTCCACCGCGCCGGCGGACGGCGGGTCCACCCGGCCCGCCGCGACGAGCTCCGCGCCGCCGGGAAAGTCGAGCAGGTCGGTGAAGTCGTCGGTGATGTCGTCGGTGGTCATGCCGGGTCTCCTGTCAGTTTGAGGGGCGCGTCGGCGCGCAGCCTGCGCCGGGCGCGGTGCAGCCGGGAGCGGGCCGTGCCCGCGGGGATGCCGACCACGGCGGCGGCCTCCCCGGGCGTCAGCTGCTCCCAGGCGACGAGCAGCAGCAACTCGCGCTCGTCGGGCGGGAGTTCCGCGAGGAGCGCGCGCAGTCGCGGCGCCACGGCGGCCGCGTCGAGCCGCTCGTCCACCGCCTCCCACGGGTCGTCACGGCCGTCCCCGGCCGGTCCGGGGCGCTGCCGGCAGGACCGCCGCCAGTGCGCGGACAGCACGTTCCTGGCCACGCCGAACAGCCAGGCACGCGCGGGCCCGCGGGCCGCGTCGAAGCCGCGCCGCGCGGTGTACGCCTGGAGCCACGCCTCGGCCAGCAGGTCGTCCGCCGCGCCGGGCGCGCGCCGGGCGAAGTAGCCGTGCAGCGCGGGGGCGTGCCGCCGTACCAGCGGCTCGAACGCCGAGGCGTCGTGCGCGGCCCGGACGAGCAACTCATCGTCGGACACGGCGTCCGACGCAGACGCCGACTCCGGCGAGTCCGACGCAGACGCCGTCACCCCGGGGCCGTCCCGTTCATCCGATGTCACGGTCCCTCCCTCTCCGACCGCCGGACGGCGGTCTCACCCCCTACTTGGCATCGAACCCCGACAGCGTTCGCCGAAGCGGGAGGAGGGAGGGGGAGGGGGAGAGGGAGGCGGGGCGGGGCGGGTCAGTCGAAGCGCAGGATGCGCGGCGCGAACGCGCCCTCGGGACCGGCGGCCCTGCCGACCGACCACACCGATTCCGTGCCCGGCACCGGCGCCAGCTGCATCCGGGAGGACGCCCCCTCACCGGCCACCGTCGGCTCGTCGTACCCGGTGAACGTCTGCCCGTCCCAGGCGAGGAAGTCCGGTCCGGAGACGAACGGCGGCCAGCTCCCCGGCGGACCGTACTTCTGCGAGCCGGCCACCGCGACCCAGCCCAGCTCGCCGGAGGGCGCGGGCGCCAGCGAGCTGATCGAGCCGAAGTCGGTGGGCACGGTCACCCGGTTCCACGCCTGTCCGTCGAAGCGGACCAGCAGGGGCGGGATCGGCTTGCCGACCGGGCCGCCGACGAACCCGGCGGTGCCGCCCGCCCACACCTCGGTGTCGGAGACCGCGTACACGCTGCCCACGGCCGCCCGGGGGAACCCGAACACGGTCGTCTGCTGCCACGCCTTGCCGTCCCAGTGCGAGACGGCCGCGCCCATGTGCGTGTCGCCCGCGGCCCAGACGTCGTCCGCCGCCTTGACGTGCAGGCCGTACACGGACCCCGGCGGCACCGGCATCTCCTGCCAGCCGGATCCGCTGCGGCGCAGCAGCACCTGCGCGCCGGGCCGCGAACCGATCAGCCACGTCTCGCCGCCGCCGGCCACGACCTTGGTCAGGGTGACGTCGCGCGGCGCCCGGCTCTCCCGCCACTCCTTGCCGTCGAAGCGGAGCAGACGGGCGGCGCCCGCCGTGTCACGGCCGACCGCCCAGGCCGCGGTCGGCGAGGTCGCGGCGACGGACAGCAGCTCGCCCTGCCAGCCGGCCCCCGGCAGCTTCTGGCGCTGCCACGCGGTGCCGTCCCAGCGCAGCATCAGCGGGAAGCCCGGCGCCTCGCGGCCGACGGCGTCGGTGCCCACAGCCCATGCCCGGCCGGGGCCGAACGCCACGGCCTCGTTCAGCCCGGCCTGCGGGCGCACCTCGGCCGGCACCGGAACGTGCCGCCAGGCCCCGGGTTCCGCGGCCGCCGACGCCATGGCGGTCACGATGACCAGGGCGGCGGCGAGGGGTGCGACGAACAATCTGCGTGCCATGACGAGCAGTCCGCGTGCCATGGTCAGCCTCCCAGCCGCTCGCTCATCAGATTCGGTTTCGAGCCGTAGATCTCGACGGTCCCGAAGGACAGCAGCGAGGAACCGGCCCTCGCCAGCGCAGTCGGCTTGACGTTGATCGCGTTCGGGCGCTCGGGGCCGTACGAGAAGGTGGTGCGGTCACCGTCCACCCGCGCGTACTTCGACTGGAACGCGCGGTCGCTGCGCACCGGCAGCCAGAGCGCGCCGTCCGCGCCGCGCACGAGGGCCTCGGTGAAGGTGTTGCCCAGCGGTGGGTAGCTGGTGCGCCAGGTGCGGCCGTTCCACGTCATCAGGTAGGTGCGGGTCGCGTTGTCGATGTACTGGGCGCCGCTGACCGTGGCCCGGCCGGACCGGTCCAGCATGATCGTGTGTACGTTGCCGTTGGCCGGCAGCGTCACCTGCGCGTCCCGCCACGCCGTGCCGTCCCAGCGCAGGATGGCGGTGCCGGTGCTGGTGTCCGCCCAGGCCCAGGCGTCGGTGGCGGTACGCGCGGTGACGCCCGCCACGAAGTGCACGTCGGGCGGGGCGGACTGGGCCGTCCAGCGAGACCCGTCGTAGTGCAGCACCTTCAGTCCGTCGTCGTCCTGGCCGACCACCCACGCGGCGCCCGGTACGGCGGCGAAGTCCTGGTAGACCCACATGGTCTGCGGCAGCGGGACGGCACTCCACTTCCCCGCCGACCGGCGCAGGATCTCTCCCTTCCCCTCACCGTCGGTGTGGAAGAACCACACCTCGTCGCCGACGATCTGCACCTTGCTGAGCCGGCCCGGCTCACCGGCTCCGGGGAAGGTCGTGTCCCGGCTCCACGCCGTGCCGTTCCACCGGTACAGGAACGGCCGCATCTCGTCCGCGGTGTACTCGTACCCGGCCGCCCACGCCTCGTCCGGCCCGCGGGCGGCGAGGTCGTACACGTCGGTGGGCGGGGCCGCCGCGGGCACCGGCAGCGCGGACCAGCCCGGCGTCACGGCCGTGGCCGGCGACACCGACAGGGCGCACGCGAGCACCAGGCAGACAACAACCGCACGGAGACCGTTCACGAGACCCCCCAGGGTGCGAAGGTCGCACAGGCTATGGGCGTTCACACACCCGTGCACAGGTGTCATCCGGCCGATGAACCCTGCCCCGCCCGTCCCTCGCTCCCCTCCTTCACCCCGCCGGTCCCGCCAGCCCCGTCTTCGCCCCCGCCCCGCACAGCGGAACCACCGCCGTCAGCTCCCCGAGAGCCCCGTCCCGCACGGCCGCCCAGCACGCCACGCCCGTCGACTCGACGTAGAGCCCGCGGGCGGCCAGATCCCGCTGTGCGGAGGCGATCTGGGCCTCCGTCACCGTCAGAAAGGCGCCTCCCGCATCGCGTACCGCGCGCAGGATCTGCCGGGCGCGGAGCGGGCGGGGGATCGCGATGCCCTCCGCGTGGGTCGGTGCCATCGGGGTCTCGCCGACGACGTCGTCCGCGCCGGCCCGCCACGCGGCGGCGAGCGGGGCGACCGCCGCGGACTGCACGGCGTACAGCGCGGGGCGGCGTGCGATGAGCCCGGCCGCGTACAGCTCACGGACCGCGAGGGCCGCGCCGAGCAGCAGCGTGCCGTTTCCGACGGGGACGACGAGGGCGTCGGGGAGGCGGCCGCCGAGGTCCTCCCAGAGTTCGTGGACGTACGTCTTGGTGCCGTGGAGGAAGTAGGGGTTGTGGACGTGCGAGGCGTAGAACGTGCCGGGTTCGTCGGCGGCGGCGCGGGCGGCCAGGGCCGTCGACTCGCGGTCGCCGTCGACGACGTGGAGGCGGGCCCCGTGCGCGCGGATCTGCTCCAGCTTCTTCGGCGACGTGCCGGCGGGGACGTACACGGTGCAGTCGAGCCCGGCACGCGCGCAGTACGCGGCGACGGCCGTGCCCGCGTTGCCGCTGCTGTCGGCGATCACCCGGTCCGGGCCGAGGCGCTGGGCGAGGGCGGCGAGCAGCACCGCGCCGCGGTCCTTGAAGGACAGCGTCGGCATCAGGAAGTCGAGCTTGGCCGAAACCGGCCCCGCGAGCGGCACGAGGGGCGTGCGGCCCTCGCCGAGGGAGATCGCGGGCGCGGGCAGCGGCAGGCACTCCGCGTACCGCCACAGCGAGTTGACGCGTCCCGCGAGGGCGTCGAGAGGCGCGGGTACGGGGGAGAAGTCCAGGTCGAGGGGGCCGCGACAGGCGGGGCACGACCAGGCGAGCGAGCCCGCGGGGACGCGTGTCCCGTCGGCCGGGCAGCGGAAGTCGGGGAGGGCGGGTGTGCCGGTCGTGCCGTCTGTCGTCTCTGTCATGCGCGCAGGCTATGTGGGGCGGTTGTTGAAGCTGGGACAAGAGAGGCGTGTGACGGCCGTCGAAGGGGCGTCACCGCAGGGCGGCCGGGCCCTGTTACGTCCGGTCCTGACTCTTGTGGGATTCCTATGGATCCGCCAATCTTTCGTCCCGACGGAGGCAAGAGCAGGCATGTCGTCTTGACATGCCCCTGCCGCATGTCCCCGCGAGTGTGGGCACCACGGCACCAATCCCCCACCAACGCACCACCTATTGAGGAGGACCCCTCAGATGGCAGTGATGCGTCACAACCGCCGAAGACTGGCCGGGATCAGCGCGACAGCGGTCGCGGCCCTCGCCCTCGGCGTCGTCTCCGCCCTCCCGGCGAACGCGCAGCCGGACCGGGCGGAAGGCACGATCGAGAACGCCGGCGCACCCGGCGCGATCAAGAACAGCTACATCGTGAGCCTCGACAAGAACGGTCCGAAAGCGCGCTCCGCCGCGGGCAAGGCCCTCGCCAAGGAGTACGGCGCCAAGATCGAGCGGACCTACGACAAGGCTCTCAACGGCTACGCGGTCGAGCTGTCGGAGGCCGAGGCGAAGAAGTTCGCGGCGGACCCGGCGGTCGACGCGGTCGTCCAGAACCGGACCTTCACTGCCTCCGCGACCCAGACGAACCCGCCGTCCTGGGGCCTGGACCGCATCGACCAGAAGACCCTGCCGCTGGACCAGAAGTACACCTATCCGGACTCCGCGGGCGAGGGCGTCACCGCGTACGTCATCGACACCGGCGTCCGCATCAGCCACAGCGACTTCGGCGGCCGTGCCTCCTACGGCTACGACGCCATCGACAACGACAACACCGCGCAGGACGGCCACGGCCACGGCACGCACGTCGCGGGCACCGTCGCGGGCACCCTGCACGGCGTCGCCAAGAAGGCCAAGGTCGTCGGCGTCCGCGTCCTGAACAACCAGGGCTCCGGCACCACGGCACAGGTCGTCGCGGGCATCGACTGGGTGACCAAGAACGCGGTCAAGCCCGCCGTCGCCAACATGTCGCTCGGCGGCGGCGCCGACAGCGCGCTCGACACGGCGGTACGCAACTCCATCGCGTCCGGCATCACCTACGCCGTGGCGGCGGGCAACGAGTCGACCGACGCGTCGACCAAGTCGCCCGCGCGCGTGGCGGAGGCCATCACCGTCGGTGCCACGACCAACACCGACGCGAGGGCGAGCTACTCCAACTACGGCAGCATCCTCGACATCTTCGCCCCGGGCTCCTCGATCACGTCGACGTGGAACTCCAGCGACAGCGCCACCAACACCATCTCCGGTACGTCGATGGCCTCCCCGCACGTCGCGGGCGCGGCCGCTATCTACCTGGGCCAGAACCCCGCCTCGACCCCGGCGCAGGTGTCCTCGGCCCTGGTCAGCGCCTCCTCGACGGGCGTCGTCACCAGCCCGGGCACGGGCTCGCCCAACCGTCTCCTGAACGTCACCGGGGGCACGACCAACCCGCCGGGCAAGAAGTTCACGAACGACACGGACTACGCGATCCGCGACAACGCCACGGCCGAGTCCCCGGTGACCGTGACCGAGGTCCCGGGCAACGCGCCCGCCGCGCTGAGCGTGCCGGTGACCATCCAGCACACGTACATCGGCGACCTCCAGGTCCAGCTGATCGCCCCCGACGGAACCGCCTACACCCTCAAGGGTTACGGCACCGGCGGCAGTTCGGACAACATCAACACCACGTACACGGTGAACGCCTCCTCGGAGACGGCCAACGGCACGTGGAAGCTGCGGGTCAGCGACAACGCGGCGCAGGACACCGGGAAGATCGACTCCTGGAGCCTGCAGTTCTGATCTCTGAAGTACCTCAGTGATCCTCGTCCTCGCGGTACGGCTCCGGGTCGGTGACCCAGCCCGCCGCGAGGACGAGGCGCGAGGTGCGGTGGACGGCGAGGAAGCCGAAGGGGCGGTCCATCGTGACCGCCAGCCCGGTCGTCACGTGCGGGGGCAGCCCCATCCAGTCCATGGCGACCGCGGTGACCGCGGCGGCACGGAAGCCCGTCGCGCCGAACGTCGCGGTCGCCGTCTGCCGGGCCGACTCCACCGCAAGGTCCCGGTCGGAGATTCCCGGGAAGGAACCGGGAAGAGGAGCACCCGCGGCCGCCAGGCCGAAGAGGCCGGGACGCGCCTGCAGATCGTGTTCCGCCCCGACGGTGAACTCCACGGCGTGCAGCCGCACGTGGGGCGGCTCGCCGGGAGTGTCGGCGCGAGATTCGCACAGGGCGACGCCCGGGCCGGCCGGGCTCCGTGTCAGCTCGCTGCCCGGTGTCGTGGGGACGTCGCCCGACAGCATCCCGACTCCCGTGGCAAGCACCTCTCCAGGGTTCATGCACGCCTCGCCGAGCAGCAGGTGCACGTCCACCTCCTCGGTGCCGCGCACGGTGACTCCTGTGACACGGCCGTCCGAGCAACGGCCCACCTGTACGGCGTCCAGCCCGGGAGCCGACCGCTGGAGCCCGGCGATCCGGAGGCCGCGCCACGGGCCCCCCGCAGGCTCCGCCGGGCGACGTTCGAACGGCACTTCCCAGTCCGTTCGCAGCGCCAGCGCGCTCGCCAGGACGAGTTCCGTGTCCGGCGTCAGCCCTGCCGGCATCCGCTCGATCTCCCCGCCCGTCCGCTCCGCCGCCCACGCGTCCAGCGCCGCCCCGTCCTTCTCCGGGTCACCGGTCAGCACGCCCAGCGCGTCCACCGGCACCCCGCCGCGCCACGCGTCGCGCAGGGTCAGGGTGCGTTTCGTCCAGAGGCCGAGCGCCGCGTCCAGGCCCCGCACGCGGCCCATCGCGGCCAGCAACTGCCGTGCGGCGGGCGCCGCTTCGTCCGGCCGCACCCCCACCGCGTCGGCGAGCTCCGTGCGGGCCGCGCCCCCGGCGCCGTCCGCGAGGAACGCGAGGAGGGGCCAGACGCCGGGCGCCGAGAAGACGGTGCTGCGGTCGGCGGCCGCCGTCGTCGCCCACCGGGAGGTCAGGCCGTTGACGGCCCGCACCACCGCCCGAGTTGTCAAGGTTTGCCGTTGCATTACCTTTTCGCCCCCGCCCCCGATTACGATGCGCCAAGCTTTCCGCACCGCCCGCCCTTGAACCAGGAGCACGCTACCCGTGGACATACCGCCGCCGCCCGGCCCGTACGCGCCCCCGCCGGGGCAGCAGCCGTGGCAGCAGGGGCAGCAAGGAGCCCCGTGGCCGCCGCACGGGCACGCCCCGTACCAGCAGTGGCCCGGGCCGTACTCCCCGTACTCCCGGCCGCCGGTCAACGGCTTCGCGATCGCCTCCCTGGTCTTCGGCATCCTCTGCTTCCTGCCCGCCGTCGGCCTGATCCTCGGTCTCGTCGCGCTCGCGCAGATCAAGAAGAAGGGTGAGCGGGGCAAGGGGATGGCGATCGCGGGCAGCATCCTCTCCGTGGTCGGCGTCCTGCTGCTCGTCCTCGCCGTCGCCACGGGCGGCGCCCGCGAGTTCGCCGAAGGGTTCAGGGACGCGGCGCGGGAGTCCGCCGGTTCCTTCCCGGTCGACAAGGGCGGCTGCTTCGACGCGCCCGACGGGGAGCTCGACTCGATGCGGTACGCCTTCCAGGTCCACGAAGTGCCGTGCGCGGGGCGGCACGACGGCGAGGTCTTCGCGTCGTTCCGCGTCAACAACGGCAGTTACCCCGGCGAGGACGCGCTCGTCGGCCTCGCCGAGACCAAGTGCACCAAGCTCCAGTGGGATTACGTCCTGGACGGCTGGGCGGACTTTGACGACGCCGACATCTACTACTTCATGCCCGACCGGTCCACCTGGCGCCGGGGCGACCGCCACGTCACCTGCCTCTTCGGCGCCGCGGAACCGGAGCGGCCGCTGAAGGGCTCCCTGCGCCGCGACGCCACGACGCTCGACGCCGACCAGCTCGCGTACGTGAAGGCGGACCGCCCCTTCGACGACGCGTATCAGTCGGAGCCCGCGGCGGAGCGGGTCGAGGACGACCTCGAAGGGCACAAGAAGTGGGCCGCCCGCGTCGACAAGGGCCTCGCCGAACGGGTGCGGCTGCTGCGCGCGCACGATTGGCCGAAGGCGGCGCGGGGCCACATCGACGCGCTCGTCACCGAGCTCGGCAAGAGCCGCGAGGAGTGGGCGAAGGCGGCCGGGGCCACCGACGCCGACAGCTTCAACGACCACTACGTAGCGGCCCTTCAGCGACTCGGCGACAAGAACGCCATCGCGGCACGCAAGTCCCTGGGCCTCGGCACCACTTCGCCGCGTGACGCGACTCCGGAGGACGGCGCGGAGTCGGGCCTCGGCGAGGACCACGGCGAGGGCGCCGCGGTGTGACCCTCTCCGGGGCGGACGCCTGAGAGGATTTTGTCCGCTTCTGTGATAGTTCTTCGGCGTGACGTCCGTCGTGCCGCCGCCCGCCGTGACCCGGTCCCTGCTCCTGGCCGCCTGCCTGCTGAACGCGGCGCTCGCCGTCCTCGTCGCCGCCCCCCTGCCCCGCGTCCCCCTCCTGGTGCTCGTCGCGGGCGGGATCACCTCCTGGGGCCTGGTGCTGCTGCCGCCCGGTCTGCTCGGGCTCACCGCCGCCGCGTTCGCCGGCCGCCGCCACCCCTGGTGCGCGGGGCTCGCCGCGCTCGCCTCCTTCGCGGCCCTCGTCTACGGAGTGATGCCGTACGCCGCCGCCTACGGCACCGCGGAGCGCCAGGGGCAACGGCTCGCCGCCACGCGGTACTTCGACGGCGTCAACCACGCCGAGGCGCCCGACCGCGCGCGGACGCTCACCTACGCGCGCGTGGGCCGCGGCCACGGGACGACGCACCGCACGAAGGGGCAGAAGCTCACGCTGGACCTCTGGGCACCGCCCGGGCGGTCCGGGGCGCGGCGCCCCGCCGTCGTGTGGGTGCACGGCGGCGGCTGGAACAAGGGCCACCGCAGCCAGACCCCCGAGTGGAACCGGTGGTTCAACGCGCGCGGGTGGTCGGTCTTCGACATCGACTACCGCCTCGCGCCCCTGGGCACCCAGCTCGACCAGATCGGGGACGTCAAGTGCGCGGTCGGCTGGGTGCGGCGCCACGCGCGCGTGTACGGCGTCGACCCGCAACGGCTGCTGCTCGCGGGCAGTTCGGCCGGCGGCAACCTCGCGCTCGCCGCCGCCTACACCGAGGACGACGCCCGCGTCCCGCCCTCCTGCGCGGTCCGCGACGGCTCGGTGTCGGGAGTGCTCTCGCTCTACGGGCCCACCGACATGCGGCAGTTGATCGCCGGCACCGCGCTGCGCCGCGACCCCATGATCCCGGCCCTGATGGGCGGTTCGGCCGCCTCCGCCCCCGCCCGCTACCGCCTCGGCTCGCCCGCCCGGCTCGTCCGGGGCGACGTGCCCCCGACGCTGCTGCTGCACGGAAGCGCGGACCGCGCGGTGCCGGTGGCCCAGGCGCGCGAGCTGGCCCGGCGTCTGAAGGGCGCCGGCGCACCCGTGACGTACGTCGAACTTCCGTGGGCCGATCACTGTTTCGACGTGAACTGGGGAGGCTGGGGGAGCCAGATCGCCCGGGCTGCGACCGAACGTTTCCTCGCGACGCTCGACCGTCCGCCATATCCGCGGAAAGGCCCCGCGTAAAGACCTGCGCCGGGAGAAATCATCACTTCGAGTGATTCCTTGGCCTTGGGTTGCACGCAACAACCCACGGTTGCCAGGCTGTTGCTGTCTGTCAACCTGATGGGAGTGGCCAGTGACATTCGGTGAACAGCCGGCGTATTTGCGGGTCGCGGGTGATCTCCGCAAGAAGATCGCCGACGGTTCGCTGCCGCCGCGTACGCGCCTCCCCTCGCAGGCGAGGATCCGCGAGGAGTACGGGGTGTCGGACACGGTCGCCCTGGAGGCGCGCAAGGTCCTGATGGCCGAGGGCCTGGTCGAGGGGCGCTCCGGCTCCGGCACCTATGTGCGCGAGCGCCCCGTCCCCCGCAAGATCGCCCGCACCGGGTACCGCGCGGTGAACGGCGGCTCGACCCCGTTCCGCCAGGAGCAGGCCGCCGACGGCGTGCGCGGCACCTGGGAGTCCCGCAGCGAGCAGACCGAGGCCGGCGCCGCGATCGCCGAGCGGCTCGCCATCCGCGCGGGCGACCGCGTGATGTGCACCAAGTACGTCTTCCGGGACGCCGGTGAGGCCATGATGCTCTCCACCTCCTGGGAGCCCTTGGCCATCACCGGCCGCACCCCCGTCATGCTCCCCGAGGAGGGCCCGCTCGGCGGCTGCGGAGTGGTGGACCGGATGGCGGCCATCGACGTGATCGTGGACAACGTCGCGGAGGAGGTCGGCGCCCGCCCAGGCCTCGCCGAGGAGCTCACCGCGCTCGGCGGCGTCCCGGGCCACGTGGTCCTCGTCGTCCACCGCACGTACTACGCGTCGGGCCGCCCGGTGGAGACGGCGGACATCGTGGTGCCCGCCGACCGCTACCAGGTCGCGTACCACCTGCCCGTGAAGTAGCCCTCTCCGTAGCCCATCACAAAGGGCGCTTCGCCGTACGCCCGTGGGGGCGCACCCAAAGGGTGCGCCCCCTGCTGTTTGCCCGGAGTTGGCCGAGAGCGGCCCACCCGCGTACCTCTTTGTGCAAAGCCGTATCCGCTGAGTAAAGGTCGGGCGTAGGCTCGGGCATATGCGGATTGCGGTTTCCTTACAGATCGAGGCGTGGGGCGCGCCGGGGGTGGCGAACGGAGGGGCGCGATGAATGACGGGACGGCTCTGCTGCCCTGGTTCGTGATTCGGCAGGACGACAACGGCAACCGCTACCGCGTGGGCAGGTACGCGACGAAGGCCGAGGCCCAGCGGATCGCGGACCGCCTCGACGACCGGGGGAACAAGCAGCTCTACTCGATCGAGAAGATGAGCCAGAACGGCGGCGGACGGTAGCAGGCCCTAGGCTCCGCGGCATGAACGAACGGATCGTGGTGGGCGCCGCCCTGTACGACGACGGACGCCTGCTCGCCGCGCGGCGCAGCGCGCCCCCCGAGCTCGCGGGCGGCTGGGAGCTGCCCGGCGGCAAGGTCGAGCCCGGCGAGCGGTGCGAGGACGCGCTGGTGCGCGAGCTCCGCGAGGAACTGGGCGTCGAGGCCGAACCGACCGGCCGGGTGCCGGGGCAGTGGCCGCTCCCCAAGGGGTACGTCCTGCGGGTGTGGACCGCCCGGCTCGTCTCCGGAGAACCCCGGCCCCTCCAGGACCACGCCGAGCTGCGCTGGCTGGCGCCCGAGCAGGTCTGGTCCGTCGACTGGCTGGCCGCGGACGTGCCCGCCGTCACGGCGCTGCTGGGACAGTCGCAGCCTGCCTCCTGACCGTCGCACGCGGCATTCCTGACCGTCGCACGCCGCCTCCCGGCCGTCGCGGCTGCGCCCCCTCCGCGTACGCCGTTCGAGCCGTTCGTGCCCCAGTGCGCCCAGGTGTGCGGTAAACGACCCCGAATATCGGGTATGTGCCAACTATTCACACTATTGGCATGAAAACGGACAGGTCCAGCTACTGGTCTGGAAGTGATCGGCGTGATCGACACCGAAGGCGACTGCGCCGAGTGGGCCTTCCCCGCGGACCCCGGCGCCGTCCGCACCGCACGCGGCGTCGTCCGTGAACAGCTCGCCGTCTGGGGCCTCGGGCCCCTGGGCGACATCACCGTGCTGCTCGTCAGCGAGCTGGTGACCAACTCCCTGCGTCACGCCTCCGGGCCCATCGGCGTACGTCTCGTGCGGCCCGCTGACCCCCTGGGCAGCCTCCTGGTGGAGGTGTCCGACCCGCTCCCCGACCCGCCCCTGGAGCGCATCGCCGGCGTCGACGACGAGGGTGGGCGCGGCCTCCAGCTGGTGTCCCGCTCCGCGCGGCGCTGGGGAACACGTCCGGGTCGTACGGGCAGGACGGGGAAGACGGTGTGGTTCGAGCTGGCTCTGCCGGGTTAGAAGACTGGCAGTGTGCGACAGACGTCCTGCACAAGGGCGGCACGGGCCAAAAAGCGTCGAGTCCGTGCTGTGATCGTGAACGCCGTGTGGCGCGGCACCGTAGTGCTGGATACTGCGGGCAGCCGTATGCGGTGACCGGTGCCGGACGCGGTGAGCTGGAGGGGACGGTTCGCGTGAGCGAGATACCAGCGAAGGCGACGGAGCCCAAGGGGCCGTCGGGCGACGCGACGGGCGACGACGGGCCCGGTGAGGCTCCGGTCGGCGAGACGTGGCAGAGCAGCCCACCCGGTTCGATCTACGACTACATCAAGGTCGCCTCATTCTCGATCGGCGCGGACGGGCTCGTCGACCAGTGGAGCGCGCGTGCCGAGCGGCTCTTCGGCGTGGCCGCGCGGGACGCCGTCGGCAAGGACCCCATCGAGGCCTTCGTGCCGCCCGAGCTGCGCGCCGGCGGTCACCGCAAGATGGCGGAGATCCTCGACGGCCGGGAGTGGACGGGCGTCGTGCCCTTCCGGGTGCCCGCCGGGGACGACGCCGACGGCCCGGGTGCCGGCGGCCGCGGCAGGGAGGGCATCGCCGAGGTCTACGTGATGCCGACCGAGACGGAGGAGGGCGAGCGGGCCGCGGTCTGCATCGTCGTCGACGTCCGGGCGCTGCGGCAGATCGAGACCGACCTCGCCGCCTCGCAGGCCATTTTCGGCCAATCTCCCTTCGGCTTCCTGCTCTTCGGCACGGACCTGAGGGTGCAGCGCGCCAACCGCCGGTTCGCCGACGTCTTCGGCGGCGGCGTCGAGGACCACCGCGGCCGCACCGTCCACGACTACCTGCCCCGCCACGAGGCCGACCGCATGGCCGCCGCCATGAAGCGGGTCCTGGAAACCGGCGACGCGGTGACGGACATGCAGATAGTGGGACCCGCGCCCGGCAGCAACGACCGCAGGCACTGGTCGATCAACCTCTACCGCGTCCACAGCGGTTCGGGCCGCCCCATCGGCGTCGCGGGACTCGGCACCGACGTCACCCGGCGGCACGCCGCCGCCCGCGAGGCCGCCCACGCGCGGCGCAACCTGGCTCTCCTGAACGAGGCCGGGGCCCGCATCGGCAACTCCCTCGACCTGGAGACCACCGCCAGGGAGCTGCTCGACGTCGCCGTCCCCGGCTTCTGCGACCTCGCCTCCGTCGACCTGTACCAAGGCCTCCTGGACGGCGACGAGACACCGCCGGGGCTCGCCGACGGCAGCGCCGAACTGCGCCGGGTGGCCTTCGCGAGCGCCGTCGCCGACGCCCCGTTCCCGGCCGGTGCCGGGCCCATAGACGTCGGTGCCGTACACCGGTTCGGGTTCACGTCGCCCTGCGCGGACGCCCTGCGGACCGCCCGGCCCCGACTGGTCACCGGGGACGACGACGAGTCCGCGAGCCGCCTCACCCGCGGCCTGGTCCAGTCGACGCTCGCCGTGCCGATGGTCGCCCACGACACCGTGGTCGGCCTCGCCCAGTTCTCCCGTACGAAGGGCAGCGAACCCTTCGGTGAACGCGACCGGGCGCTCGCCGTCGAACTGGCCGCGCGCGCCGCCGTCTGTATCGACAACGCCCGCCTCTACCGCCGCGAGCACGAGCGCGCGCTGATACTGCAACGGTCCCTGCTGCCACCCGGCGATCCCGAGGCGTCCGGCCTCGACATCGCCTGCCGCTATCTGCCGGGCAACGCGGCGACGGAGGTCGGCGGCGACTGGTTCGACGTCATCGAACTGCCCGGCCACCGCACCGCCCTCGTCGTCGGCGACGTCATGGGCCGCGGCCTGCGCGCCGCCGTCGCCATGGGCGAGCTGCGCACCGCCGTCCGCACCCTCGCGCTCCTCGACCTGGAACCCGCCGAGGTGCTCTCCGCCCTCGACGAGATCGCGCGCGGCCTCGGCAACCCCGCCGGGCCCCAGCAGTCCAGCCGCGCGGCCCGCAAGGCGGCGGACGCGGACCTCAGCGAGGTCTACCTCGCCACCTGCGTGTACGCGGTCTACGACGCCGTCACACGCCGCTGCACCTTCGCCAACGCGGGCCATCTGCCGCCCGTCCTCGTCGAACCCGGCGAGTCCGCGCTGATGCTCGACGTACCCCCGGGCCTGCCGCTCGGCGTCGGCGGCGAGCCCTTCGAGGACGTCGAGGTCGAACTCCCCGAGGGCGCCCTCCTCGCGCTCTACACCGACGGCCTCGTCGAATCCCGCGACCACCCCCTGGACGAGGGCCTGAACGCGTTCGTACGCGCCCTCAACGACGCCCCGCCCGCCCTGGAGGACGTCTGCGACCACGTCCTGAACACCCTCGACACCCACCACGGAGAGGACGACATCGCACTCCTGATGGCGCGCGTCCAGGGGCTGCCCTCCGAGCACGTCGGCGACTGGACGCTGCCGCGCGACCTCAAGTCCGTCGGCCGCGCCCGCGAACTGGCCTGCGACCAACTGCGCGACTGGGACCTCGAACGGCTCTGCGACACCGCGGAACTGCTGGTCAGCGAGCTCGTCACCAACGCCCTGCGGTACGGCGACGGCGACATCAGACTCCGCCTCCTGCTCGACCGCACGCTGGTCTGCGAGGTGTGGGACGCGAGCTTCGTCCAGCCCCGCCGCCGCCGGGCCCGGGACACCGACGAGGGCGGGCGCGGGCTGCAACTGGTCGGGCTGCTCAGCGCCGCGTGGGGCTCGCGCAGGACGCCGCGCGGCAAGACGGTGTGGTTCGAACTGGCGCTGCCCGACGGCGACGCGGAGCCGATGGACGCGGCGGAGGCGCTGCTCAGCCTGTTCTAGCTGTTCTTGGTCGTATCGGCCTGTTCTGATTCGTCCTCATCGCCCCCACCGGGCGTGGTGCGGGTCGTGGCGCGCTTCCTGCGCCGCCTGCGCGCGACCGTCGCCGCGATCCCGGCCGCGCACGCCGCCGCCACCGGCAGGACGAGATCGCCGGTCGTGGAGTCGCCGCCGCCCGGGTCGGCCGGGCCCGGCGTGGCCGACGGGGCGGGCCCCGGACGCCCGGCGAGCGGTACGTCGGCGCGCGCGGGCGACGAACCCGGCGCCGAACACCGGACGGGCAGCACGGCCACGAGCAGCACGACCACCCCGGCCACTGCTGCCCGCGCGGCCAACGACGGGGGCGGCATCACATTTCGGAGCGTATGGGCGCGTTTGCGGCCCCGCGACCTGGGGGACCCACCGCGTCAGCGCCCCCACATCAGCGCCCCCACATCAGCGCCCCCACATCAGCGCCCCCACATCAGCAACCCCGGCAGCTCCGAGGTCCTGTCGTTGTCGGCCGGGCGCAGTCCGGACTCGGCGCGGTTCTTCCAGGTCATGGTCACGAGCGGGGCGTCGCCCTCGCCGACGGTCACCTTCGAGCCCGCGTACCGCTGGCCCCGTGCCGTCTTCTTCCGGAGCTCGGCCGCCGCGGCGGTGGCCGCCTTCGGTGAGGCGGTCCGCACGCAGAGCTTCTCCGACGACGACGTGCCGTCCTTGCCGAGCCGCCCGCCGATCGCGAGGAGCACGACGTCCGCGTCCGCGCGCTTCGCGTAGTACGTCGCTTCGTACACGTCACCCAGGCAGTCGGTTACCTCCTCGTACGCTTCGTCGTCCCGCAGGGACTCGTCGGGTGCGGAGAGGCCCAGTGCGAGGTCGGTGCGCTTGGCGGCGCGGGCGGAGCCGGAGACCTCGTACGTCCCGGCGTCACCGCGCTTCTTGTACCGGGTGCCTTCGTCCGTGCGCGTGGCGCGGTAGCCCTGCTTCTTCATCGCCCGGCCGACCGCGTCCGTGTCGAACTCCCCGGTGAGCAGCGAACTGTTGCCGACCGCGACGGACGTCCGTACGTCCTTCACGTCGAACCCCCAGTCCGCACGGACGCTCCCGCCCGTATAGCCCTGCTGGGCGACCTCGAGGATCCCGAAGCCGTCCAGGCCGCGGTAGAGCGCGGGGTCCGCGGCGAGGAGCCGCCGCACGGTGCGCACGTCCCGGTACATCACCCCCTGGTCCGCCGCCGCGGCGGGAACCGCGGCGAGCGCCCGCTCCAGCCCCGTCCCGCCGCCGTCGTCCCCGTCACCGCCGGGCAGCGAGCAGCCGGCGGCGGTCACGCTCAGCGCGGCCACGAGCAGCACGGCGGGGAGGGGACGGGAGCGGCGGGGTATGCGCATGCGCGGCAGTGTGGCACAGCGGATGGCGCGGCGGATGGCGCGAGCGGTCCTACTCCGACTGCCGCCGCCGGATCTTGTTCCCCAGCCACACCAGCGGATCGTACTTACGGTCAACGGCCCGTTCCTTGAGGGGAATCAGCGCGTTGTCCGTGATCTTGATGCCCTCGGGGCACACCTCCGTGCAGCACTTGGTGATGTTGCAATAGCCGAGGCCGTGCTCCTCCTGCGCGGTCCGTTTCCGGTCGAGCCCGGAGTCGGCCGCCGAGTCCAGCGGGTGCATGTCCAGTTCGGCGACGCGCATCAGGAACCGGGGTCCCGCGAAGGCCTCCTTGTTCTCCTCGTGGTCGCGCACGACGTGGCACGTGTCCTGGCACAGGAAGCACTCGATGCACTTGCGGAACTCCTGCGGGCGGTCCACATCGGTCTGCTGCATGCGGTACTCGCCGGGGGCGAGTCCCGGGGGCGGCACGAAGGCCGGGACCTCGCGCGCCTTCGTGTAGTTGAAGCCGACGTCCGTCACCAGGTCGCGCACCACGGGGAAGGCGCGCAGCGGCGTCACCGTGATGACCTCGTCGCGGTCGAACACCGACATGCGGGTCATGCACAGCAGCCGCGGCCTGCCGTTGATCTCCGCGGAGCACGAACCGCACTTGCCCGCCTTGCAGTTCCAGCGCACCGCGAGGTCGGGCGCCTGGGTGGCCTGGAGGCGGTGGATGATGTCGAGGACGACCTCGCCCTCGTTGACCTCGACCTTGAAGTCCTCCAGGGCGCCCCCGCCGAGATCCCCGCGCCAGACCTTGAACCGCGCGTCGTACGAACTCATTCGTACAGCTCCTCTTCAGTCAGGTACTTGACCAGCTCCTCCTTCTCGAAGAGGGCGAGCAGATCCGGGCGGATGGGTTCGGTGGACACGCGGACGAGGTCGATCTGGCCGCGCACCGGATCGGTGGCCGCAAGACCGTCGCTCGGGTCGGCGAGCCGGCAGAGCAGGTTGGCGCGGCGCCACTCGCGGTTCATCGCCGGGTGGTCCTCGCGGGTGTGGCCGCCGCGGCTCTCCGTGCGCTCCAGGGCGGCCCGCGCGACGCACTCGCTGACCAGGAGCATGTTCCGCAGGTCGAGGGCGAGGTGCCAGCCCGGGTTGAACTGGCGGTGGCCCTCGACACCGGCCCGCCGCGCCCGCACCCGCAGTTCGGCGAGCTTCTCCAGGGCCTGCTCCATCTCCGCCTCCCGGCGGATGATGCCGACCAGGTCGTTCATGGTCTGCTGGAGCTCCTGGTGGAGGGTGTACGGGTTCTCCGGAGCCGTGCCCGTCTCCCGGCCCTCGGCGCTGAACGGCCGCAGCGCTTCGGCGGCCGCGGCGTCGACCTGCGCCTCGTCCACCGGGGGCCGGGCGGCGAGGCCCGCCGCGTACCGTGCCGCGTGCAGCCCCGCGCGCCGCCCGAAGACGAGCAGGTCGGACAGTGAGTTGCCGCCGAGCCGGTTGGAGCCGTGCATGCCGCCCGCGACCTCGCCGGCGGCGTACAGCCCCGTCACGCGGTGCGCCGCCGCGGTGTCGGAGTCGACCGCGATGCCGCCCATCACGTAGTGGCAGGTCGGCCCGACCTCCATCGCCTCCGCGGTGATGTCGACGTCCGCGAGCTCCTTGAACTGGTGGTACATGGACGGCAGCCGGCGCTTGATGACCTCGGCGGGCATGCGCGTCGACACGTCGAGGAAGACCCCGCCGTGCGGTGAGCCGCGGCCCGCCTTGACCTCGGCGTTGATGGCCCGGGCCACCTCGTCGCGGGGCAGCAGTTCGGGGGGACGGCGGTTGTGGTCCGGGTCCTCGTACCAGCGGTCGCCCTCGTCCTCCGACTGCGCGTACTTCTCCTTGAAGACGTCGGGCACGTAGTCGAACATGAACCGCTTGCCCTCGGAGTTCCTGAGCACCCCGCCGTCGCCGCGCACGGACTCGGTGACGAGGATGCCCTTGACCGACGGCGGCCAGACCATGCCCGTCGGGTGGAACTGCACGAACTCCATGTTGACCAGCGGCGCCCCGGCGAGCAGCGCGAGCGCGTGCCCGTCACCCGTGTACTCCCACGAGTTGGACGTCACCTTGAAGGACTTGCCGATGCCGCCCGTCGCGAGGATCACGCTCGGTGCTTCGAGTACGAAGAAGCGGCCGGACTCGCGGTCGTAGCAGAAGGCCCCGGTGACCCGGCCGCCCTCTCCGAAGCCGGCGTCCTCCTCCTTGAGGACCCGGGTGACGGTGCACTCCTGGAAGACCTTCAGGCGCGCTTCGTAGTCACCGAACTCCTTGTGGTCCTCCTGTTGCAGGGCGACGATCTTCTGTTGCAGCGTGCGGATCAGTTCGAGGCCGGTGCGGTCGCCGACGTGCGCGAGCCGCGGGTACTCGTGGCCGCCGAAATTGCGCTGCGAGATCCGGCCGTCCGGTGTGCGGTCGAACAGGGCGCCCCAGGTCTCCAGCTCCCACACGCGGTCCGGTGCCTCGCGCGCGTGCAGCTCGGCCATGCGCCACTGGTTGAGGAACTTGCCGCCGCGCAGGGTGTCGCGGAAGTGGACCTGCCAGTTGTCGCCGGAGTTCACGTTGCCCATGGAGGCGGCGATGCCGCCCTCGGCCATCACCGTGTGGGCCTTGCCGAACAGCGACTTGCAGATCACGGCCGTGCGGGCGCCCTGCTCGCGCGCCTCGATCGCGGCCCGCAGGCCCGCGCCCCCGGCCCCCACCACGACGACGTCCCACTGCTGCCGTTCCACTTGTGACATCAGAAGGTCCCGTCCATTAGGTCCATTGCGTCCATCAGAAGAAGCGCGGATCGTCGAAGGCGCCGCTGGCGACCAGGTAGACGTAGAGGTCGGCGAGCGCCACGCTGACCAACGACGTCCAGGCGAGCAGCATGTGACGGTCGGTCAGCCGTCCCGTCCACTGCCACATGCGGTACCGCACCGGATGTTTGGAGAAGTGCTTGAGCTTGCCGCCGATGACGTGCCGGCAGGAGTGGCAGGACAGGGTGTAGATCCAGATCAGTACGACGTTGACGAGCAGGACGAGCGTGCCGAGCCCCATGTGGCCCCACTCGTAGTGCTCGTCACGGAAGGCGAGCACGGTGTCGTACGTGAGGACGCCCGCGACCGGCACCGCGGCGTAGAAGAAGTACCGGTGGATGTTCTGCAGCACCAGCGGGAAACGGGTCTCACCCGTGTACTTCTTGTGCGGCTCGGCCACCGCGCAGGCGGGCGGTGACGCCCAGAACCCGCGGTAGTAGGCCTTGCGGTAGTAGTAGCAGGTCAGCCGGAAGCCGAGCGGGAAGATCAGGACGAGCACCGCGGGGGACAGGCCCCACCAGCTGCCGAAGATCTCCCAGTTGGGTCCTGAGCGCATGGGCTCGCAGTTCTCGGCCAGGCACGGCGAGTAGAACGGCGAGACGTAGGGCGCCGCGTAGTAGTCGGCGTTCGCGAAGGCCCGCCAGGTCGAGTAGACGATGAAGACGAGCAGTCCCGCGGTGGTCGCCGCGGGCGCCAGCCACCAGCGGTCGGTCCGCAGATGGGCAGCGCTGATCGCGGCGCGCGTGCCGTCGCGCACGCCGCCGGGGGCCGGTCCGCTCTTCGGTTGAGGTTCCGTGCCGGTGGCCAACGAGGCTCCACTCCTTCGTGGTCGGGTGGTGGGTCAGGGCGCGTGGCGGTCGCGGCCGCCGAGGCCCTCGTCGTCGAGGTCCCCGGTGTTCGTCCACAGCGAGCTGTCGTACGGCGTGTCGGGGATGGTCACGAAGTCGAGCCGGGGTGGTTCGGTGCGGGGCGGGGGCGGCGCGGCCGCCGCGCGCAGCAGGGCCACGCTCTCGCGCAGATGGTCGGTGTCCGTACGCACCCGGCGTACGTCGACGCCCGCCACCTCGTCGCCGGCCTGCTGCTCCAGCCTGCCGACGGTACGGACGAGGTCGTCCACACATCGTTGAACAGCCGTCAATTCATCGTGCAGAGCCATTACTTGCCCTCACTTCGGGGGTGCGGTGGCAACGCTCATGCGCCTGCGAGTGTCGCGCGTCACATCCCGGCTTGTGAAGAGATCTGCACCGATTGCCGGATCGAGGGCGTGAATGCGCCGGATCACGCGCCCATTGGGCCGCACGAGTGGGATATGGGCGCCCGCGCGCCGTGTCGCCCCCGCGGTACGCGGCCTGTCCCCTTCAGTGGGGCCATAGATGTGATCAGCTCCATATACCGCCAAACGTGATCAAACCCGGCCCGGTCCCGGTAGCGGGCGGCCGGGCGAGCCCCGGACCCCGGAGGTACCAGCCATGTCCCACGACCGCGTCAGAGTCAGGTCTGTCGTGTTCCTCGCGACGGGGGTGCTGGCTCTGCCCGCCCTCGCCGGCTGCAGCTCGAACGACGAGGCAGGCCGGCCGGCCGCGGGCCAGGACATCGCTCCCGCCGCCAGGGACCTGGTCGCCGACGGAGGGTCCATGAACTGGGCGGTGGACGCCCGCCCCGAAACGTTCAACACCTTCCAGGCCGACGCCGACGAGGCCACCGCACGGGTCGCGGGCGCGGTCCTGCCGTCGCTGTTCCGCCTCGACGCGCAGGGCAGGGCCGAGCGCAACGCCGACTTCCTGGAGTCGGCGGAGGTCGTCGAGCGCGAGCCCCAGCAGGTCGTCCTCTACAAGCTCAACCAGCAGGCGGTCTGGAGCGACGGCCGGGAGATCGGCGCCGCCGACTTCCTCGCGCAGTGGCGGGCCCTGTCCGGAAAGGACACCGCGTACTGGACGGCGCGGAACGCCGGTTACGACCGCATCGCCAAGATCGAGCGCGGCGCGAACAACCTGGAGGTGCGGGTCACCTTCGCCAAGCCGTACGCGGACTGGCGCTCCCTCTTCTCGCCGCTGTACCCGAAGCAGATCATGGGCACCCCCGACACCTTCAACGACGGCGCGCGCCGCAAGCTGAAGGTGACGGCGGGCCCCTTCGCGCTCGCCGCCTTCGACACCAAGGCCGGCGACGTGACGCTGGAGCGCAACCCGCGCTGGTGGGGCCGGCCGGCCAAGCTGAGCAAGATCGTGCTGCGCGAGGTGAAGCGCGCCGAGCGGACCGAGGCGCTCGCCAAGGGCAAGGTCGACCTCACCGCGGTCGACGCGGCGGAGGCCGAGCGGATCACCCGGGCCGCCCGGGACGAGGGGGCGCAGGGCCCGCCGGCCCACGGCCCCGGCGCCGGGCTCACCCCCGGCAAGGCGCTGCGTTCCTGGGCGATCGCCCACGGCTCCGACGAGGAGGCCGCCGACGCGGAGATCGCGGCCCGCGCGCGGACCGGCAAGGCGATCAAGGAGTACGCCACCGAACAGGCGGGCCTGCGCGGCTACGAGGTCCGCAAGTCACTGGAGCCGGCCTACACCCAGCTCGCCCTCAACGGCTCCGAGGGCCCGCTCGCCGACGACCGGGTGCGCCGCGCGGTCGCCCGCGCCCTGAACCGCGAGGAGCTCGCGAAGGCCGTCCTCAAGCCGCTCGGCCTGCCCGCCGTACCGGTCGGCAGCCACCTCGCCCTCGCCGGACAGCACGCGTACGCGGACAACAGCGGGGCCCTCGGCAAGCAGGACACCGCCGAGGCGCGGGCCCTGCTCGCGGACGCGGGCTGGACCCCGGGCGCCCTGCGGAAGGGCAAGAAGGACGACACGGCGAAGGAGAAAGGGGAGAGGGGCGAGAAGGGGAAGAAGGGGGAGGAGGAGGCAGCGGGCGGCGAGGGCGACGGCACGTACATCGTCGGCGAGGAAGACGGCAAGCCCAGCGACAACGGCATCTCCGTGCTCGCCCCCGCACCCGCGGCCGCCTACCAGCGGGCCGTCCTGAACCACCAGGCCGACGTCGTCGCCCTGCCCCGCGAGGCCGACAAGGAGAAGAAGCGGGAGCGCGGCGACCACTCCAGGCAGCACGCCAGGGGCGGCGCCCCCGGCGCGTACGCCCCGAAGGGCACCGCCGCGCCCAAGAGCGCCAAGGCCGCGGCAGGACCGCTCGCCAAGGACGGCAAGCCCCTCACCCTCCGCTTCGTGCTGCCCTCCGGAGAGGGCTCGGAGTCGCTGCGCGCGGTCGCCGACCGGATCTCCCGGATGCTGCAGAAGATCGGCGTCCGCACGGAGACGGCGAAGGTCGCCGACGACAGCTACTTCAAGGACCACATCGCGTCCGGCCAGTACGACCTGGCCCTGTACTCGTGGCCCGCTTCGGCCTTCCCCGCCACCGACGCCCGCCCGATCTTCGCCAAGCCGGTGCCGGCCGCGGACGGGTCGCTGAACGTCGAGCAGAACTACACGCGCGTCGGCACGGACCACATCGACCAGCTCTTCGAGCAGGCGGTCGGCGAGCTGGACGAGGACGAGGCCCGTTCCCTGGTCAGGAAGGCGGACGCCCGCATCTGGGCCGAGGCGGGCTCCATCCCCCTCTACCAGCGCCCCCAGCTGATGGCGGCCCGCCCGAACCTCGCGAACGCCGGGGCGTTCGGCTTCCAGGCACCGCACTACGAGGACATCGGCTTCCTGAAGGCGGGCGGGAATCCGGGCGGCAAGCCGGGCGGAAAGGCGGGCGCGGAGCCGTCCGCGAAGTGAACGGCTCAGATTACGCTCAACTCCCTTGCCCGCCGGCCGCCCGGGCGGGCAAGCTCACATCTACCCATTGACCTGCTGTTTCCCCAGAGTTCCCGAGGCTTTCCGCACCCCTGCGAAGCCCCCGCGGAGGCTGCCTCCGCGAGGGACACGTAGACTGGGGTGAGGCCGTGGCGTGTCCAGCCCGGCAGGGTTCGCGTACTTCAGAGGTGCGTGTGACCATCCACTCACTCCAGGAGTACGCCGCACTATGGCCACGCGCCACGACATCCGTAACGTCGCCATCGTCGCTCACGTCGACCATGGCAAGACGACCATCGTCGACGCCATGCTCAAGCAGGCCGGTTCCTTCGCCGCGCACGCCGCCGAGTCCCTCGACGACCGCATGATGGACTCGAACGACCTGGAGCGTGAGAAGGGCATCACGATCCTCGCCAAGAACACGGCGGTGAAGTATCACCCCAAGGACGGCGGCGAGCCGATCACGATCAACATCATCGACACCCCCGGCCACGCCGACTTCGGTGGCGAGGTCGAGCGCGGTCTGTCGATGGTGGACGCGGTCGTCCTGCTGGTCGACGCCTCCGAGGGCCCGCTCCCGCAGACCCGCTTCGTGCTGCGCAAGGCGCTGCAGCAGCGGCTGCCCGTGATCCTCTGCATCAACAAGACGGACCGCCCCGACTCGCGGATCGACGAGGTCGTCAACGAGACGTACGACCTCTTCCTCGACCTGGACGCGGACGAGGACCAGATCGAGTTCCCGATCGTCTACGCCTGCGGCCGCGACGGCATCGCCTCGCTGACCAAGCCGGAGGACGGCACGGTCCCGGCGGACTCCACCAACCTGGAGCCGTTCTTCTCCACGATCCTGGAGCACGTCCCGGCCCCGACGTACGACGAGTCGGCGCCCCTCCAGGCCCACGTCACCAACCTCGACGCGGACAACTTCCTCGGCCGTATCGCGCTGCTCCGCGTCGAGCAGGGCGAGCTGCGCAAGGGCCAGACCGTCGCGTGGATCAAGCGTGACGGCACCATCTCGAACGTCCGCATCACCGAGCTGATGATGACCGAGGCGCTCACCCGCAAGCCGGCCGAGATGGCGGGCCCGGGTGACATCTGCGCGGTCGCCGGTATCCCCGACATCATGATCGGCGAGACCCTGGCCGACCCGGAGAACCCGGTCGCGCTGCCGCTGATCACGGTCGACGAGCCGGCGATCTCCATGACCATCGGTACGAACACCTCGCCGCTGGTCGGCCGCGGCGGCACCGGCAAGGGCGCGGACGCCAAGTCCGCGGTCAAGGACCGCAAGGTCACCGCCCGCCAGGTCAAGGACCGCCTGGAGCGCGAGCTGATCGGTAACGTCTCGCTGCGCGTCCTCGACACCGAGCGCCCCGACGCCTGGGAGGTGCAGGGCCGCGGTGAGCTGGCGCTCGCCATCCTGGTCGAGCAGATGCGCCGCGAGGGCTTCGAGATGACCATCGGCAAGCCGCAGGTGGTCACCCGGCAGATCGACGGCAAGACCCACGAGCCGGTCGAGCGCATGACGATCGACGTGCCCGAGGAGCACATGGGCGCCGTCACGCAGCTCATGGGCGTCCGCAAGGGCCGCATGGACAACATGTCGAACCACGGCTCCGGCTGGGTCCGCCTGGAGTTCGTCGTGCCGTCCCGCGGCCTCATCGGCTTCCGTACGGAGTTCCTGACGCAGACCCGCGGCACGGGCATCGCGCACTCCATCCACGAGGGCCACGAGCCGTGGTTCGGCGAGCTGAAGACCCGTAACAACGGCTCCCTGGTCGCCGACCGCGCCGGTGCCGTCACCGCCTTCGCGATGACGAACCTCCAGGAGCGCGGCGTGCTGTTCACCGAGCCCGGCACCGAGGTGTACGAGGGCATGATCGTCGGCGAGAACTCCCGCGCCGACGACATGGACGTGAACATCACCAAGGAGAAGAAGCTCACCAACATGCGCTCCGCCTCCGCCGACTCCTTCGAGGCGATCGTGCCGCCGCGCAAGCTGTCGCTCGAGCAGTCCCTGGAGTTCTGCCGCGACGACGAGTGCGTCGAGGTGACCCCGGAGGCCGTGCGCATCCGCAAGGTCGTCCTGGACCAGAAGGAGCGCGGCCGCTCGGCGTCCCGCGCCAAGCACAGCTGACCGCGCAGCACAGCTGACCCGCTGACGTAGGCGGTTAGCGGCAAACAGCCGCTGACGAGGCCGATTTTCGCCGCTCCCGAGGGAGTTGGGCGGAAGTCGGCCTCTTGCGTTTTCCCTGACGGGTACGGTGTGGCCACTGCCGCGCCAGGGGTTTCCGGCAACCGGTTTTTCAGCGCCAAGTGTCCGGAATGCGGACGTCACTGACCGTTAGATGTGTAACACGTCCGTTTCGCAACCATCTATCTCGGATCGGTTTGTCCGGATTTTGGAAGTTGTACGTGCCAGGTGTGATTGAACCGAGACCAAAAGAGTGTGGTCGACCGGTACCTCATGGCTAATAGTTGACCGCGTATAGCTCGGGTCAATGGGTCACGCGCTGTGGGGAGCGCCGACTCACGAGCACACTGGGGTACTCGATCTTCGCCGTCAGGGGTGTCGGCGCGGTTGCACGTACCCCCTCTTGCAGTGAACAAGTGGACTCATGAGGAGGAACCCCATGCGTGGTGCCAAGAGCGCCAAGTGGGTCGCGTGCGCGATAACCGTCACTCTGGCGGCAACCGCCTGCGGCGGCGGCGGCAGCGACAGCAGTGACGACATGAACAAGGGCAAGGTCGACCCGAAGGGCATCGTCACCGCGCAGCTCAGCGAGCCGCAGAACCCGCTGCAGCCGGCCAACGCCAAGGAGAGCCAGGGCAGCCGCGTGCTGCGGGCCGTCTTCTCGGGCCTGGTCGACTACAAGCCCGGCAGCGGCAAGCTGGTGAACGTCAACGCCGAGTCCGTCACGCCGAACAAGGACTCCTCCGTCTGGACCGTCAAGCTCAAGCCGGGCTGGAAGTTCCACGACGGCACTCCGGTGACCGCCAAGTCCTACGTGGACTCCTGGAACTGGTCGGCCAACGTGTCGAACAACCAGACCAACTCCAGCTGGTTCTCCGACATCAAGGGCTACGAGGACGTCCACCCCGAGAAGGGCAAGCCCAAGACCGACAAGATGTCGGGTCTGAAGGTCGTGGACGAGAACACCTTCACCATCTCGCTCAACAGCCCCGTCTCGTACTTCGCGTACAAGCTCGGCTACGACGTGTGGGCGCCGCTTCCCGAGGCCTTCTTCAAGGACCCGAAGGCGTTCGGCCAGAAGCCGGTCGGCAACGGCCCCTACAAGTTCGTCTCGTGGGACCACAACAAGCTGATCAAGGTCCGTAAGTTCGACGGCTACAAGGGCCCGAACGCGGCGAAGAACGGCGGCATCGACTTCAAGAACTACACGACCGCCGACGCCGCCTACTCGGACCTGCGCTCGGACAACCTCGACTGGATCGAGCAGGTTCCGACCACCGCGCTCACGAACTACAAGCAGGACCTCGGCGACCGCGCGATCGACGAGGAGTACTCGGCGGTCCAGTCGATCGTTCCCGCCTTCTACTCCGACCAGTTCAAGGACATCGACCCCAAGGTCATCCAGGGTCTGTCCATGGCGATCGACCGCGAGACGATCACCACGAAGGTGCTGCACGGCACCCGCACCCCGGCCGACTCCTTCGTCGCGCGCGGCGTGCTCGGCCACAAGGCCGGCGCCCTCGGTGACGTCGCCAAGTTCGACCCGGCCAAGGCCAAGAAGCTCATCAAGGAAGGCGGCGGCGTTCCGGGCAACAAGATCTCGATCCAGTTCAACGCCGACCAGGACCACAAGCCGTGGGTCGACGCGGTCTGCAACAGCATCCGCAAGGCCGTCAAGGTCGAGTGTGTCGGAGCCTCCAAGCCGACCTTCCAGGCCGACCTGAACGCGCGTGACAACAAGCAGGTCAAGTCCCTGTACCGCGGTGGCTGGGTGCTCGACTACCCCGTCAACTCGAACTTCATGAAGGACCTTTACGGGTCCAAGGCCGCCGGTAACACCAGCGGCTTCTCCAGCAAGAAGTTCGACGAGCTGAGCGCCAAGGCCGACAAGGCCGCCACGCTCGACGAGACCGTGAAGCTCTACCAGGACGCGGAGCAGATCCTCGTCAAGGAGATGCCGGCGATCCCGCTGTGGTTCTACAAGGTCAACAGCGGCCAGTCGAAGAACATCCTCGGCAAGATTCCTTACGGCCAGGACGGCGACCCCATCTTCACCGACGTTCAGGTGAAGCAGAAGTAGACATCGGGACCGTCGTGGGGGGGGGGGGGGCCCCCCCCCGGCGGGGGGCCCCCCCCCCCCCCCCCCCCCCCCCCCCCCCCCCCCCCCCCCCCGATGCCCCACGTCCACTGGGTCAGGGGGCCGAACGCCAGTCAGGGAGTCGTG
>NZ_JBJDPY010000031.1:0-68137 GCF_044903205.1 Streptomyces sp. NPDC029674
CACGGACACCCGGTCCGCGGGCGATGCTCCGCCTTGCGATGCACCGCACCAGACGCCGCGGGCTGACCGGACCGATCCAAAAGACACGCCCTAGCCGCTCAGCGCAGGCGACACATCCCTAATCGGCATGGCCGATTGCCTAAAAGCTTTAGGCAAATGCACAATGGCTTATGCCGAGAGAGGGGAGCGTCATGGTGCGGCGCGTAGGACTGACCACGGAGCGTCTGGTCCAGGCAGGGGCCGAGCTGGCCGACGAGGTCGGCTTCGACCAGGTGACCGTCTCGGCGCTCGCCCGGCGCTTCGACGTCAAGGTCGCGAGCCTGTACTCGCACGTGAAGAACTCCCATGACCTCAAGACGGGCATCGCCCTGCTCGCCCTGGCCGAGCTCGCCGACCGGGGCGCGGACGCGCTGGCCGGCCGGGCCGGTAAGGACGCGCTGGCCGCCCTGGCGAACGTCTACCGCGACTACGCCCGGGAGCACCCCGGCCGCTACGCCGCCGCCCAGCTGCGGCTCACCCCCGAGGCGGCCGCCGCCAGTGCCGGGGGCAGGCACGCGGAGATGACGCGCGCGATCCTGCGCGGGTACGACCTGACGGAACCGGACCAGACGCACGCGGTCCGCCTCCTCGGCAGCGTCTTCCACGGCTACGTGAGCCTGGAGCTCGGCGGCGGGTTCAGCCACAGCGCGCCCGACTCGCAGGAGACGTGGACGCGCGTCATCGACGCTCTTGACGCGCTGTTGCGCAACTGGCCCGCACCGGCCGCCTGAGCGGCTCAGTCCACACACTTGATCCACTTGATCTACAGGTTGAGGCAATGCATACCGACCACACGGACCAGCCCAGTCACCACTGGACCACCACGCCCATCACCGCCGAGCTGCTGCGCGGCGCGCTCGACGTGGAGCACACGGAGCACGGCGTGCTGCCGCACCGGCTCCCCGCCGCCGCCCGCGCCCAGAACACCGACGGCCAGCTCGCCATGGCCGAGTCGCAGCCGTCCGGCGTACGCCTGGCGTTCCGCACCCGGGCCACCACGGTGGAACTCGACACGCTGCCCACGAAGCGGGAGTACGTGGGCGCGCCGCCCCGCCCGGACGGCATCTACGAACTGCTCGTCGACGGCCGACCGGCGGGCCGGGCGAGCGCCAAGGGCGGCAACGTCCTGACCATCGACATGACCGCCGGCACCGCCGAGCGCACCGCCGGGGAACCCGGCACCCTGCGCTTCGGCGACCTGCCCGACGGGATGAAGGACGTCGAGATCTGGCTGCCCCACAACGAGACCACCGAGCTCATCGCCCTGCGCACCGACGCCCCCGTGGAGCCGGCGCGCGACCCGGGCCGCAAGGTGTGGCTGCACCACGGCAGTTCGATCAGCCACGGCTCCGACGCCGCGAGCCCCACCACCACGTGGCCGGCGCTCGCCGCCTCGCTCGGCGGTGTGGAGCTGATCAACCTCGGCCTCGCTGGCAGCGCCCTGCTCGACCCGTTCACCGCACGGGCCCTGCGTGACACCCCTGCCGACTTGATCAGCGTCAAGATAGGCATCAACGTGGTCAATGCCGACGTGATGCGGCTGCGCGCGTTCGCTCCGGCGGTCCACGGCTTCCTCGACACCATCCGCGAGGGACACCCCGACGTGCCCCTGCTGGTCGTCTCGCCGATCCTCTGCCCCATCCACGAGGACACGCCGGGACCCAGCGCGCCGGACTTCAGCGACTTCGGCGAGGGCCGACTCCGCTTCAAGGCCATGGGTGACCCCGCGGAACGGGCGGCCGGAAAGCTCACCCTCAACATCATCCGCGACGAACTGGCCCGCATCGTGAAACACCGCTCCGCCGACGACCCGAACCTCCATTACCTCGACGGCCGCGACCTCTACGGCCCCGCCGACGCCACCGAACTCCCCCTCCCCGACAACCTCCACCCGGACGCCCCCACCCACCGCCGCATGGGCGAACGCTTCGCGGCCCACGCGTTCACCCAGGGCGGTCCCTTCGCGGCCAAGCCGGTCTGACCGGGCAGGGCGGCGATTTCACGTGCGAGTCCCTTGCTACTTCACGACCTGACGGCTAGTCATATGACTAATCGAAATACGCGAGGGCCATGCCGTACCGGCACAACTCCCTGGAGGGCACGTGAAGTTCTCCGTCATATTCGAGGCGCAGCTCGCCGATCCGACCGTCGAGCGGGAGCATCAGGTCATCCACGACAGCGTCGAACAGGCCGTGCTCGCCGAGGAGATGGGGTTCGACCGCGTCTGGGCGGTCGAGCACCACTCGCTCAAGTGGTACGCGCACATGAGCGCCCCCGAGATCTTCCTGACCTGGGTCGCCGCGCGCACCAGCACCATCCGGATCGGCCACGGCGTCGTCTGCATGCCGTTCAACTTCAACCATCCGGCGAGGGTCGCCGAGCGCGCCGCCATGCTGGACCTGCTCTCCGGAGGGCGGCTCGACCTGGGCGCGGGGCGGGGCGGCACGGAGCAGGAGACGTCGCTCTGCGGAGTGGACAGGGGACGTACGGCCCAGGAGGTCGAGGAAGCGCTGCGGATCATCGGGAAGGCCTGGGAGAAGGAGGAGTTGGAGCACCACGGCGAGCTCCTCGACATCGGCCCGCACCCCATCCTGCCGCGGCCGAAGCAGACCCCGCACCCGCCGCTCTTCCTCGCGTGCAGCAGGACCGAGACGCTGACGCAGGCGGCCGAACTCGGCATCGGCGCCCTGGTCATGGGCTTCGCCGGGCCGGAGTCGATCGCCGGCATGCGGCAGGCGTACGACGCCGCAATCGCGGCCCGCACCGGCGCGCGCCTCGTGTCGAGCGTCGTCAACGACCACTTCTCCGTGCTCTGTCCGACCATCGTGCTCGACGACCGGGAAGCGGCGCGGCGCGTCGGGATCCGGGGGCAGCGGTTCTTCGCGCAGTCCATCGGGCACTGGTACGGCGGCGCGGGCATCCCCGACGAGGCGGTCGTCGAGGGCGGTGACGAGGCAGCCGAGATGCGCAGGGCCGCCGAGCAGGTCGTCGCGCGCCTCCACGAGCACAACATTCCGGTACGGCCGACCTCGACCGCCACGTTCAACGCCGACCACGCGTACGGCGCCGCGGACGACGCCATCGCCTACGTGGAGCGGCTGCGCGACGCCGGGGCCGACGAGATCATGTGCCTCATCCAGATGGGCACCGTCCCGCAGGAAGCCTGCCTGGAGACCTTGCGGCAGTGGGGCGAGAAAGTCATCCCGCACTTCCGCGCCCACGAAGAGAGGGTGAACGGAACGAGTGCGCGCACGTGACGCGTCCTAACCCCACCGGCCCGCCGGACCGTCTCGCCCCCCACGCCCGCCCCCTCGTCGACGCCCTGACCGCCGCCTTCCCCGACCTCGGCGGCACCGTCACCGACGCCGTCGAGGCCCGGCGGATCCTCGCCGCCGCGCCTGCCTCCGCAAGGACACCGCCTGCCGTCGCGGAGGTCATGGACCGGACGATTCCGGGGCCACGGGGCGCGCCCGACCTGCCCGTACGCATCTACCTGCCTCACCCGGAGCGCCGAGATCCGCACCGGCAGCATCCACGGCCCCGACCGCCCCGCCCCACCGTTCTCTTCTTCCACGGCGGCGGCTACGCCCTCTGCGGCATCGACTCCCACGACGCCACCGCCCGCGGCCTCGCCGCCCGGTCCGGTGCCGTCGTGGTGTCCGTCGGCTACCGTCTCGCCCCCGAGCACCGGTTCCCGGCCGCCGTCGACGACGCGTATGCGGCGCTGTGCTGGGCGGCCGGTGAGTGTGGAGCGCTCGGGGGCGATCCGGGCGCTCTCGCCACCGCGGGGGACAGCAGCGGGGGCGGGCTCGCCGCCGCCGTGGCCCTCAGGGCGCGGGACGCGGGCGGGCCCGCCGTCGCGTCGCAGGTGCTGCTCTATCCCGTACTGGACGCCGCCCAGGACACCGACTCGTACCGGGAGAACGCGGAGGGGTACTTCCTGACCGCCGCGCACATGCGCTGGTTCTGGGAGCAGTACCTGGGGCCCGGCGGCGACGGCGCGCACCCCCTCGCCTCGCCGCTGCGGGCCGCCGATCCGACGGGGCTGCCGCCCGCGTACCTCGTCACGGCCGGCTGCGATCCGCTGCGTGACGAGGGGCTGGCTTACGCGGAGCGTCTGCGGGCAGCCGGAGTGGACGTGATCGCGGCCCACCATCCGCGGATGTTCCACGGGTTCCTCGGCTTCCCCGACGTACTCCCGGAGGCTGCGGAGGCGCTGCGAGGCGCGGCAGAAGCGATCGCCTCCGTGGCGGGCCACAGGAAAAACAGCGGTGTGGGCGGGGGTGGCGCAGGATAATTTACGGAGACCCCCTTGTCCCGGAGAACCCCACATGCATACGGTGTCCTGACGTGAGGTTCTCCCGTGGAGGATGGGGCATGACGGAAATTCTTGTGCAGTCGGGTACGGAGGGTGCGGTTCTTTCCGCCAGTGGGCCCGGCGCGCGGGTGGTGGACCACCCGGCGTGGCCGGTGCTCAAGGACGCCGTGGAGGACATCCGGCCCTGGCAGTCGGCCGACGGTTCCATCGACTTCGACGCGGACGGCGCCCCGGCGAGGAGCATCGCCGAGCTCACCGTGGACCGCGTCGTATCAGCGGTCGAGGAGCTGTCCCCGCTCCTCCCGCACGACGCCGCGTACCACCGCGCGCTCGTCGCGGACCTGCGCCGCTGGGCCGACGGCGGCTTCGCCGTGCCGGACTTCCTCGACTCGCTGCTCGCCTTCCAGCCCGCCGCGAACCGCCAGGACGGCCTCCAGCACCTGGTCGTCTTCCCGATGTACACGCAGAACGGCAACCCGGACCGCAACCTCGAAGCGGTCGTGCTGCGCATGGTCTGGCCCGACTGGCTGGCCGAGCTCGAGCGCACCCGCTACGACAACCCGTTGTTCTGCGGCATCACCTTCGAGGACTTCACCGCCGGGTACGACACCAACTCGGCCGTGCTCTTCCCCGAGACCATCGCCGTGCGCGAGGCCCCCGAGCGCTTCTCCTGGGGCGGCATCTTCTGCGACCGCGAGGCGGCCCGCTTCCGCCGCGTCACCGAGGCCGCCGTGGACCTCCTCGGGCTGGAACTGCCCGACGACATCCGTGCGATGGTCGGCGACCAGGACCGCTGCGAGCAGGCGTTCGTCCTGTGGGACATGGTCCACGACCGCACCCACAGCCACGGCGACCTGCCGTTCGACCCCTTCATGATCAAGCAGCGCCAGCCGTTCTGGATGTACGGCCTGGAGGAACTGCGCTGCGACCTCACCGCCTTCAAGGAGGCCGTGAAGCTGGAGGCCGAGGGCGTCCCGCAGGCCCGCGACGTGCAGTACGCCGTCCTCTTCGACCGCATGTTCCGCTTCCCGGTCACCGGCGACCGCGTGAAGAACTACGACGGCCTCGGCGGCCAGCTCCTCTTCGCCTACCTCCACAAGCACGACGTGGTCCGCTGGACCGACAACCAGCTCCGCATCGACTGGGAGCGCGCGCCGGAGATCACCAACCAGCTGTGCGGCGAGATCGAGGACCTCTACCGCGCGGGCATCGACCGCCCCAAGCTGGTCCACTGGTTCGCCGCCTACGACCTGGTGTCCACGTACCTCGCCCCGCACCCCGGCTCCCGCTGGGCCAAGGGCCCGGACGCCCTTGACACGTCGCTGCCGCCGCGCAAACTCGTCGACGAGGTGCTTCCCGACGAATTTCCGCTCAGCATGTTCTATGAGGCGCTCTCCAAGAAGCTGAAGAACGTGATCGCCTCCACCAAGGGGATCGTGGCTTCCTCGGGCGCCGAGAAGGCCGCCGCGTGAGCGGCCGCCAGGAGGAGGCGAGGAAGATGTCCGCACTCGATGGAGCCGTGGTCGCGGTGGCGGGGGCGGCGGGTCCCGCGGGACGCGCCACTCTGCTGAGGCTCGCGGAGGCCGGCGCGACGGTCGTGGCCTCCGACGCCGATCCCGCCCGCCTCGCCGAGGCCGTGGACGCCGCGCGGTACGCGCACGGCGGGGCCACCGTCATCGGTGACACGGTCGATCTCCTGGATCTGAGCGCCGCCCGCGAGTGGGCGACGCGCACGGAGAAGGAGTTCGGGCGGATCGACGGCCTGGTCCACCTCGTCGGCGGCTGGCGCGGCAGCAAGAGCTTCGCCGAGACGGACCTCGCCGACTGGGACCTTCTGGAGAAGCTCCTGATCCGCACCGTGCAGCACACCTCCCTCGCCTTCGAGGACGGCCTGCGGCGCAGCGATCGCGGCCGCTACCTCCTGATCAGCGCGGCCGGCGCGTCCAAGCCGACCGCGGGCAACGCGGCGTACTCCGCCTCCAAGGCGGCCGCCGAGGCCTGGACGCTCGCTCTCGCCGACGCCTTCCGCAAGGCCGGGGGTGACGAGGGACCGCGCGCGGCGGCTGCCATCCTGGTGGTCAAGGCGCTGGTGCACGACGCGATGCGCGCGGAGCGGCCCAACGCGAAGTTCGCGGGCTTCACCGACGTCAAGGAGCTGGCCGAGGCCATCGCCGGCGTCTGGGAGAAGTCCGCCGAGGAAGTGAACGGAAACCGCCTGTGGCTGACCGAGAAGCCGTGACCGCTGCCGCCAGAGAAGCCGTGAACCCGCCGAAGACGGACGCCCGGCGCCACCACGACCCGGACGTCCGCGGCTTCGCCAGCGACAACTACGCGGGCGCCCACCCGGAGGTCATGGCGGCCCTCGCGCTCGCCAACGGCGGTCACCAGATCGCGTACGGCGAGGACGACTACACGGCCAACCTCCAGCAGGTCATCCGCGGTCACTTCGGACCGACCGCCGAGGCGTTCCCGGTGTTCAACGGCACGGGTGCCAACGTCGTCGCGCTCCAGGCGGTCGCCGACCGCTGGGGCGCGGTGATCTGCGCCGAGTCCGCGCACATCAACGTGGACGAGGGCGGCGCCCCCGAGCGCATGGCCGGCCTCAAGCTGCTCACCGTGCCCACACCGGACGGCAAGCTCACCCCGGAGCTGATCGACAAGCAGGCGTTCGGCTGGGACGACGAGCACCGGGCGATGCCGCAGGTCGTCTCGATCGCGCAGAACACCGAGCTGGGCACGCTCTACACGCCCGACGAGATCCGCGCGATCTGCGACCACGCGCACCGGCTCGGCATGAAGGTGCACCTCGACGGCTCCCGGATAGCCAACGCGGCTGCCGCCCTCGACGTCCCCATGCGGACGTTCACGAACGCGGTCGGCGTCGACATCCTGTCGCTCGGCGGCACCAAGAACGGCGCGCTGTTCGGTGAGGCCGTCGTGGTCATCAACCAGGACGCCGTGCGCCACATGAAGCACCTGCGCAAGATGTCGATGCAGCTGGCCTCGAAGATGCGCTTCGTGTCGGTGCAGCTGGAGGCCCTGCTCGCCAAAGACCTGTGGCTGCGCAACGCGCGGCACGCCAACGAGATGGCGCAGCGCCTCGCGGAGGGCGTCCGCTCCGTGCACGGCGTGGAGATCCTCTACCCCGTGCAGGCCAACGCGGTCTTCGCGCGCCTGCCGCACGACGTGAGCGAGCGCCTGCAGAAGAAGTACCGCTTCTACTTCTGGGACGAGGCGGCGGGCGACGTCCGCTGGATGTGCGCGTTCGACACCCGCGAGGACGACGTCGACGGGTTCCTGGCGGCACTCAAGGAGGAGATGGCGCGCTGACCGCCGCCTCTCCAACCGTATAGGCGCCTGCATAGTTATACGGCTGACCGTAAAGTCATTGACTTACGGTCGGCCGTATTCCTATGCTCCCGTGGCATGCGTCTGATCCAGGAAAACCCCGACCTGTCTGCGTACTTGGCCGCGGACGAGGTCGTCGACCACCATCATCCACTGGTCCGCGAGACGGCGGCCGATCTTGCAAGAACATCCGCCGATACCTACGCCTACGCGCGTGCCGCCTTCGAGTTCGTGCGCGACGCCATCCCGCACTCGCAGGACTCGGGGCGCATGGAAGTGACCTGGCGCGCCTCCGACGTCCTGCGCGAACGCACCGGCATCTGCACCGCCAAGTCCCACGCCCTGGCCGCGCTGCTGCGCGCCGAGGACATCCCGACCGGGTTCTGCTACCAGCGCCTGCGGGACGGCAACACCGGCGGCTACTCCCTGCACGGCCTGGTCGCCGTACGGCTCGACGGGGCCTGGCACCGGCAGGACCCGCGCGGCAACATCCCGGCCGGTGTCGACGCGCAGTTCCGTCTCGGCGAGGAGCGGCTGGCCTGGCCGGTGGATCCGGAGTGCAATGAAGTGGACTACCCGGTCCTCTATGCTGAACCGAGTCCCGTGGCACTCCGCGTGCTGAAGGAAGCCCGGGACCGGCTCCACCTCTGGCAGATCTACCCCTCAGAACTGTGAGGCACGACGGACCATGACCATCGACCTGACCGTCTCCGACGAGGTCCGCGCCCTCGCGCCCGGCTTCACCCACGTCGCCATCGAGGCCCGCGGGCTCGTCAACGGCCCCAGCACCGACGAGACCTCGGCCCTCCTGGACGAGGCCGCCCGCCGCCTTGCCGTACGCCTCGACGGGCGCGCCCCGCACGAGGACCCGCACATGGCCGCCTGGCGCGCCGCGTACACGGCCTTCGGCGCCAAGCCCTCACGTACCCGCAACTCCGCCGAGGCGCTGGCCAAGCGGGCGCTCGCGGACGGCGGCCTGCCCCGGATCAACGCGCTCGTCGACGTCTACAACGCGATCAGCGTCGCCCACCTGATCCCGGTCGGCGGCGAGAACCTGGACCGGATCAAGGGCGGCATGCGCCTGGTGCGGGCCACCGGCGAGGAGGACTTCGTGACCGCCGCCGCGGGCGAGCCGGTCGTGGAGCACCCCGACGCGGGCGAAATCGTGTGGTGCGACGACGAGGGCGTCACCTGCCGCCGCTGGAACTGGCGCCAGGGCCCGCGCACCCGCCTCACCGAGGAGTCGGTGAACGCGATCTTCCTGCTCGAAGGCATGGGTCCGGACGCCGGCCTCGAAGCGGCGGGCGCCGAACTGGCCGAGCTGCTCGCGAAGGTCAGCCCGGACGCACGGATCACCGTCCGCCCGCCGAGCTAGCGCCGAGGCCGGTTCAGCCCGGTTCAGCCCGCCTCGGCGGCCTTCACCTCGGCCGGGGTCGGTGCCGTGCCGCCCAGGTGGGCCGGCATCCACCACGTGTCGTCCGGACCCTTGGGGCGTACCGGATAGGCGCGCTGCGCGGCCTCCAGGAGCTCCTGGCAGCGCTCGCGCAGCCGCCGCGTGATCGCGCCCGCGTACTGGTCCTTCGGTGCCTCCACCGGCTCGCCGACACGGATCGTGATCGGGAGGTGGCTGCGCTTGAAGTTGCGGGGGTGGCCCTTGGTCCACAGCCGCTGCGTGCCCCACAGGGCCATCGGGATCAGCGGCACCCCGGCCTCCTGGGCCAGCCGCGCCGCGCCGGACTTGAACGTCTTCAGCGTGAACGACTGCGAGATCGTCGCCTCCGGGAAGACGCCGATGATTTCTCCGGAGCGCAGCGAGTCCAGGGCGTGCGCGTAAGCCGTCTCGCCCTGGTTGCGGTCGACGGGAATGTGCTTCATCCCGCGCATCAGCGGCCCGGAGATCTTGTGCCGGAAAACCGATTCCTTCGCCATGAACCGCACCACACGCTTCTGCGGCAGCGCGGCGAGACCGTCGAAGATGAAGTCCAGGTAGCTGATGTGGTTGCTGACCAGGACCGCGCCGCCGGAGCGTGGGATGTTCTCCGACCCCTTGCAGTCGATCTTCAGGTCCCATGCCTTGAACAGGGTTTTCGCGGCACCGATGACCGGACGGTAGACAAGCTCTGCCATGGGTGGGGATGACCCTTCGTTTCTGCCTGGGGAGGGGGTTCCCGGCGGGAAGTTACGCAGCCGTAGGTTTTTCGGCGTTGCGCAGATCGTGCCCCAAGAACGGACGAGTGACCAGCCTTGGTGCCTTCAATCCGGGAGATTCTCGTCACGTAGGAATGATCCGGGAGCGGCGGATGCTGTAGTCCAGAGACTTTGGGCGCGGAGGAGCAGTGGAAGAGGAAGACGTGCGGGAACGCGGGACCGGGCGACCGCTCGGCGCGGCGGACATCGGCGGGCGGCTCGGGGAGCGGGCGACGCTCGTGCAGTTCTCCAGCGCCTTCTGCCAGCCTTGCCGGGCGACCCGCAGAGTGCTCGCGGACGTGGCGGAGCTGGTCCCCGGCGTGGTCCACGTGGAGATCGACGCCGAGGCGCGGCTCGATCTCGTACGCGAGCTGCGCGTCCTCAAGACCCCCACCGTGCTCGTCCTGGACGCGGCGGGACAGGTGGTGCGCCGCGCCGCCGGGCAGCCCCGCAAGGCCGATGTGATCGCCGCTCTCGGGGAGGCCGTGTGATCTTTCATAATCCGGAACCGACTTGACTGCACCCCGCATCCATCGCGAGCCTGCCTACATGCCCCGGGATCTCCTTCTGTACGAGCGCGTCCACGTGGACCTAGGCCGCCACGCCAGCGCCCGCTGTCCGCGGTGCTGAGCAACGACGCCTCCGCTCGCACCTCCGGCAACCCCCGGCAGAAGGACAAACCCCATGACGGCATCGTCGGCATCGTCAGCCCTCCGTACCCCCCGGCTCGCCACCCCGGAGCTGCTGCGCTCGGTCTTCCGGCAGCACGCCGCGGGCGTCGCCGTGATCACCGCCGCGCACGCCTCCCGGCCCGTCGGCTTCACCGCCACCTCGCTCGCCTCGGTCTCCGCGGCGCCCCCGATGCTCTCCTTCGGGATCGGCACCGGCTCCTCCTGCTGGCCCGCGGTCTCCGAGGCCACACACGTCGGCGTCCACATACTCGCCGAGGACCAGCAGGAGCTCGCCGCGACGTTCGCGCGCAGCGGAGCCGATCGCTTCGCCGCGCCCACGAGCTGGCGCGAGGGGCCCGAGGGCGTGCCCGTGCTCGACGGCGCGCTCGCCTGGCTGGTGTGCCGGATCGTCGCCCGCGTGCCCGCCGGCGACCACCGCATCGTGCTCGCGGAGGCCGTCGTCGGCGACCGCGAGGACGAGGGGCGCCCGCTCCTGTACCACCACGGGCGCTTCAACGCTCTGCGCGACTGAGAGTTCCCCCGGCGGGCCGCTCCGCTTGATTACGGAGCGTTGGGAAGGTCACAGTTCAAAGCGCTTGCTCAGTGGGAATGAACTGGGTGTACTCATGAGTAATATTTCGGTCGGAGCGCGGGCCGCCCCGACCGGGATCCGCCGCTTCAGGCGCCTATGCTGCCTGCAAGAAGGCAGTAGCCATAAGCCAAGGCAGCAGCCCAATAAAGACGATGCAGTAGGAGAGCCGGCGTGAGCTTGAGGATCGTTGTCTGTGTGAAGTACGTGCCCGACGCCACCGGCGACCGGCACTTCGCCGATGACCTGACCGTCGACCGCGACGACGTCGACGGCCTGCTGTCGGAGCTCGACGAGTACGCGGTCGAGCAGGCGCTGCAGATCGCCGACGAGGCGGACGACGCGGAGATCACCGTGCTGACCGTCGGCCCCGAGGACGCCAAGGACGCGCTGCGCAAGGCGCTCTCCATGGGCGCCGACAAGGCCGTCCACGTCGAGGACGACGACCTGCACGGCACCGACGTGATGGGCACCTCGCTGGTGCTCGCCAAGGCCATCGAGAAGACCGGCTACGACCTGGTCATCGCCGGTATGGCCTCCACCGACGGCACCATGGGCGTGCTGCCGGCGATCCTCGCGGAGCGCCTCGGCGTCCCGCAGGTCACGCTGCTCTCCGAGGTCTCCGTCGAGGACGGTGTCGTCAAGGGCCGCCGTGACGGCGACACCGCCAGCGAGCAGCTGGAGGCGTCCCTGCCGGCCGTCGTGTCCGTGACGGACCAGTCGGGCGAGGCCCGCTACCCGTCCTTCAAGGGCATCATGGCCGCCAAGAAGAAGCCGGTGGAGTCGCTCGACCTGGACGACCTGGACATCGAGGCCGAAGAGGTCGGCCTCGAGGGTGCCTGGACCAAGGTCGACTCCGCCGCCGAGCGTCCGGCCCGCACCGCCGGCACGATCGTCAAGGACGAGGGCGAGGGCGGCAAGCAGCTGGCTGAGTTCCTCGCCGGCCAGAAGTTCATCTGAGCTTCAGTCATCCCCTCAACCGCCCCAACTTCTTCGTAACCGCAGGAGATTGAAGTCCCATGGCTGAAGTTCTCGTCTACGTCGACCACGTGGACGGCGCCGTCCGCAAGCCCACTCTTGAGCTGCTGACCCTGGCCCGCCGCATCGGCGACCCCGTCGCCGTCTCCCTCGGTGCCGGCGCCGAGGCCACCGCCGCCACGCTCGCCGAGCACGGCGCGGTGAAGGTCCTCACCGCCGACGCCCCCGAGTTCGCCGACTACCTCGTCGTACCGAAGGTGGACGCGCTCCAGGCCGCCTACGAGGCTGTGTCCCCGGTCGCCGTGCTCGTGCCCTCCTCGGCCGAGGCCAAGGAGATCGCGGCCCGCCTCGCGGTCCGCATCAAGTCCGGCATCATCACGGACGCCGTCGACCTCGAGGCCGGCGACGAGGGCCCGGTGGCCACGCAGTCCGTGTTCGCCGCCTCGTACACCACCAAGTCCCGCGTCTCCAACGGCACCCCGGTCATCACGGTCAAGCCGAACTCGGCCGCCGTGGAGCCCGCCCCGGCCGCGGGCGCCGTCGAGGCCCTCACGGTCTCCTTCTCCGAGAAGGCCACCGGCACCAAGGTCGTCTCGCGCACCCCGCGCGAGTCGACGGGCCGCCCCGACCTGACCGAGGCCGCGATCGTGGTCTCCGGCGGCCGCGGCGTCAACGGCGCCGAGAACTTCTCGATCATCGAGAACCTCGCCGACTCGCTCGGTGCCGCCGTCGGCGCCTCGCGCGCCGCGGTCGACGCCGGCTGGTACCCGCACTCCAACCAGGTCGGCCAGACCGGCAAGTCGGTCTCCCCGCAGCTGTACATCGCCTCCGGCATCTCCGGCGCGATCCAGCACCGCGCCGGCATGCAGACCTCGAAGACCATCGTGGCCATCAACAAGGACGCCGAGGCCCCGATCTTCGACCTGGTCGACTACGGCGTGGTCGGCGACCTCTTCGAGGTCGTCCCGCAGCTCACCGAAGAGGTCAAGACCCGCAAGGGCTGAGCTCCTCCCCGTACGAGGCCCTCGTTCCCGCGGTGCGCGGGGTCGGGGGCCTCGGCGCGTCACAGCGTCAGCGTCGCCTGCACGGGCAGGTGGTCGCTCGGCCACTGGCCGCCGAGCGAGAACGTGTTCATCGAGGCCGAGTGGACCTGGGCCGTCGGCCGCGTGAGGATCCAGTCGATGCGGTTGCCGTCCGGGGTGAGCGGTCCGTAACCGTGGTACGTGGCGTACGCCTTGCCGCGCTCCTCCGCCGCGTCCCAGGTGTCGACGAGACCGGCCCGCAGGAGCGTGTCGTAGACCGCCGGGTTCTTGTGGGCGTGGGCGTTGAAGTCGCCCGTCACGACGAGCGGCAGGGACGACTTGAGGCGGCGGACGCGGTCGGCGATCAGCGTCGCCGAGCGGGCGCGCGCGTTCTGGCTGATGTGGTCCAGGTGCGTGTTGAGGACGTACAGCTCGGTGCCCGTGATCAGGTCCTTGAAGCGGACCCAGGTGGCCATGCGGGTCGAGCGGGCGCCCCAAGTGTTGGACGCGATGACGTCCGGCGTGTCCGAGAGCCAGAAGTGCTCGAACTCCAGCGGTTCCAGCCGCCGGACGTCGTAGAAGACGGCCATGAACTCGTCGCGGCTGCCGCCCCCGACGCCCGTGCCGATCCAGTCGTACTCCGTGCCGATGTCGGACTCGATGTCCCGCAGCTGGTAGAAGAGGCCTTCCTGGCTGCCGATGACGTGCGGCTTGGCGCGCAGGAGCAGTTCCTTCATCACGGGGCGGCGCTCGGCCCAGGTGTGCGGCGGCTTGGCGCTGGCGAAACGGACGTTGAACGTCATGACGTCCAGGCGGGCCTCCGGCGCGTTGACGGCCGCCGGGACGGCCTGCTGCGCGGCGTGCGCCGGACCGCCGGACAGCGCCTTGCCGAAGAGGGGAAGCGCCGCGGTCGCGGCGAGCGCGGTCCGCAGACCCGTACGGCGCGAGAAGCGGGAGTCGATCGGCACACGGTCTCCTTCGGTTCGGGCCGCGCGACTCCGACCGTGGGCGCGCGGGGATGGGGGAAGACTCTCCAAGAGCGCCGCCCGCGCGGTTCTGGACACGCGTGAACCGCCGGGGTGGCTACGGATGCAGGACACGAGAGGGTGTTGACCAGCACGAAGGTCGCGGATAACTTCGCTATACGGATTGTTGATTCCGTGAAGCGGAAATGCCGGGCGCGGCACCGAGCGTGTGGAGGATGCAGGAATGGGTCAGCAAGAGAAGGTGGCGACGAGCCTCGCCGGCGCGGTCAGCGAGGGCATCAGCGCTTCCCTCGCCCCGGTGGACGCGGAGCTCGACCGCCGCTACCCCGGCGACCCCGGCACCCGCCAGCCCGTCCACACCGTCTACGTCCCCGGTGAGCAGTTCGCCGCCGACACCATCCGCACCTGGGGCGACAAGGCCCTGGAGATGCTCGACGAGCACGCCCCGGACGCCGCCTCCTTCGCCGCCGTCCTCGGCCTGGGCGACGACCTCGCCGAAGCCGTCTACACGCGCGTGCGCACCAAACTGGAGCGCGAGCCCGTCGAAGACCTGCGCGTCGACTTCGAGGACGGCTACAAGGGCGCCGACGAGGACCAGGACGCCGCCCGCGCCGCCCGCCTGGTCGCCGACGCGTACAAGAACGGCACCGCCGCCCCGTACATGGGCATCCGCACGAAGTGCATGGAGGAGGCGGTACGCGACCGCGGCATCCGCACCCTCGACGTCTTCCTGTCCGGCCTCATGGAGGCGGGCGGCCTGCCCGACGGGCTCGTCCTGACCCTGCCCAAGGTGACGTACCCCGAGCAGGTCACCGCGATGGTGCGCCTCCTGGAGGAGTTCGAGAAGGCGCGCGGCCTGGAGCGGGGCCGCATCGGCTTCGAGATCCAGATCGAGACGAGCCAGTCCATCCTCGCCACCGACGGCACCGCCGCCGTCGCCCGCATGATCCAGGCCGCCGAGGGCCGCGCCACCGGCCTGCACTACGGCACCTTCGACTACAGCGCCTGCCTCGGCGTCAGCGCCGCCTACCAGGCCAGCGACCACCCGGCCGCCGACCACGCCAAGGCCGTCATGCAGGTCGCCGCCGCGGGCACCGGAGTGCGCGTCTCGGACGGCTCCACCAACGTCCTGCCCGTCGGCTCCACCGAGAAGGTCCACGACGCCTGGCGGCTGCACTACGGCCTCACACGCCGCGCCCTGGCCCGCGCCTACTACCAGGGCTGGGACATGCACCCCGGCCACATCCCCACGCGCTACGCCGCGGTGTTCGCGTTCTACCGCGAGGGCTTCGAGTCGGCCGCCGCCCGCCTCGCCGCCTACGCCGGTCACCACGAGGGCGGCGGCGTGGCCGACGAGCCCGCCACCGCCAAGGCCCTCGCCGGCTACCTGCTGCGCGGCCTGGACTGCGGCGCCCTCGACGCGGGCGAGGTCACCCGCCTCACCGGCCTGACCCTGGCCCGCCTGCAGGGCTTCGCTGGCCCGCGCCGCGGCGACCTCACGGTGTCGGGCAAGTAACACCGGCCTCTGCCGTCTCTGCTGCCCCGTAGTCTGTACGCCACGGAAAGTGGCGTCACAGAACGGGGCAGCAGTTGTTTTCGGGGGATCAGGAACAGCCGGGGTACCAGGAGCAGCCAGGAGGCCACGGGCAGCCAGGAGGCCGGGAGCAGGCCGACGGGATCGGCAGACTCCTCGCCGGGCGCTACCGCGTCGTGGCGCAGCTCGGCCGCGGCGGCATGGGCGTCGTCTGGCGCGCCGTCGACGAGGTGCTGCACCGCGAGGTCGCGGTCAAGGAACTCCGCACGTTCACGGACGCGGCCGGGCCCGAACTGGCCGACCTGCGGCTGCGCATGCAGCGCGAGGCCCGGGCGGCCGCCCGCGTACGCCACTCCGGAGTGGTCGCCGTGCACGACGTGGCGGAGGTCGACGGACGGCCCCTCATCGTCATGGAACTCGTCGACGGACCCTCCCTGGACGACGTGCTGCGCGACCGCGGCGCACTCGACCCGCACGAGGCCGCGGCCATCGGCGCCAAGGTGATGGAGGCCCTCGCCGCCGCACACCGCGTGGGCGTCCTGCACCGCGACGTGAAGCCCGGCAACATCCTCCTGGAGTCCGGCGGCCGCGTCGTCCTCACCGACTTCGGCATCGCCACGATGGACGACCCCGGCGACGGCTCGGCCACCCACCTCACCCGCAGCGGCGAACTCATCGGCTCCCTGGACTACTTGGCGCCCGAGCGCGCCCAGGGCCACGACCCGGGCCCCGCCTCCGACGTCTGGGCCCTCGGCGCCACGCTGTACGCCGCGGTCGAGGGCGCCTCGCCCTTCCGCCGTACGTCGACGTGGTCCACGCTCACCGCGATCGTCACCGACCCGCTGCCCGAACCACGGCGCTCGGGGCCCCTGACGCCCGTACTGCGGCAGCTCATGGACAAGGACCCGCAGGCGCGCCCCGACGCGGACTCCGCGCGGCTGCTGCTCGACGGTGTCGCGGCGGCGCGGGGCGCGGCGGGGGTGCCCGCGCAGGGACCGTCCGGCACGACGGAGCGCAGCATCCCCAGCGGCCCGCCGCCCGGCTTCGGGCCCCCGCCGTCCCCGACCCCTGCCCCCGCTGCCCCTGCCCCGTATGCGGCGCCGCAGGGTCCCGCTCCTTCCGCGAGCCGCGCGGAGACCCGAGCCCAGGCCCGCGCCACGCAACGCCCGCGCCGCGGCCGAGCGTTGCTCGCCGCCGCTGCCGTGGCCGTCGTCCTCGCGGCGACGGGAGCCACCGCGGCCGTACTCAACAGCAAGGACGACGGCGGAAGTCAGGCGCGCGAGGGCGCGGCCTCCGGAGGCGCGGGATCGTCGGAGGACGACGGGAGCAGGGGCCCGCTGGGCGGCAGCGAGGAGAAGCCCCGCAAGCCGTCGGGGCAGGGCGAGGAGAAGCCCCGCAAGCCGGACACGAAGCCCTCCGACGACGCGGAAGGCGCCGACAAGGACGCCAAGGACCCGGCCGACCGGGACCAGGACAAGGACGAGAACAACGACAACGACAAGGACGGGGAAGCCGACCGGCCCGGCGAGCGTCCCGGCCCCACCACCAAGCCGACCGAGGGCGGTTCCGCGCCGGACCCCGTCTGCCATCCGGCCGGCGGCGGCAAGTACAACTGCGACGTGTGGCAGACCGCGAAGTCGTACACGGCGGGCGGCGCCCACGTGGGCACGCTGAACGCGGGCACCAACTATTTCTACTGCCAGCAGAACCTGGGCCGCCGTGAGACGCAGGGCCAATGGACGAACGTCTGGTGGGCCAAGACGGACGACGACAGCGGCAACACCGGTGTCTTCGTCAGCGACGTCTACATCAAGGGCGGCGACAACGACAAGCCGCTGCCGGGCCTGCCCGTCTGCTGAGGCCGGCACGAGACGGGGATGGAGCCGATGAGCGAAGCGCTGTACGCGCGCGTGGCGGCCGCCGCGGCCGGGACGTCGTACCGGTTGCGGCGGACGGAGCGCGGCTTCGACCTGGTGGTGGACGTCCCGACACTGGGCCGGCACGTCACACAGGTGCACACCTACCGGGTCGAACTGCGCCCGCGCGAGAAGACGTTCACCATGACGGACGTCGTCCGCACCCGCGAGCGCGGCCCGTTCGGGGTGCCACAGGTCAAGGTGGAGATCGGCCGGAGCCGCTACCGGACCTGGAGCCGCTCACTGGACGGCGGCGAGCGGACGTCGTTCTCGTCCGCCGACGGCCACCGCCTGATCCGTGGCGCGGCCGAGGAACTGGGCTGGACGGAGCTCAGACCCGCGGGCCATCGGGCCGGTCTCGTCGTCGGAGCCATCGGCGGACTGCTGGGCCTCGGCACGCTGATCGCTCTCGCTGTCGCCTTCTGGCCGTAGCCGATCAGCCGTCAGGGCTTCTCGGCGAGCCAGTGGGCGCAGGACACGACCTCGAAGCCCCGGGTGGGGAAGACGGAGTCCATGAAGAAGTCGTGTATGGCCACGTCGCCGTCGGCGCAGCCGTCGCGCAGCACGGTCACGCGGTAGTCGCGGTCCGCCGCGTCGTAGCAGGTCGCGGCCACCATCGCGCTGGTCGCGACGCCGGCGACCGCGACCGCGCTGACACCGCGCGCGCGGAGTACGAGTTCGAGGTCCGTGCCGGCGTACGCGCTGGCGCGGCGTTTCAGCACGACGATGTCCTCGTCGGCGACCGGCAGCGCGATCTCCGCCCCGGGCGACCCCTCGTGGAAGGTGTCCCCGGCTTCGTAGAACGTCCTGAACATGGCGTTGTCCGGTGGCAGGTCGGATCCGTTGCTCCGGAGGGCGAAGTGCACGAACACGATGAGGACGCCGGCCGCGCGGGCGCGCGGTATCAGTTCGGTGAGCGGCGGCACGACACGCCTGGCGAACGGATAGCCGTTCACGATGCCCTGCTGGACGTCGCCGATGATCAATGCGGTGGTCATGACAGGCACCCTTCCCCGAGTCGGGCGAGTCAGTCGGGCGAGCCGGTCGGGCGGGTCAGCCGGCCGGCGGCAGTTCGCCCGAGCCGCGCGTGATGAGCCGCGTCGGCAGCTCGACCCGCTCCGGAGCCTCCGACACACCGTCGAGCTGCCGGAACAGCCGCTCCGCCGCCGTCCTGCCCAGCTGCGCCGCGTCCTGCGCGACGACCGTCACGCCCGGGCTCAGCAGATCCGCGAGTTCGATGTCGTCGAAGCCGACGAGGGCCACGGGACGGTCGAGGGCGGCCAGGACGCGGACGACGGTCACCGTCACCCGGTTGTTGCCCGCGAAGATTGCCGTGACCGGCTCGGGGCCGCTCAGCATCGTCTCGGCCGCCGTACGGACCCGCTCCGGATCGGTGACGCCGAGCGACACCCACGCCTCGTCGACGGGGATGTCCGCGTCCTCCATCGCCGCCCGGTAGCCGCGCAGCCGTTCTATGGCGGTGTGAATGCGCGGCTGGTCACCGATGAAGCCGATACGGCGGTGACCGTGGGCGATGAGGTGCGCGACGCCGTCCCGCGCGCCGCCGAAGCTGTCGGAGAGCACCACGTCGGCGTCGATCTTCCCGGCGGGCCGGTCGACGAAGACGGTGGCGACCCCCGCGGCGATCTCCGGCTCCAGATAGCGGTGGTCGTCACCGGCCGGGATCACCACGAGCCCGTCGACCCGCCGCGCGCACAGGGCGAGCACCAGCTCCTGCTCGCGGTCCGGGTCCTCGGCGCTCGATCCGTTGATGAGCAGGGCGCCGTGGGCCCGGGCGACCTCCTCCACGGCGCGGCTCAGCGGTCCGTAGAACGGGTCGGCGAGGTCCTCCAGGACGAGGCCGATGCTGGCGGTGCGGCCCTTGCGCAGCACGCGCGCGCTGTCGTTGCGGCGGAAGCCCAGGGCCTCGATGGCCTCCTGGACGCGGCGCTCGGTGTCGGGTGTGACGCCCGGCTCGCCGTTCACGACGCGCGAGACCGTCTTCAGACCGACGCCCGCGCGCGCGGCCACGTCCTTCATGGTCGGCCGGTTGCCGTAACGGTTCTCGGGTCGTCGAGAGGCGGTCTCGGCCACAGTGCGCTGTCCTGTCCTGTCGTCCACGGAGTCGTCGAGCATATGGCGTCGAGCATAGGGCCTGGACAACGTTGTCAGATCCGGGGGAGACTGACGGTTCGCACTCTCCGGCCTGCCGATACAGCCGATACACCAGGAGACCCGACACAGATGCACATGGACCTCGTCGCCGCACTCGACATCGGCGGCACCAAGATCGCCGGAGCCCTGGTGGACGGGCGCGGCCGGATTCTTCAGCGTGCGCAGCGGCCGACGCCCGCGCGGGAGGACGGCGACACGGTGATGCGGGCGGTCGAGGAGGTCCTCGGCGAGCTGACCGCCGGCGATCTGTGGGGCCGGGCGGCGGCCGTGGGCATCGGCAGCGCGGGCCCCGTGGACGCGTCGGCCGGCACGGTCAGTCCCGTCAACGTCCCCGGCTGGCGCGGCTATCCGCTGGTCGACCGGGTCCGCGCGGTCACCGGCGGCCTGCCCGTCGTCCTGGTCGGCGACGGGGTGGCGATGACCGCCGCCGAGCACTGGCAGGGCGCCGCCCGCGGCCACGACAACGCGCTGTGCATGGTCGTGTCGACGGGCGTCGGCGGCGGCCTCGTCCTCAACGGCAAACTCCACCCTGGGCCCACCGGCAACGCGGGCCACATCGGCCACATCAGCGTGGACCTCGACGGCGACCCCTGCCCGTGCGGGGCGCGCGGCTGCGTCGAGCGGATCGCGAGCGGTCCGAACATCGCGCGCCGGGCCGTGGCGGACGGCTGGCGTCCGGGCGCCGACGGGGACGCGTCGGCGGCCGCGGTGGCGACCGCCGCGCGCGCCGGTGACCCGGTCGCGCTCGCCTCCTTCGAACGGGCGGCCCAGGCGCTGGCCGCCGGGATCGCCGCCACGGCCACGCTCGTCGAGATCGACATCGCGGTGATCGGCGGGGGAGTGGCGAAGGCGGGCGACGTGCTCTTCACGCCGCTGCGCCGCGCCCTGCGGGACTACGCCACGCTCTCCTTCGTACGCCGGCTGACCGTGGCCCCCGCGCTGACGGGGACGGACGCGGGCCTGGTGGGAGCGGCGGCGGCCGCGCTCGACGGGATGCCGAGCGCGGCCGTGGACCTGCGGTCCGCCGTGGGGGGCTGACACAGGCTCTCAGCAGCTCAGGGCGGCCTCCGCCCAGTCGCCGTGGTCGGAGTCGATGCCGTCCCCGCCGTCCGTGACGACGAGGCGGACGACCTGGGCGCCGCTCACGTCCGCGGACAGTTCCTGTGCGGGCATGGCGTTGGTGAGCACCCCGGTCGAGGCGGCCTTCCTGCCGTCCGCCCAGATCTCGAAGGCGATGGTGCCCTTCACGATCGTCTCGTCGTCGACGCCGACCTGTGCGGCGACCTTCTCGCAGGCCGCTCCGGTGTAGTACTCGACGGCGCTCTCCGCGTGCACGCCGAGCCCCTTCGCGTACACCTTCCCGCCGATGGTGATCGGCCTGCCGTCGCCGAGGCCGCTGTCGCCGTTGCTGGTGTTGCGCTCCACGGGTCCCCAGCCGTTGGTCGCGGACAGCCACGGCAGGTCGCCGAGGAGCGAGTTGCCCGCCGGGGGCGCGACGACCACCTGGGCGGTGAGCGGCAGCACCTTCTCGGCCCGCGCGCCGTGCGGCGAGCGGTAGGAGGCCTTGAGGGTCACGTCGTACGATCCCGGCTTCGTGCCCGCGGGCGCGGTGACGGTCCAGGACGTGGCGAGCGCCTTGCCGGTCCGCAGTGAGCGGGCCGTGGTCGGCGAGGTGGCCCGCACGGTCCATCCGGAGGGCGCGCCGAGCGTCACGGAGACGCGCTGGGCGGAGGTGCGGCCCAGGTTGGTGACCTTGGAGGTGACCTCCGCGGTCTTGCCCGGCTCCACGAACAGGCTGCCGTCGAGGCCGAGTTCGGCGGCCGGCGGGTGGTGCGCCCACTTGCCGTCGGCGGACACGCGCAGCAGTACGGTGCCGTGCGCGGGGACGGTCGCCGCGATCCGGCCCGCCGTGTTGTAGCTCTTGTGCTCCCACAGGTCGCGCAGGGTGTACGCGTCCGCCGCGGGGAGGCCGACCGCCTTCGCCGTCGTGGAGACGGACTGCGCGGTGCCGGTCTCGTTGAAGAGAGCGACGGCGCGGCTGCCGTCCTTCATCTCCTTGGCGACGACCCATCGCCCGCCCTCGGACGAGACGACCTCGCCCTGCTTGCCGAGCGGGTCCTGGTCGACGGCGATGACCTCTTCGTTGCCGAGGATCTCGAAGGTCTCGGGGGAGGCCTTGCGCAGGTCGGAGCCGATGAGCAGAGGCGCGGCCATGATCGACCACATCGAGAAGTGGGTGCGGTACTCGGTGTCCGTCATGCCGCCATTGCCGACCTCGAGCATGTCGGGGTCGTTCCAGTGGCCAGGGCCCGCGTACTTCGCGAGCGGCAGGTTCCGCTTCATGATCGACAGCATGGAGCCCCAGTTGTCGCTGATGTCACCGGTGGTGCGCCACAGGTGGCCGACGTCCGCCGCCCACTCCCACGGCTTGTTCTCGCCCCATTCGCAGATGCTGTGGACGATGGGCCTGCCGGTGGTCTCGGAGGCGGCCTTCAGCGCGTCACGCATGGCGATGTACCGCTTCTTGGCGTCCACGCCCTGGTTGTTGCAGTTGTCGTACTTGAGGTAGTCGACGCCCCAGTCGGCGAACTGCTGTGCGTCGCTGCGTTCATGGCCGAGCGCGCCGGGAAAGCCCGCGGAATTGCAGGTCTTCGTGCCCGCGCTGGTGTAGATGCCGAGCTTCAGCCCTTTGGCGTGGACGTAGTCGGCAACGGCCTTGATCCCGTTCGGGAAACGCACCGGGTCGGGCACCAGTTTGCCGTTCGCGTCGCGCTGCGGCAGCGCCCAGCAGTCGTCGAGATTGACGTACTCGTATCCGGCGTCCTTGAGGCCCTTCTCGACGAAAATGTCCGCGATCCCTTTGATCATCGCCTCGTTGAAATCGGCTCTGCAGTGGGTGGAGTTCCAGTTGTTGAAGCCCATGGGCGGGGTCCGGGCCAGCCCGTCGGGGAGCTTTGCGCGGGGGGCGTCGGGGGCGTCCGCGGCCTGCCCGGTGGCGGGCGGGGCGGCGGTGTCACGTGCCGCGGCGGGCGCGGCGAGCCCGGCGGCGCACAGCAGCGCGGCGGTCAGCGATCCGACCACTCTTCGGCGGGTGGTGCGGGAGGGGCGGGTGGTGCGGGCGGGGAGATGACGCATCGTTACGTTCCTCCGTACTCGCGGAAGCTGGGGGGTTTGCTTGCCTGTACGAGTCACGCGCGCGCTTACGGTAGGGCTTGTTGGACTCTGTTGGAAGGGGAGCGGTACTGGTTCGGAGACCGGGCGCCGGTCCCCTTGACGGCGGTGCCTCTTGGGAGTGAGATCCAACCCTCGCGTTCGGTTGTGTTCGGTTGAACCCCGAGGAGGGGGACATGGCACAGTCATCGTTCAGCGGTCCCGGCACTCCGAGAGACATGACAGGACATCGGATGTCCCGGCGCGGTCTCCTGCGCGGGACCGCCGTCGGAGCCGGGGCGGTCGCGCTTCCCGCGCTGCTCAGCGCCTGTGGCGAGAAGCCGGGCAGCAAGAAGAACGAAGTCACCATGGGGTCCAACTCCTCGGACGGTCCTCGTCTTCCTCCTCCTGCAACGCCACTTCATCGCGGGGCTGACGCTGGGGACGGGGAAGGGGTGAACCCGCTCAGTTCAGCCGGGGCGGGACCCAGGCGTGATGCCGGAGGATCATGCGCATCGCGGCGCGCGAGGGTGTCAGCCGCATCGCCGTGTTCCTCAGGGCGACGGCCAGCGGGTGGGAGAGCTGCTGGCCCATCCGGCCGGCTTGCCGGGCGGCCCGCGCGACCTCCTGGCTGCGCGGCCTGCGCTCGGCGTCGTAGCGGGTGAGCGCGGCTTCGACGGTGGACTCGGCAGAGAGCGCGGCCGCCAGGGAGACCGCGTCCTCCAGCGCCTGGCAGGCCCCCTGCCCGAGGTTGGGCGTCATCGCGTGTGCCGCGTCGCCGAGCAGCGCGATCCGGCCGACCGCGAACGAGGGGAGGGGCGTGCGCAGTTCGTTCACGTCGTGATGCAGGACGTCGCCGGGCCGGGTCGCGTCGAGCAGCGCCGGTATCGGGTCGTGCCAGGTGCGGAAGCGTCGGCGCAGTTCGGCCAGTGGGTCGGGGAACCGCGTTCCGGCGGGAAGGCTGAGGACGGCGTGCCACTCGGCCCGCCCGTCGTGGAAGGCGATGTGCCCGAACTCGGCCCCTCGCCCCCAGGTCAGTTCGAAGTCGGTGCGCAGGCCGACCGGCTGCTCGGTGATGGCGCGCAGCACCGTCGAGCCGCTGTGGACCGGGCCGGGGTGGGCCGGAAAGAGCAGCTCGCGCACCTTGCTGCCGATGCCGTCGGCCGCGACGACCAGATCGGCGTCCAGGACCGTGTCGCCGCAGTCGACTCGCACCGTCCCGGGCCCGGCCTGCCCGACCGCGGCCGCCGAGCCGATCAGCAGTGCCTCGGCGGGCAGCGACTCACGGAGCAGGCGGTGCAAGGTCGAGCGCGGGATGCCCATGATCGGCGTACCCACCGCCCTCTCCAGCACCGCGCCGTCCATACGGGCCAGCCAACCGCCCTCCGGCGTGCGGGTGCCACCGCTGTACTGCCCGCGCGAGGCGTCCCTGACCGCCTTGCCGACGCCGAGTTCGTCCAGTGCGCGCAGGCCGTTGGCGGCGAGTGAGATGCCGGCGCCCGCGTCGCCGAGCGTGGCCGCGCGCTCGACGACCGTCACCTCCCAGCCGATGCGGCGCAGGCCGATCGCGGCGGCCAGCCCGCCGATGCCCCCGCCGACCACCACTGCCGTGCCGCCCATGCCGTTACCCCACTTCTTCTACACCTGTAGAAACGGGAGGCTACCTCAAGCTCTACAGGTGTAGAAATGAGCCATGGCTTCCAACCGGCGCACCCTCCTCGCGGACGCGGCTCTCGACGTACTCGCCGAGGACGGGATCCGCGGCCTGACCCACCGGGCGGTCGACCGGCGGGCGGCCCTTCCGACCGGCACCACGTCGGCCTACTTCCGCACCCGAGCCGCGCTGCTCACCGGCCTCGTCACCCGCCTCGTCCAACGCGACCAGGCGGAACTGCAATCGGTGGCCGAAGAGCTGCAACCCCTGCGCACCGTCGAGGAACTGGCGGACGGCATGACCCTGCTCACCCGGCAACGCCTCACCGGCGAGGGCCGCCGCCGCTCACTGGCCCGCTACGCCTGCGCCGTCGAGAGCGTGCGCGACCCCGAACTCCGCGAGATCCTCGTCCCCCGCGAGAACGCCGGCCGTGAGGCCGTCCGGCAGTTCCTCGCGGCGCGCGGCGTCCCGGACGTCGAGAACCGTGCCCACACCCTGCTGACCTGCCTCGACGGACTGGTCTTCGACCGGCTGGTGAACGGCGGCGAGGTGTCGCGCGAGGCCCTGGAGGGGCTGATCGCCGCCGCGTTGCGTTAGGACACCCAGGGCGCTGCGCCGGGCAGGTGCATCCGGCGCCACTCCAACCGGCGAAGTATCTGCCGAAGGGGCCACCTCGGCACCCCCGACCGAGCGCACCCCTGTACCGGCGCGGGGGGGGGGGGGGGGTGGGCCCCCCCCCCCCCCCCCCGCCCCCCCCCGCTGCCCCGGGGGGGGGGGCCCCCCAACCCCCCCCCCCCCCCCCCCACCGCCGACCCAGACGTACCGGCCGATACGTAAACCGATACGGAACTCGATACGGAAACCGACACGGAAAGCGTCCATTGCGCGCCCCCGGAACGAGACACGCACGTCAGGTGCCCCACTTTGTCCTGCCGCGTTCTACGGTCACGTCAGAACTGGTCAAGGAGTGCGGAGTCACCATGAACGTGCGGCACCCTCAGGCGGGTCGGCCTGACGCGGGGGAACATGTCGAAGGGGGAGCGGCATGACGCTGACGACAGCCATCGAGAGACAGGGCCGGCTCCTCGATCACCTCGACACCTGCGCGGTCTGCCAACGCTTCAAGTACTGCCCCGCCGGGAGGCAGCTGCAGCAGCAGGTCCGGGAGGCCCGCCGTGCTCTGCGCCCGATGTGACCGGCCGATCCTGCCGGGGCAGCCGTACACCACCCACGACATCCACAGCGCGTCCGCGGGAGGGGCGACGGTGCGGGTGCACGTGGCGTGCCCGGTGAATCCACGCAGGTGAACCGTGTGCGGGGCGCGCCCGGAAAGCCGGCCGGGCCCTCACCGTCCCGTCACTGTCAGTGGCGGATGCCACGATGACGCGTATGGAGATCTTCGAGTGGGGGCCGCTGCTCAAGCGGTGGAGCGAGGAATGTCTGGTAGCGCTGGCCGCGGGCGAGGCGGAAGAGTTCGAGGAGCTGGACGAGGACATCCTCCAGGAGCGCTGGCTGGGTTTCGGACCGGCCGATCCGGTGCGGATCGCTGACCTGGAGGAGCGGGTCCGGGGCCTCGGCATCACGGTGCCGCTGCCGCCGTCCCTCCGCTCCTTCCTGGAAACGACGGACGGTTGGCGCTTCCTGAGCGGCTCCGTCCACCTGCTGGCGGGGGCGGAAGGCATCAGCCGGTACGGAGATCCGTACGAGCTGCGGAAGATGTACGAGAGGCACTACGGCGAGACCGCGACCGAGCAGCAGGTGCTCGAAGCCGGTATGTGGGGGCGGGCGTTGCAGCTGGCGCTCGACTCGGACATGACGGATGTGCTCCTCGATCCCGGCGACGTGGACGCAGAGGGGGAGTGGGCGGTCTACGTACATCGTGGATGGAGCGGTGACCAGCTCGAGCCTGAGCGGTATGGATCGTTCCGCGCCTTCATGGAGGAGAGGCACAAGGAGTTCTATTGCCTGGGCGGTGACGACGCCGCCTTCGAGAACGCGGTGACGCGGGAGCTCGACGACAAGGTGGAGCAGGCCCGACTCGCCTGCCTGCGGGGCGAGTTGGATGACGCGCTCGCCGTCTTCGACGAGGCGCAGGAGTTCGGCAGACCGCGGGCGCGCCTGCTGGCCGCCCAGCTCCGGGCGCTGCTCGGCGGACAGGGCTGGGTGCCGGTCGACCCACGCATGGACGACCCGCTGTACGCGAACGAGGTCCTGCCCTTGAAGGTCCGCGACCACCTGCGCGGGCGAAACGGGGACGACAGCTTCGTGCTCGGCCCTGTGACCGATGACTACGCCTCGGACAGGGAGCGGGCGAAGGCCGTCCTGGCGCAGCTCAGGGGCCGCACGTACGAGTACGTCTCACCCGGCCCCTTCGGACGCGCCGTCGAGGCGGCCAGGAAACTGGCGCGCTGGGGCGACACGGACGGCGCCTGGCGGACCGTCGCGGCGGCGATTTCGCGGTGGGAGCCGTACGGCGAGGATCACGTGGCCCCGTTCGGCCTGCTCGGCGACCCCTTGCTCGGGCCGGTCATCACGCCGGAGAGGGCCCGGCAGCTGCTGACCACGCCCAGGGCCGGGCAGACCGGAGCGGTACACACGCCCGTGCCTGGCCCTGCGGCCGGGGTGGAGGCGGAGCCGGTGCGCGACGGCCTCGGGTGGCTGCCCCACGACGCGAGCGGCGCACCGCGCCGGGAAACGTACCGGTTCGTCCTCGTGGCGGACATACGTCCCGAAGAGCTGGCGGAGCGGTTCGGCACCGGCCCGCTGGAACCGGTGGCGAGCGAGGCCGAGGCCTGGGAGCTCCAGTTCTCCCGACAACCGGAGCGGCGTGGGCCCGTGGTCAGGATCGGCGCCCGGGACGGCTGGAGCTTCGCCTTCGAGTCGGGCATGCGGTTCCACTTCGACCCCGCCCGCCTCGCCCATCCGGGCACCGAACTGTCCCGCGGCACCCGCGCTCTCACGGTCTGGCGGCAGCCGGGCCTGTTCCACTTCGCCTGCGCCGAGGACGGCGAGGAACGGTTCGGCTTCACGGTGCACGGGGCCGAGCGGCACCAGTGGGGCGACCTGCCGGCCGCCCTCGTCCCCGACCACCTGTTCCCGGACCTCGCCGGACCCGCCACCGACCGCTCGGACGAGAGCCGCGCCCTGACCGGCATAGCGGAGACGTTCGACGTCTCACTGCCCCGATTCGCCTTCGACCACGGCAGATTGCCGACCCTCCGCACCCGGCCGTGGACAGGGCCGGCGGGGCCCGGGGAGGGGTACGTGACGCTGACGGGCACGCTCAAGTAAGGGACGGCGAGCCCGGCGCCCCGGTCCTCTGGTGAGTGGATACGGCCCCCGCGGACTCTCACAGCTACCCGCTCACCCGGATCCGCCGCGCCAACAGCCCCCCGACCGCCGCCAGTACAGCCGTCAACGCGAACGTCGCGGTGAGTGCGGTCGACACCGACGAGCCGTGGGCGTCGGACAGGGCGACCGCCACCCCGCCGAGGCCGCTGAGGAGGGCGACCGCCAGGGTCTGGGCGAGCTGCATCGCGCCGGACGCCTCGCCCTGGCGGTCGGCGGGGGCCTGCTCCATCGCGTCGGTGGTCGCCGCGTTGAAGGCGACGCCCATGCCCGCGCCGCCGATCGCCCAGCCCGCGACGGCCGTCAGCGAGGGCGTCGCGTCGACCAGGATGCCCAGCGCCATCACCACGATGCCGGCGAACAGCACCGCGAACCCCGCCGCGATCGGCACCGCACGTGAGCGGCCGCTCCAACGGCTGTCGGCCCTGCCCTGCCAGGCCGCCCCGAGCACCCAGGTGATCGCGCCCGCGGAGAGCCCGAGCCCGGCCTCCGTGGCACTCAGCTCGCGCAGCTCGACGAGGCCGAGCGGCAGGAACGCCTCGCTCCCGAAGTAGGCGCCGCAGAGCAGGAAGCGCAGCACGACGCCGGCCGGCACCCCGCGCCGCGCGCTGAGCGTGCCGGCCGGAGTGACCGAGCGCAGGGCGACGACCGCCACGGCGCCACCGGCCAGAACGAGCGTCAGCAGCAAGGCGAATTGGCGCAGTTCGAGGCCGGCCAGGAGGACGCCGGTGCCCGCGGCGAGCAGGATGCTGCGGGCCACCGGAGTGGACCACCAGGGTCCGCCGTCCGTGGCCGGAGGACGGCCGGGTCCGCCCAGCCGGCGCAGCGGCGGCAGCGCGAGTACGGCGGCCAGCGCCACCAGCGGAAGGAGCAGGACGAACACGCCCCGCCAGGAGACGTGGTCGGAGATCAGCGCGGCGACTGTCGGGCCGACCAGCGAGGGAATGGTCCAGGCGCCCGACACGAGCGCGAACATCCGGGCCCGCAGCCGCTGCGGGTAGGCCAGGGAGATCGCGGTGTACGCGAGCGCCATGACGGCGCCGACGCCGAGCCCTTGCAGGAAGCGCCCGGCAAGGAACAGCGGCCAGTCGGGCGCCGATCCGGCCAGCGCGCAGCCGACGGCGAAGACGGCGAGGCCGAGCGCCAGCGGTCGCGCGGGGCCGCGCCGGTCGGCGTCACGGCTCGCGGCGACGGTGCCGATGAGGTTGGCCAGCATCAGCGCGGACAGGCCCCAGCCGTAGGCGCCGAGGCCGCCCAGTCTTCCCGCGATCTCGGGCAGCACCGTGGCCACGCCCATCGACTCGAAGGCGACGAGGCCGACCGAGAGCACGATGCCCCAGGTCAACGCCGCGTAGGGGGCGCGGAACACGCTCTCGCGCCCGGCCTGGCGGGCCTTCTCCGGTGTCGTGGGTTCTGTGGTTGTCCGCGGCTCGGTGAGCACGCGGTCGTCTGCCGACTCCTGCTCGGACAAGGCAGCCCCTCCTTATATTTCGATCCGGAACGGAACGAAATCACATGCTACCTATACTGCCTCCCATGGCAACCCCCGACTCCGACGCCGGCCCCGCTCCCCGTACCCGTCCTGCCGGGCGCCCCCGGGACACCGGGCTCGACGAGGCGATCCTGACCGCGACACAGGAGTTGCTGGAGGAGGCGGGCTACCCCGGCCTGACGATGGAGGCGGTGGCGCGGCGCGCGAGCACGTCCAAGCCCGCCATCCGGCGCCGCTGGCCGTCCAGGCAGCACCTCGTCATCGCGGCCCTGGCCGACACGATGGGGACCGCGCCCACGCCGGACACCGGATGCACGCACTGCGACCTGATCCAGGGCATCGACACCCTCAGCCGCGCCTTCGGCGGCAGCCTGGGCCGGCGTACGCTCCCCGCTCTGATGGCCGAACTCGCCGATGACCCCGAGCTGGACCGCGTCTTCACCGAGACGATCTTCCATCCCAGGAGGGCGACCACGGAGGCGGCCCTGCGGCGCGGCATCGAGCGCGGCGACATCCGTCCCGACGCCGACATCGACCTGCTCCTGGACATGCTCGGCGCCACGACCTACCACCGGGTGCTCTTCGGCCACCTGCCCGTCACGGAGACCCTCGCGCACGACGTGGTGATGACGGTCATGGGCGGGGCGGCGACGCCGCGTTGGCGCGAGCACTACCAGCGCCACCACGAAGGGCGGCCGGTCAGGAGTCAGGCCGTGTCGTGACCGTGCGGTTCGAGCAGCGCCGCGGCCAGCGTCGGGACCGGTGACAGGACCGACGTGAGCTTCGTGACGCGCAGCATCCGCAGTGTCAGCGGCTGTGCGCAGACGAGACGGAGACGGCCGCCTCTGTGCGCCACCCGCCGGTGGGCCCGCACGAGCAGGGAGAGCCCGGAGCAGTCGACGAAGGTGACCGGCGTCAGGTCGACGATCACGAGTGGTTCGGGCCCCGCGGTCACGGCGTCCAGCAGCGGAGCCATGCGTTGGTACGTCACGAGGTCGAGCTCCCCGTGCATTTCGATCACGATCGCGTCGTCGAGTCCGTACACGCGCGGAGGCTCAGCGGAGTCCTCGCGCGTTTGGTCGACCAGTTCGTGTTGTTTCATCCATCCCCCCAGCGCCGGCGCCGAGGTGCTCCATCGGGAGCGTGGCGCAACCGGTGTGCCAGTCGTAAGGACACCGGGGGCCGGGGTGCCTGTCGGGAAACGCTAGCGGGGACCGGGGCGCCATGGAGTGAGGGAACGATTCATGAAGGGCGCCTCCACACATTGGGGTGAACATAAGTCGATTCCCTTGACGTGGTGACTCGCGCCGTTCTGGGGAGGGTGGCGGAGACTCCGGGGGCGCCGCGACACCAGTGGGCCGTGCGGGATTTCACTTCCGGCGGCGCCGGGTTTCCATGGCAGGGTGTTGCGGGCAAGCCACAGGGGGCCAACAGAAGAGGGGGAACCGTGATCGTCTGGATCAACGGCGCGTTCGGTGCGGGAAAGACCAGCGCCGCACGGGAACTGATCGAGCTGATCCCGAACAGCACACTCTTCGACCCCGAGGTCATCGGCGGAGCGCTGCCCTACCTGCTGCCGCCCAAGCGCCTCGACGAGGTGAGCGACTATCAGGACCTGCCGATCTGGCGTCGCATGGTCATCGACACCGCTGCCGCCCTGCACGCCGAGGTCGGCGGCATCCTCGTGGTGCCGATGACGCTGTTGCGCCAGGAGTACCGCGACGAGATCTTCGGCGGTCTCGCCGCGCGCAGGATTCCCGTACGCCACGTCCTGCTCACCCCGGACGAAACGATCCTGCGCGAGCGAATAGCCGGCCGGCCCGTACCGCCGGACCTGCCGGACGGCGACATGCGCGTACGCCAGTGGTCGTTCGACCACATCGAGCCGTACCGCAACGCCCGCGCCGAGTGGCTCGACGTGGACGCCCACCTCGTCGACACCAGCGCCCTGACCCCGTACGAGACCGCCGAACACGTCGCCGACGCCGTCCGCAGCGGAGCGGCGCCCGTCTGCGACATCGTGCAGACACCGGAACCCACCGCGGAGACCCTCGCCGCCGGGGTGCTGCTCTTCGACGAGCAGGACCGGGTGCTGCTCGTCGACCCCACGTACAAAGCGGGCTGGGAGTTTCCCGGCGGCGTCGTCGAACCCGGCGAGGCGCCCGCGCACGCGGGCGTGCGCGAGGTCGCCGAGGAGACCGGCATCCAACTCACCGACACACCACGCCTGTTGGTCGCCGACTGGGAGCCGCCGAATCCGCCCGGCTACGGCGGGATGCGGTTCCTCTTCGACGGCGGACGCCTCGACAGCGGCGCGGTCCGCATGCTGCTGCCGGGCCCCGAACTCCGCGGCTGGCGCTTCGTCACCGAACAGGAAGCCGCCGACCTGCTGCCCCCCGTACGCCACGAACGGCTGCGCTGGGCCCTGCGCGCCCGGGAGCGCGGCACCACGCTCTACCTGGAGGCGGGCGTCCCGCTGGGTGGCTAATTCCTTGCTAAGCACTCCGGGGGCCGCACCGCACCGGGCCCCCGTGCCGCGCCGGTCAGCTCGCCGCGTACTTCCGCAGGAACAGTGCCTCGGCCACCGAGAGGCGCTCCAGCTCCTCGGGCGACACGCTCTCGTTGACCGCGTGGATCTGCGCCTCCGGCTCGCTCAGGCCGATCAGCAGGATCTCCGCGCTCGGGTAGAGGGACGAGAGGGTGTTGCAGAGGGGGATGGAGCCGCCCTGGCCCGCGTACTGCATCTCCTCGCCCGGGTAGGCCTCGCTCATCGCCTCGGCCATCGCCGCGTACGCCGGGCTCTCCGTGTCCGCACGGAACGGCTGGCCCTGCCCGATCTGCTCGGTCCGCACCCGCGCGCCCCACGGAGTGTGCGCCTCGAGGTGCGCCCGGAGCAGCTTCGTCGCCTCCACCGCGTCCACGCCCGGCGGCACCCGCAGGCTGATCAGCGCCCGCGCGCTCGCCTGCACCGACGGCGTCGCGCCGACCACCGGCGGGCAGTCGATGCCGAGGACCGTGACGGCGGGCCGCGCCCAGATGCGGTCGGCGACCGTGCCCCGGCCGATCAGCCCGACCCCGTCGAGGACCTTGGCGTCCTTGCGGAAGACGGCCTCGTCGTACTGCAGCCCGTCCCAGACCTCGTCGCTCGTCAGGCCGTCGACCGTCGTCGACCCGTCCTCGGCGCGCAGCGAGTCCAGCGCGCGCACCAGCGCGGCGAGGGCGTCCGGGGCGGCGCCGCCGAACTGCCCCGAGTGCAGGTTCCCTTCGAGGGTGTCGACACTGACGCGTACGAGCGTCATGCCACGGAGCGTCGACGTCACCGTCGGCAGACCGACGCGGAAGTTGCCCGCGTCACCGATGACGATGGTGTCGGCCGCAAGGAGCTCCGGGTGCGCTTCCGCGTACCGCTCCAGGCCGCCCGTGCCCTGCTCCTCCGAGCCCTCCGCGATCACCTTCACGTTCACGGGGACGCCGCCGTTCGCCTTCAGGGCGCGCAGCGCGAGCAGGTGCATGATCACGCCGCCCTTGCAGTCGGCACTGCCCCGGCCGTACCAGCGGCCGTCGCGCTCGGTCAGCTCGAAGGGCGGAGTCGCCCACGCGGCCTCGTCGAGCGGCGGCTGCACGTCGTAGTGCGCGTAGAGGAGGACCGTCGGCGCGCCCTCGGGCCCCGGCAGGAAGCCGTATACCGACTGCGTGCCGTCCGGCGTGTCGAGCAGCGCCACGTCCTGGAAGCCCTCGGCGCGCAGCGCGCCGGCCACCCAGTTGGCCGCGGCCTCGCTCTCGCTCCTCGGGAACTGCTCGAAGTCCGCCACCGACTTGAAAGCCACCAGTTCGGTGAGCTCCGCCTTCGCCCTCGGCATCAGTGAGGCGACGGTCTCGGCGATCGGATCCGGCGACATGGGCACGCTCCTCGTAGGTGCGACGTTGTATGTGTGGGTACATGTGATCCTCCCACAGGAGGCGCCGCCGGACCCCCGCCGTAGGATGCCTGGGGAAAGCGCGGCCAACAGCGGGATCAGGAGCGGTAGACCAACGTGAGCAGCGAGAACTCAGCGGACGACACCCGGCACGTGTGGGACGTCGTCGTGGTCGGAGCCGGTCCCGCGGGGGCCTCGGCGGCCTACGCGGCAGCGGTCGCCGGACGCACCGTCCTCCTCCTGGAGAAAGCCGAGATCCCCCGCTACAAGACGTGCGGCGGCGGCATCATCGGCCCCTCGCGCGACTCCCTGCCGCCGGGCTTCGAGCTGCCCTTCCGGGACCGGGTGCACGCGGTGACGTTCACCCTGGACGGCAAGTTCTCCCGCACCCGCCGCTCCCGGCAGATGCTCTTCGGACTGATCAACCGCCCCGAGTTCGACCAGCAGCTCGTCGAGCACGCGCAGAAGGCGGGCGCCGAGCTCCGCACCGGCGTCACCGTCGCGCGCGTGGAGCAGCACGGACCCGAGGTGCCCGACCGGCGCACCGTCGCCGTCGTGCTGCAGAGCGGTGAGACCGTGCTGGCCCGCGCCGTGGTCGGCGCCGACGGCAGCGCCAGCCGCATAGGGGCACATGTCGGCGTGAAGCTCGACCAGGTCGACCTCGGCCTGGAGGCCGAGATCCCGGTTCCGGAGACCGTCGCCGAGGACTGGGCGGGCCGGGTCCTCATCGACTGGGGCCCCCTGCCGGGGAGTTACGGCTGGGTGTTCCCCAAGGGCGACACCCTCACCGTCGGCGTGATCTCCGCACGCGGCGAAGGCGCGGCCACCAAGCGGTACTTGGAGGACTTCATCGCCCGGCTCGGCCTCGCCGGCTTCGAGCCCAGCATCTCCTCCGGACACCTGACCCGGTGCCGCAGCGACGACTCGCCGCTCTCCCGCGGCCGGGTCCTCGTCTGCGGCGACGCCGCGGGGCTCCTGGAGCCGTGGACCCGTGAGGGCATCTCCTTCGCGCTGCGCTCCGGACGGCTCGCGGGGGAGTGGGCGGTGCGGATCGCCGAGGCGCACGACGCCGTGGACGCCCGCCGCCAGGCCCTGAACTACGCCTTCGCCATCAAGGCCGGGCTCGGCGTGGAGATGAGCGTGGGGCGCCGCATGCTCCAGACCTTCGAGCGCCGCCCCGGCATGCTGCATACGGCCATAACGGGCTTCCGGCCCGCGTGGAACGCCTTCGCGAAGATCACGCGCGGCTCGACGACGCTGGGCGAACTGGTCCGCACGCACCCGATGGTGGGCCGCGCCCTGCAGGCCAGGGAGCGCTAGGGGGTGCCTTTCGGGTCGGCCGGGCGCGGGCTGTTCCGCAAGACCGGCCAGCCAGGCCAGCCAGGCCTTAGCTGATCGCCCTCCCCTTCCGCACGGTGATGTGGAAGACGGGGTGGTCGGGCGCGGACGCCAGGATCTCCTCGTCGGAGGAGGTGGCGGTCACGCCCTGGAAGTACTGGTTGACCTCCCAGCCCCACTTCTCCAGATAGCCGCGCAGCAGCGCCACCTTCTCGGCGTCGGGCACCTCCACGGCGGTGAACTCGCGCACCTTGCGCCCCACCCGCAACTCTCCGCCGCCGGCCGCGCGCATGTTCCGCACCCACTGCGAGTGCCCGCGCGCCGATACGAGGTACTGGCAGCCGTCGCCCTCATGCGTGTACGGGTTCACGGGGACGCGCTGCATCTTGCCGCTCTTGCGGCCTCGCACGGAGAGCTCGGCGCTGCCCATGAAACTGACGCCGTGCCGCGCCAGCCAGCCGATCACGCTGTTCAGACGGACGTTGAGGCGGCTGCCCTTGAGGTAGTACGGGGAGGTCGAGGACGTAGACGACATGGTGCTCTCTCCTTCGGTTCATCGGTTCATCGGTTCACGCCGGCGCGGAACTTGATTCCGGATTCCGAGAGCACTGCTCTCGCTTGAGAGCAGTGTGCACGACGCTGGTGCTCCAAAGCAAGAGCAGTGCTCTCGAAAGTGTGCACTGCTCCGCTCTCGTGGCACACTGACCCGCATGAGCAGCAACGCCGATGCCACCAGCGCCACCAGCGCCACGAGCGCCTCCAGCGCCACCAAGGGAGCGCGGGCCCGCGCCCGCGAAGAGGTCACCGCGGCGATCAAGGACGAAGCGCGCAGACAGCTGGCCGCCGACGGCGCCGCCAAGCTCTCCCTGCGTGCCGTCGCCCGCGCGCTCGGCATGGTCTCGTCCGCGCTCTACCGCTACTTCCCCAGCCGCGACGACCTGCTGACCGCACTGATCATCGACGCGTACGACTCCCTCGGGGCCGCCGCCGAGACCGCGCACGCGGAGGTCGCCACGGAGGAGCCCGTTCGACGGTGGACGGCGGTGTGTGAAGCGGTGCGGTCCTGGGCGCTGCGGCATCCGCACGAGTACGCGTTGATCTACGGCTCGCCCGTTCCGGGGTACAGCGCGCCGGACTCGACCGTTCCGGCCGCCGCGCGCGTGGGCCTGCTGCTCATCGGCATCGTGCGCGATGCCCACCAGGGGCGGGGCGTCGCCCTCCAGCCCCTGTCGGGCGCTTTGCGCACGGAGGGGGAGCGGCTCGCGGCGGAGCTCGCGCCCGATCTGCCGCCCGCGACGATCACGGCGATGGTCGCGGCGTGGGCGCAGCTCTTCGGGCTCGTGGGGTTCGAGGTGTTCGGCCAGTTCAACCGCCTCGTCGAGGACCGGTCGGCGTTCTTCACGCATGCGGTGACCCAACTGGCCGATGGGGTGGGCCTGTTGCGGCAGAGCTGACGCTGCTGGAGAGCTGGCGCTGCTGAGGGGAAGGGAAGCAGGGGAAAGGGCGGGTCGGAAGTGGCCTGCGGGGCACCTGCAAAGAATGGGCGCTCTTCTCGCACTGGCCTCCGCGGCCTGTTACGGCATCGTCGACTTCGCCGGCGGCCTGCTGTCACGCCGGATCCACTTCACCGTAGTGACCTTTCTGGGGCAGGTCGGAGGGCTGCTCCTCGCCCTTGTGGTCGCTCTCGCGGCGCCCGCGGACGCGGTACGGCTCGCGGACGTGGCGTGGGGCGCGGCCTCCGGCGTGGGCAGTGCCGTGGCCATGCACTTCCTCAACCGTGGTCTCAGCCGGGGCGCCATGAGCGTCGTGATCCCGGTGAGCGCCGTCACGGGAGTGGCGCTGTCGGTGCTGTGCGGCGTGCTGTTCCTGGGCGACCGGCCCACCGCGCTCGCCTGGCTCGGCATCTTCGTCACCGTGCCCGCGCTCTGGCTCGTCTCCGCGGGGGGCGCTCGCGGCGCACAGGCCGCCGCCTCCGCCCGCGTGCCCGTGGACGGCCTGATCGCCAGCGCGGGCGTGGCGGTGCAGTACATCGGCCTCGCGCAGGCGGATCCGGCGAGCGGTGTGTGGCCCGTGGCCGCCGGGCGCGTCGCGGCGGTGCTCCTTCTGCTGCCGAACGCGTGCCGGCACGCCGCCGCGTTCCGGCAGCCCGCCCGGCTGACCGGTCTCGCGGTCCTGATCGGCGCGGGTGCGGCCCTCGGGCTCATCCTCTACTTCTGGGCCACCCAGCAACAGATGCTGGCCGTCGCCGTCGTCCTGGCCTCCCTGTACCCGGCCGTGCCGACGGCGCTGGGGCTCGCGGTACTGGGCGAAAGAGTCACCCGGGCACAGACGGCGGGCCTGGTAGGAGCGGTCGCGGCGGTCATCCTGCTCACCTTGGGGTGAGCGATGCGCGCTGACGGCTGCCCGTTGCCCGCCGCGGCGGTCACGGTGGACAGCACCTCATCGGCTCCTCCTCAGCTCCTCCCCGCCGAATACTCCCCCGGGAGTACGCGTGATCGCCACGCCCGTCGGACGCCCGCGGGCCCCGCGCCGGTCTAGCGTGGCCGTCATGGACCAGCAGCGCGAACGCCGGCCCGGCGGTGGGCCTCCCTGGTGGAACTCCGGGGGGCCCGGGCGCGGGGGCCCCGGGGACGGGGGCTCCGGGGACGGGGCCTCGACGGGTCACCGTCGGCTGCCCTGGCTGACGACGCTCGCGCTCACCGTGTTCGTGCAGGTCGGTTCCGGGTTCGCCGGGCACGGTCAGCCGGCCCGTGCGGACGTCGGTCCTGTGGCGCGGGTGCTGCTGTTCCTGGCCACGGCGTCCCTCCTGCTGCGCCACCGCCACCCCGTGCCCGTCGCGTACGTCACCGCCGCGCTCACCCTGGTCTACATCGGCGCAGGGTTCCCCTACGGGCCGGTGTTCCTCGCCGTCGCCGTGGGCTGCTTCGCCGCGATCGTCGCGGGCCACCGGCGCGCGGCCTGGGGTGCCGTCGGCGGGCTCTGGGCAGGGCATCTGCTGATCGCGCACTGGCTCTATCGCTGGCTGCCGCCCGGTGACGACGGCGCCCGCCCGTGGGGCGAGGAGCTCGTCGCCGCCGTCTGGGTCGTCGCGATCGTCGCCGTCTCCGAGCTCGCCCGCGTACGCCGTGAGCAGTGGGCCAAGGAGCGGGCCGAGCGCGCGCAGGCGGCGAAGCGGCGCGCGGGCGAGGAACGGCTGCGCATGGCACGGGAGTTGCACGACGTCCTCGCGCACAGCATCTCCGTCATCAACGTCCAGGCGGGCGTGGGCCTCGCGCTGCTCGACTCCGACCCGGAACAGGCCCGCACCGCGCTCACCACCATCAAGGCCGCGAGCAAGGAGGCGCTGGGGGAGGTGCGTCAGGTCCTGGGAACCCTGCGCGCCCCCGGGGAGGCGCCGCGCGCCCCGGCGCCCGGCCTCGACCGGCTGCCCGAGCTGGTGGAGCAGGCGAGGAGCGCGGGCCTGACCGTCGAGGTCAAGACCGAGGGCGTGCACGCGAAGGTGCCGCCGGGCACGGACCTCGCCGCGTTCCGCATCGTCCAGGAGGCGCTGACGAACGTCGTACGGCACTCCGGTTCACGCCACGCGCGCGTGCTGGTGCGCCACGAGGCCGCGTCGCTCACCCTGCGGATCGACGACGACGGGCCCGCCACCGCCGCCGACGCGGGCGGCAGCGGCAGCGGACTCGCCGGAATGCGGGAGCGGGCCGCTGCCCTTGATGGCACGATCGAGGCGGGCCCGCGTCCCGACGGCGGCTTCCGCGTGACCGCCGTACTGCCCCTGGCCGCGGGCCGGGAACCCGCGGCCCGCACCGCACCCCGGGAGGACCAGTGATCCGCGTACTGCTCGCCGACGACCAGTCGTTGGTCAGGGCGGGCTTCAAGGCGCTCCTGGACGCGCAGCCGGACATCCGGGTCGCCGGGGAGGCCGCGGACGGCGAGGAAGCGGTGCGGCTGGTGCGGGAACTGCGCCCCGACGTCGTCCTGATGGACATCCGCATGCCGCTGCTCGACGGTCTCGCCGCCACCCGCCGCATCACCGGCGCACCAGGTCTGGAGGACGTGAAGGTGGTCATGCTCACCACCTTCGAGCTCGACGAGTACGTCTTCGAGGCGATCCGCTCCGGAGCGTCCGGGTTCCTCGTGAAGGACACCGAACCGGAGGAACTGCTGCGTGCCGTAAGAGCGGTGGTCGAGGGTGACGCGCTGCTCTCGCCGGGGGTGACGCGCCGCCTCATCGCCGAGTTCGCGGCCCGCTCCAAGGAGCCCGCGGCCGCCGACGCCCTCGGCGGCCTGACCGAACGGGAACGGGAGGTGATGGCCCTGGTCGGCATCGGCCTGTCGAACGAGGAGATCGCCCGCCGTCTGGTGGTCAGCCCGCTCACCGCCAAGACACACGTCAGCAGGACCATGGTGAAGCTCAACGCCCGGGACCGCGCCCAACTCGTCGTGCTCGCCTATGAATCAGGCCTGGTCCGCCCGGGATGGCTGGGCTGACGCGGCGCACGCCGGTGCCGTACGAGGATGATCGCCAGGGCGGCGACGAAGACCACGGCCCCGGCGATCAGGCCGGCCCGCACGAGTGTGCCCTCGCTGGGCGACCGCACGCCGAAGAAGAACGCCGGTGACCCCACGGCCAGTACCGTGCAGCCCGCGAGGGACGTCGCGACGAACAGGGCGTAGGTGATCTCGACCGTGTTCGCGTCGCGCTCGGCCTGCGTCCGTCGCCCCATCCTTGAAGTGTGCGGTGCGTGCCCCCGGCGTACAAGCGCCCCGGCCCGTATATGCATGTGCAATAAATGCCGACGCAATAAAGGGGCGGATCTCTGCTACCGTGCGTGTCATGGCGGCGAAAACGGCCGAGCAGGGGCTCGTGGATCAGTGGCGGGACATCCTCGCGGTGCATGCGCGCACCTTGTGCGAGCTCGACCGGGAGCTGCATCCCCATGGTCTCGGCGCGAGCGACTTCGAGGTCCTGGACGTGCTGGCCGAGGGTTCGTCCGACGACGGCGGCTGTACGTTCCGTGTGCAGGAGATCTCCTCGCAGGTCCACCTGAGCCAGAGCGCGCTCTCCCGCCTCATCGGCCGCCTGGAGAAGGACGGCCTCGTGGAGCGCGGGATGTGCAGCGAGGACAGGCGGGGCGTGCGCGTCTCCCTCACCGACAAGGGGCGCGCACTGCACCGGCAAGTGCGACCTCTGCAGCGGGCGGTCCTCAAGCGGATGCTCGACGCCCCCGCCGCCTGACGGTCACCCCATGACGATGGCGGACCTCTCCTGCCACAGCGCCGCCAGCGCACGGTCGCCCGTCACCTGCGGGAACGGCAGCCGGTTCCACAGCGCCAGATAGAGCCGCGCCGCGGGCCCCGACACCTCGCAGTCGGCCGTTGCCGCCATGCCGCGCTCCGTGACCGGCGGACCGTCGGAGAGGCGTACCGTCCAACTCCGCCCGTCCGGCGTGTCCGTGGCCCGCACCCGCAGCACGCGCGGCACGTCGCTGCGCACCCGGCTCCTCTCGCGGGCGTGGAAGCCGAGCAGCAGCTCCTCGATCCCGTCCACGGCGAAGTCGGCATCGATCGGCGACGGGGTGCCCGCGCGCGCGGACTCGGCGTCCACGCGGTGGATGGTCGTCTCGTTCGCCTGCCGCCGCGCCCAGAAGGCCAGCGGTGAGGGGGCGGGCAGGAACGCCCAGCACTCGACGTCGGGCGGCGCCGAGGCGAGCGTCGCGACCAGCGCGGCGTGCCCCTCGCGGAACCACTCGACGAGCGGTTCGCCGTCCAGGTCCGGGAGTTCACCGCCGAGCCGGTACGAGGTGCGCCGCTCGGTGATGAACGCGGCGGCCCAGCGGTGCACCATCCCCGTGTGCCGGAGCAGGTCCCGCACCTGCCAGTCGGGGCAGGTGGGAACCTTCGCGTCGGTCCCCGCCTCCGCGGCGGCCCGGGCCAGCAACCGGCCCTCCCGGTCCACGACTTGTATGTGCTCGGAAATCTCCATGCGGGGATTGTGTCGGACGGAGTGCGCTGGAACCGGAACCTCCGGGTGATGTCAGACCGATTCGGTACGCTCCGTAGTCTCCGTGTGCCGTGTCGCCAGGCCGATGACCGAGGCGACGGCGGCGAGCAGGGCGACGCTCGTCAGGGCGGTGGGCAGCGAGTACCGGTCCGCCATGAACCCGATCAGGGGCGGTCCGACCAGCATGCCGCCGTAGCCGAGCGTCGACGCGGCGGCGACTCCACCGGGCCCGGCGAGCGCGCCCGCCCGTTCGATCGCCACCGGGAAGATGTTGGCGAGGCCGAGCCCGGTGACGGCGAACCCCGCCAGCGAGAGCCCGGCCGACGGCGCCAGCGCGCCCAGCAGCATCCCGGCGCACGCCGTCGCGCCGCCGCCGACCACCGTGCGGGTCCTGCCGAGCCGCTCCAGGAGCGCTGTGCCGGAGAGCCGGCCGATGGTCATGGCGGCGGCGAAGCACGAGTAGGCCGCGGCGGCGATGCCCGGGTGCGCGTGCAGGTCCTCTTCGAGGTGCAGCGGGCCCCAGTCCGCGATGGCGCCCTCGCCGTACGCGGTGCACAGCGCGATGAGCCCGAAGACGAGGACGAGTCCGCGGGTGCGGCGGTCCGGGCGGGACGCGTCGCGGCGGGGCGCGGCTACCCGGGCGGTGGCGTCCGAATCTGTGCTGTCAGGTGCCTCGGCGGTGGCACCCGAAGCGGTGCTGCCGTACACATCGGCAATGGCGTCCGAAGTGGTGCCGCCGGGCGTCTCGGCGGTGGCGTCCGCAGCGGCGCTTCCGGGCGCCCCGGCGGCTCCGCCGAGCCCGGCCGCCGCCCCGTGCCGCAGCAGCGCGGGCGCCGTCGCCGCCGTGATCGCGAGGCCGATGACGGTGATGCCGAGCAGATGGGGGGTGGGGGAAAGGTGCCCCGCGACCAAGCCGCCGAGGCCCGCGCCGAGCATGCCGCCCAGGCTGAAAGCCGCGTGGAAACTGGGCATCACCGGCCGCCGCAGCGCGCGTACGAGATCCACGGCGGCGCTGTTCATCGCCACGCTGATGCCGCCGTACGCGGCCCCGAAGAACAGCAGGACGAGACCGAGGACGAGGACCGAGCCCGTCAGTGGCGGCAGGGCGACGCTCAGCGGCAGCGCCACCCCGCACGCCACCGTCATGGGGAAGCTGCCGAAGCGCCGGCAGAGCCGTCCCGTGAGCGTCATGGTGATCACCGCCCCGGCGGAGACCGCGAGCAGCGCGAGCCCCAGCTCGCCGGCCGAGGCTCCGGTCTGCTCCTTGATGGCGGGGATGCGGACGACCCAGCCGGCGAAGACGAAGCCGTCCAGGGCGAAGAAGACGGTCAGAGCGATGCGTAGGCGGCGGAGGCCGGGGGCGGGTGCGGAGGGCCGTGGTGCTGCGGTCCCGAGTTTGTTTAGTAGCGGCACAAAGTCAGGGTAGGGTGCGCGCGGGTCGTGTACAAGGCAGTCGTGCGGCGGCCTGCGGGACGGGCATCACCTCGTGCGCGACGGTCCGGGGAGGAACGAGCAGATGACGGCGGAACGGCGGGGCCATGTACGGATCATGGGAGACTCGCCCTCATGAACGGCAAGGCTGACCCCCGTGCCGAGGGGGAAATGACCACGCGTACGCGCCTGGAGCGAGGGCGCGGCGCGCTGGGCCCCGCGCTCGAACTGGTCCACACCGGACGCGCGCCCACCCGTGCCGTGCTCACCGCCGAGCTGGGCGTCACCCGCGCCACGGCGGGCGCCGTCGCCGCCGAGCTGGAGGCGCTCGGACTGATCCGGATCGACGCGAAGCCCAGCGCGGCCGCGGGCTCGCAGGGACGGCCCTCGCACCGGCTCGCCGTCGCCGACGAGGGGCCCGTGGTGCTCGCGGCGCAGGTGCACGCCGACGGTTTCCGGGCGGCGCTCGTCGGGCTCGGCGGGAACATCGTGGCGACCGCGCCGGGCTGCGAGACCGTGGGCGCCGACCCCGCGCAGGTGCTCGGGTCGGTCGTCGACGCGGGCGCGCGGCTGCTGCGGGAGACCGGCAGGCGCTGTGTGGGCGCGGGCCTCGCCGTGCCGTCCGCGGTCGCACAGCCGGAGGGCACCGCGCTCAATCCGCTGCACGTGGCGTGGCCCGCGGGCGCGCAGGTCACCGAGATCTTCGCCGAACACGTACGGGACGCGGGCGTCACGGGGCCGGCCTTCGCGGGCAACGACGTGAACCTCGCCGCGCTCGCCGAGCACCGCCACGGCGCGGGCCGCGGCTCCAGGGACCTGCTCTGCGTGGCGACCGGGCACCGCGGTGTCGGCGGCGCCCTCGTCCTCGACGGCCGTCTGCACACCGGGAGTTCGGGCCTCGCCCTGGAGGTGGGGCACCTCACCGTGAACTCGGCGGGGCGCCCCTGCCACTGCGGCAGCCGTGGCTGTCTGGACGTCGAGACCGACCCCCTTGCCTTCCTGACGGAGGCGGGCCGTGAACCGGGGCCGGAGGGGCTGCTCGTGCAGGCCCGTGACCTGCTCCGCAACGCGTACGGCGACCCGTCCGTGCGCTCCGCGGCCGAGGCGCTGATCGACCGGCTCGGCCTCGGGCTCGCCGGTCTGGTCAACATCCTCAACCCCGACCGGATCATCCTGGGCGGCCTGCACCGCGCCCTCCTGGAGGCCGACCCCGAGCGGCTGCGCGCCGTGGTCGCGGACCGGAGCCTGTGGGGGCGCAGCGGCGGCGTACCGATCCTCGCCTGCACGCTGGACCACAACAGCCTGGTGGGGGCCGCCGAGCTGGCCTGGCAGCCGGTGCTCGACGACCCCCTGGGGGCGCTGGGCCAGTCGCCCTAGACGGGCTGGGGCACGTCGTCCGCGGTTTCGCCCGCGGTGCCGGCGGTTTCGGCGCCGGTGGGCCGGGTCCGCCCCGCGGCCGTGGCCCGGCCGCGCAGCAGATCCGGCAGCAGCGAGAGCAGCCCGAGCGCGGCCAGGCCGGCGCCGATCCACAGCGGCGCCCGCAGTCCGAAGGTGTCGATGGCGGGGCCGCCGACGGAGGTGGCGATGATGATGCCGAGCGTGATGAAGGACGAGTGGACGGTGTTCACCAGGGACCGGGCGTTGCCGGTGCGCTGGACGCGGGTCACCAGGGCGGGGTTCATGGTGACGCCGACGAGACCGATGCCCAGCATGAACACGACGGCCGGGACGCTGAGTTGGGCGAGGAGCGCGAACCCGACGAGGAAGGCCAGGTTCAGCGCGAGGCCGACGACGAGCACGGGGACGGCACGGCGGTCGGCGAGCCGGCCGACGACGGTGTTGCCGATGACGGTGGCGGCGCCGTACGCGATGAGGAGCAGCGGTACGGTGCCGGTGGCGAAGCCCGTGAGCTCCGTGAGGATCGGGTTGAGGTAGCTGAAGGCGGAGAACGTCGCGCCGATCACGAAGGTGCTCGTGGTGAGGACGAGCCACAGCCGGGGGTTGCGGAAGGCGCTCAACTCCTGCCGCAGCGTGCCGTTCTCCTCGCTCTCGCCGCCGGTGCCGCCCGGCACGCCGGCGAGGGTGGCCGCGGCGGCGAGCACGGTCAGTACGGTGATGGCCCAGAACGCGGCACGCCAGCCCAGATGTTCACCGACGACGGTGGCGAACGGAAGCCCGAGCAGCGTGCCCAGCATGAGTCCGTTGAGGGCCACCGCGACGGCGCGGCCGCGCACTTCGGGCCGGGTGATGCGGGATGCCAGGGAGATCGAGACGCCGAAGAACGCCTGCGAGGCGATACCGGTGAGCACACGGGCGACGAGCATGGTGCGGTAGTCGGGGGCGAGGGCCGCGAGCACGTTGCCCGCCAGGAAGATGCCGAACAGGAGCATCAGCGCGGTCTTCTGACGCAACCTCAGTACGGCGACCGTGAGGAAGGGCCCGCCGAGAGCCATCGCGGCGGCGAAGGCGGTGATGAGATAACCGATCTCGGAAATCGTGGCGTCCAGCCCGTCGGCCATCTGCGGCATCAGTCCTGCGACCACGAATTCGCTGGTCACCATGGCGAAGATGCCGAGGGCCAGTACGTATACGGCGCGGGGCATGGTGGGGTGCTCCTGTCGGGCTGAGTTTTGGATGGTTCAGTACAGAAAAAGGGCACGAAAGGGTACGGCGAGGGGGTGGAGGAGGTGTCGCCGCGCCCCCCGGGGCTAGCGGGCCGCCAGCGCGTCGAGGGCGGTGTCGGCGACGGCCTGCAGTGCCGCCCGGTCGGCGCCGCCCTGTGCGGAGACCCGCATGCCGCCGATGACGGCGTTGACGTAGCGGGCGAGCGTGTCGGCGTCCCGCGCGGACGTGATGTCCCCGGCCAGCTGGCCGGCCCGGATCGTGGCGCGCAGCGCGGTGAGCCGCGTCGCGAGGTCGCGCTCCAGCATCCTGGCGGCCTCGGGGTCGCGCCCGGCGAGTTCCACGGTGGTGTTGACGGTGAGGCAGCCGATGCTGTGCCCGCCCTCGCGGTGCTCGAACTCCCCGTCGATGACGCGGGTGAGCAGGGCGCGAACGCGCTCGGTGGCCGACAGCTCCACGTCCTCCAGGATCTCGACCTGGCCGGCGTTCATCATCTCCATGTACCGGTTCAGGGAGCGCCGGAACAGCTCGTGCTTGCTGGTGAACGTGTTGTAGATGCTGCTGCGGCCCAGGCCGGTGGCTTCGCACAGATCCTGGGTCGAGGTGGCCTCGTAGCCGTTCACCCAGAAGGCGCGCATCGCCGCGTCCAGGGCCCGCTCCTCGTCGAAACTCCTCGGTCGGGCCATGTGGCTACGGTAACGGTTTTGGAATGGTCAGTGCAATACGTTACGGGGGGTGGGCGACGAGAGCGCCTCGCTGTCGCCGCCGCCTACCCCCACTCCACCCCGAAGGCCCGCCCCGGATTCACCGTCAGGATCCGCTCCACCAGCTCCTCGCCCACGGTGCGTGCCAGCCGGGGCCCCAGCCTGCGCAACAGGTGCGGCATGCCGGGACCGCCGTTCACCGAACGTGCCGCCGCTGTCGTCGTGTCACCGCCCAGGAGCAGGCGGTCTCCGTAGCCCGCTTCCGCCAGGGAGCGCACCGCGTCCGGCATGCGCCAGTCCGTGGCGTGGTGGGAGCGGGAGGGGCCGTCGAAGGCGAGGTAGGCGCCGGACTCGGCGGCCTGGAGGTGGCCGGTGAGGTCGGGGGCGCGGTTGAGGTGGCCGAGGACCACCCGGTGCGGCGGCACGGCGAACTCGCCGCAGAGGAGGTCGAGTACGTCCAGTGCGCCGGTCCCCAGCTCCAGGTGGACGGCGATCGGCGCACCCGTCGCGCGGTGCGCCTCGGCTGCCGACGCCATCGTCCAGCGCGCGTGGTCGTCGAGGCCGTGGAAGCCGCCCGCCACCTTGATCAGCCCGGCCCGCACGCCGGACTCCCCGATGCCCTCGGTGAGTTCGCGGAAGAAGAGGTCCGCAAGTCCGACCGCGCGGAGACGGTCGATGAACTCGGGTGTGTAGTGGGCCGCTTGGTGCAGTCCCGTCGCGGCGACCAGGTGGATGCCCGTCGCTCTCGACAGCTCGGGCAGCCGTTCGGCGCGCCGCCCCATCCCGTGCGGTGTCCACTGCACGACGCCGTGTCCGCCCGCCGCGCGGAACGCCGCCAGTTCGGCGGCCGCGGCGTCCGCCGAGTCCAGTTCCTGGCCCGGCAGTTGAGGGCTGCGCAGGAAGAGGTGGTCGTGGGCGTCGCAGGTGCCGAGGTCGGCGGGGGCGATGTCACCCAGCACCGTACGAACCGATGGGCCTGCTGGGCCCGTTGCGTCCGTTCGGGTCGCGGTCGCTCCGGTGCTCGCGGTCACCACTGCCGTCCGCTCGGCAGCTTCTCCCGCTCGGGCGTCGAGAGGTGCAGCACCTGGAACACGTCGCCGGTGATGGCCGGCGCCTCGTGCTCCCACAGTGAGAAGTGCACGGCCTCCCAGGTGCGCGGATCCACGGCGGTCACGGCGCACACCGCGCCGTGCTGCTGCGCCAACCGCCGCGCCTCGACGGCCAGTTCGTCAGCCAGCTCGGGAAGCCGTGCAGACGGGGGTATGGGCCGGCGGTGCCGGACCGCCGTCCTCGGTACGGCTCCGGGCGCGCCGCCCTCCTCGTACGCGAGCACCGTCCAGTTCTGCACCACCGGTCGCCCGAAGTCGTCGACGAGCCCCTGGAATCCGGGGCCCCAGAGGAAGGAGTTCATGCCCTCGGCGGTGTTCCACAGGTAGAACGGCGCGTACTGGTTCACGGGCGAGCCGGCCTTGCCGCGCTCGCGCATCAGGTACGCCTTGAAGCCGAGTCCGGGGAATTCGTCCAGCAGGTGGCCCTTCGATTCGACGCGGTGGCGGATGACGCCCATGTCGTAGTCGGCGGGCAGGGTGATCTCGTACTGCATCGCGTGCATGACGTAATCCCTTGATGGCGCGGCTAGTTGGGGCTGGTGGCGGGGAAGGCGGCGGTCGTGCGGGAGGCCGCGAGCAGTGCGAGCAGGCCACGGACCGCCGCGTCGAAGGCCGTCGGTGAGCCCGACGAGCGGGCCAGGACGTAGCCGCCCTGCACCGTCGCCACGATCGCCGACGCGATCTCGGGTGGGTCGAGCGTGGCCGTGAACTCGCCACCGGCGCGGCCCTCTTCGACGATTGCGGCGAGCCGCTCGCGCAGCCAGTCGAGTGTCTCGGTGACGGGTGCGCGCAGTTCGTCGTTCGTGATGACGTCCGGGTCCATCGTGAGCCGCCCGACCGGGCAGCCCTTCAGCACGTCGCGCTCGCGCAGCAGATACGCCTCGATGCGTGCGTACGCCGACGCGCCGTCGCCCAGGACGGCCTCGGCGGTGGCGCGCATCTCCTCGGCCGTGCGTCGGATCGCGGCGAGCGCGAGGTCGGGCTTCCCGCCCGGGAAGTGGTGGTACATGCTGCCCTGCCCGGCGCCCGCGTGCTGCTGGACGGCCTTCGGGCTCGTACCGACGTAACCCCGCTCCCACAGCAGCTCGCGGGTGGACTCGATCAGGCGCTCCGGAGTGCTCATGCGCTCACTGTACATACTAGTAGGTACAGAACTCCAGGGGTCGGGAACGGGGATGGGAACGGGGACGGGCGCGGGAGCGGGGGAAGCAGGCGCGCACGCCGCGCGTACTCCCGAGGTGGTACGCGGGGTGCCGCTGGCCGTACGACGACGTGGGGTCACCCCCGGCGCGAGATTTGAGGCATCAGGAACCGCAGAAACCGCTTCGGAGGAGATGACTTCAGATGCAGACCCTGGCGCACTGGGACGGCGGGCCCGGCCCGTGGATCCTCTTCTTTCCGCTCATCTGGGCGGCCGTCGTCATCGGCGCCGTCACCCTGCTCCGCCGCACCGTGTGGCGCGGTCGGCGCGGCCCGCTGCGGGCGTCGGGGACCTCCGCCGCCATCGACGAGAACTCGCCCATCGCCGTGCTCGGCCACCGCTTCGCCGCGGGCGAGATCGACGAGGACGAGTACTGGCGCCGGCTGACCGTCCTCAACGAGGAGTTCGGCCGGACGGGCAAGGGCGGTGCGGCATGAGCGCCGCGACCGGGCGGCCCGCCCACCCCGTGGGCACCGTCTCCGGCGCCGCCCGCGTCGTCGACGCCGTGAAGATCTACGGCAGCGGGGACACCGCCGTGCGGGCCCTGGACGGGGTGAGCGTCGAGTTTCCCGCCGCACGCTTCACCGCGATCATGGGGCCGTCCGGCTCGGGCAAGTCCACCCTGATGCACTGCGCGGCAGGCCTGGACACGCTCACCTCGGGCGCCGCCTACATCGGCGGCACGGAGCTCGGGAAGCTGGACGACCGGCGCCTGACGCTGCTGCGCCGCGACCGCGTCGGCTTCGTCTTCCAGGCCTTCAACCTGGTCCCGACGCTGACCGTCGCCGAGAACATCACCCTGCCCCTGGACCTCGCCGGGATCGACGGCGACCGTGAGTGGACGGACGCGCTCGTCGACGTCGTCGGGCTGCGCGACCGGCTGCACCACCGGCCCGCCGAACTCTCCGGCGGCCAGCAGCAACGCGTCGCCGTTGCACGGGCGTTCGCCGGCCGCCCCGACGTCGTCTTCGCCGACGAGCCGACCGGCAACCTCGACTCGCGCTCCGGCGAAGAGGTGCTGAACCTGCTCGGCGCGGCGGTGCGCCGGATGGGCCGCACCGTCGTCATGGTGACCCACGACCCAGTGGCCGCCGCCCACGCGGACGAGGTCGTCTTCCTCGCCGACGGGCGCCTCGTGGACCGCATGACGGCTCCGACCGCGGACAAGGTCCTGGACCACCTCAAGTCACTCGACGCGAAGCCACCCGGAACCGGCGCCTCGGAGTCGCCCTCGCCCCGTGCTTCGGGGCCGCCCGGGACCGGTGCCTCGAAGCAGTCCGTGACTCGCGCTTCGGGGCCGCCCGGGACCGGTGCCTCAGGGCTGTCCACGCCCCGCGCCTCGGAGCTGTTCGTCACAGGCGCGTCGGAGTCGCCTGAGGCCCGTGTCTCGGAGCGGTCCGGAACTCGTGCCTCGCGGTGGTCCGCGAGTCGTGCCGCCGAGCCGCCTGAGACCGGTACCTCGGAGCCGCCCGCGGCCAGTACCTCGGAGCGGCCCGCACCCCGTGCCCCGGAGTCGCCTGAGACCGGTGCCTCGGGGCCGCCCGCGGCCGGTACCTCGGAGCGGCCCGCGCCCCGTGCCCCGGAGTCGCCTGAGACCGGTGCCTCGGGGCCGCCCGCGGCCGGTACCTCGGAGCGGCCCGCACCCCGCGTCTCGGAGTCGCCTGAGACCGGTGCCTCGGGGCCGCCCGCGGCCGGTACCTCGGAGCGGCCCGCACCCCGCGTCTCGGAGTCGCCTGAGACCGGTACCTCGGGGCCGCCCGCGGCCCGTACCCCGGAGCGGCCCACACCCCGCGCCCCGGAGTCGCCCACGGCCAGCACCTCGGAGCGGCCCGCACCCCATGCCCCGGAGCCCCCCACCCCCCGCGCCCCCCAAACCCCCGCGTCAACTCCCGCCCCGGACGGCACCCACACCAAGGACCCAGCATCATGAACTCCCTTGACGCCAGCGGCTCAAAGGGACCCAGTAGCCCCGTGGGCCACCACGGCTCCCTCCGTACCCCCGCCCGCATCAGTCTCTCCTCGCTGCGTGGCCACAAGCGCCGCTTCGTCGGTACGTTTCTCGCCGTCATGCTCGGCGTCGCCTTCCTGGCGGGCACGCTCGTCATGGGCGACACCCTGCGGGCCAGCTTCGACACGATGTTCGGCAGCGCCACCAGCGGGACCGACGCCGTCGTGCGCAGCGCGGACGCCATCACCACGCCCGACGACAGTCAGGGCACCCGCAAGCCCGTCGCGACGGAGCTCGTCGAGAAGATCGAGGCGACCGGTCAGGTGGCGGCCGCCGCGCCCGGCCTCGAGGGCGCGGGGCAGCTGATCGGCAAGGACGGTGAGCCCGTCGGCGGGCAGGGCCCGCCCACTCTCGCCGGCAACTGGATCGACGACGAGGAGCTGAACGCGTACCGACTCGCCGAGGGGCGGGCCCCATCGAAGTCCGGCGAGGTCGTCGTCAACCGCGGCGCCGCCGAGGCCGGTGACCTGAAGATCGGCGACACGACGACGCTCCGCACCCCCGACCCCGTCGAGGTGCGGATCGTCGGTCTCGCGACCTTCGGCGGCGAGGACGGCATGGCGCAGACCACGTACACCGGCATGACGCGGGCCGACGCCGAGAAGTACCTCACGCCGAAGCCCGGCGAGGCCGCCACCATCCGGGTGCGGGCAGGCCCCGGAGTGAGCGAGCAGGAGCTCGTCGACGCGCTGGCCCCCGTACTGCCCAAGGGAGTTGAGGCCATCACCGGCGAGGCGTCGGCCGCGGAGAGCACCGACAACATCTCGGGCCAGTTCCTCGACCTCTTCACCGGCTTCCTACTGGTGTTCTCCGGAGTGGCGCTGCTGGTCGCCACCTTCAGCATCCACAACACCTTCGCCATCGTCGTCGCCCAGCGCACCCGCGAGAACGCTCTCCTGCGTGCGCTCGGAGCCTCGCGCCGCCAGGTCACCGCCGCCACCCTCGTCGAGGCGAGCGCGGTCGCCGTGGTCGCGTCGGCCGCGGGGCTCGCGGGCGGCATCGGGATCGCGGCCGGGCTGCGGGCACTCTTCCCCGCCATCGGATTCCCGTTCCCGGAAGGCGACTTGGTGATCAGTGCGCTCTCCATGCTGCTGCCGCTCGCCGTCGGCGTGGCGGTCTGCCTGGGCTCCGCGCTGCTGCCCGCCGTACGGGCCGGACGCACCGCACCGCTCGCCGCACTGCGCGAGACCGCCGTCGACCACTCGGGGGCCTCACGCCGCCGCGCCGTCACGGGCGCCGGCCTCGCGCTCGCCGCCGTGGGTCTCGTCCTGGCCGGCGTCGTCGTCAGCCCGTCCCTCTGGCTGGCCGGCGCCGGAGCCGTCCTCGCCTTCGTCTCATTCGTCGTGCTCGGGCCGGTCGCCTCCTCGCGGGCGGTACGCATCCTCGGCGGCCCCCTGGACCGGCTGCGCGGCGTCACCGGCGGCCTCGCCCGGCGCAACGCGCTGCGCAGCCCGAAGCGGACCGCGGCCACCGCGAGCGCGCTGATGATCGGCGTCGCCGTCGTCTCCCTCTTCACCGTCTTCGGTGCCTCGTTGAAGGCCACGATGGACCAGACCGTGAACCGTTCCTTCGCCGGAGACGTCGCGGTCAGCACCCCCGGCTTCGGCGCGGGCGGCAGCGGTCTCAGCCCGAAGCTGGCACCCGCGCTCGCGGAGCGGCCGGAGGTCGAGACGGCCGTCGGCCTCGGCAGGGGAGCCGCGGAGGTCAACGGCGAGGGCCGCGCCCTCACCGTCACCGACCCGGAACCCTTCGCGAAATCCTTCGACCTCGGGAAGGTCGAGGGCTCGCTGGACGCGCTCGGCGACGACGGGATCGCCATTACCCGGCCGGAGGCGGAGAAGCAGGGCCTGAAGGTCGGCTCGAGGGCGGAACTGGCCTTCGCCGACGGCGAGAAGGAGACCTTCACGGTCCGCGCGGTCTACGGCCTGTCGGAGCTCGCCGGTGACTATGTCATCACCCGTGAGGCCTGGGCCCCGCACCGCACACAGGACGCCGACAGTGTCGTCTCCGTCACCTTCAAGGACGGCGTGAGCACCGACGACGGCAAGGCGGCCATCGCGCGGACGGCGCGGGACCACGGCAACCCGGACGTACAGACCCGCTCCGAGTACGCGGAGGCCTCCGCGGGCGGCATCGACATGATGCTCACCCTCGTCTACGCGCTGCTCGCTCTGGCGGTACTCATCGCCCTGCTGGGCATCGCCAACACGCTGACCCTCGCCGTCCACGAGCGCACCCGCGAACTGGGTCTGCTGCGCGCGGTCGGCCAGACCAGGACCCAGCTGCGGGCCATGGTCCGCTGGGAGTCGGTGCTCGTCGCCGCCTTCGGCACGGTCGGCGGGCTCGCGCTGGGCGGCTTTCTCGGCTGGGTGCTCGTCAAGGCGTCCGACGGCACGACCGAGAGCGCCTTCGCGTTCGCCGTGCCGCCGGTGCAGCTCGCGGTGGTCGCCCTGGTGGGGCTGGCCGCGGGCGCCTTGGCGGGCCTGCGCCCGGCTCGGCGGGCGGCCCGGCTCGACGTGCTGCGGGCCATCACCACCGAGTGAGGCCCCGCCCGTACGTCGAGCGGAAGATCACCGCCCGGTCAGCCGACAACGGCCGGCCGGGCGGGAGTCTTCTCGACCACCCCGTACACGGGATACGACGACAACGACACCGTGGGCGAGGGGGCGGCCGGAAGCGTGAACCACACGACCTTCCCCCCGTCGCCCTGCGGGCGGGCGCCCCAGCTCTCGCTGACCGCGGCGACCATCGCGAGCCCTCTGCCACAGGTGGCGAGGGACTCCACGTCGTGGACCTGGGGGAGCCGGGGATCGTGGTCGTGGACGGAGACCGTGAGCCGGTCGAGCAGCAGCTCGATCTCCACGGTGCAGAGCTTGTCCGGCTCGGCGTGCCGGTGGACGTTGGTGAGCAACTCCGTCACACCGAGGGCGGCCTGGTCTATCAAGGGATCGAGATGCCAGTAGCGCAACTGCGCAGATACGATTCTGCGGACCTGGCCGATCCGCGACGGCAGGGCTTGTAGCTCTACCGTGCAATGCCTGCTTGGCTGGCTGATCACGGCTGCGACTCCCCGAATTGAGGTCCGGAAGAAGACGACGATCGGATCCAGCAGGGGCCGCGTGGTCTGCCGCCTGCTGTGTGGCCGACGGGGCTGGTTCGCAGCGTCACCGCCGGTAAACCCAGAGTGATGTGAGACCAGAGTGACCCAGGGGGCGGGGGTGTGCAACTCGCGCGCGGCGCGGTGGGTTCACTCAGCCCCGCGGACGCTGGTGTTCCGTGGCGCTGCGCACCGCCTCGATGAACCGGCGCACCGTCGGCGGCCCTGACTCGCCCGGACGCGGTTCGTGCTCGCCGAGCGTGAGCCGGTAGCGGGTGCCGTTCACCTCGGCGAGAGCCCGGTCGTCCGGGGCGAACCAGGGCTTGCCCGTGCGCACCGCCTGGAGCGGCGCGCTGTCGATTTCCTTGCCGTAGCTGGTCAGCAACTCCAGCCTGCCATCGGTGATGCGGACCTGGCCGGCACGCGTGAGGGAGCGCAACCGCCGCCCGATCCGCACGCCCGTAGCCGTGAACTCCGGCTCCGCCATGGCTCTGCGCCCCCTTGTGCGTTTCGGTGAATCGCTCGGACCGGGACAGGCGTCCCGTGCGGTGAAGTCTGCACGTCCCCGGCGTCGAGCACCAGTGCGCATGGGGAGGTCGGACCGGCGCTTCGAAGCAGCCCGTGGCGGTGTTCCGTGCGCTCTCCCCAGGGCTGCGCCAGCTGTGACTTTGAGGTGCTCAAAGGTGTGTTTATGCAGGTGAGAAGGGTGTGGCGGGTGTTTAAGATCGAGGTGTACGGCCGCGTCGAATCGCGTCCGGCACGACGCGAAGGAGCCCCGCCGTGAGCACCCCACAGCAGATTCGAGCCGACGGGCCGATGCCGACGCTCGATGTCGACCACAGCGACGAGACGTACCGTTCCTGGCTCAAAGAAGCCGTCCGCAAGGTCCAGGCCGACGCCAACCGTTCGGCCGACACGCACCTGCTCCGCTTCCCGCTGCCGGAACAGTGGGGCATCGACCTGTACCTGAAGGACGAGTCGACCCACCCGACGGGCAGCCTCAAGCACCGCCTCGCCCGCTCGCTGTTCCTCTACGGTCTGTGCAATGGCTGGATCAGGCCGGGCCGCCCGGTCATCGAGGCGTCCAGCGGGTCCACGGCCGTCTCCGAGGCGTACTTCGCGAAGCTGATCGGGGTGCCCTTCATCGCGGTGATGCCGCGCACGACCAGCGCCGAGAAGTGCCGCCTGATCGAATTCCACGGCGGCCGGTGCCACTTCGTGGACGACCCGCGCACGATGTACGCGGAGTCCGCGGCCCTCGCCGTCGAGACCGGCGGACACTACATGGACCAGTTCACCTACGCGGAACGGGCCACCGACTGGCGGGGCAACAACAACATCGCCGAATCGATCTACCAGCAGCTCAGGCTCGAGCGCTACCCGGAGCCCGCCTGGATCGTCGCCACGGCAGGCACCGGCGGCACCTCGGCGACCATCGCGCGCTACGTCCACTACATGCAGCACGACACCCGCATCTGCGTCGCCGACCCGGAGAACTCCTGCTTCTTCGACGGCTGGACGAAGAACGACCCGGACGCCACGAGCGACTGCGGCTCCCGCATCGAGGGCATCGGCAGGCCCCGGATGGAGCCGAGCTTCGTGCCCGGCGCGATCGACCGCATGATGAAGGTGCCGGACGCGGCGTCCGTCGCCGCGGTGCGCGCCCTGGAGCGGGCCATCGGCCGCAAGGCGGGCGGCTCCACCGGCACGGGCCTGTGGAGCGCCCTGAAGATCGTCGCCGAGATGGTGGCCGCGGGCCGTACGGGCAGCGTCGTGACGTTGATCTGCGACCCCGGTGACCGCTATCTGGACAAGTACTACTCGGACGTGTGGCTGGCCGAACAGGGCCTGGACATCGCGCCGTACACGCTGGCGATCGACACGCTGCTGACCACGGGGGCGTGGCCCGAGTAGCCGCGCCCTCCGCCTCCTTCGGGTCTACGCCTTCGCCGCGGCGAGTCGCCGGTCCAAAGCCGTGACGGCGTCGCGGAAGGCCCGCCCGAGCCCCGGGCGGCCGAGCCCCAGGGCGCCGCGCAAGGGGGCGGCGCCGTCCATGGCGAAGGTCCACTGCACTCGGGTGCCGGTGCCGGTGCCGGTGCCGGTGCCCGTGCCGGTGCCGGTGGCTTCCGTGTGAGCCGGGGAGAGCCGCCACTCCTCGACGAGGGCGCGCAGGCCGGGCGCGTTCGTCTCGTCTACGCGGTAGACGTACCGCTCCGGTTCGTCGGCCGCGAGTATCGACTCCCGGAAGCGCGTCCCGCCCTTGAGCCGGACCTCACGGCCGGTGCCCCCGCCCGTGGGCCGGCACAGGGTGACCGCGGTGAACCACCGGGGCCAGCCCGTCACGTCGTCGGCCAGAGCGCGGTAGACCGCCTCGGGCGGCGCGCTCACCTCGCGTACGAAGACCAGACGCACCGGAGCGGAATCCACGAACTCGAGCCCCACGGGGCGCAGTCGGCGTGGCACGTAACTCTGCCTCCCAGCGGACGGACGGTCGACCGAGCACCGTCACCATAGCTGGCGGGCCGTCAGATGTCTGCGCCGTCCTCGGAGTTGCCGGCGTCCGCCGCGACGGAGCCGTCGGTCTCCCCGGCCGTCGCATGCTCACCCGTGATCACGAGCCGGTTCAGATGCTCGGAGATCTCCACACGCGCCTCCGCGGGCAGCCCCGCATCGGTCACCAGCGTGTCGACCTGCGAGAGCGTCGCGAACGAACTCAGGCCCACCGTCCCCCACTTGGTGTGGTCCGCGACCACCACCACGCGCCGCGCCGACTGCACGAGGCGCCGGTTCGTCTCCGCCTCCGCGAGGTTCGGCGTCGACAGTCCCGCCTCCAGAGATATGCCGTGCACACCCAGGAAGAGCACGTCGAAGTGGAGCGCGCCGATCGCCTGGTCCGCGACCGGGCCGACCAGCGAGTCCGACGGGGTCCGCACGCCGCCCGTCAGCACGACCGTCGCCGCGCCCTGCCGCTGCCCGGAGGTGCGCTGCGCGGCGTGGAATACGTCCGCCACCCGCACCGAGTTCGTCACCACCGTCAGATCCGGCACGTCCAGGAGGTGGTGGGCCAGCGCATACGTCGTCGTACCGCCGGACAGGGCGATCGCCGTGCCGGGCGCCACCAGGGACGCCGCGGTCCGCGCGATGTCCTCCTTGGCGGTCGGCTCCAGGCCCGACTTGGCCTCGAAACCCGGCTCGTGCGTGCTCGCCTCGACCACCGGGACCGCGCCGCCGTGCACCTTCTCCAGCACACCCTGGCGGGCCAGCGCGTCGAGGTCGCGGCGGACCGTCATGTCGGAGACGCCGAGCTTGCGGGTGAGTTCATTGACGCGGACGCCGCCGCGGCGGCGCACCTCGTCGAGGATCAGGGCGCGGCGCTGCTCGGCGAGGAGGTTCTGGTTGTCGCTCACGCCCGGTCCGGCCCTTCTGCCTCGTCACGTCCGTCGCGCCCGCCCGGCGCGCTGCCTCATCCTCGCACGGGCGACCGACAGCCGCGCCACCGACCGGTGGCCGCGCACGGAAGCCATCAGTAAGGGGGAGATTGCGTGACGAGGGGTGCGCGGAGGGCCGCGACCCGAGATCCTTGTGCTCTCACCGTGCGCACCTCGGGGGAAGCGGAACTGTGGAGCGAGCCACGCAGGACGAGACCGCCCTGGAACTCCTGGTCCATGGAGTCGGGGGAACCACACCGGAACGGATGCTGGACGATCCTCGCACCGTGCGGATCACCGGCGACGACACGGCGGCCATGTTCCGCCGCACCGAGGACGCCGACGCGGAGCGGCGCCCCGACGACTACCGGGGCAAACCGGTGCCCGAGGCGTACGTCTGGTGCAACCTGACGTCCGGGAACGGCTCCCGGGCCCTGTGGCTCCTGCTGCTGCCGTTCATGGTCGTCAACCTCGCGCACTGGATGCGCCCCACCTCACGCCACCGCAAACGGCTCGTGCGCACCTACGGCCTCCTGGTGCGCCTCATCGGCCTCACCCTCACCGTGCTGCTCGTCGCCGCCGCCTGCGAGCTCGCGCTCGACCTCACGGCCTGGCAGTGCGCGGGCACCCCGGAGTGCGCCGACGACCGCGCCTGGCTCGGCTTCCTCGCCACCGACGGCTCCGGCCACGGCGGCTGGTGGTCCCAGCCCGGCCGCCGGCTCGCCGTCGCCGCCCTGCTCCCCGCCGCGCTCACCGGCCTGCTCTGGTACCTGTCCCACCGCACCTGGAGCGCGTACGAGTCCCAGCAGCCGCTGCCCCAGCAGCCCGACCCGGAGGAGGAGACCAGCCGCACCGCCCTCGGCAGGCCCGGCTTCTGGTACGGACGGCGCCTGGTGGCCCGGCTGCGCGCCGCCCACACCGCCGCGGGCCTGCTCACCGTCGCCGCGGCGGTCGGCACGTCGGCCGCGCGGCACGACCGGCGCCCCGGCGGGCCCGCCCCGCTCGACGCCCTCGGCTGGGCGCTGGACGCAACGCTGGTCGTCGGCGGGGCAGTTGTCGTCTGGGTGGTGTGCCGCAGGGGCCGCACCGAGAACCGCCTCGACCGGAAGCTGGACCGGACCCTGGTGCGCTGGCTGCCGCTGACCGCGCTCGCCCTCCTCGTGCTCGTCCTCCTCTACGCGGGCTGGTCGCGCCCCGGCTGGCGCTCCACGGGCAGGCTGCCGGGCGACGCGACCTTCGGCGGCATCGCGCTCGTCCAGGGCCTCCTGGTCCTGTGCCTCGCGGTGGTCGCGCACCTCCTGTACCGCTCCTCTCCCGACTCCCGCACCGCCATCCGCGGCTTCGGAGGTCCCGCCGTCGCCATGCTGTCCTGCGCGCTCGGCGGCGTCATGACCGGCGGCGGCGCGCAGCGCGTGTCCGACTGGCTGGACGGCACGCACGGTTCGATCGCGGGCCCTGCCGTGGTGCTCACCTGGCAGGCGTCCGTGATCCCGCCGCTCCTGGTCGTCGTCGCGGTGCTGTGCGGCTGGTTCGGCGTACGCACCATGCAGCGCAAGCGCCGCGAGATGGCGCAGCTGGCGCGGGACTACCCCGACGAGCGCGCGGACTCCACCCGCACCCGCCGCATCGCGGGCACCCGCGCGCGTGCCGCCCTCACCGACCGCGCACCCCTGCTCGTCGGCATCATCTCCGCCGTGACGCTGCTGCTCGGCGCCGCCGCCCTCACCGGCGCATGGGTGACGGACGAGGTGCCGGCGCAGGCCGCGCAGGGCACCCCCAACGCCCTGGAGGGCGCGGCCGAGACCTCGCAGGCCCTCGGCTCCTGGCTCATCGGCTTCGGCTTCATACTGTTCGTCACCTGGGGCCGCCGCGCCTACAAGGACCAGTCGGCCCGCCGCACCATCGGCATCCTCTGGGACGTCGGCACGTTCTGGCCGCGCGCTGCCCACCCCTTCGCGCCGCCCTGCTACGCGGAGCGCGCGGTGCCCGACCTGACCTGGCGGATGGCCAGTTGGACGCGCGCCACCAGCGCCACGGGCGGCCGCCTCGTCATCTCCGGACACTCCCAGGGCAGCGTCCTCGCCGCGGCCGCCGCCTGGCAGCTGCGTCCCTCGGTCCGCAGGCGCGTCGCCCTGCTCACCTACGGCTCACCCCTGGAGCGCCTCTACGGCCGCTGGTTCCCCGCCCACTTCGGCCCCGCGGCCCTGACGACGCTGCACCGCGAGGTCGACTGCTGGCGCAACCTGTACCGCGCCACGGACCCGATAGGCGGCCCCATCCAGCTGCACGGCGACTGCGGCCCACAGGTCGACCGCGCCGCCCTCAAGGACCCCCTCGCCTACGGGCGTACGGAGGAGCATCCGCTGCCCGCCCCGATCCTCGGCCACGGCGACTACCAGGCCGACCCCGCCTTCGCGGAGGAACGGGCCCGGCTCCTCGCCCGCCTCAAGACCGGCGTGCCGTCCCCCCGTCCGCCGACGGCCGAAGGGGTCACACCAGCTCCGGCAGATCCTCCGGATACAGCAGGGTGAGATCGTCCGTGCTCGGCTCGTCGAGCTGGGCGACCCGCCCGGCGTGCCGCTCCACCATCGCCTCGAAGGTCTGCCGCGCGGTGCGGCCGTTGCCGAAAGCGGGACCCTTGGGCAGCGCCGTGAAGTACTTCAGGAGCGCCTCGGACGCACCGGTGCCGAGGCGGTACTCGTGCTCGTCGGCCTGCTGCTCCACGATCCGCAGCAGCTCCTCCGGGGCGTAGTCGCTGAAGGTGATGGTCCGTGAGAAGCGGGACGCCACACCGGGGTTGACGGACAGGAACCGCCGCATCTCCGCGGTGTAACCCGCGACGATCACCACGACGGCCTCGCGGTGGTCCTCCATCAGCTTCACGAGCGTGTCGATGGCCTCACGGCCGAAGTCGCGCCCGGAGTCCTCCGGCGACAGCGCGTACGCCTCGTCGATGAACAGCACGCCCCCGCGCGCGCGGTCGAAGGCCTCCTGCGTGCGGATCGCCGTCGAGCCGATGTGCTCGCCGACGAGGTCGACCCGCGACACCTCGACGAGGTGGCCGCTCTCCAGGACGCCGAGCGAGGCGAGGATCTCGCCGTACAGCCGGGCGACGGTCGTCTTGCCCGTGCCGGGGGAGCCGGTGAAGACCAGGTGGCGGCGGACCGACGCGGCCTTGAGCCCGGCCTGCTGCCTGCGGCGCCCCACCTCGATCATGTCGGTGAGGGCGCGCACCTCGCGCTTGACGCTGTCCAGGCCGACAAGGGCGTCCAGTTCGCCGAGGACCTCCTTGGAGGCGCGGGCGGCCTTCTCCGGCGTCGGTGCGGCCGGCTGCGGGGTCTGCTGGGCGGGCAGGGAGCCGAGCAGCCCGACGGTCTGCGTGGCCGTCTGCACGGCGGGCGTCGGCTGCGCCGCGGGCGCGGGGGTGCGCAGGCCGCCGCTCTCGTCGCTCGCGCACTCCTCGACGAGCGGCCCCTCCTCGGAGAACTCGAAGCCGCCGCGGGCGCACCGCTCCGTGCGGCACTTCTTCAGCGTCGTACGGCAGCCGTCTATGACGTGGAAGCCGTAGCCGTCGCTGCCGCTGACCCGGCAGCCGTGGAAGCTGCCGCGGCCGCCCGCGGAGACGTAGAAACCGGCCTCGGCGGGCGAAGTGACCGTGCAGCGCTCGATGGTGGGGTCCGCGCCCTTGGTGACGATCACACCCGTCTGCACGGAGTCGATGGTGCAGTTGGCGAGGGTGCCGCCGCTGCCGTGGTCGCGGAACCATGCGCCCGTGGCGGCCTCGCGGATACGGCAGTCGTCGAGCTGCGCGGTCGCGCCGTCGCTCACCGACACGGCGGTGTTGCGCACTTGGGAGAGGTCGCTGTCGACGACGTCGGTGCGCGAGCCGCGGTCCAGGACGAACAGCGCGTCCGGCACGTCGTGCACCCGGCACGACTCCAGGACGGCGGTCGCCCCGTCGCTGACCCAGACCGCCGGGTAGTCGCCCGTGCTGTCGTGGATCTCGCACTGGTTGGCGTCCACGCGCGTGCCGGGGTCCCAGACCGAGAGCCCGTTGCGGCCGAACCGGCTCACCGTCGACCGGGTGAGGGTCAGCACGGAGCGCGAGCGCAGGTCGATCGCGTTCTCCGGGATGTCGTGGATGCGGCAGTCCGCGAGGGTGAGCACGGCGTCCGTGTCCAGGGTGACGCCGTCGGAGGTGGTGCGGTGCACGTCGCAGTCGGTCAGGTGCGCCGCGGCCCGCCCGGAGACCTGCACCCCCGAGCCCTTCACCTCGTACACCTCACAGCCGATGGCCTCGAGCCCCGTGTGCTCCCCGGTCACGGAGAAGCCCGCGCCCGAGGTGTGGTGCACCCGGCAGCGCTCCAGGCGCGGATGGGCGCCGCCGCGCACCGCGACACCGGACTGGCCCGCCGCGACGATCTCGCACTCCTCGAAGACGCCGCCCCCGCCGTCGAGCACCGCGATGCCGATGCCGCCGGGGTTGTCGACGGTGCAGCGGCGCACCGTCGGACGCGCGCCGCCGCGCACCTCCAGGCCGGCCGCGGACCGCGTCACCACGCGGATCCCGATGAGCTCAGGCGCACCGTCCTCGACGAGCAGCGCGGGCGCGGACGAGTCCTGGCCCTCGATGAGCAGGTCCTGCACGACCGCGGAGGAGCGGACGGTCAGCGGCACCCCGTCGGACGGCGCGATGCGCACCGAGCCGGGGGAGCTGTCGGGGCCGCGCAGCGTCACCGCGCGCTGGACGACGAGGTTCTCGCGGTAGGTGCCCGCGGCGACGGTCAGTACGTCCCCGTCGCTCGCGGCCTCCAAGGCAGCGGCGAGCGATGCGTACTCGCCGGTGCGGCGCCGCCACCGCGACGTGCCGGTGTGCGTCACCTGGACCGTGCCCTGTGCCATGGAGTTGCTCTGCCCCCACCTTGTTCGTACGCCGGACCTTGCGGGCTGTGCCGTGTCACTGCGTGTCGTGGCAGTGCGCAAGGGGCCGAGGAGTTCGGCCGGTCCACCGTAGCGCGCGTGGGCAGGCGGAGTTGACCTGATGGCCGGGGCGGACGGGTCAGGAACCGGCGCCGGTGCGGCCCCAGTCCGGGCCCGTCTTCTCCCACGCCCGGTCGAGGCGGGCATGGCGTCCCCGCTCGATGCGCCAGAGGACCAGCCTGCGGGTGCCCTCGATGAGTCCGATGCTCGCCGTGGCCGCGCCGAAACCGGCGAGGACCGCGTGGGTCGTCGCGGTCGCGTCGTCCAGCGGGCGGCCGACGACCCGGCCCCGCTCGTCGGTCCACAGCCGGAAGTGGTCGCCCGCGCGCGGGGACTTGAGGTCGGACAGGACGACGCCGTAGTGATCGGTGCCGTCCGGTGCCCGCCAGCGGGCGAGGACGCGGCTGTGCGCGTCGCGTGCCGAGGAGGTCTCGGGGTCGGGGTCGATCGGTGGCGAGTCGGCCTTCCGCAGGACGGTGCCGGTGATCGCGTGGCGTTCCGCGCGCTGCTGGTGCACCGAGGCGAGGAGGGCGTCCCGGGACAGGCTCGTGGTGAACACGCCGACGACCGGGACGGCGACGACGATCAACACCAGCGCGACCAGGGCAAGCCAGGCCTCGAGGAGGTCGGTGCCGCGGCACAGCGGATTGTGCCGCCACCGCCAGAGACCCACGATTGCTCGCACTGCCCTGCACCCCCTTCCGCGTCCGTCTTAACGTCCATGCCCCGGCGCCGGGTTCCCCACCCGGGCGCGGGCATGCGGATGCCGCCGCCGGGCCGAGGCCCGACGGCGGCATCACGCAGAGCGTGCTCCCGGCCGCTCTTGAGGTCAGTACCCGCGGTAGGGGCGGTTGTACGGATCCTCGTACGCCGCGGGCGCCGGGCGGGGCGCCGCCGGGCGCATCGCCTCGTACCCCGTACCGGGCGCCGGTCGCTGGGGCTGGGCGCCCGGATACCCGCGCGGGGCCGCGGCCTGCTGCGGGATGTACGGCGCCGGAGCCTGCTGCAGCGGGGCGTGCTGCTGGGCCTGCGGATAGCCGTACGCCTGGTTGGAATGGGAAGGGGCGGCCGGCAGCGCGGGCAGCGCGGCCGGTAGCGCGGGCAGGTGATTACCCGTGTCGTACGCGGAAGGAACCCGGATCGGGGCGATCTGAGGGGTGCCCCGCTCTGCGACGAGGGAGTCGTAGATCGGGGTGTCCGGGAAGGACGGCGCGGAGTAGTAACCGCCGCCATAGGTGGAGCGGGGGGAGGTCATGCTCCATAAGTTAAGCCCTTGATGTGCTGGTTGGGGAGACCGATAAGAGGGTTGTTTTACGTGTCGACTGTGGCTGTGGAGCCCCAATGCGAGCGAACTTGGGAAAATCGGTCGCCGAACGGCGTAGGGATCGTGTAAAAGCCGAGCTCCTGGCGGGTTACCCACGGTCGGCCCGTGCGGGCCCGCGGGCGCGGTCGTGGGCCACTCCTCGGGTCCGGGTAATAGGTTGGCCGCGAACGGAAACGGCGGCCCTGCCGGACGGCGACTCGCGATGGGGGCGGACATGACAATGCCTAAAGGATCGAACGTTCCCGTACCGGCACCCGCGGTACGGATCGAATTGGGGTGGGGTTCCGGAGCCGGAGTGCCGGACGCCGATGCGTCCGCGCTGTTGTTGTCGGGATCCGGAAAGGTGCGCTCGGACGCGGACTTCGTCTTCTACAACCAGCCGGCGCATTCCTCCGGAGCCGTGCGCCACGAGGGCAAGCAGCGCTCCGACGCCGGTGTGAGCGACGCGCTGACGGTCGACCTCGCGCGCGTGGAGCCCGAGATCGAGACCGTGGTGCTCGCCGTGTCGGCCGACGGCGGCACGTTCGGGCAGGTACCCGGCCTCTACATCCGCGTCCTGGACGCGTCGAGCGGCGCCGAACTCGCGCGCTACGACAGCGCGGACGCGACCGTGGAGACCGCCTTCGTCCTCGGCGAGCTCTACCGGCGCCAGGGCGCGTGGAAGTTCCGCGCCGTCGGACAGGGGTACGGCAGCGGGCTCGAAGGCCTCGCGACGGACTACGGCATCTCGGTGGACGAGCAGCAGCAGGCGGCGCCCGCCCCGGTCGCCCCGCCCGCGCCGGCGGCCGTTCCCGCCTCCCCGGCGGCCGCCCCTCCGGTGACTGCCCCCGCCGCCCCCGCGCCCGTGCGCCTGACCAAGGTCACGCTCACGAAGGACGCGCCGTCCGTCTCCCTGACCAAGCAGGGCGGCACCTCGGGCGGCATGCGCGTGAACCTCAACTGGGAGACGCGCAAGCAGTTCAAGAGCTGGGGCGCCAAGCTGAGCAGGGCCGTCGCCATGCACGCCGACCTCGACCTGGACCTCTGCGCCCTCTACGAACTCGCCGACGGCCGCAAGGGAGTCGTCCAGGCGCTCGGCAACGCCTTCGGAGCGCTGCACCAGCCCCCGTACATCCTCCTGGACGGCGACGACCGCACCGGTGCCGTCGCCACCGGCGAGAACCTCACCATCAACCTCGATCACATCAACGACTTCCGGCGCATCGTCATCTTCGTGACCATCTACGAAGGCGCGCGCAGCTTCGCCGACCTCAACGCCACGGTCACCCTCCAGCCGCAGCACGGCGCCCCGGTCGACTTCTCGCTCGACGAGTGCACGGTCCCCTCGACCGTGTGCGCGCTGGCCCTGCTCACCAACAACGGCGGGGACCTCGTCGTCCAGCGGGAGGCCCGCTACCTGGTGCCGGAGCGCGGCGTCAGCCCGCAGCGCACCATGGACCACGCCTACGGGTGGGGCATGAACTGGACGCCCGGCAGGAAGTGACGCGTCAGCCCTGCTCGGGGGAGGGCTCCGGAGCGGTGGTGTCGGGGCGCGCGTACGTACGTCCCTTCCACGCCGCGCCGCGTCCCCTGTAGTGCTGCACCGCCGAGTCCACGGTCATCAGGAGATACAGGAACGCGGTGCCCGGCAGCAGCGGGGCGAGCCACAGCGGCTGCCGGTAGTAGCGCAGCATCGGCAGGTACGTCCCCGTCATCACCAGCCAGGCGAGACCACCGGCCACAACCGCCGCAGCGCTCCCCGTGACGAGTCCCGCGAGCAGCGCCACCGGCGGGACGAGATACACCACGGCTAGCCCCGCGACCGTCCCGACGAGCAGCAGGGGGTTGTGCCGCAGCTGCGCGTACGCGCTGCGCGACACCATCCGCCAGAGGTCACCGAGGCGCGGATACGGGCGCACGCTGTCGACGTCCTCCGCGAGGCCGAGCCAGATGTGACCGCCCGAGCGCTTGACCGCCCGCGCGAGCGCCACGTCGTCGATCACCGCGTGCCGGATGGCGTCGGGGATCCGGGCGCGCTCGGCTGCGTCCCTGCGCAGCAGGACGCAGCCGCCCGCCGCGGCGGCCGTCCGCGAGCCCTTCCGGGAGATCCTTCGGAACGGGTAGAGCTGCGCGAAGAAGTAGACGAACGCCGGCACCACCAGCCGCTCCCAGCCGCTCGCCACCCGCAGCCGCGCCATCTGGGAGACGAGGTCGAAGCCTCCGTTGTCCGCCGCGGCCACCAACCGGCGCAGACTGTCCGGCCCGTGGGCGATGTCCGCGTCGGTGAGCAGCAGAAATTCGGGGTCCCGCGCGCGTGCGAGGCCGATGCCATGACGTACCGCCCAGAGCTTGCCCGTCCACCCCGCGGGTGGCTCGCCGGGGGAGCCGACGGTCAGCGGCAGCCCGCCATGCCGCTCGGCCAGCGACCTGGCCAGCTCGCCCGTGCCGTCCGAACTGCCGTCGTCGACGAGGAACACCTCGGCCCGCCCCGGGTACTCCTGCGCGAGCAGCGACGGCAGGCTCAGCGGCAGAACGGCCGCCTCGTCCCGCGCGGGGACCACGACACAGACCGACGGCCACTCCGCGGGGTCCCGGCGCGGCGGCAGCCGCACGTCCGTACGCCAGAAGAAGCCCTGCCCCCACAGCAGCCACAGCCACGCGGCAAGAGATCCGGCGGCGATCCACGCAACGGCGCTCATCCGTCGAAGTCTGCCCCACCGGAAGGAACCTGTGGGGCCCATCGACTATGGTGACCGGGTGAAGATCGCGCTCATGGACTCCGGCATCGGACTGCTCGCCGCGGCGGCCGCGGTGCGCCGCCTGCGACCCGACGCCGATCTCGTTCTCTCCTCGGACCCGGACGGACTGCCGTGGGGGCCGCGCACTCCGGAAGACCTCACCGAGCGCGCCGTCGCCGTCGCCGAGGCCGCCGCCGCGCACCGGCCCGACGCGCTGATCGTGGCCTGCAACACCGCCTCCGTCCACGCGCTGCCCGCCCTGCGGGCCCGTCTGGAGCCCGGGATCCCGGTGATCGGGACCGTGCCGGCGATCAAGCCCGCGGCCGCGGGCGGCGGACCCGTCGCCATCTGGGCCACGCCTGGCACCACCGGCAGCCCCTACCAGCGCGGTCTCATCGACGAGTTCGCGCGCGGCATCGACGTCACCGAGGTGCCCTGCCCGGGCCTCGCCGACGCGGTGCAGTACGCGGACGAGCAGGCCATCGACGAGACGATCGCCGCCGCCGCGGCCCTCACCCCGCGCGATGTAAGGGCCGTCGTCCTGGGCTGCACCCATTACGAGCTGGTCGCCGAGCGCATTCGCGCCGCCGTCCAGCAGCCCGGCCTGCCGCCCCTGGTCCTGCACGGCTCGGCCGGCGCGGTGGCCGCCCAGGCGCTGCGCAGGAGCGGGGCACGCCCCAGCACCGATCCCGCGGCGTCGGCGCCCGGCCTCACCGTCCTGCTCAGCGGCCGTGCGGAGCAGCTGCCGCGGACGGCGCTCACGTATGCGGAGGGGCGCATGCTCGCGGAGACCAGCCCGGCGATCTGACGCCGCCGCGCCGCCTTGTGCCACGACGCCGCCCGCCTCGTACGAGCGCGTGGTGACGCTCCGCTACGCCCGGTGGCTTCACCGTCGAATCTGAGTAGTCTCGAAGGCATGAAGGACCAAGCCCCCGACGAGCACGACGAGCGGGCCGCATCCGACAACCCGCACGAGGTCTGGACCGGACGCGCCACCAATCGCGCCCAGTGGCTCCTGGCGTGTGCGGGCGCCGCCTGCCTCGCGCTCGGCATCGAGCTCGCGGTCGACTCCATGTGGACCTCGGGCATCGCGCCCCTCGTCATGTCCGTCGTGGGCTGCATCGCCGTCGGCCTCCTGATGCTCTTCGGGACGCTCGCCTTCGTGCATGTCGCCGTGAAGGTCGACAAGGACTTCCTCGAAGTGCGCTGCGGTCACCTGGGGCTGCCGCGCCGTCTGATCCCGCTCTCCCACGTCGTCGGCGCGGAGTTCGCGCCCGCCGTGACGCCCCGGCAGTGGGGCGGCTGGGGCTACCGCTGGCGGCCCGAGAAGGGCACCGCCGTCGTGGTCCGGCGCGGCGAGGGGCTGGTGCTCAGCCTGGGCGACGGCCACAAGTTCACGGTGACGGTGGACAACGCCGAATCGGCGGTGCGCGCCATCAGGGCCCGGCTGCGGCTCATGGGGAACGCGAACTGACCCGGACGGTCAGCCGTCACCGTTCAAGGGCCGAGCCGTCGCGATTCCCGCGAGCAGGCCCGCCCCCGTCGTCACCGTCGTCACGCTCAGCGCGTTGCCCACCGCAGCCACGGCCGTCAGCGCGGTCAGGGCCGCGCCCGCCGACAGCACGACCTGGGTGGAGCCCGGCGAGCGCCACAGCGCGTACAGCAGCCAGCAGAACACCGCCGCCAGCAGCGCCACCCCGACGATGCCCTGCTCCGACGCCTGCTGCAGCGGCGCCGAGTGCGGCTTGCCGTCTGCCAGGAGTTGTTCGGCGGCCACCGGGCTGACCTCGCCGAACCGGCCGGGGCCCACGCCCATGGCGGGCTCCCGCTCCGCCAGGCCCAGCGCGTCCTGCCACAGCAGCACCCGGTGCCGGCCGAGACCGCCCTCCAGGGGCGCCGTCAGCCCGTCCGGGAGCGAGTCGTCGGCCACCGCCAGTGATACGCCGGTGATCAGTACCGCCGCGACGGCGAGCCCGGCGAGCCCGAGCGCCCTGCTCCGCAGCCGGGCCGCCGCCAGCGAACAGAGCAGCACCACGAGGGAGCCCGCACAGCCGACCGGCGAGCCGAGCGCCGCCGCGGTGCCCGCGATGCCCACGGCGAGCAGCCGCAGGGCGAGGCGCGCCGCCGGGGTCCGGGCCGCCCACGCCGCGCAGCAGGCGGCGCCGGCCGAAAGGATCAGCAGCGCGGCGGTGGCACCGGTGTGGCCCAGGGCGGAGGACGGGCCGAGCGTGAGACGCGGCGCCGCCACGGCGAGGCCGAGCCCCGCGAGCGCGCCCGCACAGGGCGCGGCGACCGGAAGCAGCGCCCCGGAGATCCGCCCGCCCGCGTAACCGGCGGCCACGGCGAGGACCGCGAGGAGCACACCCTCGGGGCTTCCGCCGTGCACGCCGGCGGTGATGAGCGCCCAGGCGGCGCACGCACCGAGCAGCGCGCCGCCCGTCGCGTCGGACGCGGCAGGCCGCTCGTGCGCCGCTGCCGGCCCGGCCGGCATGGCCGTCCCCGTTGACCCCACCCCGTCGCCCCCCGGTGTATGACGGGCCCCCACCGACGCGGGCGGTGCTCACGGTGACGCGAACCGCCCGGACGCGGAGGACTCGGCCACACGCTAACGGCTGCGACCGCGCCGCGGGACCGGTTGCGCAGGAACGATACGGCGGACGGCCCCGCGCAGGACCGCCCACCGTTCGGGCGGGCCAGGCCGCCACCGTTCGGGCCGGCCGGGCCGCCACCGTTAGGGGCTGGCCGAGCTGCCCACCGTCGTGCCGGGCGGGCTGCCCACCGTCGGGCCGGGTGGGCCGTCACCGTCGTGCCGGGCGGGCTGCCCACCGTCGGGCCGGGTGGGCCGTC
>NZ_JBJDPY010000032.1:0-66031 GCF_044903205.1 Streptomyces sp. NPDC029674
CCGCCCCCCCCGGCCCCCGCCGCCCCCCCCCCCCCCCCCGCGCCGCGGGGGGGGGGGGGGCCCGGCGGGCCCGCCCCCCCCCCCCCCCCCCCCCCCCCCCCCACCACCGGGAGAACAGGAACGGCGCGATCATGGGTGATCTGCTCCTCGTCCGGCACGGCGAGACGGAGTGGTCCCTCTCGGGGCAGCACACCAGCTGGACGGACATCCCTCTGACGGACAACGGCAGGGAGCAGGCCCGCTCGCTGGCCCCGCTCCTCAGCAGGTTCCGGATCGGGGCGGCGTTCACCAGCCCGCGGCAGCGCTCGCTGGAGACCGCCGAGCTGGCCGGTTTCGGGTCCGCCCGGGTGGATCCCGACCTGTCGGAGTGGGAGTACGGCGCGTACGAAGGCGTCACGACCGTTGAGATCCACCGCACCCGGCCGAACTGGTACCTCTTCACCGACGGTGTCGCGCTCGGCCCGCCCGAGCACCCCGGCGAGAGCCCCGAGCAGGTCGGTGAGCGCGCCGACCGCATGCTGGCCAAGGTGGACGCGGCGCTCGCCGACAACGAGGGCAGCGTCGTGCTCTTCGCCCACAGCCACTTCCTGCGCGTCCTGGCCGCCCGCCGCCTGGGCCTGCCCGCGTCGGGCGGCTCGATGTTCCTGCTCGCCACCGGCACCGTGAGCCGGCTGAGCACGGAGCACCGGCGGCACGTGGTGGCGAGCTGGAACCTGCGCCCGCAACTGGCGAAGTGACCGTGCCCGGCCGCTGAACCGGCATTCGACAGACGCGTCGATGATCATCAAGACTGCGGTCATGCGATACGGCGTGAACCTCCTCAACTTCGGCTCCGGCACCACCCCCGACTCCCTCGTGCGGCAGGCGACCGACGCACGTGAACTCGGCTTCGAGTTCGCGATGATCTCCGACCACATCGCGGTGACCCCCGACGTCCACGAGGTCTACCCGGCGCCGTTCTACGACCAGTTCGTGCTCGCCGCGCACCTCGCGGGGCGCGTGCCGGGGCTGCGGCTCGGCACGACCATCACCGTCATCCCGTACCGGCACCCGCTGCAGACCGCGCGCCTGGCCGCCAACATCGACCGGCTCAACGACGCCGGATTCATCCTCGGCGCGGGTGTGGGCTGGTCCGCCGCCGAGTACGAGACGCTCGGCGTGCCCTTCCGCGAGCGCGGCGCGATCACCGACGAGTACCTCACCGCAATCCGCGCCGCGTGGCGCGAGGACCCGACGTCCTTCCACGGCACGTACGTCTCCTACGACGGTGTCCGCACCGCGCCCGCCCCCGCGACCAGCCCCTGCCTCCCCGTCTGGGTCGGCGGCAACTCCCCGGCGGCGCAGCGCCGCGCGGCCCGCCTCGGCGAGGGCTGGCACCCTTTCATGCCGACCCTGCCGTTGCTGACCGAGGCGCTCCCCCGCATCGCGGCGGAGGCGGAGGCCGCGGGCAGGACCGCGCCTGCCCTGGTGCCGCGGCTGCAGATCCGGCTCGGGCGGCGGCAGGACACGCCGGAGCGGCCGCTCGGCCACGGCGACGTCGACCAGATCCGCGGCGACCTGGAGACACTGGCGGGGCTCGGCGCGACGGACGTACTCCTGGACACGTACCCCGGCGCTCCCGGCGAGCGGGCGGACGCGGACGAGGACAGGCGCGTCCTGGAACTCCTGATGTCAGTGGCACAGGGCACCATCGGTAGCAGGTGACGGAACCGGCCGGGTGGCGGGCAGGGGAAGGGGTGCGTGCGGTGAAGCCTTTGACAGCCGCTCAGCGACGGATCGTCGAGGCCGCGGACCCGGAGACGGGGCGCCTCTCCGGCAGCGAGGCCCAGCTGGCGGCCCTGGTGCGGGCGCGCCTCGCCTTCCGCCATCCCCGGCCGCCGCACGCGTGTTTCCTGACGCCCGCGGGCCATCGCGTACGGGACGAGGGCACCGCCCCCGCCCCCGCCCCTGCTCCCGTGGAGCCGCCGGCCTCGGCGTCATCCGGTGTCTTCGCCGCCCGCACCGGCGCGGAGACGGAGCCGGCCGGCTCCGAGGGTCCCGCCCGCGCGCGGGAGGTCCGCAGCGCGTGGGAGGGCCTGGTGGAGCTGCGCCGCATGACCAATCCGGACGGCGCCCGGGACCGCCCGTGCGCATGGGAGCGCACGCACTTGGTGCAGGCGGCCGCCCTCGCCCTGGAGGCGGCCGGCTGCCGGCCCGCGTCCCCCGGCCACGAGGGATACCGGGTCTCCGCCACACCGCAGCCGGAGGCCGTCGCCGTGCGGGACGCGACGCCGGACGGGCTGCGGGCGTGCGGGGCGGCCCTGGAGCGGGCGGGCTGGCAGGCCGGTGAGCACGCGGAGCGGCGCGCGGGCGGGCGCTATGTGCTGGCGTCGCCGCGGAGGACGTGAGCGGGGGCCTCGTCCGCGCCGGAATGCCCGGGCCCCGCCCCCGAGTTGAACGCATCGAGCACCACCGCCCGCAGGCCAGCCAGCCAGCCATCGAAGGGAACCCCCGTGACAGAGCCCTACTCCGTGAGCGTCGGCGTCCGTGGATACGAGACGGACACTCAGGGCCACCTGAACCAGGCCGTGTACCTGCAGTACGCCGAGCACGCCCGCTGGTCACTGCTGCGCGAGGCCGGCATCGCGCAGACCGACCTGCTGGACAAGGGCGTCGGCCCGGTGGTCCTGGAGACGACCGTCCGCTACCGCAGCGAGCTGCGTGCCGGTGACGAGACCACGGTGACGTGCGCGTTCCTGTGGGGCGAGCGGAAGACGTTCGGCGTGGAGCAGACGATCACGAAGGCGGACGGCACGGTGTCCGCGACGGTCAGCTCCGTCGGCGGGCTGCTCGACCTCAAGGAGCGGCGGCTGGTGGCGGATCCGCGCGAGTACTTCAGGGCGCTGGCGACGGACCCGGCGGTGCTGGGCCTGTAACCGGCGCGGCCGGGCATCGGCCGGGCGTCGTTAGGTACATGACGTCGGGCGCGTACATGACATCGTCACCCGACCGCCCCAAATCGTTCACACGGACGTACGCACATCCGTGCCACTCTCCCGGTGGTTGAGCAATCAACTCGCGTAGACCGCGCGCTCCTTCGCACGACGCACGGCACGCGAAGCCTCCGGGAAAGGACACCCCACATGCCCGCCCCCCGCGTACGCCGCTGGAAACCCCTGGCCCTGACCGCCGCGGCGGTGCTCGCCGGCATCACCGTGCCGACCACCGCCACGGCCACCTCCGCGCCCTCCCCCTCCCCCACACTCGCCGTCGGCGCCTACGACGACACGTACTACAAGGACGCCCTCGGCAAGACGGGCCCCGAGCTCAAGTCCGCGCTGCACACGATCGTCAGCGAACAGACCAAGCTCTCGTACGACCAGGTCTGGGACGCCCTCAAGACCACGGACCAGGACCCGGCCAACAGCTCGAACGTGATCCTGCTCTACACCGGCACCTCGCGGAGCAAGAGCAGCAGCGGCGGCGACCAGGGCGACTGGAACCGCGAGCACGTCTGGGCCAAATCCCACGGCGACTTCGGCACGGCGACAGGACCCGGCACCGACATCCACCACCTGCGCCCCGAGGACGTCACGGTCAACAGCATCCGTGGCAACAAGGACTTCGACAACGGCGGCGGCGCGGTGGCCGGAGCGCCCGGCAACCTCACCGACGGCGACTCCTTCGAACCGCGCGACGCCGTCAAGGGCGACGTGGCCCGCATGATCCTCTACATGGCGGTCCGCTACGACGGCGAGAACGGCTTCCCCGACCTGGAACCCAACGACCGGGTCGACAACGGCAGCGCACCCGCCATCGGCCGCCTCTCGGTCCTCAAGCAGTGGAGCGCCGAGGACCCGCCGGACGCGTTCGAGAAGAACCGGAACCAGGTCATATTCGACAAGTTCCAGCACAACAGGAACCCGTTCATCGACCACCCGGAGTGGGTGGAAGAGGTCTGGTGACCTCTTCCTGACGTGGAGCTCATCCCACCGGTTCGTTCTTCCGCTCCTGCAACGCCGAGCGCATGAACCGGCAGCGTTCCTTGCTGCGGCGTCGCGTCCAGTGGAGCCAGCAGCAGAACGCGCCCACACCGACGGCGAAGAGGAAAGAGGCCGGCGAGCCGGTGGCCGTTCCGAGAACGAGCGCGGCCACGGCGACGAGCCCCATGGCGCCCAGCCAGTACGGAAGCCACCGCTCCGACCGCTCGAGCTGCCTCTCGTATTCGGCGACCAGGCGCCGCATCGTCGCCCGTTCGCCGGGGTCGCCCGGCACCTCACGGTGCCGGATCTTGCCGTTGAGATCGGCGACCACGTGCGGGTCCGAGCCGACGGCCCGGCTGACCCTGCGACGCTGGAAGGTCAGGCAGGCGAGGGCGGCCCCGGTGTAGATCACGCCTTGTATCAGCCAACGGACCGGGTGTGCGTCCGGCCGGAACAGTGCGGTGATACCCACACCGGGCGGGAAGAGCAGCAGTGCCTGCGCGAACAGGCTGCGTTCGAACCAACGCTTTAAGCCGTGCACGGCCGGTGCCTCCTTGGAATCGACGGGCCGGTGCTGTCGGGTTCGATTCCCCGGGTACCCCGGCCGGGCCGAGGTATGGACGGCCTAGGGCCTGGCGAGTTCGGTGCGCTCGGCAAGCTCAGCGAGTTCCGCGAGGTCTTCGGCGTCGAGCCGGAGCGCGGCCGCCGCCACGTTCTCCTCCAGATGGGCCGGGGACGACGTCCCGGGGATCGCCAGCATCGTCGGCGAGACGGCGAGCAGCCAGGCCAGGGTGACCTGAGCGGGTGTGGCGCCGTGCCGGTCGGCGACGCGCCGGAGAGCCGAGAGGTCGGGCGCTCCGGCGCCGCCGAACGGGAAGTAGGGGACGTACGCGATGCCCCGCGCCGCACACAGGTCGACCAGCTCGGCGTGGTCGCGCGTCAGCGGGCTGTACCGGTTCTGCACGGCGGCGACGGGCGCGATCTCCGCGGCCTCGGCGAACTGTCCGGGCGTGGCGCTGCTGACGCCGAGGTGCCGGATGAGGCCCTCGTCGCGCAGCGCCGCCAGCGTGGCGAAGCGGTCCTCGCCGGGGCCGTCGGTCCGCAGGAAGCGGAGGTAGACCAGGTCGAGGTGGTCGCGGCCCAGCTCGCGGAGGTTGCGGTGCACGGCCGCGCGGAGTTCCGCCGGGTCGGCGGGGTTCATCCAGCTCCCGTCCGGGAAGCGGCCGGGGCCGACCTTGGTGGCGATGACCAGGTCGTCGGGGTAGGGGTGGAGGGCCTTGCGGATGAGGTCGTTGGCCGCGATGTCCTCGTAGAAGTAGAAGGCCGCGGTGTCGATGTGGTTCACCCCGAGCTCGACCGCGCGGCGCAGCACGGCGATGCTGCGGTCGGGGTCGTGCGCGGGGCCGTCCCAGTGCGCGGAGGGCAGCCGCATGGCGCCGAATCCCATGCGCCGGACGGGGAGTTCGCCGCCGATGAGGTACTGCCCCGCCGCGCCGGCGGCCGTCGTGTCTTCCGTGGCCGTCGTGTCTTCCGTGCTCGTCATGTCTTCCGTGGTCGTCATGGGCCAGATCCTCTGCCGCGCCCCTCTCGTACGCGAACACGTGGCCACTTCCTGCCACCATTGCCCCCTTGCGCGCAGCACCGCACACTGTCACCACCATGCCGAACACTCCGATCACACCGAACGCAACCAACACAGACCAGGTCGTGTCCCTGCGGGGGCGAGCGCGAGTTGGTGCGCCGGGCCGGGGACCTGTTCACCGGGGCCCGCGAGGAGTTCCTGTGCGCGGCGGCGGACCTGGTGACGTTCTCGCCGGGTGTGAACGCCGCGTTCGCCGGGGGCCGGCGCCCGCCGCTGGAGCCGGGCGGCCTGGCGATGCGCAAGCTGTACACGGCGCGCGCGCTCGCCGACGCCCGGTCCGAGGCGCGGCTCGTGCGGATCGCCGACTCCGGGGCGCAGGTGCGGATCACGACGGCGCCGCTCGCCCACGAGGCGATCGTCATCGACCGGCGGGTGGCGATCCTCGCCGGAGCGCCGGTGCAGGGGGTACGGACGTTCACGGTGATCCGGACGCCGGTCGCGGTCGAGGGGGTCAGGGCGCTGGTGTACGCGGCGTGGGAGACGGCGACGGACCTCCACGAGTTCCGCCGGACGCGGCCTCCCGTACTGAGTGAGGAGGCGCGCCGCATCCTTCGGGCGCTGGGCGCGGGGCACACCGACGAGGTGACGGCGCGCGAGCTGGACATGTCGCTGCGCACGTACCGCAGGCGCGTGGCCGAGCTCATGGTGACGCTCGGTGCGACGTCCCGTTTCCAAGCGGGTGTGCGGGCGCGGGAGTTGGATTTCGGCATCTGGGGCGGGGTGGGCGAGTGACCGCCCCCGGGGCGGTCTAGATTGTCGCTTGATCGTTGAACGCTTGATCGTCGGACTGCCCGGTCGCGACGACGGGCGCAGGTACGTTGACGTGGCCAGGAGGCTCCCGTGTCAGATCACGACCCCCAGCTCGGCTCAGCCGCTGACATACGCGCACGCATCGACACCAGCACGCCGCACTCCGCGCGTTTCTGGAACTACTTCGTGGGCGGCAAGGACAACTACGAGAAGGACCGGGAGCTCGGGGACCACATCAAGGAGATCTTCCCCGGCCTCGTCGACGTGGCGCGCACGAGCCGCCTCTTCCTGGGCCGCGCGGTGGGCCACCTGGCGGCGGAGCGGGGTGTGCGGCAGTTCCTGGACATCGGTACGGGGCTGCCGACGGCGGACAACACGCACGAGGTCGCACAGCGTGCCGCCCCCGATTCGCGCATCGTCTACGTCGACAACGACCCGCTGGTCCTCGCCCACGCGCGGGCCCTGCTGACCAGCACGCCCGAGGGCGAGACGGCGTACATCGACGCGAACCTCTACGAGCCCGAGGCGATCCTGGCGGAGGCCGCGAAGACCCTCGACCTCTCGCAGCCGGTCGCCCTGATAATCCTCAACACGCTCGGCCACGTCGCCGACTACGACCAGGCCCGCGACCTGGTGTCCCGCCTCATGTCCGGCCTCCCCTCCGGCAGTTACCTGGTCATAAGCGACTCCACGGCCACGAGCGAGGGCATGATCGCGGCGTCGAACGAGTACAACAAGAGCGGCGCGATCCCCTACTACGTACGCGAAGTCGACCAGATCGCCGGCTTCTTCGCCGGCCTCGAACTCCTGGACCCGGGCGTCGCCCAGGTCACCCGCTGGCGCCCGGACACGGAGGACGCGACGGCGGTCGACGCGTATGGGGCGGTGGGGCGCAAGGCGTAACGGGAATCCGGGGCGTCGCGCTCCAGCCGCCGTCAGAGGCTGAGCGCGACGCCCCGGGCGTCAGGCGTGACCGTCTTCGTGGAGCGCCTCGTGCCACCTCTCCAGCAGCCCCTCGCCAGGTCGGCCGCCCGTCAAGAGCTTGCCGTCCCGGACCAGTCGACGACCCACCGGCCCTCGCGGAAGAATCCCTCCAGTGATGGGCGGTCCTCGACCCAGTAGTCGCCGCAGCCGTTCACGAACTCCGGGTCGCAGGCCAGCAGGATCAGGTAGCTGGGCGGAGAGTCGGGCAGTTCCTGGATCTTGACGTACTTTCCCGCATCGTCTCCAGAACTGATCCGTCCAACCTTCTCGAACTCCATCACGGGCTCTCCGAATTCCGCTGCCGCTTGAGCCATCGCTTCAGTGCCTCCCGTGTCTCCTGCGGTGTCTCGGGCGACGAGGCCATGCGGGTGCCGAGCTCCCGCATGGCTGGGAGGCGGTGTGGGTCTTTCAGGAGGACGCAGTCCGTCCACTCCTCGCCCTCCACCCCTCGAACGACGACGGTGCCGTCGAGGGAGAGCATCGCGAAGTCGACGTGCCCCGCCCCGCACCCGGTCACCCGCGCCTCGGCACCGGCGCCCGCGATGTCGGAGCGCCCGGTCAGGGCCACCCGCGCCCAGCGCAACGGCTCGGCGGGCACCGCTTCCCTGCCGCCGACGGCGATCAGGAACTCCGGGGCGTCCCTCGGGAAAAGCCCTTGGTCGGCGCTGAGCAAGTACCAGCCGTGGTTCACCCGTTCCGGCAGGTCGGGTTCGTCGGATTCGACACTCACGACCCATTCCTGGCCGCCGGTTTCCACGGAATCCGCGGAGAACGCGAGGCACGGCGGCATCAGCGGGACGGACACGTCCACCAGTCCCAGATAAAGCAGACCAGCCTCGGCCAGCGCATTCGCCAGTTCGGCGTCTCGCAGTCCGCGCCGCGCCAGGTCGAGGGCGACCGTGCCGAAATCCGTACCGATGTGGTCGAGTTCGGTCGGGCTGTTCGTGCCGGAGCCCCATGCGTATACCGGCGCCTCGCCGTCCGGGTTCACGCGGCTGGTGTCGAGGACGAAGTACCCGCCCATTCCGTCGGGACGGAACGCCACCAGGGGCGAAGGCAGATCTGCGGATTCCCTGAGGGCCAGAGTCTCCATGACGACTCCCAGCAACTGGCCGTCACGACGGACGATCCCATAGAACTCGTCCCCGGCCACGTCACAGTCTCCGAGCTCGCGCAAGAAGAGCTTGTACGACTCGGGGAAGGCCACACCCAGTCGCTGTTCCGCCTCCGTGACGTCTGCTTCCGAGCAGCCCCCGGCGAAGACCGACTCCTCCGGGTGGTCCCGTACGAGCCGGATGAATTGCTGCGCTTCCCTGATTCCCATGTCAGCGGCCACGCGATTCAGGAGCGGTCGCCGACGTGGAGCGCCTCGTGCCATCTCTCCACCTTGGCGAGATACGGCCCGCTCACGTCGTCGGAGCCCGCGACGTATGCGAGCCAGCGCAGTTCGTCGCAGGCGAAGAAGGACTCGCCCCAGGTGTCGGCCCAGATGCGGGCGGTGCCGTCCGGTGAACGTGTCAGGTCCCACCAGGCCCAGCCCCGGGTCTCCGACTCGGGGTCGAATTCGTACAGCCAGTCCTGGAGCCTCCAGGGCCCTCCCTTGATCGCGGAAATGTGCCGGTCCCTGCCCCTTCGCGCGAAATCCGGGGCTTCGGCGGAAACGGGTTCGCACACGGCGGCGAACCATTCCGGGACGGAGTCCTGGGGCAGCGTCTCGTCGAAGGCCTCGGTGAGGGCCAGTCCCAGTGCCGCGTCGAGTACGGCACGCAGGCGGGCCGCGTAGGCGTCGAAGGACACCGTGGGAGTGACGTCGAACCAGCACAGCACCGGCGGCGCGTCATGGGCGGAGGGGCGCCGGGCGACGCGGAGCCTCTCCTGCTCGATGTCCTCGGTCTCGTGCATCATGTCGCCGGTCTCCTCGTCAGCCTTCCTGAACAACCCGTGCAGGGTACTTGGCCACTTCCCGGTCATGGGGACGCAAAGCCGAGCGCGCAGCCGTAGCTGAACTCCGCCTCCAGGAGGTCGGTGAAGATGCCGATGGGGTCTTCCCAGCGGCCCGTCGTCCAGTCGGCGTTGGTGTCCACCGCGAGCAGGTGGGTGCCGTCGCGGGTGCCGTAGACGTACGTCCAGGAGCCGAAGAGCGCGCCGCCCATGCCCCAGACCGCCGTGCCGGAGGGCAGGGTCAGGCGGGAGACGCCGAGGCCGTAGGTGGAACGGGGGAGCCAGTTCGCCGTCTGCACCATCGTGAACATCTCGCGCTGCTGTTCCGGGCGCAGGAGCTGGCCGCCGAGCAGTGCCGCGAAGAACCGGGTGAGGTCGGTGAGGGTGGAGATCATGCCGCCCGCCGCCCAGTACGGGGTCGTCTCCAACTCCGTGACGTCGTGGACCGGGGCGTCCGGGTCGGACGAGAACAGTTTGGTGTAGTGGCGTGCGTGTGGTGTGGGGAGCGTCGGGTCTGCGCCGAGCGGTAAGGACGTGCCCGTCAGGCGGAGCGGGCGGGAGGCTCGGCAACGGCGAGTCCCTCTCTCTCCTCCCCCCTCCCCCCCGCGGCGTCGGGAGCCAGGATCACCCGTCGTCGCGGAACCCCTCGTGCCACCTGTCGTGCCCGCCCGCGGCCGGGCCGCGTACGCCCCGACGGGCACGGTCGCAGTGACGTCGAACGAGCACGGCACCGGGGTGCCGCATCATGCCGTCGCCTCACGCATCGTGTGGCCGTGCCGCGAGGAAGGCAGCGATCTCCTGCCTGACGTACCGCGAGACGTCGGTCAGGCCGGCCACGGTCTCCGCGAGGTCGCTCGCGAGTTCCGGGACCGCGGCCCAGACCTCCGGCTTCCTGGTGACGACCGCGTACAGCAGATCGTCGTCGAACCAGCCGCCTTCCGCCTGCTTCGGCGCGGTGGCCCGCAGTATCTCCACGGCCAGCGGGAGCAACCAGGGCAGCCCTACGTCCTGCCCGATCAGCCGGGCCAGCTCGTGCGGCTCCAGAGTCCCGACGGGACGGTGCCGCAGCTCGTACACGTTCCGGACCATGGGAGTCGCGTCCGCGGGCGGGGGCGGCCAGCGTCGGCCTTCCAACTCCTCCAAGGTGCTGCCGCGGTCGAAGGCCTCGGGCATCGTCGGATCCTCTCGTGCTCCCGGCCGCTGAGGCTCGGAGGCGTTGCTTCTGTGGTGCGTCTGCGGTGTTCAGGGTACGGACCGCCGGATCCGTAGCTGGATCGGCGTCACCCGTGGCCGATGGAGTTCAGGAAGCGGTTCAGCCGTTCGAGCTCGACGATGGTTTCTTTGCGCTTCCTGCTCAGCACTTCCCTGCCGCGTGGAGTGATCGTCTCCGGGGGCTTCTGCAGTTCCTTGGTCAGGATCCGCCGGATGCCCTCCAGACCATTCCTGGCCTGCTTCAAGTCGCTGATGTGATCGAAGGGCGTGCCGTCCGGTTTCCGAGCGACGACTTCGCTCCTGGCCTCGCGGCGAGCAGCGCTGTAGTGGTTGTGGTTCGGCTGGGAGTTGATGGACCCGATGGGATCTTTCTTGATGTTCTCGAGCTTCGCGATGGCGTTCTGGGCATCGTCGCGCAAGCCCAGCTCGCGGCATTCGGGCGCGAGACCCAGGGGGTCCGTCCACGTGTGGGGGTTATGAACGTACGTGTGGGGATTCGGTGCCGGAACGAGCCCGAGGGGGTCGGGGCTGAGGTAGCGGGCGGTCTCGGCATCGTAGTAGCGGAAGTAGTTGTAGTTCAGGGCGGTTTCGGAGTCGTGGTACTGCCCCGGAAATCTCAGCGGGGTGTAGGCCGTACTGTTCTCCGCCCACACGGTGCTGCCCCAGAGCGTGGAGCGGGCGCGCCACGTGACGGCCCCGTCTTCGTCGAGGAGTTCTGTGGGGGAACCGACGAGGTCCGTGACGATCGCGAAGAAACGGGCGTCGATCTCCCCCTGAGAGACTTCGTCCGAGGAGCCGTGCACGGTCTTGCCCGCCACGGCGCGCTCCCTCTGCGCGACGGGGTGCAGGTCCTGGTAATCCCAGGTGAGAGTGGTCGAGCCCGGCGCCGTGTGGGCGGTGGTGGTCTGCTCGCAGAGCGTCGTGCCGTCCCAGGTGAAGTCGGTCTGCTCCGCGACCGAGACGTCGTTCGCGGCCATGCGCTGCTTGGCGATGCGGCGGCCCAGTGGGTCGTAGAGGTAGCGCCAGAGGGTGCCGTCGGGTGTACGGACCGCGGTGAGCCGGTCCTCCGCATCCCAGGTGTAGCGCCAGGTGGCTGGTTTGCGGGACAACCGGATCTTCTGCCGGAGAACAATGCGGCCCAGCGCGTCGTGTTCATAGCGGACGGTTCCGGCGCGGGTGATGCGAGTGCCCTCGTACGTCCGGGCGCCGGTGGCGTCCGCCCCCGGATACAAGCCGGGCCAGGAGGCGTCCGTCTGGTTGCCCGCAGCGTCGTACACGTAACACTCGGACCAGTCCTCGGCCCGGACCGCGGTGACGCGCCCAGCCCGGTCGAGATCGAACCGGCGTGTGCCTTCGACGTCGTCGTCGAGGCCGACGAGGTTGCCGTCCGCACGGTAGTCGTACGCGCGCCTGCGGATCGAGCGTCCGCCGGCTCCCGTGACCGACTGGACCGTCAGCCGGCCCAGAGCGTCGAAGGTGTGTGCCACTTTGATGACGTTGCCGATGCGCCGCAGTGCCTCCTGGCCCGCCAGGTCGTACTCGAAGTCGACCGTCCGCCCACCGGAGTGCAGGGCGGTGAGGTTGCCCACCGCGTCGTAGTCGTACCCGCTGGTGGCACCGCTGGGGGTGGTGCGGCTGACTCGGCGGCCAAGGACGTCATAGCGGTACGACGTGGTCCTGCCGTTGACCGATTCCGCGAGCAGACGGCCCCCGGTGTCGTAGCGGAATTCGACGCGGGCCTGCGGAGCGACAGCCCGTGTAAGCCGTCCGGCCGGGTCGTAGGTGTAACTGGTGACGACGTCCCCGGCCGTCTGGCGCACGACCTGCCCGAGTTCGTCGAGGGCGAAGTGGGTCGTCAGGCCGAGCGCGTTGGTGCGCGCGACGAGTCTCCCCGCTGCGTCGTGACGGTAGTTGAGGGTGCGGCCGTCGAAGTCGGTTTCCGAGAGCGGGCGCCCGGCCGGGTCATACGCGTACTTCCAGTGCAGACCCTGGGGATTTGTGACCCGAGTGAGACGCAGTTCGCTGTCGTGGGTGAAGGTGTGGCGCACGCCGTCGGGTTCCGTGCGGGCGGCGAGCAGGTCGAAGTGCGTGTATTCATAGCGGGTGACCGCGCCCACCGCGTCGGTGTGGGTGGTGCAGTTTCCCTCGCTATCGTAGGTCCACGATTCGGCGCTGCCGTCGGGCATGACCCTGAGCGCCAGGTTTCCCTCGACGGTCCACTCCATGCGCGTCACGCTGCCGAGTGGGTCGGTGAGCGTGAGCGGACGCCCGAACGCGTCGCGCTCAAAGCGTGTCACCGCGCCCAGCGGATCGGTGACGCGATCCGGGAGTCCGGCCGCGTCGCTGTGCACGCGGGTCGTGTGTCCCAGCGCATCCGTGACCTTGGTCAGGTGACCGGACGTGTTGTAGGCGTAACGGGACACGGTTCCGTCGGGGGCCGTCACACCGGTGAGGTTCCCGCGCTCGTCGTACTCCCGGCGCCACTCGCTGTTCTCGCCGTCCGACACCCTGGTCGGCAGGCCGAGCTCGTTGTAGGTGGCCGTGGTCTCCCGGCCGTTCGGACGGGTCACCAGCGCCACTCGACCGTGTTCGTCGTAGCGGCAACGAGTGGTGTGCCCCAGCGCATCCGTCACCGCGGTCAGCCGCAGCTCCCCGTCCCACTCCTGCTCCGTCACGTTCCCCAACGGATCCGTCTCCCGGATCAGCCGGAACGCGTCGTTGTGCTCGTACACACGGACGTGGCCCAGTGAGTCCGTCACGTGTGTGGTGTGTGTCGCGTCCTCGTACGTGAGCGTGGAGGCGAGGGCGTTGCCCGTGCCGCCGGTGGCGGTGACTCGGCCACGGGAGTCGTACTCGTACCAGTACGTCGTGCCGTTGCGGTCGGTCCAGGAGGTGATGCGGCCCTCGGGGTCGTAGGTGTAACGCATGGGCACACCCGAGGAGTTGGTCTCCTCGGTGAGGTGGCCGGACTCGTCGTAGCCGAAGGTGAGGAGGGTGGTGCCGGGGGCGGACGGGTCGGCCGGGTCGAGGAGGCGCAGGCCCGTGATGCGGGAGTCGGTCTCGTCGCGGTCCAGGGCTATGCGGTAGCCGCCGGAGTGGGTCACCGCCGCGGGTATGTCGCCTTCGTCGTACTCGATGGTGATGCGGTTGCCGTTGCGGTCCTGGACGTACTGGAGGGGGACGTCGACCGCTTCGCCGACGGCGGCGGGGACCGGGCTGTGGAAGACCTGGACGAGGCCGCTGTCGGGGTCCGTGACGCATATCGCGCCGTCGAATCCGTCGGCCCAGGACAGGGTCAGGCGCGAGCCGGGCGTCTCGGGGGCCGCCTCGCCGGTCTCCGCGTCGGGCACGGGGAAACAGAGCCGGGCGCCGTCGGCGGCCGCGTAGACGAAGCCGTCCTCGTCGGCCTGGACGCGCTGGTCCAGGGTGGACGCCCAGGACGGGCCGAACCAGCCGCCGAAACGGTAGGAGGAGAGGTGCGTGCGCTCCAGGACCAGGGGCAGGACGCCGGGCAGACGGACGTCGGTGCGGGGCAGCACCATGTCGCCGGTCGCCACGTCGATCGGGTCGCGGACGAACTTCTTCAGCGCGTTCCGCACCGACGCGGGCAGCTTGTCGAAGCCGGGGCGGAGGGAGAGGCGCTCGAAGGAGGCGCAGTTGAGCTTCATGGCGCCGCGCAGCTTGGACAGGTCCTTGGGTTTGAGTTTGCCGAGGCCCTTGCCGAGGAGGGTGCCCAGGCTGCCGAGACCCACGCCGAGGGCCGCGCCCAGCGCCAGCGTCTCCGCCAGCTTTCCGGGGTCCTTGAAGGTCGACGGGTCCTTCAGCAGGGTGTCCAGCGCGGCGAACTTCGCGCCTTCGCCCGCCATCTTGCCGACCCGCGCGATCGTCTTGATCTCCTTGAGGGCCTTCAGGGCCCGGCGCAGACCGCGGATGACCTCGAGGACCGCGCGGATGGTGCGGGCCATCGCCGAGCCCGCGTGTTCGATCCGGCCGATCAGGGCCATGGCCTTCGCGAAACGCGCGCCTGCCGCGAGGCTGCCGACGACCGCAGAGGCGCCGCCGGTGAGGACGGAGAGCGCCAGGCCCGCCATCTCCACCTCGATGATCTCGACGATGATGACGTTGAGTTCGGTGAGCAGCTCGTGCGCCTCGTCGGCGTACTTGTCGAGGGCGTCCGCGCCGTCGCGCAGCGAGTCCGCCATCTTCGTCGCCTGTGAACGGGTCTTCTTGGCCCGCTTGTTGAAGGCGGTTGCGGTCTTGCCCTCCCAGGTCACGTCCCGCAGCGCGGCTTCGGCGTCCTTGACGGAGGCGTCCACGGCCTTGGCGAGGGAGCGCCACTTCTTGGCGATCTCCCTGACTCCGTCCGGGTCCACGGCCGGGTCGGAGATCCCCAGGAACTCCATCATGCTGGCCATGTTGTCGCCGGCCATGTGGTTGAACTTGTTGATGTAGTGGAGAGGGTTGAGGTCGACCACGGGCTCAGCCGCTCTGCTTCTTGCCGCGTGCGGCGGCTTCGAGCAGCACGTCGAGGACGTCGAACGCCTCGGAGAGGTCGGTCATCAGCTTCGCCTCGCCGTGCCACTCGTCGACGAGGTCCGCCGCGACCTCGGCGAGCGTCTCCATGCCCTCGCGCACGTCGTCGGTCGCGCTCATCAGCGCACCGAGCGCGCCCAGCGCCGACAGGTCGTGCGAGGCCGCCTTGAAATCATGCAGCGGCTTTGCGATGTGATGCGGCGCCTTGCGCAGCAGCGGCGCCGCCTTCGCTATCGACTCCGAGTCCTTGCCCAGGTCTCCCACGGCCGCGTGTCCCCCGATACGTCCTGATACTGCGCGTTGCGATGTGCACAAGCCAACGGCAGACAGTAGTCGTCGCGGGTAAGCGGAATGTATTCACCCAGTCATGGGGACGCAAAGCCGAGCGCGCAGCCGTAGCTGAACTCCGCCTCCAGGAGGTCGGTGAAGATGCCGATGGGGTCTTCCCAGCGGCCCGTCGTCCAGTCGGCGTTGGTGTTCACCGCGAGCAGGTGGGTGCCGTCGCGGGTGCCGTAGACGTACGTCCAGGAGCCGAAGAGCGCGCCGCCCATGCCCCAGACCGCCGTGCCGGAGGGCAGGGTCAGGCGGGAGACGCCGAGGCCGTAGGTGGAACGGGGGAGCCAGTTCGCCGTCTGCACCATCGTGAACATCTCGCGCTGCTGTTCCGGGCGCAGGAGCTGGCCGCCGAGCAGTGCCGCGAAGAACCGGGTGAGGTCGGTGAGGGTGGAGATCATGCCGCCTGCCGCCCAGTACGGGGTCGTCTCCAACTCCGTGACGTCGTGGACCGGGGCGTCCGGGTCGGGGGAGAACAGTTTGGTGTAGTGGCGTGCGTGGGGTGAGGGGAGCGTCGGGTCGGCGCCGAGCGGTAAGGACGTTCCCGTCAGGCGGAGCGGGCGGGCGATCCGGTCGGCGATCTCTTCGGCCAGCGGCCGGCCGGTCACCCGCTCGACGAGCATCCCGGCGAGGATGTAGTTGGTGTTCGAGTACGACCAGCCCTCCCCCGCCGGGAAGTCGGCCGGGTGCGACATCGCGATCCCGACCAGTTCCGCGGGCGTGTAGCTCTCCTGGGTGCTCAGGGCCGACTGGTCGCGGGTGTGACTGAAGACTCCGCTGGTGTGGTCGAGGAGTTGGCGGACGGTGATCGTGGCGCCGTCGTGCCCGTCGCGCCCGTCGCGCCCGTTCTGACCGCTCTGGCCGCTCTGGCCGCTCTGGCCGCTCTGGCCGTTCCGCCCGTTCCGGCCGGTGAGCGCGCCCGGCAGCCGGCTCTCCACCGTGTCCGTCAGCGCCAGTCTGCCCTCCGCCACCAGTTGCAGGACCACTGTGGCCGTGAAGGTCTTGGTGACGCTGCCGATCCGGAAACGGTCATCGGGCCCCCGCTCCCGCCCCGTCCCCGTCTCGGCGACGCCCGCCGTGCCGAACCAGTGTCCGCCGCCGTCGCGGACCTGCGCGATGATCCCCGGCACTCCGCCCTCGCGCACGGCCTGGTCGAGCACGTGCTGGGCGGGGCCGTGGTCCCGGCCTCTCTTCATGTCATCCCCCTGACTCGTCTTTCGCGATGGTCTTTCGCGGTGCCTGAAAGCTACGTTGCGCATATGCCCACGTGGGACGTCCGAGGAGGGTGAACTCCCGGAAAAGCAGAGGTTTTTCGGGTCTTGTAGCGTTTGCCGGTGACGGCTAACGCAACGAGGGGGGGGGACGGCGTGGGCGGTGGGAGGCTGACCGCGGAGGAGCGGCGCGGGATCGAGGCGGGGCTTGCCGAAGGCCTGCCGTACGCCGCGATCGCCCGGCGCCTCGGGCGGCCGACCTCGACCGTGAGCAGGGAGGTGGGCCGCAACTGCGGACCCGGCGGCTACCGCGCGGAGCACGCCGACCGGGCCGAGGCGTGGCGCCGACGCAACCGGCCGACGCCTCCACCCACGCCACCCCGACCGCCCCGACCGCCCCAGCCCCAGCCCCAGCCCTCAGCACCACCCTCCCCCACCGGCACCCCAGCACCCGACGCCGTCCACGCGTACGTGGAGAGGTTCGCGGCCAAGATGATCGGCACCGGGCTGCCCCGCACGGCCGCCAGGGTGCTGGCCTGCCTGGTGACCACGCCCTCCGGCACGCAGACCGCCGCGGAGCTCGCCCAACGGCTGGGGACGAGCCCGGCCTCGGTGTCCAAGGCCGTGGGGTACCTCGAAGAGCTCGACGTCCTCAGGCGCGAGCGCGACCACGAGTCCGGGCGGCGCCGCGAGCGTTACGTCGTCGACGACGGCGTCTGGCTCCGTACCTGGCTGGCCGGCGCGGAGCGGAACGTGATGTGGGCCGAGACCGCCCAGGAGGGTGTCGAGCTGTTCGGCTCCGGCACCCCCACGGGAGCGCGGCTCGACGCGATGCGGAGGTTCTTCGCCCAGGTCTACCGGGACATGACCGGCCTGTCGGCCACCGCGTGCCTCGACGACATCCTCACCGTGCTCGTCGCCCTGCTCCACGCGGGCCGGCCCCTCACCACCGCGGAGCTCGCCACCGCGCTCGGCTGGACCGAGGCACGTACCGCGACCGCCGTCACAGCGGCCGACGAGAACCGGCTGGGCAGGCTCACCTCCGCCCAGCGCGCGACACTGCGCCGATAGCGCTCACCGGCGCTCATCCCGCGACCCCCCGCTCCTCGTCGTACGCCGCTCTCGACTCCGCGATCGTGACGCGGTGGCGCTCCGCCCAGCCGGTCAGCGACAACAGGGTGCCGCGCAGTTCCTCGGCCACCGGCGTCAGTTCGTACTCCACCTTCGGCGGGACCGTCGGGTGCACCGTCCGGTTCAGCAGGCCGTCGCGCTCCAGATTGCGCAGGGTCAGCGTCAGCATGCGGCGGCTGATGCCGTCGATGGCGCGCTCCAGTTCGGTGAAGCGGATCGGCCCGTGGGCGGCCGCGATGATGATCGGGACGCTCCATTTGCCCACGACCCTGTCAATAACTTCGCGGACCGGGCACGCCTCCGCGTTCACCACCTGCGAGGTAACACCGGTGTTCCCCTGGGACATCAAAGTGCCTCCTTCTCCCGGCCCTGCCGGCCATTCACGATGAGCCCCGTTACAAGTCGTGCACCTTTGCAGCTCAGAGGCGCCGAGTATGCCAAGTACGGAGGTTGTCACCATGTCTCAGGCCGTGTCCCAGGTCAACATCCCAGCACCGTCGGAGCCCCCGTCGTCGTCCCCGTGGGCATCGCTCGCCGTTCTCTCCTCCGGGCTCCTGATGACCATCATCGACGGCAACATCGTGACCGTCGCGATGCCATCCATCCAGAGCGATCTCGGCTTCTCCGCCGCCGGGCTCGCCTGGGTGGTCAACGCCTATCTCATCGCCTTCGGCGGGCTCCTGCTGCTCGTCGGGCGGCTCGGCGATCTCGTCGGGCGCAAGCGGATGTTCGTGTCCGGGCTCGCGCTCTTCACCGCCGCCTCCGTCCTGTGCGGCGTCGCCACCGACCAGGGCGTGCTCGTCGCGGCCCGCGCCCTGCAAGGTGTCGGCGGCGCGATGACGTCCGCCGTCGTCCTCGGCATGCTCGTCGCCCTCTTCCCCGAGCCGCGCGAACAGGCCAAGGCCATCGCGGTGTTCAGCGCGGTCGGCGCGGCGGGCGGGGCGCTCGGCACGTTCCTCGGCGGGGCGCTCACCGAGGCCCTCAACTGGCACTGGATCTTCCTGATCAACCTGCCGATCGGCGTCGTCGCCCTCGTCGCGGCGGTACGCGTGCTCGACGACGACAGGGAGAACCACCGCAGCGGGGAGTCCGGCGCCGACTACCCCGGCGCCGTCCTCATCACCGGCGCGCTCATGCTCACCGTCTACACGATCGTCACCACCGCCGAGCACGGCACCTCCGCGACCCTCTCCCTCGCCGCCGGTTCCCTCTTCCTGTACGTCGCCTTCGCCGTCCGCCAGAGCCGCGCGGCACGCCCCCTGCTGCGCCTGCGCCTCTTCCGCTCGCGCCTCGTGACCGGCGCCAACGCCGTGCAGATGCTGATGATCGCCGGAATGTACGGCTTCCAGTACATCGGCGCCCTCTACCTCCAGCGCGTCCTCGGCTACGGCGAATTGCTGACCGGCACCGCCTTCCTGCCCGCCCCCGTCACCATCGGCGTCCTGATGCTCGGCCTCTCCGCGAAGGTCATCGGCCGCTTCGGCGCCCACCGCACGCTCCTCGCGGGCCTCGCCCTGATCACGGCGGGCCTCGCGCTCCTCGGCCGGCTGCCCTCCGACGGTTCGTACGTCCTCGACGTCCTGCCCGGCATGCTGCTGCTCAGCGCCGGTTTCGCCGCCGCGATGCCCGCGGTGACGGGCCTCGCGATGGGCGGCGCGTCCGAGGAGGACGCGGGCCTGGCCTCCGGGCTCTTCAACACCACGCAGGTGGTAGGCGGTTCGCTCGGCCTCGCGGTCCTGACGACCCTGGCGGCGGGCCGCGCCGAATCCCTCACGGACAGCGGCACGTCCGCCGTCGCCGCCGCGGCCGACGGCTACCGGCTCGCCTTCTGGGTGGCCTCGGGCATCGCCGCGGTCGGCCTCGCCCTGGCCGCGACCGTGCTCCGCCCCGCCTCGGGCAAGGCCAGTTGAGCCCACACCGTCTTGCCGACCGCCCGGCCCGACACACCCCACTCCGCCGCCAGCGCCGCCACGATCACGAGCCCCCGGCCCGACTCCCCGTCGGGCGCCGGAGGCTCCGGCGTCTCCGGAGGCATCCGTTCGGTACGCGTGTCGGCGACCTCGATGCGCAACGTGTCCCCGTACAGCGTCATGACGAGCTCGAAGTCCCGGCCCTCCACCCGCCCGTGCGTCACGGCGTTCGCGGCCAGCTCGGCGACGATCGCCTCGGCGGCATCCGAGAGTTCGCTGTCGTACGCGATGCCCCAGCCGTCCAGGTGGTACCTGGCCAGCCTCCTCGCCAGGCGGGCACCCCGGGGCGTGGCGCTCAGGCGCTGCGCGAAGGTGTGCAGGACGGGGGCGGTCGCGGACGACTTGGTTCGGGTCGGCATGCGCCCACCGTGGCCCGGCGCGCGGGGGTGTCACCAGCCACGAAACTCGTACGCTGCGTAACTGTACGAGTACAAACAGTGGACAGTACGCGTAACCGAACGTGACCATGGGCGAGTTGACGGGGAACGGTAAGCGAGCGTCAGGGGATACCCGTGATGTCGTCAAGTACGCAGGGCAGTAATGAGCCCGAACCGACCGACGGGCTCAGGGCCTTCGGCGCGGTCCTGAAGAGTTTCCGCAAACGCGCCGGCTACACGCAGGAGGCTCTCGCCCACGAGATCGGCTACTCGGTGCACTTTCTCGCCTCCATCGAGCAGGGCAGACGCTTTCCGCCGCCCCGGTTCGTCGACCAGTGCGAGGTCACGCTGGACGCGTTCGGGACGCTGCGGCTGGCGGCACATCAGCTGTCCCGCCAGCGGGGGCTGGCTTCGTGGTTCCGCCGGTGGGCTCAGCTGGAACAGGAGGCGGTGGCCCTCTCGACGTATGAGTGCCGGTTGATTCCGGGCTTGTTGCAGACGGAGGCGTACGCGCGGACGCTGTTCAGCAACCAGCTGCCTCCGTTGGGAGACGAGCAGATCGAGGCACAGCTGACGGCACGGGTGGAGCGTCAACTGCTCCTCACGGAACGGCCGAACACCGCCTACAGCTTCATCCTTGAGGAACATCTGTTCTTGCGCGGCATGGGCGGGCATGAAGTCACCATGGAACTCATCGACCATGTTCTCGGGCTCGCGGAGCGCCGGAACATTGAGGTGCAGATCATGCCGTTGGTCCAGAAGAGCCACGCAGGGCTGGACGGCCCTGTCCAACTGCTGGAGACACCTGAGAACAAGTGGTTCGGGTACTCCGAGGGGCAGCGGAGCGGTCAGCTCATCTCCGATCCGAAAGAGACCAGCGTTCTCCAAATGCGGTATGCCAGGATGCGCGCACAGGCTCTCACGTTCGAAGACTCGGTGAGCCTGCTGGAGCGGATGCGAGGAGCGTAATGAGCACCCCCGAACTGGCCTGGTTCAAGAGCAGCTACAGCAGTGGCGGCGACGGCGACTGCATTGAGATCGCCCTCGCCTGGCGTAAGTCCAGCTACAGCAGCGGCGATGGAGATGACTGCATCGAGATCGCCCCCTGCCCCACCACCATCCACATCCGCGATTCCAAGCGCCCCGAGGGGCCCCGGCTCGCCCTGGAGCCCCGCGCCTGGGCGGAGTTCGTGGCGTACGCCGCCCGGGGCTGACCTACGGCAGCGTGGGCTTCTTGACCTCGGGGAGGTCCGGAAGTTCCGCGCCGGGCAGGTCGGGGACTTCGACCTCGGGCAGCGAGGGCCGGTCGGGCGGGGACGGGTAGGCATGGGCGGCCGTGGCACCGAGGAGTGACAGGGCGCTCGCCAGTGCCGCGGCAGTGATCGTGACGCGCATATGCATGGTGCGTACCTCCGAAACGCTGAGGGAACGGGACGTGCCCAGCACACCCCGCCCTCGCCTCGCGCGCACGTCCTGGTGCCCCAGTCGCATGACACCCGTCCCCGCACGGCCGTGTTCTCAGTCGTCCAGGCTCTTCATGACCTTGCCGAGGTCGACGAACTTGAAGTTCGTGGCGGGGCGGTCGCCGTCGCCGGGGGCGTCGTGGCCGTCCTGGACGACCAGCAGGCCGTTGGGGTACTTCGGGCCGAGCGGTTCGTTCAGCGCGGCCGCGCCGTCGCACTCCTCGGAGCCGTCGAGCGTGCCGCCGGCGGGGGTGACGCGGAAGCCGCCCTCGTACTCGTTGTTGTCGCTCAGCTCGCGGTCGTACGCGGCGAAGGTGTTGTCGCCCTGGCTGGAGGCGAGGAGGTAGCCGTCGCCGTCGGCCTCGTGGACGAGGGTCAGGCCCTCGACGTCGGCCGAGATCCGGTTGCCGCCGTAGCCGGGGTCGGTGCCCGGCGTGCACTCCTCGGTCTCCTCGTCGTAGACGCCGGGGACGCCGTACTCGCGGACCTTGTCGACCAGCTTGGGCGTGCCGGTGAGGTCGGCGCGCATGCGCCAGATGCCGACGTCCTCCTGGCCCGCGTACAGCGTGCCGTTGGCGGGGTCGACGACCATGCCCTCGACCTGCGGGAGCTCGTCGGGCTCGCCGCAGGGCGACCACGAGGTGCCGTTCGGCAGCCGGAAGGAGGACGGCAGGTCGAGCGTGCGGACCTTGCGGTACGAGACCTTGCCGTCCTGGCCCGGGGTCAGTTCGAGGAGGGCGACGCTGGTGCGCTCCCGCTGGCTGACCAGCGCGTACGAGCGGCCGGTGGCCTTGTCGTGCCAGGTCGCGAGGCCGTACGCGGTGCGCTGCTCGTTGATCTCGTCCTGGTCGGCGGAGAAGACGGGCGGGGCGGCGGGGTCCGTGACGTCGGTGAGCGGGCCGCCGGTGCGGTCGCGGTCGATGCGGTAGAAACGCAGCCGGTCGTGGCCGCGGTCGCTGGTGACGGCGAGGTCGGCGGGGCCGGTCGAGAGCTTCAGGCCGTGCACGAGGTCGACGTTGTTGAAGCGGCCAGGGGCGTCGTCGGGTCCCGCGGGCGGCGGGGCGGCGACGGACTGGAGGGGGCGCGCGTCGAGGTCGTAGGCGCGGAGCCCGCCTTCCTTGGCGGTGGCTATGACGAGGCTGCGGGCCGGGTTCGCCGCGTCGCGCCAGATCGCCGGGTCGTCGGCGTCGGCGTTGCCGCCCGCGTCGTCGTCGTGGAGCACGGGGGTCTCGGCGCGGGGTGTGATGGCGGGCAGCGGGTCGGCGGCGGTGGCGGTCGCCGCGGTGGCCGTGACGGTCGCCGCGGTGCCCGCGAGGACGGTGGTCAGGGCGAGAGCGACCGAGCCGATCGTGCGGCGCGTTCGACGGGTCGGACAATGTCTGGTCACGCGGTGTCTCCTCGTTCCGGGAACGGATGGATCTTGCGTGAGACTGGGGCCTCTCCGTGTCGCTCCGGCATACGCCGCGCGTCCGGTAACACCCCGCCCGAATGTACACAGGGTGAACCGGGGCGGGGTGCATGACGGGACGTACCAACTCTGGGGCGACTCAGGCGCGTTGGGACTCCACGAGTTCCCGCGCCTCCTCGTCCGTCGCCACCGAAGGCGGCGAACCCTCAAGGGGCTTGCGGGCGGTCTCCTTCATGGCGGCCACCGCGACGATGCCGACGAGTCCGGCGAGCATCGTGTAGAACGCGGGCATCAGGTCGTTGCCGGTGGCGCCGATGAGGGCCGCGACGACCAGCGGCGTCGTACCGCCGAAGAGGGAGACCGAGATGTTGAAGCCGATGGACAGGGAGCCGTAGCGGACGTCCGTCGGGAACAGGGCCGGCAGCGAGGACGACATGGCGCCGAGGTAGCAGACCAGGGCGAGGCCGAGGATGAGCAGACCCGCGAAGACCGGCACCGTGCCGCCCTGCTTGATGAGCAGGAACGCGGGGAGGGCGAGGACGAAGAAGCCGACCGAGCCCGCCATCAGGACCGGCTTGCGGCCGACGCGGTCGGAGAGGCGGCCGACGGAGTTGATCAGCGCCATCAGGATCAGCATCACGACGACGATGGACATCAGGCCGCCGGTCTCGCCGAAGCCGAGCTGGGTGAGGTACGTCGGCATGTACGACAGCAGCATGTAATCGGTGACGTTGAACGCCGCGACCAGCGCGATGCAGAGCAGCATCGCCCGCCACTGGCCGAAGAAGGACTCCCTGAGCGACTTCTTCTGGCGTTCGGCGGCGGGCCCGTCACCCTCTTCCATCTTCTGGAACGCCGGCGACTCGTCGAGCTTCATCCGCAGGTAGAGGCCGATGAGACCGAGCGGCGCCGCCACCATGAACGGGACGCGCCAGCCCCACGACTGCATGGCGTCGTCGCTGAGCAGCACGGTCAGCGTGGTGACGAGGACCGCGGCGACCGTGTAGCCGATGAGGGTGCCGAACTCCAGGAAGGAGCCCCAGAATCCGCGGCGCTTGTCGGGCGCGTACTCGGCGATGAACGTCGCGGCGCCCCCGTACTCGCCGCCCGTGGAGAAGCCCTGCACCATGCGGCAGAGGACGAGGAGGACCGGCGCCCAGACGCCGATCGAGGCGTAGCTGGGGATCAGGCCGATCGCCAGCGTCGCCGTCGACATCATGATCATGGTGAGCGCGAGGATCTTCTTGCGGCCCACCCGGTCGCCGAGCGGGCCGAAGAACATGCCGCCGATGGGGCGCACCAGGAACGCGGCGGCGAAGGTCGCCAGGGAGGAGAGGGTCTGCGCGGTGTCGTTCCCGGAGGGGAAGAACTCCTTGCCGATGATGACGGCGAGGTAGGCGTAGACGCCGAAGTCGTACCACTCCATGGCGTTGCCCAGCGCGGTGGCCTTCACGGCCCGTTTGACCTGGGCCTCCTCGGTGACGGTGATGTCCGACTGGCGCAGGCGGGGGTTCTTGCGGCGGTGGATCGCCCGGAAGAGCGCGCGGTGCCGCGACACCGCCTCGGGAAGGGGCGGTGCCGGTGTTTCGGGGGCTTCGGGCGCGCTCACGGGGCAGTCACTCTCTCAGTCGGCACGGTCGGCACAGTCGGCACATGGGTCGGTCGTCCGGCACATGGGTCGGTCGTCGATCAACCGTGCCCGCCTCCGGGAGAGTCAGTGCCCGGCGATGGTCCTCACGCCGAAGGTCGCAAGTCCCCCTGACGAGGGACTTCCGTCCCGATTGGGCGGGCGCTCTCGAACGGTTCTCACCCGGGCGCTCTCGAAGATGTGCTCTGCCGAGGCCCGCTCTCGTAGCAGCATTCAGGTGCCGCCTCCCCCGTTGACCCGAGGGCTGCCGGGGAAAGAACCCCTCGGCACCCACCGCACCGCACCACGTCGCACCGCACCACGTCGCACCGCACCGCGCGCCCGCTCCCCCGCCCGACCGACGGAGTACGTATGCCGCTGCCCCTCCCCCGCCGCACCTTCCTCGCCGGACTCGCCGGTACGGCCGGTGTCACCGCTGTCGCCTGTTCCGGCTCGCCCGCCGACGGCGCCACCACCGACGGCGCGCCCGGCCGGGACGGGACCCCGCACGTGCCCGCCCCGCGCGGCACCGCCGCCGCCGACGCCGCCCGGCGGCTGCTCCCCCGCCACTGGGACCAGCTCGTCTTCAGGACCGTCCCCAAGAAGGCGGGCGCCGAGGACTCCTTCCAGGTGGCGGGGCGCCGCGGCCGCATCACCGTCACCGCGACCGGCCCCGCCACGCAACTCGCCGGACTGCGCCACTACTTGAAGCACGTGACACGCGCCAACATCACCTGGGCGGGCAGCCGGACCGATCATCTCCCGAAGCGGCTCCCCGCCCCCGCCTCGCCCCTCACCGGCGAGGCCAACACCCCGCACCGCTTCGTCCTGAACGACACCAACGACGGCTATACGGGGGCCTACAACGACTGGGCGTACTGGGAGCGCGAGATCGACGTGCTCGCACTGCACGGCTACAACGAAGTGCTCGTGTACACGGGTGCGGACGCCGTCTACCACCGCGCCTTCCAGGAGTTCGGGTACTCGGACGTCGAGCTGCGCGCCTGGGTGCCCGCCCCGGCCCACCAGCCGTGGTGGCTCCTGCAGAACATGTCGTCGTTCCCGCACCCGGTCTCCCGGCAGCTGCTCGACGCCCGCGCCCGCCTGGGCCGCCGCATCTGCGACCGGCTCAGGGAGCTGGGCATGACGCCCGTCCTGCCGGGCTACTTCGGGACCGTGCCGCCGGACTTCGAGGAGAAGAATCCGGGCGCGAGGACCGTCCCGCAGGGCGACTGGGTGGGCTTCGCCCGGCCGGACTGGCTGGATCCGCGCACCGGCCATTTCGCGCGCGTGGCCGCGGCGTTCTACCGCGCGCAGGACGAGCTGTTCGGCCCGTCCACGATGTACAAGATGGACCTCCTCCACGAGGGCGGAAAGCCCGGCGACGTACCCGTCGGCGATGCCGCCAAGGGCGTCGAGAAGGCGCTGCGAGCCGCGCACCCCGGCGCCACCTGGGTGATCCTCGGCTGGCAGCACAACCCGCCGAAGGCCATCCCCGACGCCGTCGACAAGGAGCGGATGCTCGTCGTCGACGGCCTCTCCGACCGCTTCCCGAACATCACCGACCGCGAGGCCGACTGGGGCTCCACGCCGTACGCCTTCGGTTCCATCTGGAACTTCGGCGGCCACACGACGCTCGGCGCCAACACCCCCGACTGGGCCCAGCTGTACGAGAAGTGGCGCACCAAGAAGGGCAGCACCCTGCGCGGTATCGCGCTCATGCCGGAAGCCGCCGACAACAACCCGGCCGCCTTCGAGCTCTTCTCGGAACTCGCGTGGCGCGAGGGCGACCTGGACCTGAAGGCCTGGTTCGCCGAGTGGGCGACCAGCCGGTACGGAGCCCCCGACCGGCACGCCACGGCCGCCTGGGACGTGCTGCGCCGCACCGCGTACGGCACGACCCGCGCCGACAGATGGGCCGAGGGCGCCGACGGCCTCTTCGGGGCCCGGCCCGACCTCGCGGCGCGGTCGGCGGCGGCCTGGTCACCGAAGAAGATGCGTTACGCACCGGCGAAGCTGGAGCCCGCCCTCGGCGAACTCCTCGCCGTGCGGCGCGGGTTGCGGCGCTCCTCCGCGTACCGCAACGACCTCCTCGACGTCGCCCGGCAGGCCCTCTCCAACCGCAGCCGCGTCCTGCTGCCGCGCATCAAGAAGGCGTACGACGCCGGGGACGCCGGCCGCTTCGACCGGCTCACCCGCGAGTGGCTCGGACTGATGGAGCTGCTCGACCGCCTGCTGGCGACCGATCCCCGCCACCTGCTGGGCCGCTGGATCGCGGACGCCCGCCGGTGGGGCGCCGACGCCGAGGAACGCGACCGCCTCGCCTACGACCAGCTCTCCCTGCTGACGGTCTGGGGCACCCGCTCCGGCGCCGACGCCGGCCTGCGCGACTACGCGAACCGCGAGTGGGCGGGGCTCGTCGGCGGCCTGTACCGGCTGCGCTGGGAACGGTATTTCGCGGAACTGCGGTCCGCGCTCTCGGAGAACCGTGCCCCCGGGAAGATCGACTGGTTCGAGGTCGAGGAGGCGTGGATTCGCGACCCCGGGCCGCTGCGGGTCCGTCCCACGGGGGACTTGTACGAGATCGCCACCCGGGTGCGGGACCGTCTTGGGGCACCGTAGGGCCCTCGGGGTGGGGGGCTGGTGCGTCTGGCGGCTCTGCGGGTGTGATGTGGCTTGTCGCGCAGTTCCCCGCGCCCCTGACGGGGCGCTGCCGTCGGCTCCCTCAGGGGCGCGGGGAACTGCGCGCTCAGCCACAGCACACCCGCAGCCCCGACGCACAGCGGCGCCCCGCCCCGGTGGGGACTAGGGCCTGTCCGGCGGATCATGTCACGGGTCGCGAGCCCTGGCACGCCGACCTGCGGCGTTGTCGTCGGTTGTCAACGCTCCGCGTTGCCGCCCTCCTCCGCCTTGCATCTCGACGCACCAGACCCCGCTCACCTGCACCGAAATGTGACCGCCACCTGACCGCGACCTGATCCGCCGGACAGGCCCTAGGCGCGGGGACACTCCTTCCACGCCATGTGGTACACCGTGCTGATGTCCCCGTCCGTGGAGTCCATCGTCATGAAGCTGGACTTCGCCGGATCGGACGTCCCCGCGTCGACGCGCAACTCCGTGTTGATGTTGAAGTTCCGCCGCTTGCCGCACGGCGCCCAGACGAGCTGCGCCCAGTCCGTCTCGTCCGTGGCCTGCCAGTTGTCGTGGTAGGCGCCCTTGAACTCATGGCTGATGGACGCCGTCTGCGGGGAGCCCTGGAAGTAGTACGAGGCCTTCTCCGTGCCCTTGGCGCCGGGCTGGAGCGAGGCGTAGCCGCGGTAGTCCGCGCTGGCGATCGCGTAGGTGAAGCCCTGCGGGACGTGCACGACGAGGTTGAGCTGGCAGTTCTTGCGGAACGCGGTGGGGTCCGCGCCGCCGCCCGTCCGGGCGAGGTAGTCGCTGTAGGTCACGGTGAACGCCGTGTTGTCCTCGGAGACCGCGACGGCCGCGGTGCCGAGGGGGCAGCCCGAGCCGTTCACCGTGGCGACCTCGATCACGATCTTGTCGGGCGGGGGTTCCTGGATCGCGGTCGTGTCCTGCGCGGGGAGCGTCGAACCGAACAGCGCCGCGAGGGCGCCGCCCAGCAGCAGTGCACCGGCCATGATTCTCCGTTCCATTGCTGAGGAGGGAGGTTGGAGAAGTGCCTGTGGTGCGTGGAGCGGATTGCGTGAGCGAGGGGGAGCGTACGGACGGGCGGGTTCCGCGGACAGGGCGATGTCCGGCCATTCGACGGCCACCCGCTCCCCGTGCTTGACGGGTATACGTCATGGCGAATCTCTGGTAGGAAACCTTCCTAACAGTACGCGGAACGAAGCAGTCCCCCATGGAACGAAGCAGTCCCCCATCCGTACGGTGAACTTCCTTATCTGGAGGCCCTCATGGAGACCCCCCACACACGCACCCGCACCTCCCGCCGCACGCTGCTCGCCTTCGCCGGAGCGGCGGCCGTGGCGGGCCCGCTCCTCGCCGTCGGGTCGGCGGGCGCGGCCCCGGCCTCCCGCCTGATCACGGCCGGCGGGCTCGACGACCCGGCGAAGAAGGAGATCGCGATGCAGATCGTCTGCAGCGCGGAGAACTCCTCGCTGGAGTGGAAGAAGCAGTACCGCTACATCGAGGACATCGACGACGGCCGCGGCTACACCGCAGGCATCATCGGCTTCTGCTCCGGCACCGGCGACATGCTCGACCTCGTCGAGCTCTACACGCAGCGCAAGCCCGGGAACGTACTCGCCAAGTACCTCCCGGCCCTGCGCAGGGTCGACGGCACCGACTCGCACGAAGGCCTCGACCCGAACTTCACCCGTGACTGGGAGCGGGCCGCCGACACGGATGCCGCCTTCCGCAAGGCGCAGGACAGCGAGCGCGACCGCGTCTACTTCAACCCGTCGGTCAAGCAGGGCAAGGCGGACGGCATAGGCGTCCTCGGCCAGTTCTGCTACTACGACGCGATCGTCATGCACGGCGACGGCAGCGACTCCACCAGCTTCCGCAACATCCGCAAGCGCGCCCTGCGTTCGGCCAAGCCGCCGGCCCAGGGCGGCGACGAGGTGACGTACCTGAACGCGTTCCTCGACGCGCGCGTCTGGGCGATGAAGCAGGAGGAGGCCCACGAGGACACCAGCCGGGTCGACACCGCGCAGCGGGTCTTCCTGAAGAAGCGGAACCTCAACCTGGACCCGCCGCTGGACTGGAAGGTCTACGGGGACCCGTACCACATCGGCTGAGCCGCGAGAGAGACCGAGCGGTGGCAGCCGGTCCTCCCCGGCTGCCACCCCCCGCACGCACACCCCTTGCCTCCACAAGGTTGAAGTGGGTACGGTCCCGGCCAACTCCCCGTCTACGCGCGTCAACCCGCACCGAGGTGAAAGATCCCCATGCTCTTCCGTACGACCGTGCTCGCCACCGCGGCCGCTACCGCCGCCACGCTCCTCACGACGGCCGCCGCCCCGGCAGCCCCGGCCCCCGGTGGCTGGCAGCGGGCCGGTGACAGCATCACCTCGGGCATCAGCGGCCTCGCCGTCACCGGCCGGGCTGACGGCGCGACGCACGCCGTCGTCGTACGCGACAACAAGAAGCCGGGCCAGAACCGCCTCGCCGCCCTCACCTACCGCCCCGGCCGCTCCGCCGCCGTCGAACCGCTCACCTGGACGGGCACCGCCGAGCCCATAGACCTGGAGGCCATCGAGGCGGTGCCCGGCACCTCCGGCGAGTACGTGGCCCTGGCGAGCCGCGGCCTCCTCTACCACCTGAAGGTGAGGGGAGGCGAAGCCCGGGTCCTGGACACCTCCCCGCTCCCCGCCATCGCCGACGGCGACGATTACGAGAGCTTCGCGCTGACCTCGCGGCACGGGAAGCTGGCGGCCGTCTGGGCCGACCGGGGCGCGGGCAAGGACCGCCCGTCGACGCTGCGCGCGGCGCCCTTCTCCTTCAACAAGTACGGCGAGGCCGACTTCGGCCCGGTCAGCACGGCCCGCCTCCGCGCCGCGTACCCGTCGGGCAACGTCCGGCACGCCTCCGACATCACCGTCACGGACACCGGCCGCCTCCTCGTCAGCTCCGCCTCGGACGCCGGCGACGACGGCCCCTTCGACTCCGCCGTGAACGACGCGGGCACCCTGACGGTGAACCGCACCGGCAAGGTGCGCCTCTCGGCCGCCAAGTGCCCCGACGTCCTGCGCAAGTTCGAGGGCCGCAAGATCGAGGCGGTCGAGTACGTCCCGGGGACGCGGTCGCTGCTGCTGGGCACGGACGACGAGAACGCGGGAGGCGCGGTGACCACGGTGCCGCTGCCGCGGCGCGTCACCGCCTACGAAGTCCCGTAGGTCCGCAACGCCTTCGCGCGCAGGGACCGGTAGGCGGCGATCTCCCGGGCACGGTCGTCGGCGACCTGTTCGCGGTAGTGCCGGTCGAGCGAGCGGACGAGTTCGGCCCTGCCGACGGACGCGTCGCAGGTGGCGTCGGCGACGGCCACCACCCTCTCGCGTCGCTTCGCCGCTGCCTCGCCGCGCGCGGACTTCTTCCGCAACGCCTTGTCGTAACCGTCGAAGACCGCTGACCGCGCCTCGGACGTATTGCGGTAGCGGTACCCGGCGGCTGCCATGCACCGGCTCCAGGGGGCGTCGAGCGCCGTGACCCGTTTGTCCTCCAGGAGCCTGCCGTCGATCTCCCCGTCGAGGTTGGTCGCCACCATCTGCGCCCGCATCCACACCTTCAGGTCCCCGTAAAGGCGCTGCAGCGCCCGCGCGTTGCAGCCGTCGGTGTACATGAACGTCTCGCTGCCGTCGGGGAGTTCGGCCAGGACCTTGTGCCCCAGCGTGCCGTAGAGCGCCGCGGTGTACGCGGTGCGCTTCGCCGCGGTCAGGGACCGCAGGTAGGCGGCGTTGGGGTCCGCGGGGAGCCGTGGCTTCCGCAGGTGCGCGGCGGCCTGGTAGCCGACCTGGCGGCGTCGCTCGACCTGGTCCCCCCGGCGCGGGTCGTCCTCGCCGGGCGTACGGGGCACGAACCAGGGCTGGGACCGGTAGCGGAAGCCCCGGTCTGCCATGCAGCGCACGATGAGCCGTTCCTGCGCGTCGTGGAGCCGCTTGCGCTGCGCCTCGGTGCCTTCGATGCGCGCGAGGGCCGCCTTGTCCAGGACGGCCGGCCGCGCGTGCCGGGCGGAGCGCGGCGGGGCGGCGTCCTGCTGTGCGGAGCACGAGGTCACGAGCAGCAGCGCCAGGCATCCGGCGGCCGCCGCCCGGCGGGGGGTCACAACTCGCTGCATGGGAACCTCCGGTGGGGCACGCCCTGGTGAGCGGGAGTGGTTCGGATGGGCCGGCGGGGGCCGGGCACGTACGCGTGACGCGCCCGGCCCCGGGGGCGGTGCCGCTCAGCGGGCCGTGGTGCTGCTCAGCGGGCCGGGACGGTACCGGTGGGCGAGACCGTCAGCACCGCATCCACTTGTTGCTCTCGCCGTCGTCGTTCGGCCGGTGCTGGGTCCAGCCCTGTCCGCGGGGCAGACAGCCCAGCTTGCGGGCGTAGTTCTCGTCGCCGTAGAGGGCCACTCCCAGTCCCGAAGTGCCGTTGTTCCACGAGGAGGAGTCGTTGTTGAAGATGGCGTAGCCCGACCACGACCTGTTGTCGTCCTTGAAGAAGTAGTCCTCGCCCCGGTAGTTCGCGTGCAGATAGACGCAGTAGTACTCACGCGGACAGCCGGCCGGAGCGGCGGCCGGACCCGCGGCGGCCGGCGCGGACACCTTGGCCGACGTCTGTGCCGCGGGCTGGGGTGCCGCTTCGGCCGCGGGGGCGAACGCGAGACCTCCGCCCAGCAGCGTCGCACCCGATACCAGCGCCAGCCGCGTGGAAATGCGTGCCGTCATGTTCTCGTCCTCTCCTTTGCACCGATGTGCCGGACGAGAAAAAGTCAACACCGGCGAGCTCACCAGGCCGCCTCCGCGCGCTGTCCGTCCGCTGACCGCGTCCACGAGGCCCGGGAGCCGTGCCGCGGCCGCGCCGCCGGACTTTCGACCGGACTTCCGGCCGGACTTTTCGTCCGGTAGGACACCTGTGTTTGCGCCCCCGCGGCCGCTAGGTTGAGCCGCTGGGCCGGAGAGGAAGATCCCGGAGGCGGACATGGCGATACGGCAGTCGGTCTTCACCCGGCTGTGCGCGCTGCGCCAGTGGCAGCAGCCGGCGGTGTTCATCAGGGTGTACGACGCCACGGCGCGGCGGCTCGGTGAGCCGCCGCGGCTCACCGCCCGGCAGCTGCACCGCTGGCGGCAGCCCGATCCGCCCTGCCCGCGCCCCTCCAGCCAGCGGGTGCTCGAGGAGATGTTCGGCATGCCGCTGGACCAGCTCGGCTTCACGCTGCCCGCCCACCGCCACCCGCCGACCGGCTCGGGCGGGACTCCCGCGCAGGGCGGTGCCGCGCCCCAACTGCGTTTCCAGGTGCTCGGCCCCGTCCGTGTGTGGCGCGGGGCGCAGGCACTGCCCGAGGGCCGCCCCCAGGAACGGGCTCTGCTGACCGCGCTGCTGCTGCGGGCCGGACACACGGCGACGGCGGGCGAACTCATCGACGCCATCTGGGGACAGGAACCCCCGGACCAGGCTCTGGCCGCCCTGCGCACCTACGCCTCCCGCCTGCGCAAGACCATCGGCCGCCACACCCTCGCCTCCGAGGCCGGGGGATACGCGATCGCCCCACCGGACGGCGCGCTCGACCTGGCCGTGTGCGAGAAGTACGAGGCCCGGGCGGCCGAGGCCCGTGCCGCACATGACCCGCACCGCGCACGGCGGGCGCTGCGCGACGCGCTGGCGCTGTGGCACGGGGAACCCCTGGGCGGCGTACCGGGCCCGTTCGCCGACGCCCAGCGCTCGCGCCTCGCCGAATGGCGTCTGGCCCTGCTCGAACAGCGCCTCTCCCTCGACCTGGAGCTCGGCGCGCACCTCGACGCCGCCTCCGAGCTGACCGCGCTCACCGCCGAGCACCCGCTGCGCGAAGGCCTGCGCGCCCTGCTGATGCTGGCGCTCTACCGAGGCGGACGCCAGGGCGAGGCACTGGGCGTGTACGCCGACACCCACCGCATGCTCGACGAGGAACTCGGCGTCGGCCCCGGCCCCGAACTGCGGGCACTGCACCAGCGTGTCCTGCGCGCGGACCCCGGCCTCGCCGCGCCCCCCGGTGCCGGCGGCGAGGACGAGCCGCCGCGACGAGCCGCACACTTGGCACAACTCCCCGCCGAGCTGGCCGACTTCACCGGCCGGGCCGCCGCGGCCGCCCACCTGCGGAATGAGCTGCTGCGCGACCCGGGCCGGGTGATGACCATCGCCTCGGTGCGCGGACTCGGCGGCGTCGGCAAGACCACGCTCGCGGTACGGGTGGCCCATGCCGTCCGCGGCCACTTTCCCGACGGGCAGCTCTACGTGGATCTTCTCGGCCAGAGCGCCCGGCCGGCCAGGCCCCACGACGTACTGGCCGCTTTCCTGCGCGCTCTCGGCATCCCCGACTCCGCCCTTCCCGACGGGCATGAGGAACGGTCGGCGCTGTACCGGTCCACCCTGGCCGGACGCCGGGTCCTCGTGCTCCTCGACAACGCGCACGGCGAGGCCCAGGTGCGCCCGCTGCTGCCCGGCGCCCCGGGCTGCGCCGTGCTGATCACGAGCCGCGCCCGGCTGGTCGCCACCCCCGGCGCCCAGGTGCTCGACCTCGACGTCATGAGCGAGCAGGACGCCCTCGTCCTGTTCACGCGCATCGTCGGCAGCCCCCGCGCCGAGGCCGAGCGGGACGCCTGCCGTGCGACCGTCGCCGCCTGCGGCTACCTCCCGCTGGCGATCCGTATCGCCGCCGCACGCCTGGTCGCCCGCCCCGCCTGGGCGGTCTCCACCCTGGCCGGGCGGCTCGCCGACGAACGCCGCAGACTCGACCAGCTGCGCCTGGGCGACCTCGCCGTGGACGCCACCTTCGAGCTGGGCTACGGCCAGTTGGAGCCCGCGCAGGCCCGGGCCTTCCGGCTGCTCGCGCTCCCGGACGGCCTCGACATCTCCCTCGCCGCGGCCACCGCCGTACTGGACGAGGACGAGGACACGAGCGAGCGGCTGCTGGAGTCCCTGGTCGACACCGGGCTGCTGGACTCCGCGGCCCCGGCCCGTTACCAGTACCACGACCTGCTGCGGCTGTTCGCACGCGAGCGCGCCGCACGCGAGGACCCGGGCGGGGGCCGGCGGGCCGTACTGTCCCGCCTGCTCGGCTTCTACCTGTCCACGGCCTGCCACGCGTACGCGCTGGAGAATCCGGGGGACAGGCTGGTGGAACACCTGGCGCCCACCGCCCGCCGGGCCCTGCCCTTCGACGACCGCCAACAGGCCCTGGACTGGCTGTTCTCCGAGGGGCCCGCTCTGCTCGCCACCGTCCGCCAGTGCGCGGCGGAGCCGACGCTGGTTCCCATGGCCGCCGATGTGCTGCTGGTGACACAGGACCTCATGGAGTCGGGCGCCTACCGGCAGACATACGCGTCGGCGGCGTCGGCCGTGGCCGAGGAGGCGCGGCGCGCCGGCGATCCGCGCACCGAGGGGCGGGCCAGGGTGGTTCTCGGCCAAGTGCACCACTTGGCGGGCCGCGCGGAGCGAGCGCGCGAGGAGGCCGAGCGCGCCCACGCCCTCGGCGCCGCCGCCGGCGACGCGCTCACGCTCGGCTACGCACCCAACCTGCTGGGCCTGCTCGCCGTCTTCCACGGCCACCACCAGAGCGCCGCCGCCTGCTTCACCCAGGCCCTCGAAGCCTTCAGGGCCGACGGCAACCGCTACGGCGAGACGGCCATGCTCATGAACCTGGGCCGGGCCCAGCTGGGCCTCGGGCAGACCGAGCGCGCGATCGCGGCGTCCGAGCAGTCGGTGGCCATGTGGCGCGAACTCGGTGCCACCCTGCGACTCGCCAACGGCTACTACGCCCTCGGCCTCGCCCTCCACGAAGCGGGCCGCTACGACGAGGCGCTGGAACGGTTCCTCCAGGGCCTCGCGATGTTCCAGGAGAGCAGACAGCCCTACTGGATCGGCATGACGCACTTCCGCATCGGCGCCGCCCACCTGGCCGCCTCGCGTGCGCACCTGGCCGCCGCGCACGCCGAACGCGCCCTCGCCATGCTGCGCGACATCGGCGGCGACCGGCGGCTCGCCGGTGTGCTGTCCCTGCTCGCCCGGGCGCTGCGCCGGCTCGGCCAGCGGGAGCGTGCGCACCGCTGCTGGCAGGAGGCGCTGCCCCTGCTGGAACGCACCGGGAGCCCCGAGGCCGCTCACGTCCGTGCCCTGCTCGCCCCCGTCGGCAGCTCCTGACGACGGGGGCGCCACTCGACGATCCGGTGTCAAGCACCGACTCCGGTGGCCGCTCGCGGCGGCGGCCAGTTGGGTGTGGTGACAGTCAGGGGCGGCGGCCAGTTGCCCGCGTGTGCGGCCCCGGGCGGCGGCCAGTTGTTCGCCTCGGCCGTGGACGGCGGCGGCCAGTTACCCGCGTATGTGGCCCCGGGCGGCGGCCAGTTACCCGCGTATGTGGCCCCCGGCGGCGGCCAGTTGCCTGCCTCGACCGTGGACGGCGGCGGCCAGTTACCCGCGTATGTGGCCCCGAGCGGCGGCCAGTTGCCCGCCTCCGCCGTGGACGGCGGCGGCCAGTTGTTCGCCTCGGCCGTGGACGGCGGCGGCCAGTTGCCCGTGAGGGTGAACCCTCCGGCCGCCGGCCCCGTCCTCGTGTCCGCCGCGGCGCTCCGCGTCACCGCGGCCCCTTTCTCGGGCAGGTTGCCCGGCTCGGCCACCGCGGCGGTGGTCAGCGTGACGGCCGCCACGACTGCCCCTGCGGCCACGCCGATCGCTTGCTTGAGATTCATGGAGTATTTCCCCCCGTCTGAGCCCCGAGAGGGGCTGTCCGATCGCTGTCATGAGCCCGGCCTCCGGGACGGCCGAGGCGCCGGGGCGAGAACCCCCGCGCACCGGCCGGTCCCTGGCCGATGACTCGATTGCAGCCGCCGCCGCGTTGTCAGGCAGCCCCCCGCGATCACTCCGGACAATACGAACACCGCCGGTCGCAGGGGGTGGCCGAAGAAAACCCCCGCCTGTCGGGGCGCATTGCCGTGCACCACGGCCCCGCGTACCTTGGCGCGGGCCACCGCGCATTCGGGGGAGGAAACCGTGGGGCGTCGGGAGACTCCGCTGGACCCGGACGCGGGGCCCGTGCAGCGCTTCGCGTACGAGCTGCGCGCGCTCCGCCGCGACGCGGGCGGCCCGACCTACCGGACGATGGCCGCACAGGCCGGGTACTCGGCCACCACCTTGGCGCAGGCGGCATCCGGAGAACGGCTGCCGTCGCTGCCGGTCCTGCGGGCCTATGTGGCAGCCTGCGGCGGCGACGAGACGAAGTGGGAGCGGCGCTGGCACGAGGCCGGAGCGGAAGCCGCCGCCGTGCCTTCCGCCGCGGACGACGAGCCCGCGCCCTACCTCGGCCTGGCCCGGTTCGAACCGGGCGACCGGGAGAAGTTCTTCGGCCGCGGGCAACTGACCGCGGAACTGCTCGGCGTCGTGCGGGAGAACCGGTTCGCCGCGCTCGTAGGAGCCTCCGGCAGCGGCAAGTCCTCCCTGTTGCGAGCGGGGCTGATCCCCGCCCTCCAGGACACCGAGGAGCCGCACCGGCGTCCCGCGGCCATCCGCATCCTCACCCCCGGCGCGCACCCCCTGACCACGCACGCGGCGGCGCTCTCCCCGGCGGACGGCGATCGCGACACCGTCGTCGTGATCGACCAGTTCGAGGAGACCTTCACCCTGTGCCGGAGCCACGAGGAACGGGCAGGGTTCATCGACCGGCTGCTGACCGCCCGGCGGCCGGACAGCCGGCTGCGCGTCGTCATCGCCGTACGGGCCGACTTCTACGGCCGGTGCGCCGAGCACCGCGCGCTCGCCGCGGCCCTGCCGGGAAGCAGCCTGCTGGTGGGACCCATGAGCCGGGAAGAGCTGCGTCAGGCCATCGTCGGGCCTGCGGCCACCCGGGGAGCCCTCGTCGAACGGGCGCTGACCGCCAGGCTCCTCACCGAGGTCACCGACGAACCGGGCGGTCTGCCGCTGCTGTCACACGCGCTGCTCGAAACGTGGCGGCGGCGCAAGGGCCGGGCGCTGACCGAGTCGTCCTACGAGGCGGCAGGCGGCCTGCGGGGTGCCATCGCCCGCACGGGTGAGGAGGTCTACGCGCGGCTCACGCCGGACGAGGCCGCTCTCGCGCGGCATCTCCTGCTGCGTCTGATCACCCCGGGCGAGGGGGCGCCGGACACCCGGCGCCCCGCGGGGCGCGCCGAACTCCTCGCGGTGGACCCCGGCGCCGCCCGGGTCCTGGAACGTCTGGCACGCGCCCGGCTGATCACCCTGGAGGAGTCCTCGGTCGTGCTGGCCCACGAGGCGCTGATCACGGCCTGGCCCCGGCTGAGCGGCTGGGTGGAGGAACACCGCGAGCAGTTGGGGCTGCACCGTCGCCTGACGGACGCGGCGAACGTGTGGGAGGAGAGCGGGCGCGACACCGGGGCCCTGTACCGGGGCAACCGGCTGACCGCCGTGGAGGAGGCGTTCGCAGGGAAGGACGGCGACGTCGCGCTGACCGGGCACGAGCGTTCCTTCCTGGAAGCCGCGGTCGCCGCCCGCTCCGGGGAACGCCGCCGCCGCCGGTCCCTGCTGGCGACGCTGTCCGTCCTGCTGGTCCTGGCGCTCGTGGCGGGGGTGGCCGCCTGGCAGCAGAACCGCACGAGCGAGAGGCGCAGGACCGAGGCCGTCGCCCGCAAGGTCAGCGCGCTGGCGAACGGCATGCGTTTCTCCGACCCCGTCACGGCCATGCGGCTGAGCGTCGCCGCCTGGCGGGTGGCCGACACCCCGGAGACCCGCGCGGGGCTCATGGGCGCCCACACCCAGCCGGAGGAGGACGTCCTCACGGTGCCCGAGAGCCTGGACTCCCAGCAGTTCATGAGCCGGGACGGGCGCACCCTGGTCGTCGCCGACCGCGCTCATGTGACGAAGTGGGACGTGCGGACCAAACGCAGGACGGGGACGTACCCGGGCCTCGGCGACCACGTCGGTTCGGCCACGCATCTCAGCCCCGACGCGCGCGGGCTGCTGGTGGAGACGGCCGACGGCGTCCTCGTCCGGGACATCGCCGCGGGCCGGCCGGCCGGACGCCCGCTGGGCTCGCCGGACGCGGTGAGCCTCGGCTTCGGCTCCACCGTGCGCACCGTCGTCCTGGGTGACGCCGCCACGGGGCGGCTCCGGGTGTGGGACACGGTGCGCCGGCGGGTTCTCTTCACCTCTCCCGGCGGCCAGGTGGAAGCGGCTGTCGTCAGTCCGGACGAGCGCATGGTGGCGCTCTGCGCGGCCGGGCGCCCGCTCCAGGTGTGGGACATGCCCCGGGCGCGGCGGCTTCCGGTACCCGGCTCCTTGCCGCGCGCGGGAGACGACACGTGCGCGGCGGTGCGGTTCACGCCCGACAGCCGCGCGGTGGCGGCCGTCACGCCCGACACCGTGCGGATGTGGCGGGCGCGGACGGGCAAACCGCTGCCCGGCATCGACCAGGCGGAGGTGACCGACCTGGAGTTCGGCTCCGACGGCAGGTTCGCCGTGACGTCCGACGCCGACGAGATAAGTCTCTGGCGGCTGTCCGGCGCCGACGACCCGGTGCTGCGGTACCCGGTCACCACGCTCTCCGTCGGCCAGCTCAGTCTGGACCTCGACGACCGCCGCATCCGCTATCTGTCGCAGCGCCGGATGCGAGGGGGCGTCGTGCGCTCGGTCGCCCTGCGCGGCGCCACCACCACGACCTGGCTGGAACCGCCTGTCTCCGGCGCCGCGTTCGGCGCGGACGGCCGCCTGCTCGCCACGTCGCGGCAGGAGACCGACGGGCCCCGCTTCCGGCTGTCCGACGCGCGCGCCGGGCGTCCGGCGCGCGAGCTGCCCCGGCTGAAGTGCGCCGAGGAGTACGTGGACGACTGCCTGGAGGACATGACGTTCAGCGCCGACGGCCGGACGCTCGCCTACCGCACGGGCCCGGTGGACTCGGCGGCGGGCGAGCGGTTCGCCATCTGGGACGTCGCGGCCGGGCGCGACAGGACACCGAAGGCCCTGCGGGCTCCCGGCCGGAAGGGAGCGGGTGTCCCCGCGATGGCGCTGAGCCCGGAGGGCAAATTCCTGTTCCTCACCCGCGAGGACGACGAGCACGCCATGGTCTACGACGTACGCCGGGGAAACCGCACCAAGGTGCTGCGCGGGATGGGCGGCGGCGCCCTGGCCGTCCGGCCCGACGGAAGGCTGCTGGTGTCCGCCGGCGGGCGGACGGCCGATCCGCGGACCGGCCGGGTGACCCGGGTGGACCTGGGGCAGGACTCGGTGACCGCCATCGCGTTCAGCCCCGACGGCCGGCTGTTCGCCGCGGGCGACGCCTCGGGGCGGGTGGCCCTGTGGGACGGTGAACTGCGCCGCCGCGTCGGCGAGTTCGACGGTACGTTCACCAGCGAACGGCAGGACGCCGCCGAGCCGGTGAGTGCCCTGGCCTTCTCCCCCGACGGCGGTGTGCTGGCCGTGGGCGGTTCCGAGGGAACGCTGCGGCTGTGGGACGCCACCGCCAACCAGGCCCTGGGCTCCGCGCTTCCCACGCCGGGCGACCGGCAGCTCTCCCTCGCGTTCGGCCCGGACGGTGCCACCTTGTACGCGGCGGGAGAGCGCGTCCCCCGCCAGTCCTACCGCGTCACGCCCCGGCAGGTGGCATCCGCCGTCTGTGCCCGCACCGGCACCGGGCTGTCCCGGCGCGACTGGCAGGCGTACATACCCGACGCGCCGTACCGGCCCACCTGCTGAGAGCCCCCACCGGAAGACCTCGTGGACAGCGAGGAGTGCCCCCGGTCCTGCCCTCCGGTTCCTGGCACCGCGCACCGCCGCCCGGCGATGCTGGGTGGCTCTGTGACCGAGGAGCCCCCTTGCGCGAACACGACCACACCGGAAAGCACGACGCCGCGAAAGCGCGGACCGCCGCCCGCAGACCCGCGACAGCGGCCGCCGACGACGCCCCGCTCCAGCGGCTCCTCGCCCTCCAGGGAAGGGCGGGCAACGCCGCCGTCGTACAGATGCTGCGGAAGTCCGGACAAGCGGCGGAACAGGAGCGGCACCAGCACGGTGCCGGCTGTGGTCATCAGCAGGCCGGACAGCCCGTGGTGCAGCGCGCGGCCGACCAGGACGCCATGGACATCGACCCGCTGGAGTACTCCGACGCCGAGGAGCTCTCGGACGGGGGCGCCGACTCGGAGGCGGGCGAGTACGACTACCCGTCGTTCCTGGCGGAGCGGGGCAAGTATCCGCGTGCCACCACGCCGACTCCGCAGCCCGCGGCCGGGTTCGGGGAGAGTACGTACGGCATCGACCCCAACAAGGTGAAGTCGATGCGCGAGGACAGGAAGCAGGGGCGCGCCGTGCCCCCGCTGCGCTACCGCAAGGACAACGAGCCCCTGTACCGGTGGGACGGCAGGACGCCCGACCAGATCCTCGGCAAGGGGTTCAAGCCCTGGAACGAGAAGCTGCCCGCCAGCCTGCGGCACTACCAGAAGCTGCTGCAGAAGAGCGGTTTCGTCAGCACCACCCGTTCCCCGGGCGGATACGTGCCGGAGTGGGCGCGGCAGCCGGACGGAAGCGGATGGCGTTACGTCATCAGCGCGCCCGGCGGCATCGACCTGGTGGACACCCTGGGGACCACGGCCTTCGCCCAGCAGCAGGAGGTCATCTTCTGGAAGGGCATCCAGGCCGGGTACGTCGTCCGCGCGGAGCTGTGCGACAAGAACGGCAACGTCATCAAGGTCGTCACCGACGCCGGTGCCGCGCCGGACCCGAACGCCATGGACGTCGACGGTTGAGACGCCGTCCCTCGCGCGGTCCGGCCGCGCGAGGGACGAGCGGGCTCAGTGCGCCACCGCCTGGCCCGGCACCCGGGTCTGCGCGATCTCGCCGCCCGGCTCCATCGGCGCCGTCACGTCGTCCTCGTCGCGGCCCTTGCCGATGTGGTTGAAGACCAGGTTCAGGAGCACGGCGGCCACACAGCCCGTCGAGATGCCCGAGTCGAGGATGATCTTCGCGGTCTCCGGGAAGGCGTGGTAGAACTCCGGCGCCGCGATGGGGATCAGGCCGACGGCCAGCGAGACCGCCACGATCAGCACGTTGTTGTCCTTCTCCAGGTTCGCCTTGACCAGCGTCTGGATGCCGCTCGCCGCGACCGAGCCGAAGAGGACCACGCCCGCGCCGCCGAGCACCGGGCGCGGCACGACCGCGATCAGCGAGGCGGCCATCGGGCACAGGCCCATCAGGACGAGGAAGCCACCGCCCGCGGCGACGACGTACCGGCTGCGGATCTTCGTCATCGCGACCAGGCCGATGTTCTGCGCGAAGGCGCTGCACATGAAGCCGTTGAACAGCGGGCTGACCGCCGAGCCGAGACAGTCAGCGCGCAGGCCCGCGGCGATGGTCTTCTCGTCGGCGGGGCGGCCCACGATCTCACCGAGGGCGAGCATGTCGGCCGTCGACTCCGTCATCGAGACGACCATGACGACGCAGAGCGAGACGATCGCGGCGGCCGCGAACTGCGGGGCGCCGAAGTGGAACGGCGTCGGGAAGCCCACGATGTCCGCGTCGCCGACCGGACCGAAGTCCGTGACGCCGAACGGGATCGCGACGAGCGTGCCGATGACCAGGCCGAGCAGGACAGCGATCTGCTTGACGAAGCCGGTGGTGAAGCGGCGCAGCAGCAGGACGATGACGAGCGTGATGCCGGCGAGGCCGAGGTTCTTCATCGAGCCGTAGTCGTCGGCGCCGGGGACGGGCCCCTGCGCCCAGCCGAAGGCGACCGGCATCAGGGAGATGCCGATGAGGGTGATGACCGTGCCGGTCACGACGGGCGGGAAGAAGCGGACCATCTTCGAGAAGAAGGGCGCGGCGATGAAGCCGAGCACACCCGCGACGATCACCGCGCCAAAGATGAGCGGCAGCGCGTCGTCCTTGTTGTCGGTCGACTCCACGACGGCCAGCATCGGCGCGACACCGGCGAAGGTGACGCCGTTGACGAAGGGCAGCCGGGCGCCGATCTTCCAGACGCCGAGGGTCTGGAGGAACGTCGCGAGGCCGGCGGTGAAGAGACAGGCGCCGGTGAGGAAGGTGAGTTCCTTGGCGGAGAGGCCGACCGCGGCGCCGACGATGAGCGGCGGTGCGACGACTCCCGCGTACATGGCGGCGACGTGCTGGAGGCCGGTCGTGGCCATCTTCAGAGCGGGGAGCTTCTCGTCGACCGGGTGTATGGACCCCTCTTCGGTGTCCGGGGCCGGGGTGTCCGGGTCCGGGGTGGTGCCTTGCTTGGTGAACCTGGGCTGAGTGGCCACTGTGGCTCCTCCGGTTGTTTTCCGGTACCGGCTGGGCCGCCGGCACTTTTCGCTTCTGGGAGGTGGGGGGTGGGTGCGTGGTGCAAGGGCTTGCTCGGTATTCGGTTGTGGGAATGCGCCCAGGTAGTACTGACCGCCCCGGGAACGCGAAGCTTTGGGCCACGTTCCGGGGCGGCACTCGAGCAGCCCGCTCGGCTGCTCGAGTCCGGTCAAGGGCCGTCCCCCCTGACCGGAGTTCTCGGGTTCAGCTCTCGGCGGCGATCCGCGCGAGACGCTGCGCCTCCTCCCGCGTGGAGCGGGCGATGGCGTCCTCGTCGGCGTGCAGCAGGCGGCCGTTCTCGACGACCGGCTTGCCGTTGACGAGGGAGAGTGTGACCGGGGCCGCCGCGCCGAAGACGACGGCGGTCACCGGGTCGGCGATCGACGCGTGCCCGATGCCGTCGACCTTCCAGAGCACCAGGTCGGCGAGCTTGCCCGCCTCCAGGGAGCCGATCTGCGTGGCGCGGCCGAGGACCTGCGCGCCGCCGTAGGTGCCGAGGCGCAGCGCCTGACGGGCGTTCAGGGCGGCTTCGCGGTGGGCGCCGAGGCGGTTGATGAGGAGCGCGTTGCGCAGCTCGGTGTGGAGTTCGCCGGACTCGTTGGACGCGGTGCCGTCGACGCCGAGGCCGACGGGGACGCCCGCCTTCAGCATGTCGGGGACGCGGGCGATGCCTGCCGCGAGGCGCGCGTTGGAGGACGGGCAGTGCGCGACACCGGTGCCGGTGCGGGCGAACGCGGCGATGTCGGAGTCGTTCATGTGGACGCAGTGCGCCATCCACACGTCGTCACCGAGCCAGCCGGTCGACTCGAAGTAGTCGGTCGGGCCCATGCCGAAGAGCTCGTGGCAGAACTTCTCTTCCTCGACCGTCTCGCTGCCGTGGGTGTGCAGACGTACACCCAGGCGGCGCGCCAACTCGGCGCCCTGCTTCATGAGTTCGGTCGACACGGAGAACGGCGAGCAGGGGGCCACGGCCACCTGCGTCATCGCGTCGAAGGACGCGTCGTGGTGCTTCTTGACGGTCTCCTCGGTGGCGGCGAGCGCGCCCTCCAGGGTCTCCACGGCGAAGTCCGGCGGCAGACCGCCGTCCTTCTCGCTGCGGTCCATGGAGCCGCGGGCCAGGGTGAAGCGGACGCCCATCTCGGAGGCGGCGCGGATGATCGACCCGGAGAGGTCGCCGGAGCCCTTGGGGAAGACGTAGTGGTGGTCCATGGCGGTGGTGACGCCGCCGCGGGCCATCATGCCGAGGGAGCCCTGTGCGGCGGCGTACGTCATCTGCTCGTCGATGCGGGCCCACGTCGGGTACAGCGCCACCAGCCAGTTGAACAGGTTGTGGTCGGTGGCCAGGCCCCTGGTGATCCACTGGTAGAAGTGGTGGTGCGTGTTGATCAGGCCGGGGGTGACGAGGTGGCCGGTGGCGTCGACACGGCGTACGACGTTCTCCAGGCCTTCCGGGGCCTTGCCCGCGCCGATGGACTCGATCCTGTTCCCGGCGACGACGATGTACCCCGAGGCGTACTCGGTGTCCTGGGCGTCTACGGTCGCGATCGCGGCGTTCTCGATGACGATGCGCTCTGCGGGAGAGCTGGGGTTTGCCGAGGCTGCCATGGTGCTTCCTTTTCTTGCTGGTGGCGATGTGGGCACGGCATGACCCTAGGAAGATTTGAGTGCCGCGGCGGTGGAGCCACGGGTGCCGAGATGGTGGAAGAACAGGTTGAGCGTGACCGCGACGAGCGCGCCGGCGCTGATGCCGGAGCCGAGCACGGTCTGGGCCCACGCGGGGAACTCCGCGTAGAAGGTGGGCGCGGCGAGCGGGATGATGCCCGCTCCGAGCGACACGGCCACCAGGATGATGTTGGAGCTGTCGTCGAGGCCCGCCTCGGAGAGCGTGCGGATGCCGCTGACCGCGATGGAGCCGAAGAGGACGATGCCCGCGCCGCCGAGGACCGGCATGGGGACCACGTTCACGACGGCGCCGAGCACCGGGAAGGCGCCGAGCACGATGAGCGCGCCGCCCGCGACCGCGACGACGTAGCGGCTGCGTACGCGGGTCAGCGAGACCACGCCGACGTTCTGCGCGAAGGCGGAGGTCGGGAAGCCGCCGAAGACGGGTCCCACCAGGGTGGCGATGCCGTCCGTACGCAGGCCACGAGTGATCGTCTTGCCGTCGGTCTTGCGCTCGCAAATCTCGCCGAGGGCCAGCATCCCGGCCGCGGACTCGGTCATCAGGACCAGCATCACGATGCAGAGCGAGAGGATCGCGGCGGGCTGGAAGACGGGGGCGCCGGCGGCGAAGGGCGTGGGCAGCGCGGCCAGCGGAGCGGTCTGCACGGAGGTGAAGTCGGCGAGGCCGAACGGGATCGCGGCGAGCGTGCCGATGAACATGCCCGCCAGCAGGGCGACTTGCTTGAGGAAGCCGCGGCCGAATCGCTGGAAGAACAGGATCACGACGAGCGTGAAGGCGGCGAGCGCCAGGTACTTCATGTCGCCGAACGTCGGGTCGGTGTCGTCGCCGCCCTGCGCCCACTTCACGGGCACGGGCATCAGCGTGACGCCGATGAGGGTGATGACGACGCCGGTGACCAGCGGCGGGAAGAAGCGGAGCAGCCGGCCGAAGAAGGGCCCGACAGCGAGGCAGAAGACGCCCGCGACCATCACCGCGCCGTAGATCGCGGGGAGTTGGTCGCCCTTGGCGTTGGTCTCGGCGATGGCGAGGATGGGCGCGATGCCCGCCGACGACGCGGCGTTCACGAACGGCAGGCGGTTGCCGACGAATCCCTTGACGCCGAGGGTCTGCAGGATGGTGGCGAGACCGGCGATCAGCAGTCCGGCGGCGATCAGCCGGGTCTGCGCCACGGTGTCCAGGCCGCAGGCCTGGCCGATGATGAGCGGAGGGGTGACCACACCCGCGTACATGGCGGCGATGTGCTGGAGTGCGGCGGGGACGAGCCGCGAGGGGTGGAGCTTCTCATCCACCGGATGACAGTCGGCAGTTGACTCGCCGTCAGCTGCTACCGCTGTGTCCGATGGGGTGGAACATGGGCCTTCGGCTGCTGCCGGCCCCTTTGCAGGCTGTGCCATTGCGGATGTTCCCTCCGGTGTGGCGCGCCCCCGCCCACTGCGGTGGGGCGGGGGCGCGCATCCCGCGTCAGAGGTTGGTCATGTCGACCGGGATCTTCGGCTCGACGCCGTCCCGCAGAATCGTGGCCTCGATCAGGCCGTAGGGGCGGTCGGCGGCGTAGTAGACGGCTCCGTCCTTGGCTTCGTTGTCGAGGCCGAAGGGCGAGAGGTCCTGACGGAAGTGGTGCTTGTTGGGCGCGGAGAAGCGGATCTCGTCGATCTCGCTGCGGTTGTTGATGACCCGCGAACCCATCTGGTACAGCGTCTGCTGGAGGGAGAGCGAGTAGGTCTCCACGAAGGCGTGCAGGATGTGCTTCTTCGCCTGCTCGTACGACCGCTCCCAGCTCGGCATGCGCTGCTCGTCGCTGGTCCAGTTGTGCCGCCACCAGGTGGACAGGGAGGTGGCGAGGATGCGGTCGTAATCTTCCTGGAGGGTCGTGTACTTGTCCTTGATGTAGCCCCAGAACTCGGAGTTCGTGGAGTTCATCACGGTCAGGTCCTTCAGACCCGAGAGCACCTCGAACTGCTCGCCGTCGTAGGTGATCTGGGCGAGCCGCGTCTCCTGTCCCTTCCGGACGAAGGAGTGCTTCACCTCGTCGGCGCCGATGAACTTGGCGTTGCTGTCGGAGCCGCCGATGCGCTCCCAGGAGTACTCCTCGATGCGGATCCGCGCGCGGTGGATCGAGGGCTGGCTGTCCACGAAGTGCCGGGCGAGGTGGATGCCGTACTGCTCGGCGGACTCGATGCCGTACTCCTTGGCGAACGCGAAGCAGGTGTTCTTCGTCGTGTCCGTCGGCAGGCAGTTGGCGTTCGAGCCGTTGTAGTGGACGTCGTCCAGGTCGCCGGAGAGGGCGACGGAGACGTTCAGGTCCTTGATGTGATGGGTGTCGCCGTCCCGCGTGATCTTTACGACCCGGTTCTCAGCCTTGCCGTACTGGTTCTGTCCCAGAATGGTGGGCATGTCTGCTAGCTCCCTCGGTAAACGGAGTAGCCGAACGGGTTGAGCAGCAGCGGTACGTGGTAGTGCTCGCCCGGCACGACGGCGAACGTGATCGCCACCTCCGGGAAGAACGCTCCGGTCGTGCCGCTGTCCCGATTCGCGGGGGCGTCCTGCTGCGCCTCGGCTTGCTGGTTGTTCTTGCTCAGGAAGTACGCCTCGGTCTCGAAGTCGAGACGTACGTGCGTGGTCCCCACCGGCAGGGCCGGCAGGTCCTTGCAGCGCCCGTCCGCGTCGGTCGCGCTGCCGCCGAGCACCTGCCACGCCGCGTCCGTGCCGCTGCGGGCGGACAGGGAGATGGCGACGCCCTCGGCGGGCCGTCCGACGCTGGTGTCCAGGATGTGCGTGGACACCGATGCGGTCGTTTCCGTGCTCATGCGGTCTGCTCCTCCAGGAGGCGGGTCAGGCGGATGCGGTTGATCTTGCCCAGTTCGGAGCGGACGATCTCCCGCTCCTGTTCGGGCGAGTTGCCGATCCGTTCCTTGACCGCGTCCCGCATCTGCTCACCGGTACGGCCGGTGGCGCAGATCAGGAAGACGTGACCGAACTTCTCCTGGTAGGCCAGGTTCAGTTCGAGCATCTCGGTCTTGAGTTCCTCGGAGGCGCCTGCCATGCCCCGCTGCTCGCGGGACGAGGTCGGGTCCCCGGGCTTCGGGCGGCCGATCGGCGGGTGCCCCGCCATCGCCTCGGCCAGGTCGTCCGCGGTGAGCTCGGCCATGGCGGCGTCGCTGGCGGCGAAGAGGTCTTCGGCGGTGGCGTAGGGGCGCTGGGAGAGCAGCTTGCTTCCCCAGGCCGAAGAGGCGCAGGCCTCGTGGAGCGCGGCGGTGGCCGCGGCCTCCTCCAAGGCGTTGAACCGGGCAATGTCCGGTGTCGTACTCGAAGTCACGGGAGCCTCCGTGGCCTTGTGCTGGACGGGCTGCGGAACAGCTAAGACCTTGAACAACGCAGCGTCAACACTTTGTTGAAATAACTTGAACAAAGAAGCCGCCACCCGCGAAACGGGTGACGGCTCGGCTGCGTACCGTGAGGGACGTGCGTCCCACGAGGGAGGTTCACTCGCCTTTCGCGGCGTTCTCCCGGTTCAGGTAGTTGTAGACGGTGAAGCGGCTGACGCCAAGGGCACCGGCCACCGTTTCCACGCCGTGCCGCACGGAGAACGCGCCGCGCGCCTCCAGGATCCGCACGACCTCCTGCTTGGACTTGCGGTCCAGCTCCGACAGCGGGCGGCCCTGCTTGCGCTCCAGGGCGAGCAGGATGTGGTCGAGGGAGTCGGCGAGCTGCGGCAGCCGCACGGCCACCACGTCCTCGCCCTCCCAGGCGAGGACGACGTCGTCGACGCCCGCCTGGTCGGGCGGCATCATCTCGCCGCCCATGGCGTCCACCAGCGGTTTCACCGCGGTGACGAAGGGGTCGTCCCCGAAACCGGTCACTTATCCGCCTCCCCCGGGTCCGCCGGCCCGCCCGGCTCGCCGATCACGTTGACCTGGAGCGACACCCGGGTGGCCCCGGCCCCCAGGGACCGGCGCAGCATCGCGTCGACGGCGGTCAGCACCGCGTCGACATCACCCTCGGCCGTATTGCCGAACGGACCTACGTCCACGGCATCCAGCGGGGCCCCCTGAATGACCTCGCGGGCCACCAGCGCATGCGCCGGGGCCTCGTCGAGATCGAAGGGTTCGGTCGTGAACTCCACTCTCAATCGCACGCCCAACAACCTAATGCCGCTCTTCGATTTTTCGGCAGTCCCCTCTTGACAGCTTCCACAGATCGGAGGCAGTCTTCCATCAAGCAGAAATGAACTTCCGCAATACGGAAGGAGCGCGGAAGCCCCATGGGATACTCCGACCAGCGCTTCAATGTGAACCTGTCGATCCTCTTCACCGAGCTCCCGCTCCTGGAGCGCCCCGCGGCCGCCGCGAAGGCCGGCTTCGGCGCGGTCGAGCTGTGGTGGCCCTGGGTCGACGCCCCCACCCCCGAGCAGTCCGAGCTCGACGCCCTGAAGAAGGCGATCGAGGACGCGGGCGTTCAGCTGGTGGGCCTGAACTTCTACGCCGGACAGCTGCCCGGCCCCGACCGGGGCGCCCTGTCCATTCCCGGTGAGGAGAGCGAGAAGTTCCGCGCGAACCTCTCGGTGGCGGCGGACTTCGCCCGGTCACTCGGCTGCAAGGCGCTCAACGCCCTGTACGGCAACCGTGTCGACGGCGTGGACCCGGCGGTCCAGGACGAACTCGCCCTGGAAAACCTGGTGTTGGCCGCCCGAGAAGCCGACCGCGTCGGCGCGATCCTGCTGATCGAGGCGCTGAACAAGCCGGAGTCGCCGCGCTGCCCCATCGTGAGCGCGCCCAAGGCGATCGAGATCGTCGACAAGGTGAACGCGGCGACGGGCCTCGGCAACGCCAAGTTCCTCATGGACCTGTACCACCTGTCCATGAACGGCGAGGACCTCCCGCAGGTGATCGCCGCGTACGCGGACAAGACGGGGCACGTCCAGATCGCCGACAACCCGGGCCGTGGCGCCCCCGGTACGGGATCGCTCCCCCTTGAGGGTCTCCTCGACCAGCTCAAGAAGGCGGGCTACGACGGCTGGGTCGGCCTGGAGTACAAGCCGGGCGACGCCCCGAGCGCCGAGGCGTTCGGCTGGCTGCCGAAGGCCTGAACTCCCCGCCCGTTCACCGCAGTTAGAAAGGCACACCCTCATGAGCAACCTCCCCAAGATCGCGTGGATCGGCCTCGGCATCATGGGCTCCCCCATGTCCGAGAACCTGATCAAGGCGGGTTACTCCGTCACCGGCTTCACGCTGGAGCAGGACAAGCTGGACCGCCTGGCCGCCGCCGGCGGCACCGCCGCGAAGTCCATCGCCGAGGCCGTCAAGGACGCCGACGTGGTCGTCACGATGGTGCCCGCGTCGCCGCAGGTCGAGGCCATCGCGTACGGTCCGGACGGCATCCTGGAGAACGCGAAGTCGGGCGCGCTGATCGTCGACATGTCGTCGATCACCCCGCAGACCTCCGTGGACCTCGCCAAGGCCGCCAAGGAGAAGGGCCTGCGCGTCCTGGACGCCCCGGTGTCCGGCGGCGAGGCGGGCGCCATCGAGGCCGTGCTCTCCATCATGGTCGGCGGCGACCAGGCCGACTTCGACGAGGCCAAGCCGCTCCTCGAAGCCCTCGGCAAGACCATCGTGCTGTGCGGTCCGCACGGCTCGGGCCAGACCGTGAAGGCCGCCAACCAGCTCATCGTCGCCGTCAACATCCAGGCGTGCGCCGAGGCCGTGGTCTTCCTGGAGAAGTCCGGCGTGGACCTGAAGGCCGCGCTCGACGTCCTCAACGGCGGCCTCGCCGGCTCCACCGTGCTGACCCGCAAGAAGGACAACTTCCTGAACCGGGACTTCAAGCCCGGCTTCCGGATCGACCTGCACCACAAGGACATGGGCATCGTCACCGACGCCGCCCGCAACGTCGGTGCGGCCCTGCCGGTCGGCGCGGTCGTCGCCCAGCTGGTCGCCTCGCTGCGCGCCCAGGGCGACGGCGGCCTGGACCACTCCGCCCTGCTGCGCTCGGTCGAGCGCCTCTCGGGCGCCGAGCTCTAGCCCTTCCAGAGCTCCCTCGAACTTCCGGGCCGTGGCGGCGCTGACACCTGTCCTGTCGCGCCCAGGCGTCGCCGCGGCCCGGAACTCCATCATCAACTTCAACAAACTGTTGACGTAGCAGTTCAGGGGTCCTTACGCTCCGAACACCTCAGCAGTCACAGCACGGAAGGTCACGATGTCGAAGCGCGTGCTTACGACCGAGTCCGGCGCCCCCGTCGCCGACAACCAGAACTCCGCCACCGCCGGCGTCGGTGGCCCGATCCTCCTGCAGGACCAGCACCTGCTGGAGAAGCTCGCCCGCTTCAACCGTGAGCGCATTCCGGAGCGTGTGGTGCACGCCCGTGGCTCCGGCGCGTACGGCCACTTCGAGGTGACCGACGACGTCACCGGCTTCACCCACGCCGACTTCCTGAGCGAGATCGGCAAGCGCACCGAGGTCTTCCTGCGCTTCTCGACCGTGGCCGACAACCTCGGTGGCGCGGACGCGGTCCGTGACCCCCGTGGCTTCGCGCTGAAGTTCTACACCGAAGAGGGCAACTACGACCTCGTCGGCAACAACACCCCGGTCTTCTTCATCAAGGACCCGCTGAAGTTCCCCGACTTCATCCACTCCCAGAAGCGCGACCCCTTCACGGGCAAGCAGGAGCCGGACAACGTCTGGGACTTCTGGGCGCACGCCCCCGAGGCCACGCACCAGATCACCTGGCTCATGGGCGACCGCGGCATCCCCGCCTCGTACCGCCACATGAACGGCTACGGCTCGCACACCTACCAGTGGACGAACGCCAAGGGCGAGGCCTTCTTCGTCAAGTACCACTTCAAGACGAACCAGGGCATCCGCTGCCTCTCCTCGGACCAGGCCGCCGAGATCGCGGGCAAGGACCCGAACTCGCACCAGACCGACCTGCTCCAGGCCATCGAGCGCGGCGTGAACCCGTCCTGGACCCTGCACGTGCAGATCATGCCCGCGTCCGAGGCGGCGGACTACCGCTTCAACCCGTTCGACCTCACCAAGGTGTGGCCGCACAAGGACTACCCGCTGCAGCGCGTCGGCCGCCTGGTCCTCGACCGCAACCCGGACAACGTCTTCGCCGAGGTCGAGCAGGCCGCCTTCTCCCCGAACAACTTCGTTCCGGGCATCGGCCCCTCCCCCGACAAGATGCTCCAGGGCCGCCTCTTCGCGTACGCGGACGCGCACCGCTACCGCCTGGGCGTCAACCACACCCTGCTGGCGGTCAACGCCCCCAAGGCGACCAAGGCCGACAACTACGGCCGCGACGGCCTGATGGCGTCCAACGCGTACGGCCGCGACCGCAAGAACTACGAGCCCAATTCGTACGACGGCCCGGTCGAGACCGGCCAGCCACTGTCGGCGCCGCTCGCGATCGCCGGGTACACGGGCACGCACGCCGCCCCGACCCACACCAAGGACGACGACTTCTTCCAGGCGGGCGAGCTCTACCGCCTCATGTCGGAGGAGGAGAAGTCCCGCCTGGTGGCAAACATCGCCGGCGGCCTGTCGCAGGTCTCCCGCGACGACGTCATCGAGAAGAACCTCGCCCACTTCCACGCCGCGGACCCCGACTACGGCAAGCGCGTCGAGGCCGCCGTCCGCGCCCTGCGCGAGGACTGAGCGAGCGAGAACACCCAGGCTGCGCCGGTGAGTTGACGGGAGGTCGACTCGCCGGCGCTGAGCCCGCGCCGACGTCACGGACCCGGATGAGGGGTGGTACGTGACGCGGCCGGGCAGGCACGGTCCGCGGCGGCTCTGCGAGCCAGTGCGGTGGTCAAGGTCCGGCGGATCCCTTCTCGACCTGAGGGAGGGGAACCCCCGGTCCATCGCAACCGCCGCGGTCCCGTCCGACCCCTTCGGGGGCACGAACTCCGCCCGGCAGCGCGTATGCATGTTCCGCCAGTCGCGCGCGGTCGGGCGGTCACAACTCCACAGCCCTGACGGGTGGTCGAGCCGGAGCGGCGAGAACGGGACAGTCCCCGTACTCGCCGCTCTTTCGCGTACGCGTCGACGAGCTGTCGGCGGCCGTCGGTGATCTGTCGGTGATCTGTCGAGGGGCGCGGGGAGATTGGACCGGGCCGGCGCCGCACATCAAGGCACCGGCCGGATCAGGAAGGAAGCACCCCCATGACCACTGACGCCGTCACGATCATCGGCGCCGGGCTCGGCGGCCTCACGCTCGCCCGCGTCCTGCACCTCCACGGCATACCGGCCACGGTGTACGAGGCGGAGTCCTCCCCGGCCTCGCGCTCCCAGGGCGGGATGCTCGACATCCACGACTACAACGGCCAACGGGCCCTGGCTGCCGCGGGCTTGCTGGACGGATTCCGCGAACTCGTCCTCGAGGGCCGCCAGGCGATGCGCGTCCTGGACCCGGACGGCAGCGTCCTGCACGAGATGGCGGACGACGGCACGGGAGGCCGCCCCGAGGTGCAGCGCGGCGAGCTGCGGCAGCTGCTGCTCGACTCGCTCCCGGCCGGCACCGTCCGGTGGGGGCACAAGGTCAGCGGCGCTCGCACGCTCGGCGAGGGGCGCCACGAGGTGACGTTCGCCGACGGCGGCACCGTCGTCACCGGCCTGCTGGTCGGTGCGGACGGCGCCTGGTCCCGGGTCCGGCCACTGCTCTCCGCCGCCACACCCGAGTACACCGGCAAGTCGGTCGTCGAGACCTACCTGTTCGACTCCGACACCCGGCACCCGGCCGCCGCGAAGACGGTCGGCGGCGGGGCGATGATGGCCCTCACGCCGGACCGGGAGCTCTTCGCCCACCGGGAGCGGGGCGACACCCTGCACGCCTACGTGGGCCTGTCCGAGCCGCAGGACTGGTTCGCCGCCATCGACTTCGACGATGCCGCCGGGGCCACCGCCCGGATCGCGCGGGAGTTCGACGACTGGGCGCCGGAGCTCACCGCGCTGATCACCGACAGCGACATCCCGCCGGTCCTGCGCCCCCTCTACGCCCTGCCCACCGGCCACCGGTGGGACCGGGTACCGGGAGTGACCCTGCTCGGCGACGCCGCCCACCTCGCGGCGCCGAACGGCGAAGGCGCCAACCTGGCGATGCTCGACGGCGCCGAACTCGGCGAGGCCCTCGCCGCCCACCCCGGCGACATCGAGGCGGCGCTCACGGCGTACGAGCAGGCCATGTTCCCGCGCAGCGCCGCGGCCGCCGCCTCCGGAGGCCCCGACGAGCTGCTGAACCATCTCCAGGGCCACGCGACGCAGCCGGCGTGAGCGCACGCCGAAGGGGCGGTCCACCCCCCTCGGATGGACCGCCCCTGCCGGAGTGGCGTCAGACCTTCAGCAGGCCTTCTCAGACCTTCAGCGGCCGGATCGCCGTGGGCGCGTGGCCCGGCTCCGTCGCGATCTCCTCGAACTCCTTGACCGCGCTGATGTCGGCGGTGGGGCTCATCGAGATGTTGGTGATGCGCTCCAGGATCGCCTCGACGACGACCGGCACCCGGTGCTCCGCCGCGAGCTTCTTGGCCTGCTCGAAGGCGGGCAGGAGCTCGTCGGGCTCGGTCACACGGATCGCCTTGCAGCCGAGGCCCTCGGCGACCTTGACGTGGTCGACGCCGTAGACACCGAGTTCCGGGGAGTTCTGGTTCTCAAACTCCAGATTGACCTGGAAGTTGATGTCCAGGCCGATCTGCGCCTGCCGGATCAGGCCCAGGTAGGCGTTGTTGACCAGGACGTGGACGTACGGGATGCGGTGCTGCGCGCCGACCGCCAGCTCCTCGATCATGAACTGGAAGTCGTAGTCGCCGGAGAGGGCGACGACGGGGGTCTCCGGGTCGGCCTTGGCGACGCCGAGCGCGGCCGGGATGGTCCAGCCGAGCGGTCCCGCCTGGCCGCAGTTGATCCAGTGCCGCGGCTTGTAGACGTGCAGCATCTGCGCGCCCGCGATCTGCGACAGGCCGATGGTGGTGACGTAACGCGTCTCGGGCCCGAAGGCCTTGTTCATCTCCTCGTAGACGCGCTGCGGCTTCATCGGCACGTTGTCGAAGTGCGTGCGGCGCTGCAGCGTCTCCTTGCGCTTGAGGTGGGAGGCGACCCACTCCGAGCGGTCGGGCAGCTCACCGGCGGCCTTGAGCTCCTTGGCGACCTCGACGAACAGCTCCAGGGCGACCTTGGCGTCCGACGCGATGCCGTAGTCGGGCGCGAAGATCTTGCCGATCTGGGTGGGCTCGATGTCGACGTGCACGAACTTGCGGCCCTGGGTGTACACGTCCAGCTTGTAGCCGGTGTGGCGGTTGGCCCAGCGGTTGCCGATGCCGAGGACGAAGTCCGACTCCAGGAACGTCGCGTTGCCGTAGCGGTGGCCGGTCTGCTGGCCGACCATGCCCGCGTTCAGGTCGTGGTCGTCGGGGATGGTGCCCCAGCCCATCAGGGTCGGCACGACGGGGGTGTTGGTGATCTCGGCGAACTCGACCAGGAGGTCACTCGCGTCGGCGTTGATGATGCCGCCGCCCGCGACGATCAGCGGGCGCTCCGACTCGACCAGGAAGCGGATCGCCTTCTCGATCTGGGCGCGGGTCGCGGCCGGCTTGTAGACCGGCAGCGGCTCGTACGTCTCCGGGTCGAACTCGATCTCGGTCTGCTGCACGTCGATGGGCAGGTCGATGAGGACCGGGCCCGGGCGGCCCGAGCGCATCAGGTGGAAGGCCTGCTGGAAGACGCCGGGGACCTGCGCGGCCTCCAGGACGGTGACGGCCATCTTCGTGACCGGCTTGGCGATCGTCGCGATGTCGACGGCCTGGAAGTCCTCCTTGTGCAGGAGGTGCGTCGGGGCCTGGCCGGTGATGCAGAGGATCGGGATGGAGTCGCCGATCGCCGAGTACAGACCGGTGATCATGTCGGTGCCGGCCGGACCCGACGTACCGATGCAGACGCCGATGTTGCCCGGGTTGGCCCGGGTGTAGCCCTCGGCCATGTGCGAGGCGCCCTCGACATGGCGGGCGAGCGTGTGGTCGATGCCACCGCCCTCCTTGAGCGCCTTGTAGAAGGGGTTGATCGCGGCGCCCGGCACACCGAACACGTTGACGACACCTTCGCGCTTGAGGATCTCAACTGCCGCGCGGACAGCGGTCATACGAGCCATGGGGTTCTCCTGCTTCGACAGCTACGACAGCTCTTCGGCTGCCGGATACGGCTGGCGGATCCGGCTCCCGTCGCGCCCCGCGGTGAGCTTCTGTTTCCGCATTGTGGAAATTTTGTTCTGCTATATGGAAGCAATGTAAGCGGGTGGGCGGGAGACCGTCAAGGGAGGGTCCGCGGAACGTCTCGCCAACTGGCAGCCGCCGGGCATTCCTTGGGTGGAGGATGGGGAGGACTGTCAGGGCGTATGCGGCAGGTGGTGGTGACGGTGACGGACGGTGCCGGTGGTGTACCCGTACGGTGTCCGGGCTGTCGGCGCGAGCATCTGTACGTCGCGCCGTCCTACCCCTGCGTGTGCGGCGCCCCGGTGGTCCCGCCGCTGGACCGGAACGCGCCGGTGACACCGGTCACCGACCGGGCCTGGGCAGACGAATGGATCACGGTGCGCTGCGGCGCCTGCGGCCGCCGGGACCCCTGGCCCCACCCGGAGCTGGACTGCGCGTGCGGGGCGGTGCTGCGCGTTCCGGTCGTCGGCGGCCCGCGGGCGGAGCCCCGCGACGACGGGGAGGTAGAGGGGGCCGGGGACGAGGACGAGGAGGACTCGGGGGCGTGCAGCGCTCCGCGGGCCCGGCCCGACTTCCGGCCGGTGTCGATCCGGGACGAGCGCGACGCCGTGACCGTGGTCGCCCTGTACCTGCGGTGGCTCGGCTACCTCAATACGAGGAGTGCCGCGCGGCGCCCGCCCTCCGGGGCCCGGATCTCCGCACGCGGCATGCTCGCGCAGGTCGAGCCCGCGATGCGGCCCACCACCCTGCGGGACATCGAGTGCCTGTGGCTGACCGCCATGACGGAGGCCGGCGACGCCCCCGTCGCCTGCGCCTTCTTCTCCCTCGCCGGGTACACGCCCGGCGCCCGCAGCGGCGCGGACGCCCTGGGCGTGCCGCTGTTCACCATGGACCCGTCCGGCACGCCCCGGCCGGTCAACGGCGCGGCGGAGGCACTGGTCGACGGCGGGGCGTGACGGCGCCCCGGCCGGCCCCGCGCAGGTGCGCCAGGTGGCGGGCGAGCGCGAGTGCCGCGAGGAGCGAGACCAGCCCGCACACCCCGGTCCAGCCGAAGGCTCCGTACGCGTCCACCGAGAGCCAGGAACCGACGCTTCCGCCGAGGTAGGCGCAGGTCATGTACGCCGTGTTGAGCCGGGCGCGCGCCCGGTCGCTCAGCCCGAAGATCCGCACCTGGTTGGCGACCGTGCCGGACTGCATCGCCACGTCGAGCAGCAGCGACCCCACCGCCAGCGCCGCGAGGCCCACGGCCCCGCCGAGCCCCCCGGCGAAGAGGACACCGGCCGCCACCAGGACGGCGACGATGCAGACGAAACTGACCGCGTCGGGCCCCCGGCGGTCCACCTGCCGCCCCGCCACCGGCGTACAGATCATCGTCGCCGCGTTGACCAGGGCGAGCACACCGACCGCCGACGCACCGAGCCCGTACTCGGGACCGGTCAGCAGCAGCGCGACCCCGGTCCACAGCGCCGAGAACCCCCCGAAGATCATCGCCTGGTAGAAGCCGGAGCGCCGCAGGTCGGGCTCGGTACGCAGCAGACGGAGCGTTTCGACGAGCAGCGCGGGGTAGCGCTGCCGGGACGGCGCGGTCGACCTCGGGAGCGCGCGGGCCAGCACGCAGGCGATGAGCAGGGCAACGGCGGACGTCATCAGATAGGGGGCGCGCCACCCCAGCCACTCCCCCACCGTGCCGCCGAACACGCGCGACAGCAGCATGCCGCCGATGGACCCGCTCAGGAGCGTGCCCGCGACGGCGCCACGGCGTTCGGCGGGGACGAGGCCGGCCGCCGTGGGCGCGATGACCTGGGCCACGACGGTGGTGACGCCCACGAGGACGCTCGCGCCGACCAGCGGCGAGATGCCCGGTGCCACGCCCGCGCCGAGCAGGCCGAGTCCGGTGAGCGCGAGGAGCGTGACGATCAGCGTCCGGTACGGGACGCGGTCGCCGAGCGGCACGAGGAGGAAGATGCCGCCCGCGTACCCGAACTGGGTCGCCGTCACGACGAGCGCCGCCGTGTCCGCCGACACGTGCAGCCCGTCGGCGACCAACGGGCTGACGGCCTGCGGGAAGTAGACGTTCCCGACGGCCACGCCGCAGGTGACGGCGAGCAGCAGGACCATGCCGCGGCTCAGCCCGGGCGGACCCGCGGCGCCGGCCGGCCCCTGCCCGGTGCCAACTCTTCCCGGGTCGCCGGACTTGGACAGGCGCACACTCACCTCGCGGAATCGGCGGACGGACCGGCCCACGATCGCCGGTCCGGCCCCGGCCGCACAACCCTTTTTGGCCGGGGCGTACTCGGGCCGGGGCGTACTCGGGCCGGGGCATACTCGCCGCATGGTCATCCGCCCCGCCACCGCCGCCGAATTTCCCGCGCTCCAGGACATCGAGCGCGCCGCGGGCGAGCCGTTCCGCGCGCTCGGCATGGCCGCGATCGCGGACGACGAGCCGCCCGCCGTCGAGGAGCTGGAGCGGTTCCGCCGGGCGGGCCGCGCGTGGGTCGCCGTCGACGGGGACGGGGACGAGGGCGGGGCGCCGGTCGCGTACCTGCTCGCCGAGCTCCTCCCCGACGCCGAGGCGCTCCACATCGAGCAGGTCTCCGTGCACCCGCGCGCCGCCCGCCGCGGCGTCGGCCGCGCCCTGATCGAGTACGCCGCGGGGCGGGCCCGCGCGGAGGGGGCGACCGCGCTGACCCTGACCACGTTCACCGACGTCCCGTGGAACGCCCCGTACTACGCCCGCATCGGCTTCCGCCCGCTCACGGAGAGCGACCTCACCCCGGCCCTGCGGGCGATCCGCGCGCACGAGGCGGAGCTGGGCCTGGACCGCTGGCCCCGCCTCTGCATGCGCCGCGACCTCGGCGCGTCCCCGGACGCCGTCACTCCCCGTACCGCTCCCTGAGCTCGATCTTGCGTACCTTCCCCGAGACCGTCATCGGGAAGGAGTCCAGGATCCGCAGGGCGGTCGGGATCTTGTAGTGGGCCAACTGCCCCTCGCAGTACGCCCGCAGCTCCTCCAACGTCAGCGCGTCGTCGGGGTCCCGCGGGATCACGCAGGCCAGCGGCGTCTCCCCGTACCGCTCGTCCGGTACGCCCACCACCTGTACGTCGGCGATCTTCGGATGGCCGTACAGGAACTCCTCGATCTCCCGGGGGTAGATGTTCTCGCCACCCCTGATGATCATGTCCTTGATGCGGCCGACGATCTGGACGTAGCCGTCCTCGCGCATGACGGCAAGGTCGCCGGTGTGCATCCAGCGGCCGGAGTCGATGACCTCCGCGGTCCGTTCCGGCTCGCCCCAGTAACCGAGCATCACGCTGTAGCCGCGGGTGCACAGCTCGCCGGAGGTGCCGCGCGGCACGGTCACGCCGGTCGCCGGGTCGACGACCTTCACCTCGACGTGCGGCAGCACCCGCCCGACCGTCCCCGTGCGGCGCTCCAGGTCGTCGTCGCGGCGCGTCTGCGTGGAGACGGGCGACGTCTCGGTCATGCCGTAGCAGATGGAGACCTCCGCCATGTGCATCTCGGCGACGACCCGCTTCATCACCTCGACCGGGCAGGGCGAGCCCGCCATGATGCCGGTGCGCAGCGAACTCAGGTCGTACGTCGCGAAGTCGGCGAGGTTCAGCTCCGCGATGAACATCGTCGGCACCCCGTACAGCGAGGTGCAGCGCTCGCGCTCGACGGCGTGCAGGGTGGCGACGGGATCGAACGACGGCGCGGGGATGACGACGCACGCGCCGTGCGAGGTGGCGGCGAGATTGCCCATCACCATGCCGAAGCAGTGGTAGAAGGGGACGGGCAGGCACACCTTGTCCTGCTCGGTGTAGCCGACGGTACGCCCCACCCAGTATCCGTTGTTGAGGATGTTGTGGTGGGAGAGCGTGGCTCCCTTCGGGAAGCCGGTGGTGCCCGAGGTGTACTGGATGTTCACCGGGTCGTCACAGCTCAACTGCGCTTCGCGCTCGGCGAGTTGCCGCGCGCTCACGGAGGCGGCGGCATCCAGTAGCTCGTCCCACGACCCGTGTCCGATGTAGTGGACGGCACGGAGTCCGGGACAGCGGGGCCGCACCTCGTCGACGAGCGCGCGGTAGTCGCTGCTCTTGTGGGCCTGCGAGGCGACGAGGACGGAGACGCCCGCCTGGTTGAGCACGAACTCCAACTCGTGCGCCCGGTAAGCGGGGTTGATGTTCACCATGACGGCGCCGATGCGCGCGGTGGCGTACTGCACGAGGACCCACTCGGCACAGTTCACCGCCCAGATGCCGACCCGGTCGCCCTTGGCGACCCCCGCCCCGATGAACCCCCGCGCCAGCCGCTCGACGTCGGCGCCGAATTCGGCGTACGTCCATCGGGTGCCCGCGGCGACGTCCACGAGCGCGTCCCGCTCCGGCCAGGCCGCCACGGCACGGTCGAGGTTGCGCCCGATGGTGTCGCCCAGCAGCGGCGTACCGCTCGTACCGTGTGCATAGGACGGTTCGCTCACCGGAAGTCCTCCTCGCGGTACTCCGCGTCCGAGCCCGCGGCGGTCGCCTCGCGCAGCTCGATGCGGCGGATCTTGCCGGACACCGTCTTGGGGAGCGTACCGAACTCGATGCGGCGCAGCCGCTTGTACGGCGCGAGCACCGCGCGGGAGTGCTCGAAGAGCAACTTGGCGGTGTCCGGCCCAGGTTCGAAGCCCTCGGCGAGCACGACGTACGCCTTGGGGACGGCGAGCCGCACCGGGTCGGGCGCCGGCACTACGGCGGCCTCGGCCACCGCCTCGTGCTCCAGCAGCGCGCTCTCCAGCTCGAACGGCGAGATCTTGTAGTCGGACGCCTTGAACACGTCGTCGGCCCGGCCCACGTAAGTGATGTAACCGTCCTCGTCCCGCGAACCGATGTCACCGGTGCGGTAGTAGCCGCCCGCCATGGCCTCCGCGGTGCGCTCGGGGTCACCGTGGTAGCCGGCCATCAGGCCCACGGGGTCCGCCCCCAGGTCGAGGGCGATCTCCCCCTCCGCCGCGCCCGGCGCACCCGTCACCGGGTCGAGGAGCTCGACGGCGAAACCGGGCGTGGGCCGCCCCATGGAGCCGGGCTTCAGCTCCTGCCCCGGTGTGTTGGCGACCTGGACGGCGGTCTCGGTCTGCCCGAACCCGTCGCGGATGGTGACGCCCCAGTCGCGCCGCACCTGCTCGATGACCTCGGGGTTGAGCGGCTCACCGGCCGCGACGACCTCGCGCGGCGGGGTGCGCAGCTGCGTCAGATCGGCCTGGATGAGCATGCGCCACACGGTGGGCGGCGCGCAGAACGACGTCACACCGGCCCGGTCCATCTCCGCCATGAGCCGACTCGCGTCGAAGCGCGCGTAGTTGTGGATGAAGACGGTGGCCTCGGCGTTCCACGGCGCGAAGAGGTTCGACCAGGCGTGCTTGGCCCAGCCGGGCGAGGAGATGTTCAGATGGACATCGCCGGGCTCGAGCCCGATCCAGTACATTGTCGCCAAGTGCCCGACGGGGTACGACACATGGGTGTGCTCGACCAGCTTCGGGCGGGCGGTGGTGCCCGAGGTGAAGTAGAGCATCAGAGGGTCGTCGGCGAGGGTGATGCCTTCGGGCTCGAAGAGGTCGGACGCGGCGTCAGCTCCAGTGTCGGCTTCGGCTTCGGTGTACGCGATCCAGCCCTCGCGCTCGGCGCCGACGACGATCCGGGTGTAGTCACCGGGCACGTCGTCGAACTTGGCCGTGTCCTCGGAGCGTACGACGACGTGCCGGGCGCGGCCACGGTCGATGCGGTCGCACAGGTCGACGGGGCCGAGCAGCGGTGTCGCCGGGATGACGACGGCGCGCAGCTTCATCGCGGCGAGGGCGATCTCCCAGAGCTCGACCTGGTTGCCGAGCATCACGACGATGCGGTCGCCGGCCCGCACTCCCCGCCCGCGCAGCCAGTTGGCGACGCGGTTCGAGCGGGCGGACAGCTGGGCGAAGGAGCGGCGGGTCTCCTCGCCGTCCTCCTCGACGATGTGCAGGGCGGTCCTGTCGTTGCCGTCGGCGATGACGTCGAACCAGTCGAGCGCCCAGTTGAACCGCTCGGGCCGCGGCCAGGCGAAGCCCTCGTACGCGGTGGCGTAGTCCTCTCGATGCCGCAGGAGAAAGTCCCGAGCGGTACGGAACTGCTCCGTACCGGACTGGCCCGTGGCACTCGTCCCGTCAGTCGTCATATGCACCCCATGCACTCCTGCTCGTGCGGCCGTACTCATTGCCGGACGCTACGCGACATCGTGTAATTCGTGGTGCGGGTTCCACTACCCCCGGACGGGGGTGTTGCGGGGTGTGTTGCGGGACGAGAGGGCGGATGCGTGTCGGCTGACGGCGGTGAGACGGTGGAGATGCGGACCGCTCTGCGGCGGCTGCGGCGCGGCACAGGTCTCCCGGTGGCCTTCGGCGGCCTCCTCGAAGGCCCCGGCCAAGTGCGGCTCCGCGAACTGAGCGGCACGGGGACGCGCGCTCTGCAAGGCCTCGCCATCTCCTCCGGGAACGGCCTCGGCGGCAAGGCGGTCGCCCTGTCACGGCCATGCGCGGTCACCGACTACCACGTGTCGCGGCACATCAGCCACGAGTACGACGCGGCGGTCGCGGCCGAGGGCCTGCGGTCGGTGCTCGCGGTGCCCGTGGTGGTACGTCGCCGGGTGCGCGGCGTGCTGTACGGCGCGCTGCGCGCGGCCCAGCCGCTCGGCGACCGGACACTGTCGGCGGCGGTGGCGGCGGCCCGCGACGTGGAGCAGGCCCTCGTCGTACGTGACGAGGTGAGGTCGCTGCTCACGGCGGCGCGGTCGGAGGCGGGGACCGCCCCGGAGGCGGGCGCGGGCGCGGGGGCGGAGGCGTGGGAGCGGGTGCGTGAGGTGCACGGGGCGCTGCGGGATCTTGCGCCGCGCGTCGCGGACGCGGCGTTGCGGGCGGAACTCCTGGCGGTGTGCGGGCGGTTGGAGTCGGCGGCGGTGCCGGTCCCGGACCGCACCGGGGACCGCCCCGTCTCCCTCGCGCCCCGCGAGGTCGACGTGCTGTCCTGGGTGGCCGCGGGCGTCACGAACGCGACCGCCGCCGAACGGCTCGGACTCCGCCCGGAGACGGTGAAGGGCTACCTCCGCTCGGCGATGCGGAAGCTGGGCGCGCACACGCGGTGGGAGGCGGTGGTGAGGGCGCGCCGGGCGGGCTTGCTGCCGTAACTCCAGTCAGCAGTCAGCCGCCAACTACCGTCGGGCGTCGATGCCGGCCCCCGAAGCGGACGTCACACGCATCAGGCACCGACGACGGCCCCAAAGCGGATGTCGTACGAAGAAGACGTCTCCGCGATCCGCGTCAGCATCCGCTCCGCCTCCCGCACCAGCTCGTCCCGCTGAGCGCGGCCGGGCCGCCCGAACGGCTCGATGGTGAGCACGGCGCTCCCGCTCTTGGGGTCCTCCACCAGCCGCCACACCCCGGCGAGGAACCCGTCGAGGAGGAAGACGGAGTAGGAGAAGTTCCCCTTCCACGTGCGCCCCTTGTACTCGGCGGGGACGACGCGGGACCGGTCGGCGTGCGAGAGGAGGAGGTTGTCGAACTCGGGCAGGAAACGGGGCGGGGCCGGGGTGTCGGCGTCGGGGCGCGGCGCGTCGGGCAGGTCGAAGAGTTCGACGCCGTTCTCGTCGCGGAACGTACGCAGCCGGGGCCGGAGCCGCTCGAAGACCTCCCGCAGCCGGGTGAGCCGGACCCAGGTCTGCATGTCCTTGACGGAGGCGGGCCCGAAGGCGGCGAGGTAGCGCAGGACGGCACCGTCAAGAGAGGCGACCCCGGCCCTGTCTTCGGCAGCGTCCGCCGCACTCCTGTCGAGGTCGTCGCCGAGCCACTGCCCGAGGGTGGTGAGGGCCACCTGCCCGCTGCGCCGCCACAGCCCGCGCGGGGTGACCTGGACGAGCGGCAACGTACAGCGGGCGGCGACGGCGAGGGACTGCGGGTCGGCATCGGGCCACCGGACGAGCAGCACCTCGCGGAGCTGCTTCATCGTGCGCGGCTCCGCCTCGACGGCCTCACGCGCAAGCTCCGCGAGCTCGGTCAGGTCGACGCCGGCGAGCCCTTTGCGGAAACCCGTGAGCTCACGTTCGCGCGCGTCCTGCACGAGGGGCCGCAGGGTGCGGGCGTCGTCGGCGGTGTGCAGATGGATGGTGGAGCGCAGGGTGACGATGCGGACCAGCTCGCGCGCTTCCAGGAGCGCGGAGAGCTCGGCAGGGTCGAAGTCCGCGAGACGCGCGGCGAGGGCGCAGTACGGCGGCTTGACGTTCTGCGCCTGCAGTCCGACGAGATGGGCGACGGCGTCCTTGACGGAGAGACCACGGGCCCGACGCAGGAGGAGCTGCCGGTCGAGGGTGGCGCGGTTGAGGGCGCGGGTCCCCAGTACGGGACTGGATGCGGCCGAGCCCGAGCCCGAGTTCGAGTTCGAGTCCGAGTCCGAGTACGTCGTCTTCGTCATAGTCGTCTTCGTCATACCGGTCACGCTAACGAGGGTCGCGGACAGATACGGTCCGCGATGAGCCACGACCACGACGAGCCGCCCTCCCCACTCACCCCATTTGGCCCGCATATCCTGATCAGCGACCGAATGAACAAGTGGGACAAGACAGCCGAGCGTCGACAGAGGAGGCGGCCAGCATGACGGAGCGCCGAGCCCGTCCGGTACCGACCGCGAACACCAAGAAACACCCATGGCGGCGCACAACGCGCCCCTCGACGCCCGCACCCGCCAAGACCCCCCAGGCCCAACCGCACCCGGCCGCGAACCCTGCGGAGGCCACCCCGGAGAACACCCCCCACCCGGACGCGGACAGCGTCGTCGAGGCGGCGCTGTACCGGGACGGCGTCCGCGTGGCGACATCCACGTCCCTGGCGGACACGTTCCGCGCGCTGCGCGACGCACCGGACGGCATGGCATGGATCGGCCTGGCACGCCCGACGGACGCCGAAATCCTGACGCTCGGCGCCGAGTTCGACCTCCACGAGCTGGCCCTCGAGGACGCGATGGAGGCCCACCAACGCCCGAAGCTGGAACGCTACGGAGAGACACTTTTCGTGGTCCTCCGCGCGGCCCGCTACCTCGACGCCGCCGAGGAGGTCGACTTCGGCGAACTGCACGTCTTCGTGGGCCCCGACTTCGTCATCACGGTCCGGCACGGCGCGGCCCCCGACCTGTCGGCGGTCCGCCGCCGCATGGAGGACTCCCCCGACCTCCTCAAACTCGGCCCCGAGGCGGTGCTGTACGCGATCCTGGACGCGGTCGTCGACGGCTACGCCCCCGTCGTCGCGGGCGTCCAGAACGACATCGACGAGATCGAGACGGAGGTCTTCCGCGGCGACCCGGAAGCCTCCCGCCGCATCTACGAACTCTCCCGCGAAATGGTCGAGTTCCAACGAGCCACCCGCCCCCTGGTCAGCATGCTGCACGCCCTGATGGCAGGCTTCACCAAATACGGCACGGACGACGAACTCCAGCGCTACCTGCGCGACGTCGCCGACCACGTCACCCACACCAGCGAACGCGTCGACGGCTTCCGCCAGGCCCTGGCCGACATCCTCACGGTCAACGCGACCCTGGTGACCCAGCAACAGAACGCGGAAATGCGAGCCCTGGCAGAAGCGGGCTTCGAACAGAACGAGGAAATCAAAAAGATCTCCTCCTGGGCGGCCATCCTCTTCGCCCCCACCCTGGTCGGCACGATCTACGGCATGAACTTCGAGACCATGCCAGAACTACGCTGGGTGTTCGGGTACCCCTTTGCCGTTGCCCTGATGGGGGTTGTCTGCACCGCTTTGTACCTTGTGTTCAAGCGTCGAGATTGGCTCTGAACAACCACGTCAACAATAGGGATCGACCGTGCGCAAGATGCGGATCTGCCGCTCTCAGGTGCCCCGGGAGCCTCTGGGAAGAATTTGGGGAGAATCGGCCGGAGCCGCGCCGGCCTGCAGTCGCCGCCACGGACCTTAAACCTGCAGGTGTCACTGCGTCCCACCGGACTGGGCCAGCCTCTGGCAGGGTGACGCAGAGTAGTCGTTGGCGATACGCCGAAGGCGGCTGGGGCGCAGCGAATGCTGTGCCCCAGCCGCCTTCGGTTAAGTTCGGTTAAGACGTGATTTCACTTGGTCAGTCGGCGGTGGCATATGAGGGTCGCGGCGATGGCAGTGAAGGCGAGAAAGTGTTCCGGCTTCCGCTCGTAGCGGCGGTGCAGGCGGCGGCAGCCGGACAGCCAGGACACGGTCCGTTCTACGACCCAGCGGTGCCGGCCCAGGTGCCGGGATGAGTCGATGCCCTTGCGGGCCAAGCGGTGCCGGATACCGCGGGAGGCGAGCCATCGCCGCAGGTGGCGGTAGTCGTAGCCCTTGTCCCCGTGCAGCTTCCCGGGCCGCCTGCGCCGTGGGCCTCGACGCGAGCCGATGGGCGGGATGCCGCGGACCAAGGGGAATGAGGGCCTGGCTGTCGTGGAGGTTGGCAGCGGAGATGCCGATCGACAGGGACAGGCCCCGGCGGTCGACGAGAAGGTGGATTTTCGATCCCTTCTTGCCGCGGTCGGTCGGATACGGTCCCGTCAGCTGCCCCCTTCGAGAGCCCGGACGCTGACGGAGTCGATCGCGCACC
>NZ_JBJDPY010000033.1:0-48502 GCF_044903205.1 Streptomyces sp. NPDC029674
TTCCGACTCTATCAGACTCTTTCGTGTCCGATTTCCTCGGTGCCTTTCCGGTTCCCGCTCCGGCCTTTCGGCTTTCGCGTTTCCCTTTCCGGCGGCTCCGACTTTATCAGAGATTCTGAGTCGGATTCCCCGCCCCGTTCGGGTCGGTCCGAAGCACCTGAGCGTCGCTTCCCTCGCTGGCGGAGCCGTAAACCTAACGGAGCGGGGCGCCCCGATGCAAATCGAGGTGCCCCGCTCCGAAGAAGGCGCGGTCAGGAGGGTCAGACCTCCACGACCACCGGCAGGATCATCGGGCGTCGGCGGTAGTTGTCCGAGACCCACTTGCCCAGCGTGCGGCGGATGAGCTGCTGCAGCTGGTGGGGTTCGACCACGCCGTCCTGGGCCGACTTCTCCAGGACTTCCTGGACCTTCGGGACGACGCCGACGAACACCGAGTCGTCGATGCCGGAGCCGCGCGCCTGGATGTGCGGACCACCGGTGATCTTGCCGGTGCTGGAGTCCACCACCACGAAGACCGAGATGATGCCCTCGTCGCCCAGGATCTTGCGGTCCTTGAGAGCGGGCTCGCCGACATCGCCCACGGAGAGGCCGTCCACGTAGACGTATCCCGCCTGGACCTTGCCGACGATCTTCGCCTTGCCCTCGACGAGGTCGACGACGACGCCGTCCTCGGCGATCACGATGCGGTCGTGCGGGACGCCGGTGAGGGCGCCCAGCTCGGCGTTGGCGCGCAGGTGGCGCCATTCGCCGTGGACGGGCATCAGGTTCTTGGGCTTGCAGATGTTGTAGAAGTACAGCAGCTCGCCGGCCGACGCGTGGCCGGAGACGTGCACCTTGGCGTTGCCCTTGTGGACGACGTTCGCTCCCCAGCGGGTCAGGCCGTTGATCACGCGGTAGACCGCGTTCTCGTTGCCGGGGATGAGGGACGACGCCAGGATCACCGTGTCGCCCTGGACGATGCGGATCTGGTGGTCGCGGTTGGCCATGCGGGAGAGCGCGGCCATGGGCTCGCCCTGCGAACCCGTGCAGACCAGGACGACCTCGCTGTCCGGCAGGTCGTCGAGCGTCTTGACGTCGACGACGAGGCCCGGCGGGACGCGGAGGTAACCGAGGTCGCGGGCGATGCCCATGTTGCGGACCATCGAGCGGCCCACGAAGGCGACCCTCCGGCCGTACTCGTGCGCGGCGTCCAGGATCTGCTGGATGCGGTGCACGTGGCTGGCGAAGCTCGCGACGATGATGCGCTTCTGGGCGCCGGCGAAGACACCGCGGATCACGTTCGAGATGTCGCGCTCGGGCGGGACGAAGCCCGGGACCTCGGCGTTCGTGGAGTCGGAGAGGAGGAGGTCGATGCCTTCCTCGCTCAGCCGCGCGAACGCGTGCAGGTCGGTCAGGCGGCCGTCCATCGGCAGCTGGTCCATCTTGAAGTCGCCGGTGGCGACGACCATGCCCGCGGGGGTGCGGATGGCGACGGCCAGGGCGTCGGGGATGGAGTGGTTGACCGCGACGAATTCGCAGTCGAACGGGCCGAGGTGCTCGCGGTCGCCCTCGACGACCTCGAGCGTGTACGGACGGATGCGGTGCTCCTGGAGCTTCGCCTCGATCAGCGCGAGGGTCAGCTTGGAGCCGATCAGCGGGATGTCCGGCTTCTCGCGGAGGAGATAGGGGACACCGCCGATGTGGTCCTCGTGGCCGTGCGTGAGCACGATGCCCTCGATGTCGTCGAGGCGGTCCCTGATGGACGTGAAGTCCGGCAGGATCAGGTCGATTCCGGGCTGCTCCTCCTCGGGGAAGAGCACTCCGCAGTCGACGATCAGCAGGCGACCGTTGTACTCGAAGACGGTCATGTTGCGGCCGATCTCGCCGAGGCCGCCGAGCGGGGTGACCCGCAGGCCGCCCTTCGGGAGCTTCGGCGGGGCGCCGAGTTCAGGATGCGGATGACTCAAAAGACTCTCCTCACCACGCGCGCCACGTACCTCCGGGGCACGTGGCGCGTATGACGTTCGTGCATTAGCAGTTGTTGTGTGGGGTGCGGGCGGCTGTCGGCTTGGGTCGCCTCGTATGTCGCCCGCGGGGTTTCGCTTATTCAGTTGTGAAGTCTGTGGTTACAGCTGTACCCCGCCGGCGGCGAGATCGACCTTGAGCTGTGCCGTCTCGTCGGGTGACAGCTCCACCAGCGGGAGGCGGAGCGGACCGGCGGGGCGTCCCTGGAGGGTCAGCGCCGCCTTGGTCGTGATCACGCCCTGGGTGCGGAACATACCGGTGAAGACGGGGAGCAGCTTCTGGTGGATCTCCGTGGCCTTCTGCACGTCACCCGTGAGGTGGGCCTCCAGCATGGCGCGGAGCTCCGGGGTGACGACGTGGCCGACGACCGAGACGAAGCCGCACGCGCCGACGGACAGCAGCGGCAGGTTCAGCATGTCGTCGCCGGAGTACCAGGCGAGGTCCGAGCGGGCGATGGCCCAGCTGGCGCGGCCGAGGTCGCCCTTGGCGTCCTTGTTTGCGACGATGCGGGGGTGCTCGGCGAGGCGGACGATCGTTTCGGTGTTGATCGGTACACCGCTGCGGCCCGGGATGTCGTAGAGCATGACCGGCAGGTCGGTGCTGTCGGCGATGGCGGTGAAGTGCCGGAACAGGCCCTCCTGCGGGGGCTTGTTGTAGTACGGCGTGACGGTCAGGAGACCGTGGACACCTGCCTGCTCGGCGGCGCGGGCCAGCTCGATGCTGTGGCGGGTGTCGTTCGTGCCGACGCCGGCGACGACGTGGGCGCGGTCTCCGATGGCGTCCAGTACGGCTCGTACGAGATCGTTTTTCTCCGCGTCACTGACGGTCGGGGACTCACCGGTGGTGCCGTTGACGACCAGGCCGTCATTGCCTGCGTCCACCAGATGAGTGGCGAGCTGCTGCGCGCCGTCGAGGTCAAGTGCGCCATCCGCCGTGAACGGCGTGACCATGGCGGTGAGGACCCTCCCGAAGGGGGTCTGCGGAGTGGAGGTCGGAGCCATGGGTAACACGCTACTCGCTGCTCAGCGCGGGGTCGCCCCTCGGGGGATGTGTGCGGACCTGACAAGTGTGGAACCCGGCACTGCCTGCTCGGGGGTTCAAGCAGTGCCGGGTCCGTTTGATCAGGCTAGATGAACTTCACGAAGTGCCGCAATCCGGACACTTCGCTCGACGCACCCGCACATCAGTGCCGTACGGCGCCACACATCCGCCCCCGTTGAGGACCTCGCGGGGAAGCGGGTCAGGCCCTGACAATCGGCCATTCGGTGACTCGGCGCCACATTCGTCGACTAATTTGCCGAAACAGGGCACCTTTTGGGCCGCTCACGCGTCTGTCTATACAACAGAGTCCACAGAGCTCCGTTCGAGACCCGTGAGGAGAAGCGCGCCCCATGTTCCGTCGGCGAGAGCCCGTCCCGTTCGCCTTCATCGCCGAAGCCGAGAAGTTCCGCAGTAACGTCACTCCCCCACCCCGTGAGCGCGCGACGGCCAGTCAGATCATGGGCCGCACGCTCATCGGTCTGACCGTGGTGGCCGGTCTGGTGGGATCCCTGCTCTTCGGGATGCCCGCGATGTCGGCCGACCAGTCACCGGCGCACACGCAGCAGTCCGAAGCTGCCGACGGCCGCTGACCGGCGCCGACCGTCGTCCGGACCGACTCGTCCGGCCCCCCAAGGGTGGTAGCGGGGGACACGGCTCGATAGCCTCACCGGGCACAGCCCATGTGTGGATCGAGTGAGGATCAGCCCGTGCCCCTGCCCTTCCTGACCGCGGATCGCACTTTCGACGACGTGGCGCACGACGCCGCGCTGCCCTTCGACGACCGCGATCACTGGCGCAGGCCCTACCGCCCCGGCCCCTGGCGGGTCGGGGCGGCCGCGCTCCTGCTGCTGCTCGCCTCGTTCGTCCTCTTCGCCGCCGTGATCATCGCGTTCGCGGACTCCCTCGCGGGTGCCGCGATCTGCGCGGGACTCGCCGTTGTCGTGATCACGAGCTCCCTGCGGCTGCTGCGCATGGGCATCTGGGTGAGCGCCCAGGGTCTGCGCAGGGTCGGCTTCCTGACGACGCGGACCGTCCCGTGGGGGCAGATCTCCGCGGTGCGGACCGCGCAGCAGCCCGTGCGCTGGCTGGGGCTGCCCCGCACGGTGCAGGGGCAGGCGCTCATCCTCGTACGGCGTGATCAGCAGGCTGCCGAGGCTCAGCAGCTGCTGCTCACCGACCGGAACGCCGACTTCCTGGCGCGGCACGAGGCGTTCAACCGCGCTGCCGACTCCATCGAGGTGTGGGCCGACGAGTACCGGCCCGCCACCGAGTACCAGCCCACTGCCTAGTCGGAAGCTGACGCCTGGTCTGACGTCGCGGGCTTGCCTGCGTGCAGGGCGATGGCCCGCTGCATGGCCTTCCGCGCGCGGGGGGTGTCCCTGGCGTCGTGGTAGGCGACGGCCAGCCGGAACCAGCAGCGCCAGTCGTCCGGTGAGTCCTCGGTCTCCGCCTTGCGGCGGGCGAAGACCTCGTCGGCCGAGTCGCGGTCGATGCGACCGCCGGGCGTCCGCTTCAACTCGTCGACGGGCAGGCCGCCTTCGGCCTCCAGCTCGGCGGCGAGGCGGTTGGCGCGCTGGACGAACTGGGTGTTCTTCCAGAGGAACCAGACGCCGATGACCGGCAGGATCAGCACCGCGACACCGAAGGTGACGGTGAGCAGGGTGCCGTGCTTTATCAGGAGCACGCCGCGGCTGCCGACCAGGACGAAGTAGACGACCAGGACGGCAGCCGTGACGGCGTAGGTGATCTTCGCGCGCATGGCCCTGATCAGCCGAGGTCCAGGAAGTGTTCCAGGCCGAACGTGAGCCCCGGGGTGCTGACGACACGGCGCGCGCCGAGCAGGATGCCCGGCATGAAGCTGCTGTGGTGCAGCGAGTCGTGGCGCACGATCAGGGTCTCGCCCTCGCCGCCGAGCAGGACCTCCTGGTGGGCGAGGAGGCCGCGCAGGCGCACGGAGTGCACCGGCACGCCGTCGACGTCCGCGCCGCGAGCACCGTCCAGGGCCGTCGTCGTGGCGTCCGGCTGCGGGGCGCTGCCCGCTGTCCGGCGGGCCTCGGCGATGAGCTGGGCGGTGCGCGTGGCGGTGCCGCTGGGGGCGTCGGCCTTGTTCGGGTGGTGCAGCTCGACGACCTCGACGGACTCGAAGTAGGGCGCCGCGATCTGCGCGAACTTCATCGTCAGGACCGCGCCGATGGAGAAGTTCGGGGCGATGAGCACGCCCGTCTCCGGGGACTCGGCCAGCCACGTCCGCAGCTGCGCGAGGCGGTCGTCGGTCCACCCCGTCGTACCGACGACGGCGTGGATGCCGTGTCGTACGCAGAAGTCGAGGTTCTCCATCACCGAGTCGGGATGGGTCAGCTCGACCGCGACCTGGGCGCCGGCCTCGGCCAGCGACTCCAGCTTGTCACCCCGGCCGAGGGCCGCGACCAGTTCCATGTCGTCGGCGGCCTCGACGGCCTTGACGGCCTCGGAGCCGATGCGGCCCCTGGCGCCGATGACCGCCACGCGCAGCTTGCTCATGTCCTTCATTCCTTTGGGTTGAGCCCTCGCGGGGCTAGGCGACCGCTTCGTGGAGGCGGGCCGCCTGCTTGTCCTTGAGCGGGCCGATGGCCGACAGGGACGGGCGGTGGCCGAGCACGTCGCGGGCCACTTCGCGCACCTCGTCGGGGGTGACCGCGGAGATCCTGGCCAGCATGTCGTCGACCGACATGTGCTCGCCCCAGCAGAGCTCGCTCTTGCCGATGCGGTTCATCAGGGCGCCGGTGTCCTCGAGGCCGAGGACGGTGGAGCCCGCGAGCTGGCCGATGGCGCGGCCGATCTCGTCGTCCGTCAGTCCGTGCTCCGCGACCTGGTCGAGCTCGTCGCGGCAGATCTTCAGGACGTCGTGGACCTGGCTGGGGCGGCAGCCCGCGTACACGCCGAAGAGGCCGGTGTCGGCGAAGCCGGACGTGTACGAGTACACGCTGTAGGCCAGGCCGCGCTTCTCGCGGACCTCCTGGAAGAGGCGCGACGACATGCCGCCGCCCAGGGCGGTGTTGAGCACGCCGAGGGCCCAGCGGCGCTCGTCCGTGCGGGCCAGGCCCGGCATGCCGAGGATGACGTGCGCCTGCTCGGTCTTGCGGTTGATGACCTCGACGCGGCCCGCGGTGCGCAGGGCGCGGGAGCCCTGGCGGGGGCCCATCGGGACCGCGTCGGTGCGCTGGAGCGCGCCGGCCTTCTCGAAGGCGGCACGGACCTGGCGTACGACCTTGTTGTGATCCACGTTGCCCGCGGCGGCGACCACGAGGTGCGTGGGGTCGTAGTGCTTCTTGTAGAAGCGGCGGATGCGGTCCGCGGTGAGGGCGTTGATCGTGTCCTCGGTGCCGAGGACCGGGCGGCCGAGGGGGGTGTCGCCGAGCATGGTGTGCGCGAACAGGTCGTGCACGCAGTCGCCCGGGTCGTCCTCGGTCATCGCGATCTCTTCGAGGATGACGCCGCGCTCGGCGTCGACGTCCTCCTGAAGGATGAGGGAGCCCGTCAGCATGTCGCAGACGACGTCGATGGCGAGCGGCAGGTCGGTGTCGAGCACGCGCGCGTAGTAGCACGTGTACTCCTTCGCCGTGAAGGCGTTCATCTCGCCGCCGACCGCGTCGAGCGCTGCCGAGATGTCGAGGGCACTGCGCTTCTTGGTGCCCTTGAAGAGGAGGTGCTCCAGGTAGTGCGTGGCGCCGTTCAGGGACGGGGTCTCGTCGCGTGATCCGACGTTGGCCCAGATGCCGAAGGTCGCCGAGCGCACGGAGGGCAGGGTCTCCGTGACGACGCGCAGGCCGCCGGGGAGGGTGGTCCTGCGGACGGTGCCGATGCCGTGCTCGCCCTTGATGAGGGTTTGGGTACGGGCGACGGCCCGCCCCTCCGAAGAGGGGCGGGCCGTCGTCGTGGTGCTACGCGACGTCACTTGTCGGTGTCGTCCTTCTGGTCGGCGGCGTTCTCGTCGGCCTCTTCACCCTCGACCACGGGGATGAGGGAGAGCTTGCCGCGGGAGTCGATCTCGGCGATCTCGACCTGGACCTTCTGGCCCACACCGAGGACGTCCTCGACGTTCTCCACGCGCTTGCCGCCGGCGAGCTTGCGGATCTGCGAGATGTGCAGCAGACCGTCCTTGCCCGGGAGCAGGGAGACGAACGCGCCGAAGGTCGTCGTCTTCACGACGGTGCCCAGGTAGCGCTCGCCGACCTCCGGCATGGTCGGGTTGGCGATGCCGTTGATCGTGGCGCGGGCGGCCTCGGCGGCCGGACCGTCGGCGGCACCGATGTAGATGGTGCCGTCGTCCTCGATCGTGATGTCGGCGCCGGTGTCCTCCTGGATCTGGTTGATCATCTTGCCCTTGGGGCCGATGACCTCACCGATCTTGTCCACCGGGATCTTGACGGTGATGATGCGCGGCGCGTTCGGGGACATCTCGTCCGGAACGTCGATCGCCTCGTTCATCACGTCGAGGATGTGCAGACGCGCGTCACGGGCCTGCTTCAGCGCGGCGGCCAGGACCGAGGCGGGGATGCCGTCGAGCTTGGTGTCGAGCTGCAGCGCGGTCACGAACTGCTTCGTGCCGGCGACCTTGAAGTCCATGTCGCCGAAGGCGTCCTCCGCACCGAGGATGTCGGTGAGGGCGACGTAGTGCGTCTGGCCGTCGATCTCCTCGGAGATCAGGCCCATGGCGATACCGGCGACGGCGGCCTTCAGCGGCACACCGGCGTTCAGCAGCGACATCGTGGAGGCGCAGACCGAGCCCATGGACGTCGAGCCGTTCGAACCGAGGGCCTCGGAGACCTGACGGATCGCGTACGGGAAGTCCTCGCGTGAGGGCAGCACCGGCACGATGGCGCGCTCGGCGAGCGCGCCATGGCCGATCTCGCGGCGCTTCGGCGAACCGACGCGGCCGGTCTCGCCGACCGAGTACGGCGGGAAGTTGTAGTTGTGCATGTAGCGCTTGCGCGTCACCGGGGAGAGGGTGTCGAGCTGCTGCTCCATGCGGAGCATGTTGAGGGTGGTGACGCCCAGGATCTGGGTCTCGCCACGCTCGAACAGCGCCGAGCCGTGCACGCGCGGGATGGCCTCGACCTCGGCGGCGAGCGTACGGATGTCCGTGATGCCGCGGCCGTCGATACGGACCTTGTCCTTGATGATGCGCTCGCGGACCAGCTTCTTGGTCAGCGCGCGGTACGCACCGGAGATCTCCTTCTCGCGGCCCTCGAACTGCGGGAGCAGCTTCTCGGCGGCGAGCTCCTTGACGCGGTCCAGCTCGGCCTCGCGCTCCTGCTTGCCGGCGATGGTGAGCGCCTGGGCGAGCTCGGTCTTGACCGCGGCGGTGAGGGCCTCGAGGACGTCGTCCTCGTAGTCCAGGAAGACCGGGAACTCGCCGGTCGGCTTGGCGGCCTTCGCGGCGAGGTCGGACTGGGCCTTGCAGAGCGCCTTGATGAAGGGCTTCGCGGCTTCCAGACCGGCGGCGACGACCTCTTCGGTCGGGGCCTCGGCGCCGTCCTTGACGAGCTGGATGGTCTTCTCGGTGGCCTCGGCCTCGACCATCATGATCGCGACGTCGCCGTCCTCCAGGACGCGACCGGCGACCACCATGTCGAAGACGGCGTCCTCGAGCTCGGTGTGCGTCGGGAAGGCGACCCACTGGCCCTTGATGAGCGCCACGCGCGTGCCGCCGATCGGGCCCGAGAAGGGCAGGCCGGCCAGCTGCGTGGAGCAGGAGGCGGCGTTGATCGCGACCACGTCGTACAGGTGGTCGGGGTTGAGGGCCATGATCGTCTCGACGATCTGGATCTCGTTGCGCAGGCCCTTCTTGAAGGAAGGACGCAGCGGGCGGTCGATCAGGCGGCAGGTGAGGATCGCGTCCTCGGAGGGCCGGCCCTCACGGCGGAAGAAGGAACCGGGGATCTTGCCGGCGGCGTACTGCCGCTCCTCGACGTCCACCGTGAGGGGGAAGAAGTCGAGCTGGTCCTTGGGCTTCTTGGACGCGGTCGTGGCCGACAGCACCATGGTGTCGTCGTCCAGGTACGCCACGGCGGAGCCGGCGGCCTGCTTGGCCAGGCGGCCCGTCTCGAAGCGGATGGTGCGGGTGCCGAACGTGCCGTTGTCGATGACGGCCTCGGCGTAGTGGGTCTCGTTCTCCACTGTTCTCCTACGTGTCTACGTTTCGTCTTCTCGCCCCTGGGCCCGTGTGGCCCGGAGACGGCGTCCCATGCGTCCTCTTGCGGAGCCGGGACCATGCGGAGAAGCGCGCCGTGTGTGCGGGCCGGTCTTCGATCGAAGCACCCGGGATGCTCCCGGGGGCCACTACCGAGGACCGGCGGCGGCTGCGTGCGCCTCTCCCTCGTGGGGGTCTTCGTTCTGGGTCCCCGGGAGCTCTTCCCGCCCGCGGGGACGTGCATGTGTCACCAGACTACAAAGCGTCGGTGACAACGCGCATGTACGGCAAAGGGAGCGGTCCCCTTCGATTGCTTCGAGTGGGAACCGCTCCCTTCACGGCGTACTTACTTGGCGCCCGCCGCACCGCGACGGATGCCGAGGCGCTCGACCAGGGCGCGGAAGCGCTGGATGTCCTTCTTGGCCAGGTACTGCAGCAGGCGGCGGCGCTGGCCGACCAGGATCAGCAGACCACGACGCGAGTGGTGGTCGTGCTTGTGGGTCTTGAGGTGCTCGGTCAGGTCCGAGATCCGGCGGGAGAGCAGCGCCACCTGAACCTCGGGGGAGCCGGTGTCGCCCTCCTTCTGGGCGAACTCGGTCATGATCTGCTTCTTCGTAGCGGCGTCGAGCGACACGCGTACTCCTCGTGATGTCTTCGAGTGCCTCCGAGTGCCCCTGGTCTACATCTCAGGGGAGCTTCCGTGACTCGGGAGGCCGGAATGGACCGCCGGGCGCGGGTCCGGGTCCTTGGCGGAACCGGGGGTCCGGGTCCTTGCAGGGCCGGGATCGGATCCCTGGGGATTCGCGGGTGCGCAGACAGGCGGTTGTTTCACAGGGTACCAGTCGGCTTGTGGGGCTCGTCGCGGGCCCGGGAGCCTGCCGGCCCGCCGGCACCGTTGGTCAGCCGCTGCTCTCGAATCCTCTCATCACCCACTGGTGGGGGCCGTCGCCCTTACTCCGCGTGACGCTTGTCGTGGCGAGGAAGACACGGCCGCGCTCGTACACGACAAGCGGCGGCTCCAGACCGTCCATCGCGGGCGCCTCATCCTCCCCGAAGAGCAACAGGATGGTCTCCTTCCCGGTGTCCGGGTCCAGGCTGACGGCGGCGGAGGGCGCGCTCGCCGCTTCCCGGTAGGCGATCACCTTGTCGCCGCTCATCCGCAGCGGGAACATCGGGCGGCCGGGCCTCGCGTCGAATTTGCGCACGGTGTTCCCGGTCGCGAGGTCGAAGGAGACGACTTCGTTGGCCACCCGTCCGCGTGCCGTCTCCGGGGAGAAGTCCCGCGGCTTTGTCGCCATGTAGAGCTGCCGCTTGCCGACGACCACCCCGGTGCAGCGCTCCACCTCGGCGCTGAAGACCTCATCGCAGCCGTGGACGTAGCGATCATCCTCCAGTGGGATCGTGCCGCGCTGTCTGCCCTTGCCATCACTGAGGACGATCAGATGGGTGGACCCCAAGTCTCCGGGCGCGACGGCGATGACTGGCGGCGACGAAGAGGCCAGGTGGACTTGCTTGATCCCCTCGGCGACGGTGTACGTCCACAGGGACTTGCCCGTACGCGGGGCGATCTTCTGGATCCGGAACTCGGGCTCCGCCGAGTCGCCGCACTGGACGAGGGCGATGAGGCCCCTGCCCCCGGCGTACCCCATGTCCGTGCACTTCGAGGCGTCGGTGTCCGTCCAGAGCCGCCTGCCACTGGTCATGTCGTACGCCACCGAGGCCTGCCCGGTGGCGGCAAGTACGGTCCCCCGCGTCATCGTCACGTTGACGCTCATCGCGAGGGCGCTCCCGCCGGGCAGTTTCTTGTCCCAGAGCTTTCTGCCCGTGTCGACGTCGAACACCGCGACCCGGTCGCACGGGGCGGTGACACCCTCGCCCTCGCTGCCCTTCTCGGGCCGTTCCCCCGAGAAGGCGACCGCTGTCCTGCCGTCCACGCTGACGTGCCGGGTCACCGCGCAGATGGGACCGGGGAAGTCGAGCTGCCAGACCTCCTCGGAGTCACCGATCCTGAAGCCCTTGACGACGTTCACGATGCCCTTCGCGACGATCTTTCCCGTCGCCCAGGTGCCCTTCGCCGGGGCGGTCTCGCCCTCCTTGAGGGTCTTGTGCACGTACTCGGCGACGGTGCCGCCCTCGGGGGTCCTGGGAGGCGTCTCCACGGTCTCCCTGATGGCGTCGGGGGGCAGCGGTGCCGAGGCCGCGCGCTGCTTCGACGCGGTGTCGCCGTCCGGGCCCCAGAGGACCCAGCCGCCTGCGCACAGCGCGGCGGTCAGTGCGAGCAGCACGCCGATGACAATCGCCGTACGGCGCTTCTTTCCCTCGGCGGCCGTCGGCACGGGCTGGGTCCAGGCAGGCGGGGGCGGGCCGAAGCTCACGCTGGTGAAGCCTTCCTACGCGGGTCGAATGAGTTCGGGGCGCTGCGGGGCTCAGCTGGTCATGGCCCTGGCCTTGGCGTACACGTCGAAGACCGCGAGGGTCAGCGGCACCAGGGTCAGCAGGACGAAGGTCTCGGCGATCTCCAGGAACCGGCCCCAGAAAGGCGTCACACCGGTACGTGAGGCGACCAGGCCGATGCCGGTCACCAGGGCCGCCGTCACCGCGATCACCGCGACGAGCCAGATGGTCCGCAGCTCGAGCGCCGCACTGTCACCGGCCGGGCCTGCGGGCAGGTCGAGGCAGAGGCCGATGCCGAGCAGGACGAGGGCCACCAGGCCTGCGGACAGCACGGCGGCCACCTGCGCGGTGTAGCGGAAGAGGTGTGCTCGCATCAGCATCGCGACACCCGTGGCCAGGGCCAGCACCTGTCCCCACGTCTCCTCGGAGAAGCCGAGTACCGCGGTGGAGCCGATCGCCACCAGCGCGCAACCGCCGACGAGCCCGATGAGGAGTTCCTGGCCTCGGCGGGCCTGGGCCGTGATGCGCTCGGCGTCGACGGGCTCCTGCGGCGCGGGGTCCGTCCCGTAACTGCCACGCGTGCCGTGCGGAGGTTCGAAGCCGATGGGCAGCCGGGCGAACCGCATGGACAGTCCGGGCAGGAAGGCGAGCGCCCCCACGGCCAGCGGGGCACACAGGGCGGCCGTCTCGACAGGCTCCAGCTGCCACAGCGCCGCGAGGAACGTGGCGAGCAGACCGACCGCGGAGGCGAAGACGAAGGCGACGAACGGGCCGTCGCCACGTGGCGAGATCATGCCGAGGATCACGGATGCCGTCAGGACGGCGGCGCAGGCCAGCAGGAGCTGGAGCCTGCCCACGCCCTGCCCGTCAGCCACCGGGAGCAGCCCGGAACCCGCCACCGCCACGTTCGGCAGCGCGCCGAGACCGAGAGCGAGGGCCGATGCCCGGTCGTCGTACACCCGCGCGCGGACTGCCGCGAGGGTGAGCAGCAGGACTCCCGCGACGGCGGCGAGGATGCCCGACAGTCCGTGCATGTCGTGGCCCGGGGCAGCGGCCCAGGCCACGTAGGCGAGGAGGGTCGACAGCACGGTCCCGCCGACGAGCCCGGCGCCTCGCGTCAGGTCGCCGGTCCACAGCACGCGGTCACGGGTCACCGCTGACGCCACGACCTCGGACACATCGTCGAAGACCGCGGGTGGCAGCGACTCGGAGAAGGGACGCAGCGTGAGGAGTTCACCGTCGAGGATGCGCTGGGCGGCGAAGGTGCGGGCGCTGTCCAGGACGGTGCCGTCGCGTCGTACGAGGTGATAGCCGACCGGTGCGCCCTCGGCCGGGCTCTGCCGGGAGAGCCGCAGGATCTCGGGGTAGATGTCGGCGACAGGGACGTCGTCGGGCAGCGCCACGTCGATGCGGCTGTCGGGCGCGACGATGGTGACTCGGCAGAAGCCGAAGGCCGTGCCGGGGCCGGCGCCCGAGCCGCGTCCGGATGCGCTCTCAGGGGGGATTCCGCTGCGCTGCCGCCCGAATCCGGTGGCCCTCGTGGAGGCCGTCGTGCTCACCTGCTGATCCCCCTCAATGCTGATGCCGCTGTCGCCGTCGGTCGCGGTCGGCTCCGGTGCCTGTGGTGCTGATGTGGCGCCCGCGCCCTGTTCACCGACTGTGTCGCATCACGCGGCGCGGCGCGCGGAAACCGGCCCTCCTGGCTGATTGTCGGGCCGTCCCTCCGCCGCATACCCCGAAATGCCCCCATACTTCGGCCGGTTGACCCGCCCGCAGACTGGCCGGTTCAACCGCCACTCATGTGCACATCCGGCACCCTATCCCCGAGTGGTGACTGGCGGTGTCAGTAGGATCACACGGCGATCGCATCGCCCGGCCACCGGGCGGCGGACGGAACGCCCGCCCCTACAAGGGAATTGGTGCTCAGTGAGCCACATCGTCGTGAAGCGCCCGCCGCGCACGCTGCCCTCCGCGGTCCCCACCGACGAGGTCGTGCTGCAACCCCCGCCCGAGCTGCCGCGCGGGCAGCAGGAGGGGGCGATGATGCAGCTGCTGCCCATGCTCGGCATGGGCGGCTCCGTGGTGTTCTTCTTCATGCCGAGCGCCCACCCGTTCATGAAGGTCATGGGCATGGTGATGGTGGCGTCGACGGTGGCCATGTCCGTGGCCATGCTGATCCGCTACCGCCGGGGAAACCAGGGGCAGTTGGCGGACCTGCGGCGCGACTACCTCGGATACCTGAAGCAGACTCGCCGTGCCGCCGTCGACACGGCGCGGGCGCAGCGCGACGCGCAGTACTACCTGCACCCCTCCCCCGAGCAGTTGTGGGCATTGGTTGCCGAAGGCAGCCGGGTCTGGGAGCGCCGCGCGGGCGACGCGGACTTCGGACAGGTGCGCATCGGTCTGGGGCCGCAGTCGCTCGCCACTCCCCTCGTGCCACCCGAGACCGGGCCGGTGGACGAGTTGGAGCCGCTCACCGCGGGCGCCATGCAGCGCTTCCTCGCCGCACACAGCACGCTGGAAGACCTGCCCATGGCCATCTCGCTGCGCGCCTTCTACCACGTGACGATCAGCGGGGACCCCGAGACGGTGCGGGGCACGGCGCGTGCGCTCACCGCGTCCCTCGCCTCGCTGCACTCCCCCCAGGATCTGGTGATCGCTGTCGGGGCGGGCACGGCCGCCGCGCCCGCCTGGGAGTTCACCAAGTGGTTGCCGCACAGCCAGGTCCCGGGGGCCGCGGACGGAGCGGGCAGTCGCCGGCTCATCACCCGTGACGCGGTCGAACTGGAGGCCATGCTCACCGCCCGGCTGCAGGGGCGGCCGCGATTCCACCCCGAGGGGTCCCCTCTGCCGGACGAGCCGCACGTCGTCGTCATACTCGATGACCTGTCGCTGCCTCCGACGGCGGCCCTCGCGTCACTCGAAGGGCTGCAGGGGGTGACGGTCGTGGAAGTCGTGCCGGGCGAACTCGCGCACGGGCGCGGCGGTCTGTCGCTCTCGGTGCGTCCCGGGGCGCTGCGGATCGAGTCGGACCACGGCCTGGTGTACGAAGGAACTCCGGATGTCCTTTCGTACGAGGGGGCCGAGGCGTTGGCCCGGCAGCTCGCCCCGCTGCGCGTTCCGTCCGGAGGCGATGACGACGAACCGCTGCTGGCCAACCTGGACTTCACCGACCTGCTCAACCTCGGTGACGCCGACTCGGTCGACACGAGGCGGACGTGGCGCGCCCGCTCGCTCGCGGAACGGCTGCGTGTCCCCATCGGCGTCGGCGAGGACGGCCGCCCCGTGATGCTCGACCTCAAGGAGGCGGCGCAGGAGGGCATGGGCCCGCACGGGCTGTGCGTGGGGGCCACCGGTTCCGGCAAGTCCGAGCTGCTGCGCACGTTGGTGCTCGGCCTCGCCGTGACCCACTCCTCGGAGACCCTCAACTTCGTCCTCGCCGACTTCAAGGGCGGTGCGACGTTCGCGGGCATGGCGCAGATGCCGCACGTCGCCGCGGTCATCACCAACCTGGCGGACGACCTCACCCTCGTCGACCGCATGGGCGACTCCATCCGGGGCGAGCTGAACCGCCGACAGGAACTGCTGCGGGACGCGGGTAACTACGCGAACATCCACGACTACGAGAAGGCGCGGGTGGCGGGTTCGCCGCTCCAGTCCATCCCCTCTCTCGTCCTGGTCATCGACGAGTTCAGCGAACTACTCACCGCCAAGCCCGATTTCATCGACATGTTCGTGCAGATCGGCCGCATCGGCCGTTCGCTCGGCGTGCATCTGCTGCTGGCTTCGCAGCGCCTGGAGGAAGGGCGGCTGCGGGGTCTGGAGACGTACCTCTCGTACCGTGTCGGGCTCCGCACCTTCTCCGCCGCCGAGTCGCGCGCGGCGCTGGGGGTGCCGGACGCGTACCACCTGCCGAACGTGCCCGGGTCGGGCTATCTGAAGTTCGGCACGGACGAAATGGTGCGTTTCAAGGCGGCGTACGTCTCCGGGGTGTACCGGTCGGGGTCGGGGCAGGCCGCGGCTTCAGGCGGCCCACGCCCCGTGGACCGCCGGCCGGTGCTGTTCACCGCGGCCGAGGTGCCGGTGCACTACGCGGCCGTGACCGTGCCCGAACCGCGGGCCGCCACCGGGCCGGAGACGGACGACGCGCTCGCCGACACCGTCCTGGACGTGATCGTGCGCCGCCTGGAGGCGCAGGGTCCGGCCGCCCACCAGGTGTGGCTGCCGCCGCTGGACAGCCCGCCGTCACTGGACTCGCTGCTCCCGGGGCTCACGGCAGTGCAAGGGCGCGGCCTCACCCAGCCCGGCTACGAGGGAGCGGGACGCCTCGTCATCCCGCTGGGCCTGGTCGACAAGCCGTACGAACAGCGCCGCGACACCCTGTGGTGCGACTTCGCCGGGGCGGCCGGCCACATGCAGATCGTCGGCGGACCGCAGTCCGGTAAATCGACCCTGCTGCGCTCGCTGATCGCGGCCTTCTCCCTCACCCACACCCCGTACGAGGTCCAGTTGTACGGCCTCGACTTCGGCGGCGGCGGGATGTCCTCCGTCGCCGGGCTTCCCCATGTCGGCGGCGTCGCCTCGCGCCTCGACCCCGAACGGGTGCGGCGCACCCTCGCCGAGGTGTACGGCGTGCTGACCCGACGCGAGGAGTACTTCCGCACGGCGGGCATCGCGTCGATCGCCGACTTCCGGGCACGCAGGGCCCGCGGCGAGATCTCGGTGACGGACCAGCCCTGGGGCGACGTCTTCCTGATCATCGACGGATGGGGCAACTTCCGCTCCGAGTACGAGGGTCTTGAGCCCGCCGTTCTCGACATCGCGGCGCGCGGCCTCGGCTACGGCGTCCACCTGATCCTCACCGCGTCACGGTCCATGGAAGTCCGCGCGAACCTCAAGGACCACCTCATGAACCGTCTCGAACTGCGGCTCGGCGACACCATGGACTCCGAGTTCGACAGGAAGGTCGCCGCCAACGTCCCCGCCGGAGTGCCCGGCCGCGGCCAGACACCGCAGAAGCAGCACTTCATGGCGGCAGTGCCCCGTATCGACGGGCTGTCCTCCGACACGGATCTCGCCGAGGCCACGGCAGCCATGTCCACCGAGGTCACCCGCCACTGGACGGCTCCGGGCGCTCCGGCGGTCCGTCTGCTGCCGCGGGAACTGCCGGCCGGCGACCTGCCCCCGGGCAACGTCTTCCCGGACCGGGGCCTGTCGTTCGCCCTCGACGAGAACAACCTCGAGCCGGTCTTCGTGGACTTCGAGCAGGACCCGTTCTTCCTCGTCTTCGGAGAGAGCGAGTCCGGCAAGTCGAACCTGCTGCGGCTGCTCATCAAGCGGCTGACGGAGCGCTACAGCGGCGACGTCTGCAAACTCTTCGTGGTCGACAACCGCCGCTCCCTCCTCGACGCCACCCCGGCCTCCCACCTTGCCGAGTACATCCCGATGTCCAACACCATGGACCACCACATGGCGGCGCTGGCCGACCTGATCCAGCGGCGCACCCCGCCCGCGGACGTCACCGCGCGGCAGCTCCGCGAACGCAGTTGGTGGCAGGGCCCGACGGTGTACGTGATCGTCGACGACTACGACTTGGTCTCCACGTCCAGCGGCAACCCGCTCGGAAACCTCACCGAGCTCCTCCCCTTCGCCCGTGACGTGGGGGTGCGCTTCATCATCGCCCGGTCGACGGCGGGCGCGGGGCGGGCGTCGTACGAACCGTTCATGCAGCGCATGAAGGAGCTGGGCGCGCAGGGGGTCGTCCTTGCGGGTGATCCCGACGAGGGCGACATCCTGGGCGGCGTACGGCCGCGTCCCATGCCGACCGGGCGAGGGATCTTCGTGTCACGGAAGCGGGGGAAGCCGATGGTGCAGACGGGGCTGGTGGCCGACGAGTTCTGAGGGGCGTGGACGGGGCGCGGGCGGAGAGCGGAAGAATCGGATCCGTCCGGGCCTTTCCAACCTCTGAACAGCGAAGGAGGCCCCCAAGTAGGGTAGGTCCACAGCTCTTTCGTACGTTGTGAAGGGACCCCTCCGCCATGACCGACGCACCCGACACCGAGGCGCAGGACAAGGCTCGCAAGGAGCGTGAGAAGGAGGAGCTCTACGCCCTCGACATCTCCGGCGTCGAGTGGCACAGCGCCCCGGGCACCGAGGAGCACGAAGAGCGGGTGGAGATCGCGTATCTCCCCGAGGGCGCCGTCGCCATGCGGTCGTCACTGGAACCGGAAACAGTGCTGCGGTACACGGAGGCGGAGTGGCGGGCGTTCGTCCTGGGGGCGCGGGACGGGGAGTTCGATCTGGAGCCTTCGGTGCGCAATGGCGGGGTCCCTGCGGCTGAGTGACGCCGGTCCGTGTCTCCGTCGGCCTTACGAAGCCCTACGGAAGCCCTGCGGCAGTTCTACGAAGAAGGGGTGGACGCCTCCCGCGCGCGTCCACCCCTTCTCCGTGCACCGCCCCAGCCTCACTGGAAGTAGCTGGCACCCTTCAGGTCGCCGCCCCGGTAGTCACCGCCGGCCTGTCCGACCTTCTGGCCGATGTCGACGAGGGCGCGGTGGATCGCCTGGGCGTGCTTGTCCCACCTCTCCTGCTTCTCGACGTACGCCTTGTGCGCCTCGCCCTCCCAGCCCTCGGCCACCTTGGCCACAGCGCGCTTGATGTCCGCGAGGTCGGCCTCCAGCTGCTTGGCCTGAATGCCGAGTTCAGTAGCGATCACGTCAAGCCCGCTGTACTTGACGGCGAGTTCGTTCAAGTGGACGTTTGCCATGCCCTGCCCCGTTTCTCGGTAGGTGTGCGAAATCGAATGGTCGACCGGCTCATCGATTCAGTAGCTACTGATGGCCGAGTGCTTGGCGCCGTACTCGACATCGATACCACTCATCGTCGACCGGATCTGGTCCTCGAGTCCCTCGGTGAGCTTCTCGTTGCCACTGATGCCATCGAGGAAGTCCACCAAAATGACGCCGATCGCCCTCATTTGCTCATTGATCTCCCTCTGCTTCCCGTCGAAGGCGTGTGCGCCGATGCCCTTCCAGTGGGTCTCCATCGTGTCCAGGGTCCCCTGAAGGCGCTTGAGCTGCTTCTGGACCGAGTCGTACTTGCCCACGATCTCCTTCTTCAGAAGCGCCACTTGCTCGTTGTTCAACTTCCGGCCGTCAGCCACGGCGGGCTCCCTTCATGAACTGTCGCTGGGACGTATCAGGTGTTGTCGTACCGAGCTCAGGCCCGGCGTCGAGCACGCTTCGCCGCGAATGCTCCGCCGCCGATCACCACGAGTACCGCAAGACCGCCCAAGGTCGGCCACAGCCAGTTGCTGCTGTCCTCATCCGAGGACTCCTCGGTGGCGGAAGCCCCCTTGCCGTCCGAGGCCGCCTCCTTCGCGGGCTGCGGCGGCGTGGAAGCGTCAGACTTCGAGCCGCCGTCATCGGAACCGGCACCGGCACCGGCAGCCTTCTTGTTGGTGATGGGGTCGACGTCCGCGGGCCCGGGCTTCCCCTCGCCCTTCACGACATTGCGGGCCGGCCGGATCAGTCCGTAGCCGAGGTAGTCACTGGGCTCGTCCTTCGGCCAGTCGCGGCCGGCGGTGTCGATGAGGACCCGGAGGACCTGGTTGGCGGTCCAGTCAGGATGCTTGGACCAGACGAGGGCGGCGGAGGCGGAGGCGATGGCGGTGGCGGCGCTGGTACCGCCGCCTCCTTCAGCGCAGTAGGAGCGGAATGTCTCGTCGCACCAGCGGGGGATGTCGAGGCCGGGGGCGGCGAGGTCGACGTACTCTCCGAATTCGGAGAATTTGGCGACCTTGCCGGTCTTGTCGGCGGCGGACACTCCGACGACGTCCGGGTATGCAGCCGGGTAGCCGATAAAGTTCTTCGTTTCGGCGTCATTTCCGACACCGGCGAACATCAACTTCCCTTTGGACCGTGCATATTCCACGGCCTTCTGCTCGCTGGGCCTCAGGTACTTATCGGTGAAGGACATGCTGATGATCTGGGCATCGCTGTCGGCCGCGGCCCTAATGGCTTCCGTAATGCCACTCTTCTTCTTATCTCTGAACTTCTCCCCGAGGCCGATTCGGAAAGAGATGACATCGGCTCCGGGGGCCAGACCTCTCAGGCCCTCCCGCCCGGACCCGACGATGAGCTCTGCCATTGTGGTCCCATGGCTCTCGTAGTCGTCCAGCGGGCCGCCGGGCGCCCCCGAGAAATCCCTGCCCGGCTTTACACGCCCTTGAAGAGAGGGAGTCCTGGAAACTCCTGAGTCGATGACTGCCACGGTGACGCCCTCACCAGTACTGGCCTTCCACAGGTTCTCCGCTTCCATCGCCTCCAAGTACCACTGCTTCGACTGAACGTCGTCGGCAGCCGCACTCGGAGCCAGCCCTACTGACAGAAGCGTGAACGCGCCGATCACCGGGCCCGCAGCGATGAACCGTCTCCGTTCACGGTTCGTCCTCGCGGGACTTCGCCTGTCACATCGGTCGAGCCCCGTCTCCATGCCCTGCACTTCCTCGCCCACGGACTAGTCGATCACTGGTGGTAGATGGCGTCGGCTCTGGGGCAGCTGTGCCTCTGAGCCCTCGACCGCATCGTCGGTCCGTTGTGCTTCCGCCCCGTCTTCCCAGTCGGAGTTTCGGACCAGACCGGTACCCCCGGCGGTGAAGCCGCTTCTGCGGCTTCCTCTGGTGCGCTCACCCGTGTTGGGAGTACCGACCACGCCGACCGGACCACTGACGACACCACGTGGCCCCTGCCGCCTGGCGCCGTTGCTCGGCGGAGCGCTTCCCACGAGCCCTCGCTGACCGGTGCTGCCGTTCGTGGCACGGGAGCTCCCGGAACCTTCGGCACCGATGACAGGTCCCCGCGGCACCCTGGGACCTGCAGCCCCGGTTGCCGGCCCTGGGCTGGGCCGACCGCCGACCACGCCTTGTGCCGGCTGTGGGCCGGTCGCGTTCGGGATGCCGGTCCGGGAGCCTATTTCACCGAGACGTCTTGGTGTACCGCCGGTGACGCTGCGTCCCACAGGCGGTTGCCCGGACGCCGTGGGGTTGCCTGTACTTCGCCCTTGCGCGGTCGGGGTGACGGGCGCGGTCCGACCGGTCGGCGTCGCCGGTCCGCGCCCGGTGCTGTCGTGCGCTCTTCCGGGAGCGCTCGGCACCGTGCGCCCCTGCGTCGGCGACGTCTGCTTCGAACTCGCCACAGGCGCCGGTCCACGTGCGGTGCGGTCACCAGGCATGGGAGTCAGACGGCCGCTCCCGAATGGGGGGACCGGCAGTCCGTCGTGGGGCGTCGGGCCCGGGGTCGGAGACGGCGGTCCGGGCACTGGGGCGGTGGTCTGCGGAGGCATCGAATGCACACTGTCAATCTCTGTGCCCACCGCACGTTCCGGAGTGACGATTGGGCCGAGCCCCTCACGATGAGCGGGCAGGGAACGATCCGACGAGCCCTCTCCTCCCGAGATGGCCGCGGCAGTGGATTGAGGAGGGGCCCCTGCAGAAGTCCCGCCGGCGGTTGTCGCAGAGGGCTGTTCCCCGTTCCCAGTCCCGGGTGCAATGAACCCGCCTCCCGGAACCGGCTCCGGCACCCCGACCTCAGGCATCGCTGAGAACGTGGGCGGCTCCTGACTCGCCATACCTTCGTGTGACACCCGATAGAACGAAGCCAACCGGTTCATCTGGTTGATCGCTTCTTGACGGTGTCTCTCCGCCGTGACAGCGGCGCCGTACTCCTCGTTCCCCTCAACCCGCTTCGGGGAGGGAATGTCCTCCACTGCCTTCGGATCGGCACGGTTGTCCCGGGGCGGCATAGCGGCTCGGACGGACGCCAACCCCGCACCTGCCGAGGCCATATGAACGCTCGCGGCAGCAGCGAAGTCCGCGAGCTTGTGCGTGTCCTTGACCAGATTCCTGCCCCACTTGCGGAACGCCTGGCCCGCTTCACCCTCCCAATCGACCCTGTCGATGTGCCGCCCGAGCTCACCGGCGGCCGCGGCGATCGCGTTCCGCGCCCTCTGCAGCGCCTCCCCCGCGCTCTCCATGTCCCCCGGCTTGGCCTGCTCGACCAGGTCGATCATGTCGTTGAGGCGATGCCCTTCGAAGCCCACTAGGACCACCCTGCATCGGACTTGTCGCTGCCGTGGCCGCCCTGTGCATCAGGCTTGCCGTTTCGTTCGTGCCCGTCCGGCAGCTCCTGGCGGCCGACCCGGGTCTGGATCGTCCAGAAGCGCTGCCGCAGGTCTTCCTCAAGGTTGTCGAAGCCGACGTCGGCGCCGTGTACCGCGATCCCCATGGCGTCGATCTGATCGCCCAGCATCTTGGAGAGCGAGGTCAGCCGCTCGTGGACCTGGTCGTACTGCGAGTACAGAGCGTCGGCCTCGGGAAAGGCGCTGCCAGAGCCACTGAAGGAGCCCCTAGAGACCTTCTGCGCACCGACCTTCGACGCACTGCCGGCCGAACCTTCGAATTCAGTAAGAAGCGTGTTGATGCGCCGCCGGAACGTCTTCAACGCTTCCAGCCCGCGCTTGACATCGGCGCCTGAAGACGGCGCAGCATCCCCGTGCCCGTCCGTAGGAAGCACTAGGCCTTCCCTCCCCGTTACCTGCCTGCCCGACCCTCTCGTGATCGCGGCGCGGCTGGTGGTCACTTATCGCGCCCGTGTCACTCTAGTCACACACGGTGTGCGGTCCAACTTCGTTACACGCCGGGGCGGTTGACATCAAGCCACGAGGAACCGGTCGCATGGTGTCCGTAGGCTCCCAGAAGCCGCAAATATGGCCTCCGAGAGCTGTTCTTGGGCCACCCGTTCGATCTTCGGTCGACAACACGGCTCGCTGGCAGGCGAGTTGCTAGGTTGCTTCGGACCCTGTCATCTGGGGAAGCGCATCCGACTATGGGGGAAGGGACTGGCGCATGGCGTGGGACGAGTGGGAACAGCTGAAGGCGCAGGCGGCCGACCGACAGTCGACGCATATGCAGCTGAACCAAGTCGAGCCGGGCGCAGGGGGCAGCACCGCACCCGACCCAGCCTCGTACGGTGATCTGCGCGTCGCCCAGGCTGATCTGGCGAAGATCGGTGAACACGCCTTCAAGCTGTACGACCGACTGTGGAAAGAGGGCCGGGGCGCACTCTCCGGTAGCGACAAGGCCGCGGGTGACCTCTCAGGGCAGGGCTTCGCGCTGGGTGCCGCCCTCCAGCACGTATCGACGCGCTGGGACGAACAGCTCAAGTCCCTCAGAGACGCGTGCGCGCACATCTCCAACCACATGCAGGTCACAAAGAAGTTGCATGCCGGCGACGAGCATTACATCAGGCGCCAGATGAGCAGCATCGACATGCTCGATACAGGGTTCGACGAGCGAGTAGACAGGCCCGGAAAAGAGAATCGCATCTACGGCCCGCCGAGCAAAAAGGACGACTGATGGACCTCGACGCGCTCCGCTTCGCTGAATTCAAGTTGCTCGATGATGCTGTCAGCGAGTGGTCGAAGATGGTCGACAAACTCGACGAGCTCAAGGAAGATGCCGAGAAGGGGCTTAAGGGAGCGGCCAAGAAGGCCGACTGGGCGGGATACAACGCCACCGTCTCGAGAGAGTTCATCGGTAAGACGGCAGAAGAGTTCAACGATGCTCACACTCAGGCCGAGACTATCTGGCACATACTCCGAGACGCCTTGGGTGAGCTGCGAAGGCACCAACAAAAACTTACCGAGGTCATTGCGGCGGGTGCGAAGAAGAACTTGACGGTCTCGCCGAGCAGTGGCGGCGGCTTTACTGTCGTCATGAACATCCATCCCGATCGTGCTGCAAAAGGAACGTCAGTCGAAGAAGCGGGACAAGCTGAAGTCGACGCGCTTCGGGATGACGTTCAGAAGATCCTCGACAAGGCAACCGAGAGCGATAACTCCGCGAGTAAGGTCCTTAAGGCGATCGCAGACCAGAGCAGATTCGGGTTCTCTGATTCCAAATATGGCAGCCGGGATGCCGCCGCCAAGGCCGTCACGGAAGCCGATGCGCTGTCCAAACTGGCGAAGAAGAATCCATCCGATCTGAGTGTCGCAGAATTTGACCGTCTCAACGCCGGTCTGAAGATGTACGCAGACGACGCCTTGTTCTCAGAACGGTTCGCCACCAACCTGGGCGCAAAGGGGACATTGGAGTTCTGGGCTGACATCAATGACCCGAACGCGAATCCACAACTGAACCATGCGAGACACGGCAAATTCGACGATCTTCAGAAGAACCTCAGTCTCACCTTGGCCACCGCCACTCAAAGCGACTCGCTCGGCATGACCGAGTGGACGAGCAAGGTGGTGGATCTAGGAAACCGCCCCGTTGGGAATGGCGGACCCATGGGGTTCCAGGTCATGAGCAACCTCATGCGCTGGGGAAATTACGACGATCAGTTCTTGACCGACTACGGCTCTCGGCTGATTGACGCCGAAAAGAAGATGACAGGTAACGGCGAAGGCGCGGCCTGGAGGCGCATCGGGCCGGATCTGCACCTCAACCGGACGGGAAGCGACACCGGGTGGGACCCCATGACCGGCTACCTGAAAGGCCTATCGAACAGCCCTGACGCGGCTACGTCTTTCTTCAATTCCGAATTCATCTCGAAGAACGACGAGGGAAACCCATTTGAGCGTGAGGTGGACGGCGAAAAGCAACCTGCCACTCTGTCCAATTTTCAGTATCTCTTCGAAGAACGGGACTGGCCCGCAGAGACGGACAGCGAGGGGGAGAGCAGCGACACGGGGCGAAACAACCTTGCTCTCGCTCTTGAGGCAGCCACGACAGGACACCCTGCAGGCGAGATGCCCACGGCAGATACCCGTGCACACAATGCAGAGCAGGCCAAACTCGTGGAGAGCATCTTCTCTTCGGTGTCCGAGGAGCCAAACCGTCTGATCGACAACGGTTACATGTCGGACAGTATGGGCCAGATCGCGGCCGAGTACATGCCCGATATACATCGCGGCCTGCATCCTGGTGCTGTCGACGAAGAGGGTCTGTTTCCTGTCGCCGGCTCTTCGGCGAAGCTGGGGGAATCCGACATCACGCGGTTCCTCTATACGGTCGGAAGAAACCCTGAGGGCTATACAGCAGTAAACCTGGGACAGCACAGCTATACCACCTCCATCATGGAATATCACTTCAAGAATCCGGATGCGTACATCAATGACCCGAATTTCACGCAGGCCGACAATCTGAAGAAGACGATTGAAGACGTCGCGCGTGTCGGAGGAGAGATCGAAGGCACAATTGGCGCGGGCCGGGCTTACGAATCTGAACTGGAGAACGGCGCGAAGGACAGCGATTACAACAAGGTCATGGAAAAGGTCGGCACATGGGGAGGAACGACGGTAGGAATCGGCATCGGGCTTGGCACGGCGCCACTCATAGGTCCAGGCGGAGTTATCGTGGGGGGCATCACCGGGACTGCGGCAGATGAGATTATCGGCTCCCTTGTGGATGGAACTATGAAGGACAGCTCAGGTGAGGTGATTTATCGAAGCGGGCAAGACATCAACGGGACCCGCGACTCCACATATCGCCTCATCGAACAATCTGCGCATGAAGCCGGCAGCAGGTCGAAGAACTCTTCATCGCATATCGTCTCTGCCGCCAGCACTGCGGCAGAGCAGGGATTCGGCCAGGCGCATGTGAACATCAAGGACTATATCGAAGGCCAAGGCGTTCCAGGGCAGCTCGGATAGAGGGTAAATGATCGTGATCACCGTTCCTAAGCGATACCTCATCCTTGGCGCTCTGGCCATCACCGCCAGCCTGACGGTAAGCGTCATCTATCTGACAAGCACATCCCAGTCAGATAATCCCGAGACCATCAGAGCATCCGATTCGTGCAATTCACTGAGTACGGATCGAGCCATAGCCGCATTGAATGCGGTACTCCCGGATCGCTCTGACTATTCATTCGATGAGGAGCCCCCGGGTAGCTACTCAACAGAGGCCAGTGGCAGCTTCTCGACCAGCTGCTTCGTTCGCAGCGAGCAAGATCTGCTCCTCAGCGCCAGGGCGCGCATGATGACTGCCGAGCCACCCAAGGTTTGGGAGAATGAGCTTCTCCAAGGCGATGCGGGCGGAGCATCGAAAGTTACACATTTCGAAGCAGGCGTCCGCGGGGTGGTGTCTCTTGACAAGGCGGCAGCATTCGTTCCCTGCGTGCCAGAAGGAAAGATTCCGGGCGGCAGCTACAACCTCAGCGTAGTTGTGGATCTTAAGAAGCGCGGAGACGCCAGCGAGGCCACAGCACGTAAGAGCCTCATCGACTTGACGGTCAGCGCCGCCGCTTATGCACACAAGGTGTCCAAGTGCACGCTGCCGTCAAGAATCTAGGCTCCCTGAGGCGCCTCGCCAGGGCATCTCCTGACGGCTGGCCCGGGTCTGGATCGTCCATAAGCGCTGGCACAGGTCCTCTTCGAGGGAATGTCTTCGAAAGCGAGGTCAGCCGCTCGCGGACCTGATCGTACTGCCAGTACAGCACTTCGGCCTCGGGGAAGACGCTGCCGGCGCCGCTGAAGGAAGCGCGGGTGTCCTTCTGCGCAAGAACCTTCGGGGAGGCGCCTGCTGCACCTTCGAGCTCTGTGAGAAGCGAGTTGACGCGCCGCCGGAACGCTTCAACACTTTCAGCCCGCGTTAGTCACCAGTTATCCCTACGCCACTTCAGTCGCTGCGCATTGCGCCCCAGCTGGGCTGTTGCCTGCATAAGTTGTGATTGAGCCAATGAGTGGCACACGCCTGTGGAGCAAAACCACCCACAAGTCATAAGGAGGCTCACCGGCGAACCTTTACCGGCCAACACAGTCGGGCAGGCACGCAACAACACCGTTCACAGGGCGGCCCGTTGTTAAGTTGCTTCGATACGGAGTCATGCTGACCCTGGGTGTCTGCCACAGCGGCGCTGCGGCGTCACTCCCAACGGCTACCTACGCCGTCGGACACCGCGCAGCACAACTGGTCGAGAGATGGGGCGTCTTGCAATGAAGGCAGAGGAACACAACACAACGGATTCTGGAAGCGATACGCAACCGGTCGGTACTCAGTTGAATGCTTTTCCCGGCGATCCGAGTCCAAGCGGGCCGATGCACAGCCCGCCAGATTTGGCGTCCTCTCCCGCCGAGAAGCAAGCCGCGGCGCGAGCTATCGAGGATCACATCGAGCCAGGCACCATGGCGGCGGGCGCATGGGCTGACGAAGAGACGAGGGCTGCCGTCACGGCTCTACGAGCGGATGGCGGGTGGCTTACGTCCGGTGCTCTAAAAGAAGCTCACAAGACCTGGGGCGAACAGGTGCGTCCAGCCCACCCTGACAGCCACTGAAAATCAGCATGACACAGTCTTGACTGATTTCCATAAATTCGTCCGTACAGTTCGCCTGGACTCGGAATCGGGAGATTAGTCGTGGGGATCTGGAGCAAGCTCACCGGCACACAGTTCCCCGGCAGTGACGCAGTGTCGCTGCATCCGATGGAAGTCCGAGCCGCGCTACTCGCACCTAACGGGCCTGATGCGTCATATCGCGTACGCAATGCCCTGCCCACAGAGAAGGCCGACCTGGTAGCGGAGTGCCAGATCATGAGGGTGGGCTTGAAAATGAAGATCAGTATGCGCCTGGTCCCTCAGAAGCACGAGGTGCGCGTCCTGCACGAGCGGTGGGAGAATCGTTCGGCTGGAAACTCGAGTTCCCAGTACGGTCGCGGCCACGCACCCGCTGTATTTAGTCAGCGGGAAACTGTGCAAGGAGGCGACGGCAAGAGCCGCCAGGTTGAGGTGTACCGCTTCGACACGCGGGAGGTGACCGAGCCTCTCGCCAGCGTCGTACTCGCCTCCGGGTGGACTTGGCGGGGGGGTACTGAAGCTATAACGTCAGATAAATCAGGTGGACGGGATGCCGTCAGATCCGGCGCGAGGCGTTTGTTGGATCTGGGCCGTGATCTGGCGCGGAGTCCAGGTGGGGTGCTTGGATTTGATGAGGGCGGCCAGGCCGGCTACGTACGGGGCCGCGAAACTCGTGCCGCTGTCGGCGCAGTGGCCGCCGCCCCGGGACCGTGAAGATCATGTCGACACCAGGGGCCGTCACGTCGACGAAGTCGCCAGACTGGGAGAAGGCGGCTCGTGCGTTGTTGCGGTCCGAGGCCGCCGCCCGGTTTCTGAACGGACTCGATGCCTTGCGCACCGCCGATTCGGAGGGCCATCGAACCGTCATCGGGCACTCATACGGCACCACACTGATCGGCTCCGCGGCCCTACAGGGCGAGCTCAGTGCAGACGACGTAGTTTTCGCGGGTAGCCCGGAAGTGCAGGTTGGTTCAGCCTCGGAGAGATGTTCCCAGGGGGCATGTAGTCATGGACACAGCGACTATTGGGGCAGCGGCACCACCAGCCACTTCTTTCTTACTCACGGGATGCGGCATGAATGATTCAAACGGAGCCAATGACTCCACCCCCTCTTCCGGTACACGGAGCATTGACGTCGCACGAACTGAAACGAAGAAGGTATCCAGCGACATCCTTGACATCATCAGCCTGAAGAGGAGGGTCTCCGAGCCCGGGCCGGACGTGACTCGATGCGGCGGAGAGAAAGACCCCGAAAAGTTCTTTCGCATGCTGCACCCCTTGGAGCTTCACGCCGGAATCGCCCAAGGTGCTTGACGATGTGATGAACCGCCTCATGGAGGAACTGCCCAAGAATGGATGGAAGGTCGTGGAGTACGATCGCGACACCAGCCCGAACAAAAACCTGAACCTCACTGCCGACAACAACAAGAGGAAGTTCAGCGTCCACGTCACGCACTACGCGAAGGACAACCCTCCCAACTTGGCCGTACGAGTCATCTCAGGGTGCTACCAGGTACCCGAAGGTGAAAGAGCCGACCAGTACTGAGGTCTTCACCTTTCCTCGCGTTGACGTTCCCGCGTCCGTCGGCGTCGCGCGTCCCGCACAGCCACCCCCGTTCCACCGAGCCCCGCCACGAGTACCACCGCCCCCACCGCCGCATACGTGGCGATACGTGCCGTGCGCTCTTCCGCTGTCTCACCCAGGTGGAGTTTCGCGGGAGTGGGAGCTTCCGCACGGGTGAGGCCTTCTCCGGGGGTAGGCGTCTGGATCGGCTGGTCGTCCTCCGTCAATGCGCGCACCGGGTCCGCTATGCCCCAGCCGACCAAGCGGTCGTGGCCGGGTACCGAGCGTTCCGCTGTTTGTTGGATCTGGGCCGTGATCTGACGCGGGCTCCAGGTGGGGTGCTTGGATTTGATGAGGGCGGCCAGGCCTGCGACGTACGGGGCCGCGAAGCTCGTGCCGCTGTCGGCGCAGTGGCCGCCGCCCGGGACCGTGGAGATCATGTCGACACCAGGGGCCGCCACATCGACGAAGTCGCCGGACTGGGAGAAGGCGGCTCGTTCGTTGTTGCGGTCCGAGGCCGCCACCGCGAGCACGCCGTCGTAGGACGCGGGGTAGGTCTTCTTGATGTTGCCGCCCAGGCCGTCGTTGCCCGCTGAGGCGACGACGACCACTCGCCGGCCGAGGGCCCTGTCCACCGCCCGCTTCAGTTCCGGTGCGGGCCTCGCCGCGTTGGCGGTGTCCTGGGAGATGTTGATGACGTCCGCGCCGGCGTCGACCGCGTGGTCGATGGCTTTGGCGAGTGTCGTCGCGGTGCCGTGGCCCTCCGCGTCGTTCTGCGTGATCGGGATGATCGTCGCGTCCGGTGCGAGGCCCACGAAGCCGGTGCCCTTGGCGGGGCGTGCCGCGATGATGCCCGCGACGCGGGTGCCGTGACCGACCCCGTCCGTCGTGCCGTTCGCCTTGCCTCGCTCGATCTTCTCTCCCTTGTCGTCCTTGGCGGGGAGGAAGTTGCGGCCACGGGACGCGTCCACCGCGGGCTTCAACTGCGGGTTCTTGGTGTCCACACCGGTGTCGATCACCGCTACGCGCACCCCCTTGCCCGTTGACTGGAGCCACAGTTCGTCCAGGAGCACCCGTTGCAGGGACCAGGGGCGCCCCTCGTAGGGCTTGGAGGGGAACGTGCACTGTCCGGACGACGAGGGATCGGCGGCGGCCGGCGTCGGTGTCGCCACTGCGAGAGTCAGGGCAGCCGCGACTGCCCCGGCTGCCCTTCTCGTACCGCGGGAAACCACACGGGAAAACGCGACGGAAGCGTTCGTCATCTCAGCGCTCCCTCACGCCTCAGGAGCCCTGCGGCTGGCGTGCCGCGGCCGTCGACAGTCGCGGCCCGGTGGGCAGGAACTTGGACCAGGCCGCGGGGATCGGGGTCACGTCCGTGTCCCCGTATCCAAGGCGTGTCTGGGCTTGTTGTGCCTCCTGCTGTTGCTGCTTGCGCTGTTTCGCGGAGGTGCCGATGCCGGCGTCGTCGGTCGCGCTGTCGCTGTTGGACTGCATCGCGTACCGCAGGCCCGTGTCGGTGACCAGGAAGACGCCGCCGGCCTTCGTCTCGGAGCCGAGGAACTGCCGGTAGAGCTGGCCCGAGCCCGGCGTGACGTACGCGCTGGACGAGCCGGTCGGAAGCGGGGCCGGGAAGTCGGTGCCTGCCCAGGTGCTGAGAGTCGTCGCGCCGTCGTCGGCGTCGACGTCGCGCAGGACGTTGCACACGGTGTTGCGGCTGCCGCGCGTGGTGGACGCTTCGTTGGCGGTTCTCGGTTCCTCACGCGGCCATCTGTACTCCGCCCCGAACTCCTTCGTCCCGGGGCTGAAGGCCGCGGCGCTCAGTTGCCGGGCCCGGCCGTTCTGTCCGAGGGTGACCAGGTCGGGGCTGCTGAGGAGGAGTTTCGCGGTGAAGTCGGAGACCGGGGCGATCCGTCCGGGAAGAACCACGTAGTGCTGGGGACCTTCGCCGTCCGTCGCTTTGAGGATCATGCCGACCTTGTCAGCCGCGTGGTCCTGCAGGCCCGGCACCTTCGCATCCGTACCCGGGGGGCCGTCGATCTCGGGGAAGGCGATCGCGTCCCGGGGAAGCAGAGTGTCGAGCCACTGTTTGGAGACCCGCTGCGGTTCACGCCCGGACCCCACGAGGATGCGCAGCAGGAGTCCACGCTCCTCCCTCTCCGAGATCCGGTACGCCCTGCCGTGGGCGTCGACCACGTAGCGTGTCTTGTCCGGGCCCACGACGTACAACAGCTCGCCGCCCCGAAGCCGTTCACGCCCCTCGGTCCTGTTCCGGTCACGCTCCCCGAGGACGAACGCCGCTTTCTGGATGCTGCTGCCGCCCTCGACCGGGCGTTCGCAGACCGCCCAGCGTTTGGCGGAGCCGGCCTCCGATGCCGAGGGCAGCCGGTCGGGGGCGTACGGGATGCCGATGGTGGCGCCGTGCGGGATCGTGCCCTTGTCGAGCACGGACTCGTCGACGTTGATGACCTCGCCCTTGCCGGAGTCGAGCAGGAGCTTCGCCGACGCCATGTTGAGGACCGGGTGCAGTTGGGATTTGCCGTGGGTCTTCAGGACGACGTAACGGGTCGTTGAGTCGCTCGCGATGATGACGTGTTCCTTGGGCTTGTCCCAGCCGGGTTTCGCCGCCGGCCGGAACATCCCCCACGCGCCGAAGACCGCAAGGACGATCACCGCGACGATGAGTCCGGGCACCACCGCACGCAGGGGGCGAGGCGCTCCTTCCTCCGAGCCCGAGGGTGAGGGCTGGATGAACGCAGCCAGCGTGCGGCGCTTCGCGAAGATGTACGCGTTGAGTTCGTCCCGTCGTGATGCCATGCGTGTCCGGTTTCTCCCCGTGAGCGACCTGAGTGGCTGCTGCTCCGCTGCTACTCCCCGTGCGGTGGCGGCCCATGCCCATGCCCGCGCTCTCCGTTGTCGGGCCGGGCCCCTACTATGCCTGTTGAGTAATCGCACGTGCGGGCTGGGTGAGGTTATTGAGGTCCAAGCACCTTGCTCAAGAAGGCGGTTCGGGACAGTTACAGGGGTGGGGCTGGTGGCTTCAACGTCGCGCAGGCGGAGGGGAAGGCGTACGGAGTCCGCCACTCGGACGCCGACACGGGTTGGCGACGGCTTGCCGGATACGCCAGGGATTCCCGGGCCCGCCGCCACGCTCCATCTGCGGCCGGTCGCAGGCCAGTTGGGTTCATTTCGCCTCCCGCGGCTCGTTCTGATGGAGCTCGCCGCCGCTCTGCTCGTCGCGGCCTGGATCATCGGTCCACTGGCTCTCGCCCCGGCATCCGTGGTCGCCGCGGTGTTGGTGCTGTTCGCCGTCGTACGGCGCCGTGGGCGCCCGTTGCATGAATGGCTGGGCACTGCACAGGCGTTGAAAGCCCGGCAACGCAGCTCCGCGGAGAGATCGGTACCGCCGGGTACGGACCCCGCGTTCGCCCCTGCGGTCGAGTGCGACCCTGCCCTTCGTACGTACGCCTACAGCGGCCGCGACCGTCGCGAGGTCGGAATGGTCGGCGACGGGACGTTCGTGACCGCGATGCTGCAGGTGGAATCGGACGTGACCGCGCTGCGGGCCGACCGCGGAAGGCAGCCGCTGCCGGTGAACCTGGTGCGGGACGCGCTCGAAGTGGACGGCATCCGGCTCGAGTCCGCCCAGATCGTTCTGCACACCCAGCCCGCCCCCGCGCTGCACCTTCCACAACAGTCCCTGGCCGTCAGCAACTACGCACCGCTGCAAGCCCTCACGGGGGCGCCCGCGGTGCGGATCACCTGGATCGCCCTCAAACTCGATCCGGAACTCTGCCCCGAGGCCGTGGCGGCGCGCGGGGGCGGTCTGGCCGGTGCGCAGAAGTGCGTGGTGCGTGTCGCCGACCAACTCGCGAGCCGACTCACTGGAGCGGGATTTCACGTGACTGTCCTGGACGAGGAAGGGGTGGCCTCCGCCATCGCGACCTCCGCCTGTGCCAATCCCCTGGTGACGGCTCAGGCCGGCCGGACCGGGATTCCGGAGCGCAGGACCGAGGAGTCCCCGCGTGCCTGGCGGTGTGACAACCGGCGCCACACCACCTATTGGGTGGCGCGCTGGCCGCAGTTGGGCAGGTCCGGGGGGCCTGCGCTGCCGCAGCTCGTAGCCCTCCTCACCGCGGTTCCGGCGCTGACCACGACCTTCAGCCTCACGCTCGGACGCGGCCCACGGCAGGAGATCTCCTTGCGCGGCCATCTGCGGGTGACGGGACGCGGGGATGCCGAACTGGTCGCGGCGCGGCGCTCTTTGGAGCAGGCTGCCCGCCAGGCCGGGACGGGGCTGGTACGGCTGGACCGCGAACAGTTGCCGGGAATGCTGGCGACGCTGCCGCTCGGGGGTGCTCGTTGATGGCTGTCTCGACTCCGCCGGTCACGGGTTCGCCGGGTGACCCGGCCAGGGGATCGTTCACCGCTGCGCTGCGGGGCGGATTCGGGCTGATCGGTCCTCGACACGGCAGACACGCGCTCTCCGCGGACCAGGTGGACGCGCTGGCGCTGCCGATCGGTGACGACGGGGTCGTGATCGGCGTGGACGCACAGGGCAGTCCCGCGACGCTCGGCGTCAATCGCCCCACTCCGTACGACATCCTCTTCATCGGCGGGCTGTGGACGGCGCAGGTCATCGCGTTGCGGGCGGCCGCGACCGGGGCTCGGGTGGCGGTGGAGACCGGGCGGGCCGGGGCATGGGGGGCGTTGGTGCAGGCGCTCGGGGTGGGGCAGAGCGGGATGGCCGTGCATGACGTGGGGCGGGTGCCGCCTCAGGGGGCTTCCGCGGGGAGTCCGGTGCTCGTCGTGCGGGACTGCGGGATGCGGCCGCCGCGGGGGCGGGTCGCGTCCGCGCCCTGGCAGTCCGTGTTGACGGTGTTGCCGTATCTCAGTCCCGTCGCGCCCCGGCTCGTGCGGCAGGCGCGGCTGGTGGGTGTGCAGCGGGTGTCGCCGGATGAGGCGGTGCAGATCGGGCGGCTGCTGGGACTGCCGGGGGGCGATGTCGATTCGCTGCCGACGCTTGCCGACGGGGTGACGTTGTGGTGTGCCGATCGTGACCGGCAGTACGTGATGACGCAGGCCACCGACGCCGAGACCGGATTGTTGGGTACCGCTCGGCGGATGGACTGACCCGACGGGGCGCCGGGCAATTCGGGGCGAGGTGTCGGCCGTTGGGGGATTTGTCCGTCACGGTTTGATGTACGTGGATCGCTCCCGGGTGGGGCGTGACGCAATGGACAGCATTGGTGGGGTGGACTGCCCTGCCGTGCTGGTGGTTTTGGTGATTAGGCTGGGACAGGGCGCGACGCCAGAACCCTCGAGCGGGTCGTGCGCGTCCCGTAACGGGGAGAGCCAGGCGGATCGGACGACAGGAACGGTCGCCCCCCACCACGGCACGAGGGTGCTCGACCACACCAGGAGGCATTGTGAACAGCGATCGGGACGAGATCCGCGGGGGCTGGGACTCACCCGTCGATGATCAGTCCGACGCGGAGTCCGCCGCCGAGACGACGGGCGAGTTCACCATCGACTACGCGCCGCCCGCCTGGTACACGCAGAACGCTTCCGGCAGCGCGGGGGAGACGCCTTCGGCGCCGCCTGTTTCCACGCCGTCCGTTTCCACGCCGTCCGTTTCCACGCCGTCCGTGTCCACGCCGGCTGCTTCGGCTCCGGATGCCTCCGCTCCGGATGAGCCCGGTTCGTCTGATTCTGGTTCGTCTGGTTCCGGTTCCACGGGTGCTTCGGCGCCGCCCGCCATGCCGTCCTTCTCCGCTCCGCCGCCTCCGCCGGCGCCTGTGGGGCCGCCGCCTTCCAGCAGCGTGCCCAGTGTGGTGCCGAAGCTGCCCGTCGGCAGTGGGTTCCAGCCCGCGGCTCCGGACGCGGTGGAGGAGCCGGACGCCGGTGAGGGTGAGAGTGCCCCGGCCTCTGAGCCGCCCGTCTCGCCGCCGGCTTCCGGTGGTGGCGCCGCCGACTGGAGCGGGGCTCTTGCCGGGCCCGCCGCCTCAGTTCACGTGACCGGTGTCGTGCCGAAGAACGAGGTCGATGCCTTGGCCGAGGCGGCCGAGGCGGCCGAGGCGGCCGAGGACGACGGTGACAATGACGGTGACAGCGAGAGCGAAGGCTCGAGTGTCGCCGAGGGTGCGTCCGCTTCTTCGGATGACGTAGCCACTGACAGCCTTGGCAGTGGTGACCTTGAGAGTGGCGCCACCATGCGGTTCTCCGCTCGCGCTCTGAAGCAGGAGATCGAGGAGCGGGCCGCCGCCGCTGCCGAGACCGCGGATACGGATACGGATACGGATACGGGATCAGGTTCCGGGTCGGGGGAATCCGGCAGTGACCTCGACGGTGCGGGTGAGGACGAGGCGCAGGGCTCCCCTGACGGTGACTCCGGTCCCGTGAGTGAGGCCGGGGCCGACGACCCCGTTCCGCAGGATGCCGCGCCCGGTGCCGCCGACGACGCCGTGCAGGACTCCGTGCCGTCCTCTTGGCCTCCGCCGCCCTCGCCGCAGGACGTGCTTCCGCCGTTGCCGCCCGCGTTCCAGCCCGCGGCGCCGACCTCCGCGCCGCAGTGGCCCGCGCCCACGACGACACCGCCTGCCGCGCCGGCGCCCAACCCCGCACCGGCGCAGCCGCAGACTCCGCAGCCCGCGCCGGGTGCCTGGCCCGCGTCCACGCCCGCCGCCGAGACGCCGGCCCCTCCGGTGACCCAGGCTCCCCAAGCACCGCAGGCGCCCCAGCCGGGATACGGGTTCCCGCAGGCCGCGCCTGTTTCCCCCGGTACGCCCTTCACGCCTGCCCCGCCCGCCCCGCCCGTGCAGAACTCCACGCCGGAGGCACCGCAGGCCGGTTACGGGTTCCCGCAAGCCGCTCCGGCGCCCGCGCCCGCGCCGACCACCCCGGTCGCCCCGGCCGCCGAGTCGCAGACTCCCCCCGCGCCCCAGCCGGGCTACGGCTTCCCGCAGCCCGCTCCAGCGCCCGCCCCGGTGACGCCGGCCGCCGAGGCTCCCGCTCCCCCGGCGCCCCAGCCGGCATACGGTTTCCCGCAGCCCCCGGCGCCGCACGGCCAGCAGCCCGTTCAGCCGGGGCATCCCTTCCCTGGTCAGCCCTTCCCGGGGCAGCCGCAGGCACCCCAGCATCAGGCGCCGCAGCCCCAGCCCCAGCAGGCACACCCCCAGCCGCCCCAGCCCCACGTGCCCGCCCAGGCCCAGGCCCCCCATCAACAACCCGCCCCCCACCAGGGACAGCCGGGACAGCCGGGACAGCCGGGCACCACCCACCCGGAACCCCAGCCCCAGCCCAACCCCACCCAGCCCCCCATCGACCCCCGCACCGGCGCCGCCTGGCCGCAGGCCGTGCGGCACGATCAGCGGGAGCGCACCAATCCCGGCGCCCCGCTCGGTTACACCGCCGCCGTCGAGCTGTCCTCCGACCGGCTGCTGCGCAACACCAAGACGAAGGCCAAGAGCAGCCGGCCCACCGGTGGCGGTTCGCGGTTCAAGCTGGGCGGCAAGAAGGAAGAGGCCGAGCGGCAGCGCAAGTTGGAGCTGATCCGGACGCCGGTGCTGTCCTGCTACCGGATCGCCGTCATCAGCCTCAAGGGTGGCGTGGGCAAGACGACCACCACGACCGCGCTCGGCTCCACCCTCGCCACCGAGCGCCAGGACAAGATCCTGGCGATCGACGCCAACCCCGACGCCGGTACGCTCGGCCGTCGCGTGCGGCGCGAGACCGGGGCCACGATCCGTGACCTCGTCCAGGCGATCCCGTACATCAACTCGTACATGGACATCCGGCGCTTCACGTCGCAGGCACCGTCCGGGCTCGAGATCATCGCCAACGACGTCGACCCCGCCGTGTCGACCACGTTCAACGACGAGGACTACCGGCGTGCGATCGACGTACTCGGCAAGCAGTACCCGATCATCCTCACCGACTCCGGTACGGGGCTGCTCTACAGCGCCATGCGCGGGGTCCTCGACCTCGCCGATCAGCTGATCATCATCTCGACGCCGTCCGTGGACGGTGCGAGCAGCGCGTCGACGACGCTCGACTGGCTGTCCGCGCACGGGTACGCGGATCTCGTCTCGCGCTCCCTCACCGTCATCTCCGGTGTGCGCGAGACCGGCAAGATGATCAAGGTGGACGACATCGTGTCGCACTTCGAGACGCGGTGCCGGGGCGTCGTCGTCATCCCCTTCGACGAGCATCTCGCCGCCGGTGCCGAGGTCGATCTCGACATGATGCGGCCGAAGGTGCGGGAGGCGTACTTCAACCTCTCGGCGATGGTGGCCGAGGACTTCGTGCGGGCTCAGCAGCAGCAGGGGCTGTGGACGTCGGACGGCAATCCGCCGCCGCACATGGCTCCGCCGATGCCGGGCCAGCAGCAGGTGCCTGGGCAGCAGCCCGTGCCGGGCCAGCAGCAGGCCCACCCGGCCGGACAGCCGCAACCGCAGCCGCAGCAACCGCAGCCACCCGCCCAGCCGCAACCTCAGCCGTACGGAGGACACCAGCCCCCTCAGCCGTACGCTCCGGGGCAGCCCCAGCCGTACGCCCCCCAGCAGCCGCAGGCCCCGCAGCCCTACCCGCAGCAGCCGGCACCCCCGCAGGGCTGGCAGCAGCCCCAGCAGCCTCAGGCGCAACCCGAGGCCCAGCCTCAGCCCCAGCCCCAGGACGGCCAGGCCCCGCCCCCCGTCCAGCCCGGCGCGCCGTTCCAGCAGCCGCCGCCTCCGCAGCAGTAGCCGCCGCGCGACACCCCAGTGGGCCCGCACCGTTCTCCGGTGCGGGCCCACTGGCGTACCGGCTGGGCAGTCGGCGCAGACCGGCAGGTCAGGCCCCCCTGCCTCCGCCGCCACCCCCTCACCAGCCGTGCGTCAGTGGTCTTGACCAATGCGGATGAAATCCCGGTCAACTCGTTATTTCCGCAGGCCACATGGGGTTCACCCGCCGTTGACGCGTGCAGACTGGCGCTGGTAAACACACATCAACCAGCTGACGTTCCTTGATCCACCAGCGTGTAACCAGCCATCCCTGCGCGAGCGATGACGCGAGGTCACCGATCCATGGACACACAAGATCAGCACGGCAGACCAGCAGTACCGAAGACAGCGGCACCGCATCGGCCCCGCGGCCGTCTGAGGCTCGTGCTCGCGGGCGGCGCCGCCGCGTTCACCCTGACGGCCGGTCTCGCCACGCCGCTCAATCCGGGTCCGCAGGAGGCGCGGGCCGAGGACGGCGGCAAGAAGGTGCTCACCGTCGCCGTCGCGCAGAGCGTCGACTCACTCAGTCCGTTCCTCGCCCAGCGGCTGCTCAGCACCAGCATGCACCGGCTGACATACGAGTACCTGACGAACTACGACGCCAAGAACAACAAGGCGATCGACGGGTTCGCCACCGACTGGAAGCCGTCGGCCGACAAGCTGACCTGGACGTACACCATCCGGGACGACTCCAAGTGGTCGGACGGGAAGCCGGCGACCGCCGAGGACGCGGCCTGGACGTTCAACAAGGTGATGTCGAAGGAGGGCACCGCCACCGCGAACTCGAACTTCGTCACCAACTTCAAGAAGGTGACCGCGCCCAGCCCCACCAAGCTGGTCATCGAGCTGAAGAAGCCGCAGGCCACGATGGCCGCGCTCGACGTGCCGATCGTTCCCAAGCATGTCTGGGAGAAGGTCGACGACATCTCGAAGTTCAACAACGACAAGGACTTCCCGGTCGTCGGCAACGGGCCGTTCATCCTGACGGACTACAAGGTCGACCAGTACGTGAAGCTCAAGGCCAACAAGGACTTCTGGCGCGGCCCCGCGAAATTCGACGAGCTGGTCTTCAAGACGTACAAGGACCAGGACGCGGCCGTCTCCGCCCTGCGGAAGGGCGAGGTGTCGTTCGTCGCGGGGCAGCCCGCGCTCACCCCGGCGCAAGCCAAGTCGCTGGAGAACGTGGAGAACATCAAGGTCAACGAAGGGCCGGGGCGGCGCTTCTTCGCCATCGCCACCAACCCCGGCGCCAAGACGAAGGACGGCAAGAAGTTCGGTGACGGGCACCCCGCCCTGCTGGACAAGAAGGTCCGCCAGGCGCTCTTCCTCTCCGTCGACCGCGACGCCCTCGTCGACAAGGTCTTCCAGGGCAACGCCGTCGCGGGCGCGGGCTACATTCCGCCGCGCTTCTCCGACTACGCCTGGAAGCCCTCCGCCGATCAGGAGCTGAAGTACGACCCGGAGCGCGCCGCCGAGCTCCTCGACGAGGCGGGGTACGAGAAGAACGGTGACGGCAAGCGCGTCGGCAAGGACGGCAAGCCGCTCGACTTCCGCATCCTGTGTCACGCCACGGACCCCAATGACAAGGCCGTGGGCAAGTACCTGAAGGAGTGGTGGGGCGATCTCGGCATCGGGCTGAAGGTCAACTGCCTCGACGACGTGTCCGTGCCGTGGTACGCGGGCGAGTACGACCTCGCCTTCGACGGCTGGTCCGTCAACCCCGACCCGGACTTCGTGCTCGGCATCCACACCTGCGCCGCGCTGCCGGAGAAGGCCAAGGAGAGCGCCGCCACCGACAACTTCATCTGCGACAAGAAGTACGACGACCTGTATGCCAAGCAGCTCGCGGAGTACGACCCCGCCAAGCGCGCCGACATCGTCAAGCAGATGCAGTCGTGGCTGTACGACTCCGGATACATGAACGTCCTCGCGTACCCGAACGCCGTCGAGGCCTACCGCACCGACCAGATCGAGTCCATCACCACCATGCCGACGGCCGCGGGCAACATCTACGGCCAGGATGGATATTGGAGCTGGTGGTCGGCCGTCCCCGCGGATGGGAAGAGTTCCTCCAAGGACGGCAGCTCGACCGGTGTCATCATCGGTATCGCCGCTGCCGCGGTGGTGCTCGTGGGCGGCGGAGTCCTGTTCGCCCTGCGCCGCCGTTCTACCGCAGAGGACCGCGAGTAACGCATGACCGCTGACAGCAATCCCGCACTGCTCGACACCGAGGGCCCACTGGGCCCCGGGGCCGACGGCGACCCGGCGAAGGCCGGGCCGGCGTCGGCCCGCGGGCCGCGCGCCCGCAACACCCGCGCCTACCTCCTCTACGTGGCGGGCAAGCTCGGCGGCGCGATCGTGTCGCTGTTCGCCGTGCTCGTCACCAGCTTCTTCCTGTTCCGGCTGATCCCCGGCGACCCCGTCAAGCAGATGACGGGCGGCAAGCGGGTCTCGTCCGAGCAACTCGCCGCGATGCGCAAGGAGTTCGGGCTCGACAAACCGGTCATGGCCCAGTTCTGGGACTACACCGGCAACGTCCTGAGCGGCGACTTCGGCACGTCGTACCAGTTCCACGCGCCCGTGATGGAGAAGATCACGGAGGCGCTGCCCGCGACGCTCCTGCTCACCGGAACGGCGTACGTTCTCTACACCCTCATCGGCATCTGGCTCGGCACGCGCACCGCCTGGCGCAATGGAAAGCTCGGCGACCGCTTCAACACCGGGCTCGCCCTGACGCTGTACTCCGTGCCGTCGTTCTGGCTGGGGCTGCTCCTGATCATCACGTTCTCGGTGGGCATCGGGCCGATTCCCGGGATGTTCCCGACCGGCGGTCTGGAGTCCGGGGGCGAGACCGGTTTCGCGTACGTCGTCGACGTCGCGCACCACATGGTGCTTCCCGTCATCACCCTGGTGGCCGTCGGGTACGCGCAGACGCTGCTCGTCATGCGGTCGTCGCTGCTCGACGAGATGGGCAGCGACTATCTGACGACGGCGCGCGCCAAGGGGCTCAGGGACGATCTCGTACGGCGCCGGCATGCCGTACCGAACGCGATGCTGCCGACCGTCACCCTGATGTTCGTCAATCTCGGCACGGTCGTCGCGGGCGCCATCCTCGTCGAGACCGTCTTCTCCTGGCCGGGCCTCGGCGGGCTCTTCTACCAGGCGCTGAGCGTGCCCGACCTGCCGCTGGTGCAGGGGCTGTTCTTCGTCTTCTCCGTCGCGGTGATCCTGATGAACACCCTGGCCGACGTGATCTATCCGCTGCTCGATCCCCGGGTGGGCCGATGACGACCGAATCCGCACCGACCACACCCGCCGCGCCGGTCAAGAGCGCACGGTCGATCGCCTGGACCCGGCGCAAGCACTCCGCGGCGCGCTTCTGGCGCGAGTACCGCGCACACCGCGCGGGGCTCGTCGGTCTCGCCGTGCTCGTCCTGATCGCCCTCGCCGCGGTCTTCGCGCCGCTGCTCGTCGGCTCCGACGCGCAGAGCGTGACCGACGCGCCGGGCGACCCGATGGAGTCGCCGAGCGGTGAATTCCCGCTGGGCACCGACCAGTTCGGGCGCGACCTGCTGGGCCTGCTCGTGTGGGGCGCGCGCATGTCGCTGACCGTGGGGCTGCTCGCCGCCGTGCTCTCGGTGGCCATCGGCACGCTCGTCGGGATCACCGCCGGGCACTTCAAGGGCTGGTACGCCACGGTGATCATGCGCGTCACCGACTGGTTCCTGGTGATGCCGACGCTGGTGCTCGCCATCGCGCTCGCCGCGGTGATGTCCGGCACGATCTGGACGATCATCCTGGCGATCGGCGTGACGACGTGGCCGACCACGGCACGCCTGGTCCGCGCGCAGACGCTGGCGGTCGAGTCGCGTCCGTACATCGAACGTGCCCGCGCGCTCGGCGGCGGCCACGGCCACATCATGAGCCGGCACGTGCTGCCCAACGTCATGCCGCTCGTCCTCGCGCAGACCACGCTGGTCATCTCCGGCGCCATCCTCACCGAGGCGACGCTCGCGTTCCTCGGCCTCGGCGACCCGACGAGCGTGTCGTGGGGCGGTCTGCTGCAGGACGCGCGCGAGGCGGGCGCGGTCAGCGCGGGCCACTGGTGGTACCTCGCACCGCCCGGCCTCGCCATCGCCATCGTCGCGCTGGCGTTCACACTGTGCGGCCGCGCCGTGGAATCCGTGCTCAACCCCAGGCTGGGGGCCTCCCGTTGACCGACGTACAGAACGACGCACAGAAAGACGTACAGAAACCCGAGGGGCCCCGCCTCCTCGACGTGCGCGACCTCGAAGTGACGTACGCGAACGGCGCCGCCGCCGTCCGCGGTGTGAACCTCCACGTCGACGCAGGCCAGAAACTCGGCGTGGCCGGCGAGTCCGGCTGCGGCAAGTCCACGCTCGCGCTCGCCCTGCTGCGGCTGCTGCCCGCGGGCACCAAGGTGTCCGGCGAGATCCTGCTCGACGGCGAGGACGTCCTCACCATGAAGTGGGGGCAGGTCCGCGCGGTGCGCTGGGCCGGCGCCTCGATCGTCTTCCAGGGCGCGATGCACTCGCTGAACGCCGTACACCGCATCGGCGACCAGATCGCCGAGCCGATCCTGCTGCACAGGAAGGCGACGCAGACGGGCGCGCGGAAGCGGGTCGGCGAGCTCCTCGAACACGTGGGGCTGCCCGCCGCGCGCGCCGACGCGTACCCGCACGAGCTGTCCGGCGGCCAGCGCCAGCGCGTGATGATCGCGATGGCGCTCGCCTGCGACCCCCGGCTGATCATCGCCGACGAGCCCACCACCGCGCTCGACGTGATGATCCAGGCGCAGATCCTGCGGCTCATCGAGCAGCTGGTGGCCGAGCAGGACCTCGGCCTGCTGATGATCAGCCACGACCTGGCCGTCCTCTCCGACACCTGCGACCGGCTCGCCGTGATGTACGCGGGCCGCGTCGTCGAGGAGGGCCCGGCCACCCAGGTCTACGAGAACGCGCGGCACCCCTACGGCAAGGCCCTGTCAGCCGCCTTCCCGCGCATCGGCGACCCGGCGTCACGGTTCGCCCCGCGCGGCCTGCCCGGCGACCCGCCCGACCCCTCGGCGCTCCCCACGGGCTGCACGTTCCATCCCCGGTGCGCGGTCGCCCTCGACTCCTGCGCCACGGAGGACCAGGCCCTGCGGGACGCGGGCCCGCACCATCGCGCGGCCTGCGTCCACGCGGGCGAGCAGCGCATGATCAGGAGCAGCGCATGACCACCGAAGCCGCGGGCCCCCTGCTGTCGGCCGCCGACCTGCACATCGCCTTCCCCGGCCGCCGCGGCGCGCCGACCGCCCGTGCCGTGGACGGCGTCGACCTCGACATCAAGGGCGGTGAGATCGTCGCCCTGGTCGGCGAGTCGGGGTGCGGCAAGACGACCCTGGCCCGGTCACTGCTCGGCCTGGTGCCGCCGACCTCCGGCAAGGTGACGTTCGGCGGTGAGCCGCTGGATTACTCGAGCCGCGCGCTCAAGGCGTACCGCAAGCGGGTCCAGCTCGTCCTCCAGGATCCCAGCGGCTCGCTCAACCCCCGGCACACGGTGTACGACGCCGTGGCGGAGGGGCTGCGCATCCACGGGTACGCGGGCGACGAGCGGGCCGCGGTCGCCGAGGCCCTGTCGCGGGCCGGGCTGCGTCCGCCGGACCGCTTCTTCCTGCGCTATCCGCACGAGCTCTCCGGCGGCCAGCGTCAGCGCGTCGTCATCGCGGGCGCGCTCGTCCTCGAACCCGAACTCATCGTCGCCGACGAGCCGGTGGCGTCCCTCGACGCGTCCGTACGCGGCGAGATCCTCGCGCTGCTGCTCCGGCTGCGGGACGAACTCGGCCTGTCCGCGCTGGTGGTGACGCACGATCTGGGGCTCGCCTGGAACATCGCGGACCGGGTCGCGGTGATGTATCTGGGCCGGATCGTCGAGACCGGAACGGTGGAGGAGGTACTGACGTCTCCTCAGCACCCTTATACGCAGGCGCTGTTGTCCGTGCTGCCCGAGGCGCCCGGTGAGCCGGTCGTCCTCACGGGTGAGCCGCCGGATCCCTCGCGGATTCCCGGGGGGTGCCGGTTCCATGCGCGGTGTCAGGTGCTTGCCTCTGGCGAGGCGGAGCGGGTCGGCGTGGCGGGGCGCTGCCGTGAGGTGGACCTCCCTCTCCTGTCCGGAGGGGGCGGGACGCAGGTTGCCTGCCACTGGGCGGCGGCGCGTTAGGCCCTGCCGGGGCCGGTTCTCGGGCGGCTGACCGCCGGTGGGAACTGCGCGAGCAACCACGACGCACCCGCAGCCGCGAAAGAGACGCCACCCCTACGGCGACTAGGCGGCGGCCTCAATAAGCGCCCTGCACCTCTTCACGTCATCCGCGATAGCGACCAGCAACGAGTCGATCGAGTCGAACTTGGCCTGCCCCCGGACGAAGGCCAGGAACTCCACCGCCACGTGCAACCCGTACAGGTCAAGGCCGACCCGGTCGATCGCGTACGCCTCGACCGTCCGCTCCCTGCCGTCGAACTGCGGGTTCGTGCCCACGGAGATCGCCGCGGGCATCGCCTCGCCGTCGACGTGCAGCCATCCGGCGTAGACGCCGTCGGCGGGGATGGCGGTGTGCGGCAGCGTCTCCACGTTGGCGGTGGGGAAGCCGAGCTCGCGGCCGCGCTGGGCGCCGCGCACGACGACGCCCTCGACACGGTGCGGGCGGCCGAGGATCTCCGCCGCTCCCGTCACGTCCCCCTCGGCGATCAGGCGCCGGGTCAGCGTCGAGGAGAACGGCTCGCCGCCCCCCGCCTCGCCGCTCACGTACAGGTCGATGACGTCGACTTCGTAGTCGTACGTCTGGCCGAGCTCGGCCAGGAGGTCGACGTTGCCGGCGGCCTTGTGGCCGAAGCGGAAGTTGGGGCCCTCGACGACCACGCGCGCGTGGAGCTTGTCGACGAGGACCTTGACCACGAAGTCGGCGGGCGACAGCTTCGAGAACTCGGTGGTGAAGGGGAGGATAAGGAGCGCGTCCACGCCCAGCTCCGCCATCAGCTCGGCGCGCCGGTGGTGCGGGGCGAGCAGCGGCGGGTGGCTGCCGGGACGCACGACCTCGCTGGGGTGCGGGTCGAAGGTGACGACCACGGCGGGCACGCCGAGCTCACGCGCGTGCTCCACGGCACGCCCGATGATCAGCTGGTGACCGCGGTGCACGCCGTCGTAGGAACCAATGGTGACGACGCTGCGCCCCCAGTCCTGGGGGATGTCCTCCAAGCCACGCCAGCGCTGCACTTCTTTGCTCCTCGCCGAACCCGTGTACGTCACGTACATCTGTACGTTCCCATTGCCGATTGCGCAGGTCTAAGACTGCCATGCCGACAGGTCGCGGCTCGCACCGGAGGGAGTGGCGGGGGTCACTCCCTCCGGGCACCGCCTAGGTGAGCACGCGGATGCCGCCCGCGAGGCTCTCGATCGTGCGGTGGGCGCTCGGGCCGATCAGGGCGGCCCAGTCCTGCGGGGCGGCGCCGGTCCAGCGCGCGACGAGCGCGGCGAAGCCCGGCCGGTCGCGGGCCAGTTCGACCAGGCACCGGTCGAAACAGGACGCGCCCTCCGGAGTGCGGACGAGCAGCAGCCCGACGCGGTGCACGAGCTCACGGGCCCGGTCCTCCCCGTGCTCCCCGGCCCTGCTCTCCGCCACGCCCCGCGCCACCGACCGCAGGACGCTCTCCAGGACCGCGGCGTCCCGCTCCTGGCTGAGCAGTACGTCGAGCAGCTCGCCCCGCAGGTCGTGCGAGACGGCGGTGCCCGGGGCGGCAAGGACGGGCGCGAGGGCGGCCCGCACCCGCACGGGCCTGCTGTGCAGCAGCCCGGCCACCAGCGGGTAGAGGACGCCGCGCACGGCCGGGCCGTGTTCGAGCCGCCGGTGGATGTACGCGGCGACGGGTCCGGCCGCCTCGGGGCGGGCCTCCAGCAGGTCGTGCACGAGGGTGGCGACACGGCGCGCGAGGGCGGGCGTGGTCACGTCGGCGAGGGTGCACAGGACGTCGTCGACGGCCGGGCCCTGGGCGTGCAGACGGGTGCGGAAGGCGGCGAGGACGGGGGCGGGGTCGGTGGTCAGGGCGGTGGCCAGGGCGCTCGCGGGGAGGTGCGGGTCCCCGGCGGCGAAGCGGCGCAGGGCGTGGGGCAGGTGCCGGGCGCGGGTCTGCGGGTCGCGGACGAGGAGAGCGAGCGCCGCGCCGTGCAGGGTGTCGTCGGCGGGGCGGGCGAGCAGTGCGCGGGCGGCCTGCCGCAGGAGCTCGCGGTCGGCGCCTGTGGTGGCGTGCGGGGCGGCGCGCAGGCCGTAGCTGGCGGCGGCCACGCGCCGGGCGGGGCGCTCGTCACGGGCCCAGCGGCCGACCGCGCGACAGACGGCCGACGGCTCCTCCTCGGCGAGCGCGGCGAGGAGCTCGTCGGCGCGGGTGTGGGCGCGGTCGACCAGAGCCTCCGTGAGGTCGTCGATGGCGCGGCGCCGGTGGGTGTGGAGCAGCGCCTGCGCGGCGGATGCGACGGTGGCGTCGGGCGTGGCGGCCAGCGGCCGCTCGTCGTCGAACCACCGGGCGAGGTGCGGCTGTACGCCCGCGGGGTCGGCGGTGAGCAGTTCGGCGACGGCGTCGAGGCAGCGGTCCGGGGCGCCCGGCGGTGCGTCGTGGACGACGAGCCGCCGCAGCAGCGAGAATCGCTCGGCCTCGCCCAGCGGCAGCCGCAGCCAGAAGGCGGTGCCGAACTCCCGCCGGTCGGCGAGCGGTTCGAGCACCGCGAGGTACGGGGAGGCGTCGGGAACCCTCAGCAGCACCTCCCTCAGCAGCCGGCGGGCCCACCACACGGCGTCCCCGGAACCGTCCGCGCCCGGGGCCTCGAAGTCCGCCAGTGCGTCCGCCAACTCGACCAGACGGGAGGCCAGTTCGGCGGCTCCTCGCTGCCTGCCGAGGGCCAGCAGCGCCTGGATCACCGGGCCGATGCGGTGCCGCGGCACGGGCACAGGGCGGGCCGGATCGCGCCGCCGCTGTTCGGGAACCGTCGGATTCCGTGCCGCCTCCCGGTGCCGGTGGACCAGCGAGGTCAGCGCCCCGTCCACATCCAGGTGCATGCCCTGCAGCCAGTCGGCCACCTCCTCGTGCGCGAAGCGGTATCCCGTCCCGGCCGGTACGAGCAGCCCTTCGGTGAGCACGGCCGACGCCCACCCCGTGCAGCCGCCGCTCCCCCGACCCGGCAGCGCTCCCCACGGGAACACCGCCTCGAAGGAGGCCCTGTCCAGCTCTCCCTGGCCGGGCCCGAGGCAGCGTCGCGCCGCCTCGTGGACCTGGCCGGACACCGTCGCCGCGAGGCGGCGCACCGCGCTCCCGCGCAGCCCCTTCGACGCCGCGAGCCGGACCGCGACCCGCAGGCACACCAGGTCCAGATAGGCGCCGAAGATCTCCTCCCGGTCCGGAGTGCCCGGCGGCGGCGCGTCCGGCCGGGCGGCCCGCACCTCGGAGAGCAGCCGCAGCGCCAGCGGGTGCCGCGCGTCGGCGTCGGCCACCGCGCTGTCGGGGATGCCGTACCGCGCCCGGGCCCGGCGCGCCTGTGGCTCCGGCAGCTCACCGAGGCGTACGCAGCCGGGGTACTCCGCGCCGCCGTCCGGCCCGTGCGGCGACGCCGCGTCGAAGTGCGCCCCGGCCTGCTCCCAGTACTCCGCACGGCAGGCGACGACGAGCCGCGCGCCGGTGTCCCGCAGCCACCGGACCGTGCCGTCGCTCCACTCGGCGAGGCGGTGGGCGAGCAGGGGCGGCATCTCCTCGGGGCCGTCGAGCAGCAGGAGCAGCGGCCGTCCCGCGTCCCGCACGAGCCGGGCCACCCGGCGTGCCGAGATGTCCCCGAGGTCCCGGGCCGCGGGCTCCTCGTCGGCCGCGGCCGCCAGGATCCGTCCCGCGCGGTCGAGCGCCCGCTCCACCGCGTCGGCCACGGACGCGTCCGTGCCGAGCAGGTCGGCGCCGCGCAGCCACAGCGTGGGGGCGGGTTCGGCGCCCCTGGCCCGCCGGGCGGCGAGCCCGGCCAGCTCGGTCGTACGTCCTGTGCCGGGGTCGCCGACGAGGCCGAGCACGTGCGCGGGGCCGGCCGTGAAGGCGGCGAACTCCTTCGACACGTCAGGTCGTTCGACCGGTTCGTGGAGTTGGGCGCGCGGCCCGTCGGAGCCGGCCGACGTGGCGGTCAGGTGCAGCGCGCCCGCGAGGTTGAGGTCCTCGCCGTACGCGGGGACGGTCGCTGCGTTGCGCGCGAGGAGCTCGGCGAGCGGTCCGCCGGGGTCGGCGGCGGCCGCGTCCCGCAGCGACACCGCGAAGCCCGCGGGGCGGTGCGTCCAGGCGTCCTCTCCGGGGACGGCGGGCCCGTGGGCCTGGGGCAGCAGGGCGGTCCCGATGACGGCGAGGACGGCTCCGGTGGAGGCGTCCACGACCGGTCCGCCCGCGGCCCCGCCGCCGAGCCGCAGCGCGTCGGCGCCGTCGGTGCCGATCGCGAGTTCCAGGGCGGCGCCCACCAGGTGGAAGCGGTCCGTCGCCGTGTACGTGACGGCCGAGGTGCCGAGGACGCGTGCCTCGCGCCAGCCGCACGCGGCGATCCGCACATAGGTGCCGGTCGCCACGGAGCTCCGCGCGGTGACCGGCAGGGGCCGCAGCCCGAGCCCCTCGGTGCGGATGAACGCGAGACCGGCTCCGGGCAGTGCCACCACGGCGTCGGCGGGCACCACGCACGTCCGCTCGCCCGGCGCGTGCAGGACGATCCGGGCGAGTCCGTCGACCGCCTCGTGACCGGTGACGACCGTGCCCTGCTCGTCGGCCGCGAACCCCGTGCCGCGCGGGCGCCCGGCGAGGTCGCAGATCCGCACCAGGGACCGGTCCGGCGCCGGAACCGGGGCCTCTCCCCCGCCGCGTCCCGCCATGCTCGAACCTCCCCACCTTGCCCCGTTTTCCCGACCGTAGGTCGGGGGTGATCAGTGGGACAGGAGGCGGCGCGAACGCGCCCCCTTCCGACCCCCCGGTTCACTCCGAGCGCCTGCCCGATGGGGTGAATCGGCGGGTGGCGGTGGAAACACCTCTAGTGGGGGGAATGGTGGGGGGGGGGGGGGGGGGGGGGCGGGGCCCCCCCCCCGCGGGCGGGGGGGGGGGGGGCCGCCCCCGCCCGGCCGCTAGCGCGCCCAGCGACATGTGATCAGACCAGACCCCCCACCCC
>NZ_JBJDPY010000034.1:0-37855 GCF_044903205.1 Streptomyces sp. NPDC029674
CCAGGAGCAGACGCCCTTCGACATACCCAGTCAGCGCCTCCAGCGGCGCGGAACGGGCGCCGCAAGCTGAAGAGCCGGCCCTTGGAGCGAAACGCGGGAAGGAACGCTGGCGCTCCAACAGGCCCGGGCCCCCGCGCCCACTGGGTCTGGCGAAGACGAGAGACGGCGTGCGAGGGCTACCGCCGCGCGCTTGCCGGGCACCAAAAGGTCGCCGCGCCGTCCAGGCCCGGATCCTGTTGCAGCGCGACAACCTCAAGCAGTGGGCCGGCGCCCAGCTGTACCGCGTCGACGTGCACGTGGTGTGCGGTGGCGGCCGCCACCGAGCCGTTGACCGGACTACCGAGCGACACGCCGAGTGTGACCGCTTGGCCTAGTTGGTAGGCGTTGCGCATCCGAACTACGAAGGAGCGGTATGAAGTTGGACGCGGCATCTCGTGACATCCAGTTGATCCGTCTGCCGCGATGGGAGCGGGTCGCTGTCGGTACAGCACTGGGATCTCCCGACCTTCATGGCCGAGACAGGCCATCGGCACTCCGTAATTGATCAATGAAGGCATCCCGTGTCTTCATCAACTGTCGAGCAGGTTCAACCAGAGCCGCACCGTCACCGATCCGCCCAGCCTCAGCGACCAGACGGTAGATCGGGGCAATCTGTCCCTCCAGCGTCGTGATCAAGCTGAACGTGCTGCGGGGTCCAACGATGCGGGCGACCGTGCCTTGCCGTCGGACCTGACCGATGAGGTCGTCGATCTGATCCGCGACGCCCTGCATGTCAACGTCTCGGCCTTCGTCGATCTGCTCAGCAGTCTGTCTGAGCGTGCGGGCAATGTCGGTGGTGGCTTGCAGAAGATCAGTAAGGGATTCGAGCGAGCGGGCTCTCTGCTCGTTTCGTTGAGTCTGGCGCCATCTACTGCGCTCCAAATACACGTTGCCCAGGAGCGTGAGGGCGACTCCGGCAAGAGCGGAGGCCACGGGGATCACTTGCCCTGCTATGTCAGCCACAGCATCAGGGTGCAGCGCTCAGCACAGTCTTCGCAGGCCAAGCCGAAACAGAGCGTCACGCCGCAGGGGCACATGATTCCTTAGTCCGGAAAAGTTCCGTCGCCGTGGCCGAGGAGATCGCCGTGCACCTGCGCGCCGCCGGGATCGGCTGCGAGGTCGAGCACCGGCACATCGACCGGCCGATCCTGCCGCACTGACGCGCCCGGGACCGTCGGTAGCGGCCCCGGACGCTCACCACAGCACACCACACCGAGCGCAGGCCCCGCCCCCCAGGGCGGGGCCTATTCCGGTCTCAGCGCTCGCGCGCTTCGGTGTGTTCCCGGATCGCGTGCGCAACGTCCAGCAGCGCGTACGCGACCGCTGCCAGACCCTCCCCGATCGCGTCGGTCTGATCCTCCGGGTCTGTACGTTCGGACGCCTTGTCCGCCCGGCTCTCCGCGTAGTCGCCCCACACGCTCTTCTCCGGCATCGCGTCCCCATCCCTTCCCGCCGGCCCGCCCGGCGGCACGGGCAACCCTCCCCACCACCGGTGCCGCTCATCCATGGTTCCCGGATAGGCGCTCACATATCCGGGAACCACATGCGACAAAACCCGGTACGAACAAACGGGCGTGACGGACCTTCAGGGGAGACCATGACAGTTGCGGACGTGTCGGTCAGCGGGCACCCGCCAAAGTCCCGGACCACCGCCGCGGCGGCCGCCGCCGTCCCCGCGCCGTTCGGCGCCGCCACCGCCGAACGCCTCGACCGGCTCGACCGCGAGGCCACGCAGCACGTCGAGGACCACCGCCCGGACAAGACGAAGCAGGGCTACCGCGCCGACTGGAACGCCTGGCTCAGGTTCTGCGCCGAGCAGGACCTGCCGCCGGCCGCCGTGCGCACCGGCACCCTGGTCGCGTTCGTGGAATGGTGCTGGCGCCAGCCCGGCCAGCGCCGCGGCACCCTGCTCGCCCCCACCACCATCGACCGCCGGATCTCCGGCGTGGTCGTCACCGGCCGCCGCCAGCTCAAGCTGCAGCTGGCCGAGGACATCGCCGAGGAGGCCCGCGCGCTGCTCAAGGCGAAGATCAAGCAGATGGAGAAGGACGGCGAGAGCCGCGGCAACGGGCCCGCCGCCGCGCTGCTGGTGCGGCACATGGAGAAGGTCGCCGCCGCCCTGCCGCCCACCCGGTTCGGCATCCGCGACCTGTCCCTGATGACGCTGGACTTCGCCGTCGCCGGCCGCGAGCACGAACTGGCCTGGCTGCGCGTGCGCGACATCACCGAGGACCCCGAGGGCCGCGGCCTGCTGGTCGACATCCGCGTCTCCAAGAACAAGCCGCGCAAGGTCGCCGTGCCGTTCGGCTCCCGCGCCCACCTCTGCCCGGTGCGCACCTGACGCCGCTGGCACGCCGAGCTGGGCCCCGAGCCCGACCCGGACTCCTTCGCCTACCGCGCCCTGCACAACCGCTGGCACACCGTGCTGGACTCCGGTATCGAGCCCGAGACCGTCGGCGACATCCTGGAGCGCCTCGGCGTGCGCGCCAAGCTGGACGTCCGGCTCACCGGCCACAGCCCGCAGCGCGGCCTGGTCACCGAGTCCTCCCGGGCCGGCAACCCCGACGCCGTCATGGAGACCCAGGGCGGCTGGGCCCCCGGCTCCAAGGTCATGCGCCGCTACCGCGAGGAAGACGAGGCCTTCAAGGAGAACGCCCTGCACGGGGTCCTGTAGGCGGGTGAGCCGCACCTCGAAGACGGGGAGTTCTTCTCCGAGGTGAAGAAGGAGAGCGTGGGTTCCGTCCCAGGCCGAGCCACTCCGTCATCAACACCGTCGACGAGTTCGGCGTCGACAACATCGCCAACTCCGACGAGTTCCCGACGAACCAGGGGTCGTACGGCATGGGGAACCGCCCCGAGCAGGGGAAGAAGGGCAAGAGGCTGTCTCAGGCCGATCCGCCCCATCGTCAAGCTCGGCAACAAGTTGCACGGGCCTGTCCGCCACCGAGACGTCGACCGCGACGGCAAGTTCGTGTGGGGTACGTCACACGGGAAAACGTGGTTATCTTCGACGATAACCACGCCCTGACCTGGGCTTTTTGAGTGGCCGTCAGCGCAGGCAAGAGAGCAGCGCAGACCATACACGAACGCGCAAGCCGCGCCCGTCCGCCGCCCGTTTTGCCCCTTGCTCTGCTGCCCATGCAGGGGTGACAGAACGGCCGACTGTCAACGCCACTTAGTAACGTTGTCCCTCACCGAAACCCCTTCGGCACGACGAAGGGAGACCTCCGCATGGCCGGCCGTCCAAAGCATGGGCCGTGAGGAGATCTCCCTCTCGTGACGTCGGAGTGGTCCGTCCTGCTGTGAGGAGAACTGACCGAGTGACGCCCATCGACCGTACAACAGCCGCGACCCGACAGCCCAGCTCTGCCTTGCTCCGGTGGACGACCGTCCTGACCGGCCTCCTGTCCATCGTCGCGGTGCTCATCCTGTCCCTGACGCACAACCCGGAAGCAGCCGCCACCGTCGGCAGCATCGGTACTGCGGTCACCGCCATCGGCGGTGTGCAGATCGGTCTGCGCAACCGGCAGTAGACCGTAGGTGCACACGGTTCCCGAACACCCGCGGGTCACTGCGGAACGCGGCCCGGCGGGTGTTCGGGAACCGATCGGTTGATGAACAACCGCCGCCGCAGCCGCGAGGCTTGATCGCTTCCCCGCGCATGAGTTCTCCGGCAACAACCCCTAACGCCCTGGCCCGCTCCTCCGACACAATCGGCCGCATGAGTGATTGGGGGATTGCGCTGATCGCAGCTGGTTCGGCGGTGTTGGGCAGCATCACCACGGGATGGTTCACACGCAGCGCCGGGATCCACAGCGTGCAGGCCACGCTCAACGACCAGCGAATAGCCCGCACCTTGGACCGCCGCAGGCAGACGTACGCCAGATTCCTCGAAGCCGCCCAAATCATCGACCAGCATTCGGGCGGCAATGCCGAGCAGGTAGCCGAACTCAATCATGCGATGGCCATGGTGTTGCTGGAGGGGCCCTCAGAAGTCTCGGGTCCAATGTCGGAGTACTACCTGGCGCTGAGCGCGGTGTTGAACGGCGCCGAGCCTCCAGACCTTCGCGATCGGCACATGGAGTTCATCCAAGCCGCGAAGGCCGCCTTGCCGGATTACCGATTTGGTGGGGACCTCACACCGCACGGCTGACCCCGTCGTTACTTTGCACCTGGGGTCAGAGCTAGGACACCGGGGCCTAGTAGCTCGATGCTGCGGTGCACCGCCAGGCGGTAGACGGTGGCCCGGCGCCGCCGCCGGCGCCACGCGCGCGAGCGGCACACCGTGGTGCAGTACCGGCGGTTGGGCCCCGCGTCCCGGGGCAGCGCCGCCCGGCACTCCGCACAGCGACGCGTGGGGTCCTGGCCACGCTCCCAGCGTGGCGCGCGCACCGGGTCGGCGGGAAAGCCGCCGGGGGGAGCGTCCGGGTGCGGGCCATCCGCACCGAGCACTCCGGTCCGCGAGGGGCGATCTCCGGAAACTTGGCCCCGCCCTGCGAGTCTCACACGGCATTTCCCCAGGTAGAGGCGGTGTGGTGGGTGCCTGTGAGCTGTGAGGCAGGGCCTGCGCCTGTCGCCTGGCGGCGTCCACTCCTAACCGTCCAAACAATCCGATCGGGTTAAATACTAGGCTAAACAGCTGGCTAAACAGTGCTAGAGTGAGGGCGCGAAAGGAGATCCACATGGCATCCGAAGAGGAGTTGTTCGCGAACATCGACGCCCTGCTGGAGGAGGAGCCGCAGCTTCCGCCCCCGGCAGAGCGCGCCCGGCTTCGCGAGGCCGCCGGCATCACCCAGGCCCGCCTCGCGCAGGCCCTCAAGTCAACCGTGCAGACAGTCAAGAACTACGAGAACGGCCGCTCCGAGCCGAAGTCGCCGCGCCTGGAGGCGTACCAGCGACTCCTCAAGGGCTGGGCTGCGAAGTATCCCGCGCACGGCGCTCCGGCCCTCGTCGCCCCGGCCGCTGCGCCGACGCCGAAGATGCCCGAGACGTTCACCGGCCCGGCCGCCTCCGAGCCGGAGGCATCTGCCGTCGCACCGGTGCAGACTCCGGCCACCCCGGCTGCACCCGAGCGTCCCGCCCGTCCGGCGACGTCACGGCGTCTGGCGGCGAAGAAGGCTACCGCGCCCGCCGCCGACCCGCGCTTTCCCCACGGCCCGCTCGCCGTCCTCGATGGCGACGGTTCCGCATACGGCGTCAACGGCCTGGTTCTCGACTGCCCGGCGACCACCGTGGTGGAGCTGGTGGAGTGGACGCTGCGCCAGTCCGGCCTCGGTGCGCCGAAGCTCAACCGCTACGGCAAGGACAGCGACCCGCTGATCGTCCTCACCGCCGCGGCCGCCGTGAAGCTCGGGCTGCCCGAGCGCCTGGAGGGCCACGAGCAACGCCGCTCCCTGCGCCTGCCGGAGGACCACCCGGTCGTCAAGCAGGTGGCGAAGGCCAAGTGGCAGCTCACGCAGCGCGGATTCGGGCCGTGGGCGCGGATCTACCGCAAGGCGCAAGGACGCGACCGGCAGTGCGTGCAACTGGCGATCCTGTCGTGGGACGCCCTCGATGAGCGATCCTGGCCCGGCGTCTCGGAGATGGAGCCGGCCGACATCGCCCGCGTCCTCGGGGTGTACGCCCAGCGGGTCATCACCCCGCGCGGCTCCACCGCCGTCTCGGGCCTGGAGCTGATGACGGCACTGCGCCCGCCGACGAAGCCGGAGCGCGATGAGGAGACCGGCAACTGGACCTCCGGCCACAACCCCGGCTCGCTGGGGACGGAGCCGATGGACCCGGCGCCGCCAGAGGCCACCCCGGAGCACCCGGTCGTCGTTCAGTCCGGCTGGAGTGGCGGGTTCCTCAATGAGGAGGCGTACCAGTGGGTGCGGTCGGTGGACTCGCTCAGCGATGAGGAGTGCATGCTGCCCTTCGCGGTCGGCCTGGACCTCAACACCGCCTTCCTCGCCGCCGCGGCCCGCCTGGTCGTCGGCCTCTCCGCCCCCGACCACTTCCACGCCCCGAAGTTCAACCCGAAGATCCCCGGCTCGTGGCTGGTCGACCTGAGCCACATCGAGCTGGACCCGCGCCTGCCCTCGCCGTTCACCCCGGACGGCTCCCGTCCGACGGGACCTGCCTGGTACCAGACGCACACCGTCGCCTACGCCCAGGAACTCGGCTACAACGTCCACCCGATCGAGGCGTACCTGCGCCGCGAGACGGGCGCGTACCTGGACCCGTGGCACGACCGGCTCAAGAACGCCTACGTCGACACTCTCGCCGACCTCGGCGTCACCAAGGACCTGGATGACCGCGCCTTCCTCGCCGCGATGGAGCAGCACAAGCAGGTCGACCCGGCCCTGGCCGCCGTCCTCGCGGCCATCAAGGCCACGGTGAAGGGCGGCGTCGGCAAGCTCCGCGAACGTCCGCAGGGCAAGCACTACAAGGAGGGCGAGCGGTGGCCAGCCCTTCAGCGGCCGACCTGGCGCCCCGACATCCGGGCGGCCGTCATCAGCAAGGCCCGGGTCAACATGCACCGCAAGCTCAACAACATGGCCAAGATGACCGGGCTGTTCCCGCTCGCCGTGCTCTCCGACTGCGTCGTCTACCCCTCGCCGGGCGCGTCGCCGCTGGACTTTTTGCCGTATGCCGCCTCGGGCAAGCCGCAGCCCGGCGGGTTCCGCCTCGGACCCACGCCCGGCCTGGCCAAGCTGGAAGGCGTCCAAGAGATGCTCTGGGCGATCGACCTCATGGAGAAGGGCCTGAACCCGGCCCGCCACATCAAGGGCGGCGACGCCGTCCTGGACGAAGGGGAGTAGCGCGGTGGGGGAGATCGACGACGCGATCGAGCGCGCCGACCGCGAGGCGTTCACCAAAGACCCGCCCAAGACCCTCAAGGGCCAGATCGGGTTCCTGCTCAAGCAGTTCGGCAGCGCGAAGGCCGTCGCCCAGGAGATCGGCGTCACCGCCGACTCCGTCAACCGCTACCGGCGCGGCGCCCGCAAGCACGCCCGCGCCGACGTCGCCGCGAAGATCGACGACGCCGTGCGGCAGCGGTGGCAGCCGCTGGTGCGCAAACGCCGGCAGAAGCAGGCGGCCACCACGGGCGGGATCACCGTGGAGACCCGGGCCCGATTCGGCTACACCGCGCCGGTCGGTACGACCGACGACGGGCGGTTCCGGCGACTGACCGTGCATCTTCCCCCGGCCTACGCGCAGCGCCTGTTCGACGCCCGCAGCGCAGGCGCCAGCGACCAGCAGATGCGCGGAATCATCGCCGAAGGGTTTAAGGAAGTGTATTTCCAGGACGGCGGCGGTCGCGCTATGGGACTGTCGGACGTGGAAATCAACGACATCGATTACCTCGATCTGGATTACTGACTGGGAGCGAATACGTGACCTCTGAATTTCCGCCTGAGCCGAAGCGTGATAGCTGTCACATAGGCAGGCTTGCTGTCACCGGCGAGGCCGTAGGCGTGCACAGGTGAGACTTCGGCAATGAGGAGTTCGTCGCACTCACGGTATGAACGACTGGCCTGCGGGCCTGCGGTGAGCCGGGGTTGTGCGGAACCGGGCGCTCGGGGTCGCACGTCTTCGCGTACATGCTGACTGCCCTGGGGATTCTCTTTGCCGTCGCGCCCGCCGTCGTCTGGATGACGATCGCCCGTACCCGCCCCGTCGGCTTCGCGATCGGCGGCACGCTGCTCGCCGGAGCCAGTGTGCTGATCAGTGTCCAGCAGGGCTGGATCGACGCCCCCGGGCCCGACGCCCATCTCGTGTTCACGGTTCTCGCGCCCCTGCTCATCGCCTGCGGCGCGGGACTGGAAGGACGGCACGAGAGCTTTCCTCCCCCGCAATGGATCTCCCGCCGCAATGGAGCGATCGGCTTTCTGGGGATGCAGTTCGCCCTTACCCTCGCGGCCGGCCTCCTGTACGCGTTGATGATCAGCGAAGGCTCGGACGCCCCGCCTGCCAAGGTCCTCCCATCATTGCCGCCAGGCATCACCATGATCGAGGAAGGCATCAGCTGCGGTTCCGGCGGCTGCTGGCGCGCCGCGACAGTCATCAGCGAGGACGGCCTGTCCCGCCCGGAGATCATCCGCGAACTGGGCCTCCAGCGGGAGAAGTGTCACTCCAGCGGCTGGCTGCTCGACTGGCGAGACGTGTGCGTCGGAGCCAGGGAGAACGGCGAGAACGTCACCGTCTACGCCAGTTGGGAATACTGAGAGGCCGATTTGCCCATGGTGGTCATGAGTGAGGATCTGTGAAAAGCCGTGTGCCTCACTGGTGACAATCAGGATGCTTCGACCGGTTTGCTACACCAGCTCAAGCAGCTCTGGCGGTGACAACTGCCGTGCTTCGGCTCAGCCCATCGACCGCGACAAGAGCCCGCTTTCGACGCCGACCACGACCCGGTCCGCGTCGCCGACGCGCTGCGCCGCTGCGGACGCCGACCCGGCGGTGACACGGTGTGGTTCACCACCGAGGCCGGCATAAACTTCACGCTGACCTTCAAAGAGGCGGAGCCCACCGCCGACGACCTGCTGCCCGAGCCGGTGCTCACCGAGGCCATCGCCGCGGCGATCCTCAACCACACCGGCTTCGTCACCGCGGGCGCGGACTCGCCGCGCGAGGACACCATCACCATCCAGTCCCGCAAACAGGTGCGCCACCTCCTGGTCCTGGACGTCGACCGCGGCAACGCCCTCGCCCCGGAAGACTTGTCCGCCTCCGGCCGTCGACGTCGCCCTCGCCGCCGACAAGTTGCTCGCCAGCGACCCTAGCGACGCGGAGCGCGCCACGGCCGAACTCCTCAACTACCTGGCCGCCACCTGGGACAAGCTCGACCATCCGCTGCGCGAGCACACCCAGGCCGTCGCCCGCGCCCTGCGCACCCAGTAGGAGGGGATTCGCCCATGTCCGCTTCCACTGCCACCCGGCGCGCGTACCGTGAAGGGAGGACCCGCCGGGAGGACCCGATGAGCGCGCAGCCCGACCACGCCCCCGTCACGCCATACGCCCCCGCCCCCGGGGCACCGGCCGAACTCCTCGCCCAGCTGCGCGCCGACAAGCGCGCGAGCACGTGGGTGCCGGCCTTCGAGCGGGAGTGGGCGGCCGCCCTCGAAGAATCGCGGCGCACGTTCTCCCTCGCCGAGCTCTACGAGGTCGTCCAGGACTGGCAGGGCCGCATCGCGCACGCCCCGGCCGTCGACGCATTCGTCGCCTCCGGCTACGACGACAGCGACGCCATCGACCTGACGGAGCTCCGCAGGCGGCGCAGGTGAGCGGACAGCCGTACGCGGTCCGCGTCTCCGCCCTGGCCGCCAAGGTCCTCGACGTCCTGCCCGAGCACGCCGCGGACACCGTGTGGGACATCCTGGCGGCAGCCGCCGCAGATCCGTGGGGGTTCGGGCAGTTCGACACGGACGACGATGAGGGGGAGGACGTCCGTTACGCGGCCGTCGGCCAGCTCTCCCTGACCTACTGGATCAACCGGCGCCTGCGCAGCTTGACGGTTCTGAACATCGTCTGGCTCGGGTAGCCAGCCCGTGGCAACGCCCTGACCTCAATATCGCAACTGCCGGGGTCAGGGTGTTTCCGATCGTGGCCATGGCCATATCCACCGGTTGTCACCCGGGCGGCAACGCGTATCCCCCCAGTAGTCGCGTGCCACGGGGGCGTTCGGCACCGAGTTGGGCCTCGCGTCGGCACTCGGGACAGTCCGGCAGACCATCCACCCGGCGGGGTCTGTCGCCTTTCGCCCAGCTGAAACCGCACAGCGCCGTGTTCGAGTACAGCTCGACCTGGTCGTCCTCGCTGGCGTGCGAGCCGTAGCCCGGGACGTTCCAGGTGAACGTCGCCTCGCCGTCGTACGGTGCTCCGTCGGGCCAGTCGTAGACCGGATCGGTCGTGGTGCAGCGCATCCGCAGATCAGGCCCCTGTCAGTCCTTGCCGTAGACAACCTCCGCGGCGGCGTCAGCTGCGTCCGCGAGGCGCTCGAAGGACAGGTCGTCATGTGATCCCACGAGCCCGGCTTCTGGTCGCGCATCAGCAAGCGGAACATCAACAGCAGCCGCGCCAGATCATGGTGCCGGACGCGCACGGTTCGGTGTCGTGGTCATAGCCGTACGTCGGGTCGTGGGCGGGCTTGTTCGGTGCGGCGTCTTACCTCACGGTGCTGGAGATTCTCATGAGGTGTCGCCCTTGGGTCTCACTCCATGTTCCGCCCCGGTCGCCGCTGCCAGCCGCAGATTCGACACCGCAATGAGACCTGCGGCTGGCATAGAAGTGAGACGCCGCACCACGAACAGATCGGCAATCGTCTAGGCGACCCTCGCTGACCACGTCCGGCTGGGGCCACCGGACTCATCCAGTGGCCCCAGCCTGGCGGCCACTGCCGCCGCGCAACGCCCAACTGAAATCTGGGCGGCATTGGGAGAGTTGAGCGGAATCTGAGGTTTCGGGGTGGCGGTAGCGGCCAGTCCGGTTTCTTCTTTCCGCGGGGTGACTTGTTGCGGATTGCCCCTATCTGTCCGGCCGGTATGCGAAGAACTTCCCGTACACCTGCTCCGGGAAGGGAAAGATTTCAGGCATATGCGTCTCAATCCCTGGAACGGATGATCGAGACGGAGATAGGTTCTGAGGCGCCCCCGGCACAGAACCCCCGGGGGTGCGGGCACCACCGTTTCCGACGCACACGGTTTCCAGGCCATCAGTGCGCCGTGGGGCAGCGCCCGCACCGTCTTACCCAAAGGACCACGATAGTGAATCGTCGGCATATCCGCATGAGTGCGGTCACTGCTATTGCTGCCCTCACTCTGGGTGTCGCTGGTACTACGGCGGCGCAGGCTCACGAGCAGCGCGAGACGACCGCTGCTACCTCCGTCACTGAGGACTGGGGGCCGGAGTTCGAACTCTCCTCGCACGAGGCCTTCGTCAGTTACCTCGACTCCCCCGAGGGGCAGCAGCTCCTGAGAGAGGAAGGCCTCACCCAGGCAGAGATCTCCGCCGTCTACGCCGGCGACGACGTCTCTGCCAACGGCTGGATGGACAGGCTGAAGAAGAAGGCGCTGAAGAAGGCCTTCAAGGCGCTGCCCGACTCCTGGGAGAAGAAGCTCACCGACTGGGCGAAAAAGGGCAAGGGCTACTTCAAGGAGAGGTGGAGCTCCCTTCCTGGCTGGCTGAAGAAGACGCTGACCCTGGGCGGCGCGATCTCCGTCAAGACGGCCATCGAGTGGCTCATCGACATCATCCTGTGACGTATCGGTTCACGTGATGCGGCCCCTCTCCGGGGGCTTCACCACCCATGTGCGCCCCACGGTTGTCCCCCTGCCGTGGGGCGCACTTCCATGCCGACACCTACCAAGCTTCGGAGGCAACCCAATGACCGATTCCCGCAGCTCTGAAAGTGTTCGGGAGTTCAGCCCGGCTCAGTACATCGCCCCCTACTTGCTGCTCATCACCGGCAACGCCGGGGTGCAGAACGCGCCGGCAAATGATCGGCCTGTGCTGTTCTGGGTGTTCACGGCAATTGCCACGCTCGGCGCCGTCTCTGCTGTAGTGCGACTCCGACGCATGTGGAACACCCACCAGCGCCGGGCCCTGCCCTCGTGGACCCGGTTCCTCGGCCTGCTACTCGCCTTGTACGGGGTGTACGTCGTCTACCGCGTCATCAACGGCATGGCTGAATAACGCCGAAACCGCGAGGAGACCCTGCGCCATCAGCTGACCGGCTGGCTCGCTCCTGTGGGCATCCCGGTGCTCATGGTGGTCGGCGACTTCGGCTGTTCCGGCAAGGACATCGAGCGGGACCGGGTGGCTCCCACCGACTGTTGGAGCCGGACCGGGCGTGTCCTGCTGCCTTACGAGAAGGTCCGCGCCTGACGAGCTGCCCGCGACCGACCCGGCCGCCCTGTGAGCCTCACAGCCCGCTTCCCAAGTGGGCGCGGTACGTGTGAGGGCATGAGGTGTGAGGCACGAGCCTGCGTCCATGAGATGCCTCTGCTCGTGGTCGTGCTGCTCGCCGTGGTGTGCAGCAGGTTGCTCCCCGATGGGTAGCAACGGTCGTCGCCGGGGTGCTGCTCGTGATCCTGGGGAGGGCCTTGAGTTGCCCCAGGGCGGTGTCGCGGATGCAGCGCAGCATTTGCATGGGCCAGGCGGCACGGATGTTGCTCGTGTAGCAAGGCCAGCCTCACCGGGAAGCGGCCCGCGCCTGCCTTCGAGGCCTGCTCGCCGAGGGCGGGGTGCGCAGCTCTCTTCCGCCCTGCCAGGGCCAGCTGGCGAGAGGCCTGCTGATGCTGAAAGGGGCGCACTCTACGCGCCGACGTTTCTCCAGCTGGCAGCGACGCTAGCGACTCTGGCTTGAGCATGGGTTCACAAGGTGCACAAGGAAAAGACCAAAGACCAGGACTCAGTCGCTTCGGTCGCTTGCGTCGCTCCCGTGCAAGAGGAGGGTTCGTCGCCAGCGGCTGAAGACCAGCGACCGACGAAGACGGTCGGTCGCTACGGTCCGTTGACTGGAAAGATGCAGGTCAGAGCTCTGAAGTAGGCGCCGGAGCGACTGAAGCGACTGTGCATCGAGTATGTGAGGACATTCCCGTGCGCGCGCCTGCGTCATATATAGAGACCTTCAGTCGCTTCAGTCGCTGTTGAGTGTCCGCTACTCGTGTTGACCTGCGCTTTTTCGATCCTCAACGGAACAGCGACTGAAGCGACTCCGTCGCTGGACTGTCTGTTCGGTCGCTGAGCGACCGGGGTGTTGGTCTCATCATCGACACGGCCAGCCGTTTTTGGCCGGGGCTCCCGCGTAGAGCGGGGAACCTTCGCTAATCTATGTCCGTTGTTGAGTCGCTTCGGTCGCTGTGAGGGGAACTACATGCCTGCTGAGCTGCGTTTTCTTCGCAGCGACTCACAGCAGCCGCCTCTCGACGCTTCGGTCGCTGCGCAGTCGTTGACCACGGCTCGGCAGTGTGCCGCGCGCGGCTGGCCAGTGCACCCGCTGGCCCCCGGCCGTAAAACGCCGGCCGCGAACTGCGAACGCTGCCGACAGCCGGGCCACGTCCGCACCAACTGCCCGTGTGCTTCCGCCGGTCGCTGGTGCCACGGCTTTCACGCCGCCACTCTCGACCAGGAACGGATTACCCAGTGGTGGAGCCCCCGCCCCGAGTACGGCGTCGGCGTCGCCTGCGGCCCGGCAGGCCTGGTCGTCATCGACATCGACGCCCACCAGGCCCAAGTCCCCTCCCGGGACCGGATCCTGCCCGGCATCCCCATCGGAGAACAGGTCGACCTCACCGGGCTGGCCAACGGCTTCCACACCCTCGCCGTGCTGGCCGCGCTCCGCAGTCAGCCGAACCCCGCCACCGACCGCACGACGCTGCGCGTGCGCACTCCCTCCGGCGGGCTCCACATCTGGTACCAAACCGACCCTGGTCTTGGATGGCAGTGCTCGACCGGCTCAGGCCGCGCCCGAGCACTGGCCTGGCAGGTCGACGTCCGCGCCCATGGCGGCTACATCATCGCCCCGGGCACCACGACCACCGCAGGCACCTACACCCCGCTCGACGGGGCCCTCGAACCCGCACCCCTGCCACAGTGGCTGGCCGGTGAACTCGAGCGCACCGGCCACCGGCCAACCCCCTCCGTGCCCGCCCCGCGCCCCGTCCCGCCCCGCGCCCGCCAGGCAGTCCTGGCCGCAGGCGGCGGCCGCGAGCACATCCAGCGCACCCTGACAGCCACCCTCGCAGAGATCGCCGACTGCGGACGCGTCGCCGCGGGCGCAGGCTTCTCCGACCGCCTCAACCGCGCCGCCTACACCCTCGGCGGCCTCATCGCCGCCGGATACCTGCCCCACGACGCCACCGAGCGCGCCCTGCGCGATACCGCGGCCGCGGCCCGCCCCGGACAGGAACGACGTGCCGAACAGATCATCCGCAGCGGCCTGAGCGCCGGCCTGCAGCGCCCCCTCCACCCGGGAAGGCGCCCGTGACCACTCCCGAAGAACCCGGCGTCCTCTTCGACTTCGACCCCGAAGCCGTCGCCGCGCAGATCCGCGCCCAGATGACGCCGACCACCCTCCCGGCCCAAGCTGCCAACCCCACACCCCCCACAGCCGGCGGAGCGACCCCCAACGGACTGCTGCCGGACACACTGACCGACCGCGGCAACGCCAAACTGTTCGTGAAGCTGTACGGCACCGACTACCGGCACGTCCCGGGCCTTGGCTGGTACCGCTGGCAAGGCACCCGCTGGCAGTTCGACGAAGACGACACCGTCGTCTGGGCCGCCGGCGACCTCGCCGAAACCTTCGCCACCACCGACCCCCGCGGCATCTTCACCGCCTCAGCGCTCAACCAGCACATCCGACGCGCCATGAGCACCTCCGGCATCAACGCCATGCTCACCCAGGCAAAAGCCGCCCCCGGCATGGTCCTCAACGCCACCTCCCTGGACGCCGACCCCTACGTCCTGTGCACCCCCGAAGGCATCGTCGACCTGCGCACCGGCTTGCTGCGCACCCCCGACCCCAACAAGGACTTCCACTCCCGCTCCACCACCGTGGGCCCCCAGCAAGTCCCCACCCCCCGCTGGCAGCGCTTCCTCACCGACACCTTCGGCGACGACGCCGAAGGCCAGGAAATGATCGCCTTCCTGCAGCTGCTGCTCGGCTACTCAGTCACCGGCGACGTCGGCGGCCAGGTCATGCCCTTCCTCTTCGGCTCCGGCAAGAACGGCAAATCCGTTCTCCTGGACGTCCTGATGAAACTGCTGGGCGACTACGCGGATGCAGCTCCGCCCGGTTTCCTCATGGCCCGTCCCTTCGAAGGACACCCCACCGACCTCGCCGAACTCCACGGCCGTCGCGTCATCGTGTGTTCCGAGGTCAAGCCCGGCGACAAGTTCGACGAGGCCCGCGTCAAGCTCCTCACCGGCGGCGACCGCATCAAGGCCCGCCGCATGCGCCAGGACTTCTTCTCCTTCGCACCCACCCACAAGCTCTGGCTGCTGGCCAACCACCGGCCCGAAGTCGGCACCGGCGGCTTCGCGTTCTGGCGCCGCATGCGCCTGATCCCCTTCGAACGAGTCGTCTCCGACGACCGCAAAATCGACAACCTCGCCGACATCCTCGTCACCGAAGAAGGCCCCGGCATCCTGGCCTGGCTCATCGAAGGCGCCCGCCGCTACCTCGCCGGCGACAAGGACCTCACCGGCCCCGCCCGCGTGCGCATTGCCACCACCGCCTACGCCGAGACCGAAGACCACATCGGCCGGTTCTTCGACGAATGCTGCCTCCTCAGCCCCGACTCCCGAGCCGAGCAGGCCCGGCTGTATGCCGAGTACAAGACCTGGTGCCAAAATGAGGGCGCCCCGGTCATCTCCTCCCGCGCGTTCGCCGCGCGCGCCCGCGAGCTGGTCGGACTGGCCTCGCCCAAGGAGATGATCCTGTCCAATTCGCGTAAGTACTACCCGGGCATCGGACTGCTCGCCGACGAGGAGAGGGCATGAGCTCCCTGATCACCGAGGACGAGATCCGGCACGAGAGCGAACTCGTCTGGCTCGAGGACATCACCGACCTCGACTACGTACGCCAAAGCCTGGACCGGCTGCCCACCCGCCGCAGCAAGCCGGCCTACCACCGCCCCGGCCGCATGGTCGGCTACGCCATCCTCGCCCCCCAGGCCAAGGCCTCCCGCTCCTCGGGCACCTTCCGCCGACGCGTGTTCTGGCTGCTGCCCCACGACCGCGACACCGAACCCGAAGGCCTGTACGAGACCGGCGCCCCTGCCGAGGCCGTCGACCCGCGCACCCTGGAAGCAGGTACCAAGGGGTACAAGACTGAGCGCTCCGAAGGCGGCCCTCCGTCAACCGCCATGCAAGAGCTCGGCATAACGCTGCCCCTATGAGAAACCGTCTTTGAACTCCGGCAGAGCCGGGCGGTAGAGGATCGCCCGTGAACCACATCCTGAGCTGTGTGGACGTTGCTCCCTGTTAAGGCTGGCGCGGAACGGTCGGACGGACACCGGGCCGACGGCGGGTCTCGGAGGGATGAGGCGATGCAGAGAACACAAACCCGCACTGGACCAAGCCTGTGCTGGTTGTGGTGGGAGGGCTTCCGGCCACCGGGAAGTCAACCACGGCGAAAACCGTCTCACGGAAACTCAACGCTAGTGCTGTGACCGGGAAGGTCCACGGGGTTGGCTTTTCCACAGCGCGGGACTCGGTGACGAGGGCCGTCGTAGGGTCATGTGGTGAAGCGCTACAGCAGGAAAGATCAGCGCATCATGGCCACGTGGGCCGCAAATTGCGCCGAGCGCGTGCTCCCGCTCTTCGAGCGTGCACGCTCGGAGGATGGACGGCCCCGAAATGCCATACAAGTCTGCCGCGAATGGGTTGAAACGGAGGTATTCAGGATGGCCGACATTCGCCGAGCCTCCCTCGACGCTCACGCAGCGGCGCGGGCCGCGAAGGCGGACCATGAAGCGGCCTGTTTCGCCGCTCGTGCCGCCGGGCAAGCGGTGGCGACGGCGCACGTGCCACAGCATGCGTTCGGTGGTTCTTACTACGCACTCAAAGCTCTTGCCGCGTCAGATCGCGAGCATGTCGAAACTGCCGCGGCCGCGGAACGCGAGTGGCAAGCGCAACAGCTGCCTGCAGATCTGAAGCAGGAGTTCCTTGTACGAGTGGTCATCGAAAAGCGACGAACCGGAATTTTTGTCACAGTCAGGAAAGATGGAGACTTCTAGCCGGGAAGGTTCGCCGGGTTTGTTGATCAGGCTGCGGTTCTGATCGGCCGACCGCCCCAGCGAACGCCCTTCTCGCTGCGAATGCGGGCCCGTTCACGGTGCTGCGAAGCCGTCTGAGCAACCAGAAGCCCTACACGGCACAGGGGTTCCCGGCGGCGATCAGTTCTCCCGATGCGAAGTCGAAGCTGTGGGACGCCGAGCAGACGGCCGCCTACCTCGCCACCGAGCAGGTGCCGGAGCTGCCCACCGAAGATGACGATGGGGACCTGCTGGAGCGGACGGAGGCCGCTGCCTTCCTGGACGTCACGCCCAAGACCTGGGACTCCTACAAGCGAGACCAGCGCATCGCCCCCCACCTGGTCAAGGTCAAGGGAGTGGAGCACTGCCCCCGGGCCGTGCTGCGCGACTTCCGCCAGGGGCCGGCCGCGCCGCGCGCGGGTCGGCCCACGGGCAGCGGCGACATGGTGCCCCGCGACGAGATCGAGGCACGGCTGGGTGAACTCTTGGACGCTGACCCCGCACTGACGATCGCTACCGCCCAGCACGAGCTCGGTCTGGCCTACTCCGCGGCCGCGCGCTGGCTGCCTCGGCTGCGCGGTCAGCGCATCGCCGACCAGGTGCTGGCCGAGCCGGACCTGTCGGTCGAAGAGGCGGCGCAGCGGCTGGGGTATCCCGTGGCGGTGCGCCGTGCGGCGGTGGCCGCAGCGCAGATGGTGCTGCGCGGGCGCCGGATGTTGCCCTACCTGCAACAGGTCGCCGACGCCGTGGCGGCCGCGGGGTGGATGGAGCACCAGGACGTCGCCGTCCGCGAGGCCGGCGACGTCCTGGCGGCCGCCCTGGTCCTCGATGCCGCAGCCCCGGCGCCCGCGCTGGTGTGGGATGAGCGGTACGGGTGGCGTACGGCGCTCAGCCGCCGGCACCCGATCGCCAAGAACGGCTCCAAGCCTGCGGAGGGCGAGGGAATGCGCTACCTGTGCCCCGGTGAGCAGCAGCCACAGCCGCAGCAGCTGCTCGATGAGCTCGCCAGCCCATGTGCTCAGCCGTGAGTACGGGCCGGTATGGCGCACGGTCAGTATTGAGGGGCGCGGGCGAGCCTGACGGTGGCGGGCCCGTCACCGCGGCGTGATGAAGTTCTCGCCCCTCACGCCTCTCCAGTGCACAGTCCGTTGCCGAGAGGCGTACTGAACGGCTGTTCCCTTCTCCTCCGAACACCCTCATCCCTACACTGCCTGCATGGGGGCCAAGTGGCGCGCGTTCGCAAGCGGCTTCGGTGCGGTGTATGACCAGACCGGCATCGCGTTGCAGGACTGCCCTTCCGTCCGGCCCTTTATGCCAACACGTCTGGACGCGGTGACTGCTGCTGTCCTGCATGAAAGAAGACTGCTCCGTCGCTCGCGGGCCAGAGGTATCGCAATCTCCGGTGCCCTCTGCGTCGTCTCAGTGGTTACCGTCTGGTGGACAGAATTGCCGAGCGTAGCTAAGTCGCTCCTGTCCATTGGGCCTCTGACAGGCTTCGCCGCTTGGTGGACCTTAACGGAGCGAGTTCTTCAGTTCGAAAGTCGAAAATCGGCGGGATACAAGGCTCAAGACCGAATTCGACGAGCGGAAATGTCGGCGCTAAGCGGAGATCTGGGAGAAGAGGCGCAGCGTCTCGCGACGCGCGATCTGCTAGATCGGCGTAGCCGACACGATCGCGACCACACTCCGGGCGGCGGCAGGGGGAGCCGATCGTGACAGGCTGGGAGTCGGGACAGGAGTACTGGAGGGCATTCCCGCCAGCTGAGCAGATCGAGAAATGGAACGCCCTCCATCCAGACGAAAAATTGGGGCTCCGCGCCTTCGAAATGGTCGAACGTCAGCAACGTCACGAGCACAGAGCCCGATGGGCAGGCATCGTCACATCAACACTTGTCGCTTTCGGTGGTTTGGCAGGCGCCATCTACTTCATCGGGCAGGGAAGCACGGCGGGAGGCGCCGCACTATCCTTTTCGGCCGCGGCGGGAATTGTGACGACTTACCTTTCACGCCTCCTGCCCGCTCGTACAGCTCAGCCCGCTGAACCGGCAAGCGCCTCTGTCGGTGGAGGCCCCGGCAATACCCAGTAATTCATCGGCCCGAGGGCCACGGGACTCCCGCCACCTAGGCGCGACGGTGCGCATGGTCAGCCGACCTGGCCGGCGTCGAGCACCAGGAGCAGCCCGCCGAGCGCTGCGTAGACGATCCAGTACCGCCCTCGCAGCAGGGCGCCGGCTGCCGGGGCAGGCTTGAGCGACACGCAAGATTCGAGCCGAAAGAGGCCTGTAGGTCCTACACGTTGTCTTTGCGTTGGCTGCCGCAGTGATCACGGCCCGGGTAGCGTCGTCGGCGCAGTGACGGGAGTTGAGGGGAGAGGTTACGTGGCGTTGGTCCATTGCGAGGAGTTCGCGGTCCGGGTTGAGCGGTTCTTGCTCTGGCTGCAGGATGCCGACGAGGACATCATCGACATCTGGCCTGAGGGTGGGCAAGGGTTGGTTGTGGCAGAGCACGGGCGGGTGGACATCAGGTCGGGCGGTCACACGCATAGGGCCGCGTTCACGGTGGAAGTCTGGGACTCACCGCCCGAGCCGGATCAAAGTGCGCCTTGGGAGGCGACGGGGGAAGCGGAGTTGGACTCTGCCTCGGGTCGTCTGCAGTTCCACACGGCCGGCGGTCCGGACGAGCATGGGATCGATCTTGGTGTCGCGGGCCGGCGGTGGCGGCTGCGGGCTCATGCAGCGGGGCAGGAAGAGGTCGCTTCCCTGGCCGAACAGGGCGTTCCGGATGGGGTGGAGCGGTTCCTGCTTCAGTTCTGGCCGGTGTGAGGCTTCTGTGGGCGGGCAGCCTCCGCCCGCCCACAGGACCATGAGGTCAGGACACCTTGATCATGAATCCGTCGTCGGGTCCGTCGAGGATGCGGTTCTTGGAGTAGAAGCCGCTCATTATCCTTCCGCCTGCTTCGTTGTCATCCTTGGGGATGGGCCGGGCGGAGAAGTTCTTCTTGGGCGCTTTGCTTTGCGGGTCGTACTTTTTGAGTGCCTGGGCAGCACCCTCGTAGGTGGAGGAGAAGGGGAACTCATCACACTGCTTCTTCCCGCCCTCTGAGTAGCCGGCCCCCCACTTGGCCTTGCACGCCTTGATCGCCTCATTTCGGTTGGCGTCGCGGCGATCACCATCGTGATACAGGCGGGTGAGGGGGCGGCTGGGGGTGCGGCCAGGGATGTCCTTCTTGGTGTTTACCGGTTCGGTGTCCGTTGGCTTGGTATAGGCATCTTTGATGTGCTGTGCCGCGAGTCGCTCTTTTGCTCCGGCCTTGGTGCTGAAGGGCATCGCTACTGCGTAACTGAACGAGGCTCCGCCATCGGCACTGGCTCCGGCCAGATAGCTTGCCTTGTCCCAGCGTGGAGCCAGGAAGAACGGTTTGGCGCTCCGCGGCCCAGTCACCTGCCAGCCTGCGGGGTACTTCACCTCAAGATTGGGCTGGAAGATGGTGAATAGGGCGTCATCACGGCCGGAGCCCGTACCGGACTTGCCGGTCAGGTTGTGGGAGAACCCGGGGTCGCTCTGCGCGGCGAGAGTCTGCCAGGTCTGCCCGGTGGGTAAGTCTCCGCCCTGGCTGATCCGGGCGCTGGCCGGCCACGTCTGCGGCAGGGACACCTTGGGGGTGAGGACCATTGCGGGCGCCCCGGTTCGCCTGCTGGTCGCGAACCGGTAGTGGTGGCGGATGTGCACGGTCCGGCTTCCCTTGGCGATGGTGCCCACCGCGAGGAAGGCGATCTGGCTCTCGCCGACCACCTGGTTTCTAATGGACCAGACCGAGTTGAGGGTGGCGCCCGAGCAGACCGCGAAACGGGACTTGATGTAGAACTTCTCGTGTGTTTCCAGGCCCTTGATGCATTCCTTCTTGGTCATGGTCCGCGGCGGGTCCGGGTAGGGGGGTGCCGCTGCCTGCCGGGCCAAGCCGCTGGACGTAGGCAGCGGTGCGGTCGAGGATGGAGTTTTCGACTTCGGTGCCCACCGGCTGGCGGGCCCGAGGGTTTCCAGGGCGGCGTGAGGCTGAGTCAGCTCGGCTGTGTTCGCCGGAGTGGCACGTGAGGCGGCGGCGCGTCCCTTGAGGCCCTCGGGGGACGGCGGAGGGGTACCGACCGGGCCGATGGTGGTGACGACCTTCATCTCCGGGGCAGGCTCGTCGAGCGCCTGGGAGGAGGCCGGAAGCGCCACCGACATCAGTACCGCAGCGATCGAAACCGCGGTCCAACGTCTATGGAACGGTAATGCGCGAGTCGGTGTCTGCATCGTTTCCCATAAGATTGTGGTCGGTCGGTCACCGACCGTGTTCGAAGCCGAACATCACATGATCATTTAGCCAAAGGTGGCGTCAACACCTTTTTAGGACAGGTGAGTTGGATTCGGTGTGCCGGATGCCGACGACTGGAGGGCGCTCGTCGCAGAGCTCAGTGCCAGCACCTCCCTCGACCGGGACGGCGTTCACCGGCACCCGATCCGGTACGCGCGCACCGGGACGACCTGATGCCCGCCGAAGTAGCGCCCTACGGATAGAGCAGCACCGCACCGTACGCACCATGGGCCCCAAGGAGTCAGCCGCGATCCCAGGCCCCGGCCCGGGGTGCACAGCCCACAGCTTCGCGGCGGCCCTGAAAGCACGCGGGCACGGGCTCGCCCCTCGCGACCAGTGCGGCGTCGCATCCGCACGGGCAAGGGCCGCTGCCCTTTCCCGGTGGCACTGATCGTCGACTCCCAGTCGGTGAAGGCGGCCTCCATCGTTGGCCGGGACAGCCGCAGCTACGACGCGGGCAAAAAGAGCAACGGGCGCAAAAGACACCTCGTCGTGGGCACCCTGGGCCTGCCCGTGATGATCACGGTGACGGCCGGAGATGTCCGCGACGAGATCGTCGCCCGCGACCTGTCCTGGCGCCTGCGGCTCACCCGTCCGCAGATCACCCAGGTCTGGGCGGACTCCGCCTACGCCCGTGACCTGCTGTCCCGCCTGGACCGCGGGCCACCTCCAGATGTCCCTGCGGCCCGTGCCGCGGCCCAAGGGAACCCGCGGTTTCGTCGTCCTTCCCCGCCGCTGGAAAGTCGAGCGCTCCCTCGGCTAGTGCTGTGACCGCATAGGTTCACCGGGTTGCTCGTTGTGCTGGTTGGAAGCGATGTCGCTTCCAACCAGCAGGGGAGGCGGGATGGCACCACCGGTCAAGGTCCGCAGGCTGACGGAGCAGGAGGGACAGAAGCTCCAGCACTTCGTTCGGCGGGGCAGTACCAGCTCGGTGCGGTTCCGGCGGGCGATGATGCTGCTGGCCTCGGCCGGCGGCAGCACTGTCCCGGTGATCGCGCGGCTGGTCCAGGCGGACGAGGACACCGTCCGCGACGTGATCCACCGCTTCAACGAGATCGGGCTCGCATGCCTGAACCCTCAGTGGGCGGGAGGCCGTCCCCGCCTACTGAACCGTGACGACGAGGACTTCGTCATCCAGACGGCCACCACCCGCCCGACCATGTTGGGCAAGCCCTTCACCCGCTGGTCGATCCGAAAACTCGCCGACCACCTGCGCCGCAACATCGCCAGGCCCGTCCGCATCGGCCGCGAGGCCCTGCGGTGCTTACTGGCCCGCCGCGGGATCACCTTCCAGCGGACGAAGACCTGGAAGGAATCCCCAGACCCGGCCTTCGACGCCAAGCTCGCCCGGATCGAGTACGCGGTCAACGAGCGGCCGGACCGCACGTTCGCCTTCGATGAGTTCGGGCCTCTGGGTATTCGCCCCACCGCCGGCTCCTGCTGGGCCGAACAGAGCCGCCCCGACCGACTGCCGGCCACCTACCGCCGCGCCCACGGCATCACCTACTTCCACGGTTGCTACTCCGTCGGCGACGACAAGCTGTGGGGGATCAATCGGCGCCGCAAGGGCATCGATCACACCTGGGCCGCCTTGCGAACGATCCGAGCCGCCCGCCCGGACGGCGCCCCAATCTACGTGATCCTCGACAACCTCTCCGCCCACCTGAACTGGAGAATCCGCAGATGGGCGGCGAAGAACAAGGTCGAGCTGTGCTTCACACCCACCTACGCGTCCTGGGCCAACCCCATCGAGCCCCACTTCGGGCCGCTTCGGCAGTTCACCCTGGCCAACTCCCACCATCCGAACCACACCGTTCAGACCCGGGCCCTGCACGCCTACCTGCGCTGGCGCAACCAGAACGCCCGCCACCCCGACGTCCTGGCCGCCCAACGACGCGAACGCGCACGCATCCGCAGCGAACGGGGCATCCGCTGGGGCGGCAGACCCCTACCGACCGCAGCCTGACACTCCGATTCCAAACCTTCCGACCCCCGCGCCAGGCTTAGCATCCCTGCCATGAGCGATTCCGGACATGTCCTTGGCTGGCTGCAGGACTGGTATATGGAGCAGTGCGACGGTGACTGGGAGCACGAGTGGGGCGTGAAGATCGACACGCTTGACAACCCAGGCTGGACAGTCCGCATAGATATAGAGGAAACGGACCTCGAAGAGCACGAATACCCGCGTCAGGATGTCGAACGCACCACGCACGACTGGGTCTCGGCATGGACATCCGACAAAGTCTTCCACGTTGCTTGCGGCCCCGGCAACCTCACCGAGGCCCTCACGATGTTCCGCTCCTGGGCGACCGAGAAGACCCCGTGCAGGACAGCGGGAGACCCTCAACCCGGTGAACCTTCCCGGTCAGAGCACTAGATCACGCCCGCCGCAACGCACGGGACCACAAACGCTTACCCCAACATGCCGAAGCCGATCTGAACTGGGCGTTCATCACCCTCATGACCCGACGCCTGGACCGAAATGGCTTCCGCAGCGACCGCTGGGAGAAGAAGCCATAGCCGACCGCTTCAGGGCCGGATCTGCCACTCCAGGCAACGGTGGCCTGACTCGCCTTCGTAGGGTGTGGGCCAGTAGTAGAGGAACGGGCCGCCAGATTCCAAGGCATCGGCCAAGGTTCGAAAGAGCTGTGTCAGGCCGGCCGCCCATAGGGTTCCGTCCAGGTCCCCGGACCCGATGCCCATTTCATACACGTGGCCGTATGAGGGTCCGGGGCGGTGATCGACAAACGCAACCCCGCCATCGTTGGGAAGCGCGAACGGCACGCAGCGATGCAGATTGACGGCCAGTGCATCGTCCTCCCACAGGTCGGCATCGATGTTGTCATTGCCGACGTCCACGAGCACGTCGTACATCATCACGATGTCGTCTACGCCGCTAAGGCGGTGCCCCGAGGGAAGAAAAGCACCAGCAGGAAGGAGTCTGCGGGAGCCAGGAGCGGCAACTGGTTCAGCGGCTCCATCATGCTGCTGCAGCAGTGCCTTGAGCTCCGGGTGCAGGTCGAAGCCGAGCCGCGACTCCAGCTCGATGAGCTGCTCGCGTTCCGCCGGCCTTCGCAGCATGGCGTGATCGGCGGGCGAGTTCGAGCAGAGCCACGACTCAAACCGGAGCCACTCACGCTCGAACGCAGAAAGATCTATCTGTGTCACCCGCTGAACATAGACGGTTGCACTGACAGCAAGCTCCCGGGCTAGGATCCACGGCCTGCTCCAGGCCGTCGGCGTCGCGGCCGCCGACCACCACGCAGTCCTGAACCCCTTCCACGTCGCGCAGGACGCCCTCGATCTCGCTCGGCAAGACCGTGTAGCCGCGCCCAGGTTGAGCACGTCATCGACGCGGCACAGATGAGTGAACGCGCCGTCCGGCGCACGGCGCACCACGTCACCGGTGTAGGCACCGCCGTCGGCAAAAGTGACCGCTGCGGCCTCCAGGCGGCCGATGTAGCCAAGGGCAACCGTCGGGCCAGCGATGTGCAGCCTGCCCTTTTGGCCGTCGGCAACGGGCGCGCCGTCCGAGGTGCGGACGGTGGCCGTGATCCCGGGCACCGGGATGCCGAAGGTGCCCGGCCGCTCCTTTTCCGGTGTTGTGCCGACGACGATGTAGAGGACCTCGGTTGCGCCGAGGCCATTGAGCAGCTGGGCCTGCAAGGCGGTGCGGATCCGCTCGCTGAGCGGGCCCGGGAAATTCTCGCCCGCCGCGACGCACAGCCGCACGGAGTCGACGCAGTCGGTGGCGAGCGTGGTCCCGGAGGCGTTCAGCAGCGCCGCGTACAGCCGCGGGACGGAGAACAGCACGGTGGGCCGGTGGCGTTGCATCGCGGCGGCGAGGGAGTGAACGTCGACTGTGCCGCGGATGAGCGCGACGCGGGAGCCGGCCGCCAAGGGGCACAGGACGGAGCTGCCGAAGCCGTAGCCGAAGCTCATTCGGGCGCTGGACAGCACGGTGTCCTCGGGCGTCAGACCCAGCACCGTGCCGATGCCGTCGACCATGGCCGCTATCGCACCCGCCGAGTGCCGCACCCCCTTGGGCATGCCAGTGCTTCCGGAGGTGTACTGCACGAGCGCCTCACGGCCCATGCTCCACGCCGCCGGAGGCCCGGCCTCCTGCGGGCGGTGCGCAAGGCCGGCCTTGGCCGTCGCCAGAGCAGTGCGGACGTCAGCGCCGGAGAACCGGGGGGTCGTGGCGAACAGCTCCTCCAGGGCGCGTTGCCGCGCGGGGGCCGCGTCCAGGTGCACCATCGCGGCGGCGCAGTCGTCGGCGACGTATTCCCTGTCAAGTCCTGCATGTTGAGAACCTGCACGGCCTCGCTGCTCCTTGGACCTGACTGCGTGGTGTTTCCGCATTCGATGTCGCTGGCGGCCTGCTGCATGTGGCTCGCGATCGTCGGGACCGCTCAACTCCAGGCCCGTGACCTCGACCACAGACTCGGCGCGAGCCAGCCGTCCGTTAGTTTGTCCGGCGGACCCGCAACGAGCTCAGAATCGCCGCCTGACGCACCGCCTCAGCCACTACGTCCGCCATCAGCCTCACAGGCTTCGCCCCATCCCTCCGCTCTCAATATATGCAGCCGCCCTCATCAAAGTTTCCGCGCGATCTCCGGCCAAGCCGATGAAAAGGTTGCACGGGCCGCACAGCAGTCCACGGATGCACTTTCCGCACGACTTCCCCGCTCCAGGGCAGCAGGAGTGGTCATGGTCGACGGAGAACCTCCGCTCAGCTTCATCCTGGGTTCTTTCGCAGATCGCGCACTTGCTTCCTTGCGCGGAGAGAAGGCGATCGAAGTCCTTGCGTGTCATCTTGAACGCAGACAGGTCACCACACATGGAGCAGTAGGACATCAGGCGCCCTTTGACGTTTCGCCCGAACTCCGCCTCAGGGAACCTCCCATCGCATTTGGAACAGTGCACGAGACCGTCGCGGAATCTGAAGTCATGCGGCCTGGGGGATCTGATTCCAGAATCCAGGTCCGGTACCTTCTGGTGCTGCGTCCGGGCGTAATGCCCATTACAGAGGCCCTTCGAGCGCGCCTTTACCGCACATTCAGGCACCGCACAAACGCCGGAGTTGTCGACGGATACCCGGAGCGCCCGGAGTGCTTTTAATCCCCCCTTGCGTATCTGGGCGTAGTGAGCGGTGCAGTATCCGGCCGACCATTGGAGGTTAGGGCAGCCCATAAAACTGCAGGGCACGACCCCTCGCTGCTCTCTGCTTGTCGACACCCCGGTGACAGACCCACGCTTTCGGGTTCTTCGGGCTTCACTGAAGATGCCTGCGTCACGACCTTGCTGTTTGTAGTGCGCGTGGCAGAGTTTCCGCGCGACCCATTCACGATCGCACCTCCCCCAATCTCCCGACGCAATGCAGATCCGCTCAGTCACCAATTCCTCCTTCCGGCGCGAGGTCGCCGCCTGGCCTTGCAACAAGACCGCAGGGATTCTTAGGAGAGAATCACCCAAAGCAGAATCTTTAGCCACTGCCTGCACCCACTGATCCGATCAGACAATTCCCGCTCGGACGTCAGGGAATTCTGCAGCACTCGCCCCCTCGGCACCTTCGCTGTCCAGCCGCGAAGCTCAAGTGGACGTTTCGTCCCGCGTCGGTGACGCTCCCTCCGAGGAGGTGGACTACTGCGCTGGCGGCCGCCACAGCGGCTCGTGGCGCAGTGCGGGCAGCCATTGGGACGGCAGCGCCCGGTGTTCACGGAACACTGCCGCGAGGTCGGAAACGCTCATGGCCGACAGATTGCGGGCCCGTGCGTCCTGCCACGCACGGGTGAGCGTGTCGAAGAGGTCAAGGACTTCAGGGGGCCGCACCCAATAGACGTTCTCCTCGGCGACGTTGTACGTCCCCTCGTTCACCTTCGACTTCGGGGAGACGAGAACACAAATGGAGTCGCCGGGCGCCACGGCGCCCTCCGCTTTCTCTGCCGTTCGCCGGTGGCCGCCAGCCTGCCGCGCTTGCTCGGCTCCGATCTCGCCCGTTTCCGTCGCCTGGTTTTTCGCTTCCCAGATCACCCACCGGGCGTCGTTGAAGATCCAGACGGCGTCTGGCTGGGCGGCCCTGCCGTCGCGCGAGTCTCCATAGCTCTTGGTCGCACCGGCCAGACGCCCGAGGTGGACGAGACCGTCTTCGTATGGGTCAGGATCCGACTGCTGGAGCCCTGCCCGGGTCGCCATGACGGCTTGGAAGGCTTCGGGGTTCCACAAGTCCTTCGCCGCCAGGATGGCGTTCATGGCTGCCTCGTCGGTGGGCTCGAGCTCTTCGACCGCAGCGGCGGAAGGTGCGGCGACGGGGGCGACGCGGTCGAACCACGTCGTGCCGAGGCTGTTGCGTCGAGCCTCTCGGAAGTAGTTGGCTGCGGCTTGGCGAAGTTGCGGCTCGCTCGAGCCTTCGGCCAGACGGTGGGCGACGCAAAAGCCCAGGTAGCTCCATAGGGAGCTGTACCTCTTCGGTGTCTGGGCATTGCGCAACTGATCCGTTACTGTCTTGATCGCGGTGAGTGCGAACTGATGGTCCTTGGACCACAGGGCGTTCGCGGCAGCGACCTCGCTTCGCACGGCCTTTTGGAGAGCTGCGGCGCCGGGCCCGTCCTGCCGGTCGTAGGTTTCCCGATGCCTGACGATGTCCTCCTCCACCTCCTCCCATTCAACTTCCTGGGCGTTGAAGATGGCCAGGTTCCCCCAAAGGTCCTCCGAGGACTGGTCAAGCGACGCATCAACGCCGATTTCCAGCTCGGCATGGATTTCGGGGTGCATCGATGCCTGGATGTCCCGTCGGGCCAGATAGGAGGTCAGTTCCCGGCCGAGGACCAGAACAGCAGCGTGATCACGAAGGTTGCGCGTCGCCCGGCCGGCGCCCTGCTGGATGCGCGCGCGGATACGTTCGCGAAGCACTTCGTCGGCGCCGACGAAGTCATGGAGGAAGCGCTCCTGGAGATCACCATTGGCTGGAAGGCCCGCGAATACGACCAGGTGACAGTCCTCGTCCGGAAGGTCGACGCCGTCGTAACGGTTGGTCAGGACCAGGGCTGCGGTGGGTTCCGAGGTGAAGACGGAAAGGTCATCCTCGACCTCTGAGGCGGTGAAGGTCAGGAAGTCCTCCGGGAGGAACCGTTCGCAGAACCTGTCGGCCACCCGAGTCTCCGGAGTGAGCACCACTACACGCCCCGCCTGCTCGATGACGCGACGTACAAAAGGTGCCACCGCCTTCGGGTTCGAGGCCAGGTCTCGGGTCAGCTCCGGAAAGAGGAAGAACCGTCGCCCCGTCCCTTCCTTGTCCCAGCCCGCGGGGACAGGAATGCGGTGGATCCTGGGCCGGCCGAAGGCCCGCTCCAACTCGCCGCCGGCCCCCAAGGTGGCGCTCATATAGATGCGCCGCTGGGGACTGTTGAACGCGCCGTGCTGGAACGTCGGGGCGATCAGCGGGCGGATGAGGATCTCGCGGTAGGACACGTACGCCAGGCAGTCCGCCACATGGGTTTCGAGGAACTTCCAGGCGTGGACGGCATCGTCGCTGATCTTGCCCTGGGCAACGGCTTCCCGGATGACTGACTCCACGTGCCCGGCATGGGCAGCCACGACCGCGGGAGAGGCCAAGTAGATCCCGGCGAGGTACTGGCTCCCGGGATTGTCCGACCTCAGATGCGACAACAGCAAAGGGTCCAGAGCGGGGCTCAGCACGGCGAGCAGGTCCTTGTAAGCAGCCTCGTGCGTGCGCCGGCTGATCCGAAGGCTCCAGGGCTTGGCAACGTATCCCTCGGCGGCATGCGCGTCGTCCAGGATCAGAGCATCCGCCGTGTCGATCCGCGGCCGTGAGTTGAACACGTGGCTGTAGGTGCTGACGGCAACCGATTTCCCGGCCTGATAGCGCGCCACGTCAGCCTGGTCCCAGTGACGCGAGGGGCCGATGAGGAGGGAAGGAGGGATTCCGTAGTCGTCCAGTTTCTTCGCTGTCTGCACGGCAAGTTGCCGAGTGGGGCAGAGATAGGCAACCCGATGCCCTTCCGCCCGGCGCAGATATTCAGCGATCAGGCCCCCGACGAGGGTCTTGCCTGCGCCGGTCGGAAGCTCAAGCGCGACATCGCTCTTGTCGCGGAACTCCTTGTGCCAGTGTTCGAGCACCTTCGACTGGTGTCCCCAGACCGAGTCGGGCCCTCGGTTTCCCCGTGCCAGCAGCCGGTACAGCTGTTCCGGATCCCCCGGAACTCCGACCGAGTCTGCCTGCCTTCGCTTGAATGCCATGCTGCACTTCCCGCCCCATGATCGCCACGGTGGATCAGGCTCGTGATCCGCGCGCTCAATTCAAGCACTCGGCGTGGGGTCAATCGGCGGTCGGCCGTTGATCGGCGCGCGAAGACGGTGATCGGAGCTGCGTTCTAGCCCCGTTGCCAGACCCCGGCGGTACCTTTTGGCCCGTCAACTTCGTTGCCCCACACGAGAGGTGGGGGTGCGATGGTCGAGCGTGACTCGCGCCGGTTCTTCAGCAAGGACCAACGCAGCATCCTGTACGACCGCGCCGAGGGGCGTTGCCAGGGATGCAGCACGGCGCTCACGGACGGATGGCACGCGGACCACAAGATCCCCTGGGCCGCCGGAGGCCCCACTTACGGCTTCGACCCCCGCCCGGTGCAATGGGAGGTGGAGGCGCTGGAACCGGCCGAACTCCAGCGCCTGGTCCTCGCCGCCATTGCCCCATACGTCGACCGCGATGTCCTTGCCCGACAGGTCGCGCGCGAGGAAGGGCAACGCCGCGCCCTGACCGACTTCCTGGATGGCTGGGACGCGGCGGGCGGGGAAGCACCGTCGTAGCGCGTGCTACGTGCGCCTGCAGGTTCAAGGGCACCTCCGCGGGCACCGCCACTCTGCGAGGGCACTGCGCCTCAGGCTCCGGGCTCAGTCCTAGCGGTAGGTCGTTTTTGACGATGGTTGTGTCATCCGTTTCACCGTAGTGAGCAGCCGACGGCAGTTGTCGACTGCGTCGTAGGCGCCTCCGAGTGACTGGTACCGGTACGCGCGGCGGCCGGCTGACCACAGTCCTGTCCACGCGGCGTAGGGAACCATCGCGTCTTCCCACACGCAGGAGTCAAGCAGGGGCGCAGCTCCCCTCATCCGAGTGGGAAGACGCTGAACCTCCCGCTCCAGCACTCCACGGTCGAACTCGGCGTTGTAGGCGAGGCAACGGTGTCCTGCGAGAAGCCGGCCGAGGTCAGGCAGCAGAGTGGCGAAAGTCGGAGCCTCGACGAGCAGATCTCGTGAGAGTCCGTGAAGGGACGTGGCTGCCGAGGTGATGTCGCCCAAAGGGTTGACCTGCTCGTCAAGTAGGACGGTGCCGTCGCGGTCGGTCACTCCGATCTGAACGGCCCAGGCCTGTTCCAGGCCGGTCGTCTGCACGTCGAGTACCACCACGCTGGGGTCGGAGAGCAGGTGATGGGCCCACCGCTGTACCCGTTGCCGGTCGGACAGCCAGGTAGCGGGGCGGCGCAGGGCTCGGACGGCGTCGTCGAGATCGCGGTGACGCTCGCCCAGTGACTGGATGTGCCATCGTCCGTCGTCGTTGTCCACGTGGGCGTGCACGGTGCCCAGGTAGTGCGGCCCCTCGTATGCGGCCCATGTTGGCCTGTCGGTGTCACAGGGGCGTACGAAGCTGACCGGGGCGGTGTCTACAAGGCGCGTGAAGAGGTCGTCGAACTGCTGCGGGCAGTCATGCGGCGGCATGGGCGGGCGTTTCGGGAATGTAGGGGGTCAGGGGGATGCCGTGAGCCATCCAGTTGTGGAAGGCCGCAGCGGTGTAGAGGCGACCACTGCCAGAAAGCCGACCGGGCTGCTTAGGATGACAGCGGCTGATCCGCAGGATCAGGTGAACGCCGTCGGCCTGGTCCGATTCTCCGAGGTCGAGGTAGACGGGGCGCAGGCACGCATCGAGGGTCTTGCGGGGCTGGGTCCAGGCAAAGTTGGCGTGGGCCTGACCGGGAGTCATGCCCAGTCGAAGGCGGCCTTCGCTGTGAGCGCGGCAGGCGTAGAAGAGCCAGACCATGGTCCCGTACGTACGTTCGCGGTGCTCAATGTGGATACAAGACAGAGATCCGTACTGCATTTCCACGATCGTGCCGTCGGGAGTGAGGACGTCGCCAATCAACTCGCCACGGGGGACGAACTGCTGCTCCTCGTTGAGGCCGGAACGCCATCCCTGGTTCCAAGGCCCCTCACCGTGTACACGGGAGGGGCCAAAGGACGCCCCGCATTTGGGGCAGGTAGTCAGAGAGGGCATCACATCGCCTTCAGCTGGGTGTCCAGCCAGGTGACTGCGTCGTCGGTGAGGCCGAGACTCTGCGAAGTGGCCCCCGCGGCCCGGAGAACGCCGGCGATGGAGGATTCGCTGCGGTGCGTGCTGATGAGGTCTTCGAGTACGGCATCGGCCGCTTCGACGAGGTCGAGGAGTTCCAGCTCGCGGTCGGTGGCTGCGATCTGCCGCTCTGCCGTCGCGCGGACGTCGATCAGGCGCTTGTTCTCGTTGCGTGCCTTGGTGCGTCGGGTGGGGATCGTGGCCCGGAACTCGGAGTAGTGAACGTAGAAGAGCGTGCCCTGGTGGCCGATTCCGGTAGTGGGTCCTTGCCCTGTGGTTGCGCGGCCTCCGCAGCCGCCGGCGATGGTGACAGTCGTACCGGTGCCAGCTGTCGTCCCGGCGCCGGGCGACGTAGGCCCGGAGGTGGCCGAGCCGCCCTCTGCGCCGGCCGACTGCCCGTCCGACTCCTGACCTCCGCGCTGCTCAGGACCGCCTGCCGTTGCTGGGTCCGGTGCGCCAGGGTTCTCGGTCTGCGTGGCCGATCCGCTGGATCCGGTCTCGATAACCGCGGAGCGGGCCTGGTCGAGGAGTGCGTACCGCTCTTCGAGGTGCTTGATGCTGGAGTTGTTCGGGGTGATGAGTTGTTCGACGGCCCGAAGGGCGTGGGGGAGGCCATCGCGCACACTCATGACGATCAACTCGCACAGGGCCTTGCGGAACTCGTAGGAGTTCTCGCCTGCCTTGGCATTCGCTTCGTCACAGACACTGGCGAGCCAGTGAGCCGTGTCGGGTGGGTAGCGGGCGAAGAAGAAAGGCGCGTTGTCGCCGGTGGGCCCGTTGCTGTGGTTCTCGCTGTGGTTCATGCGGTGGTGCTCTCTACGAGGCGCAGGCCGGGCCCGCGCGCGGTGGTAATGGCGGTGGACCACTTGGCCACGTCGTCGGCGAGGTAGGTGACGAGTTTGAGGAGGTTCTCGTCGGCGTTCGCGGTGACCTTGTCGGCCGGGTACCAGTCGGTGACGAACGCGCTGAAGCGGTTGATGACCCGGGCGAAGTCCTCGCGCCACTCAGCAAGCAGGAGATCGTCACTGGGCTGGTCTCCTCCCAGGACCTGGACGAGTTCCCGGAAGACGTCATCTCCGGGCTCGCCATGGTCCGGCCCGGTGCTCGACTCGTGTGCGGCAGCCGCTTGAGCCGCCGCTTCGGCCAGTTCGGGAGCCTCGCGCAGAACCGCACGGGCTAGAGACGGCCGCTGCATCAGATAGGTAGCAGCCACCGTCTTGGTGGCGTCCGGGTCCGCCTTGACGGCGTCGAGGATGGCCTCGCGGACCTCGGGTTGTCGGGCTTCGAACTGGTGGACCGTGGTCACCACGGCCTTCCGTTCCGCCTCTGCCCCGGGACGCCGGCTGGGCGGGATTGCCTTGCGGATCGCCTTGAGGTAGTCGGCCTCGGTTACTTCCAGGATTCCGCTGTGCTCCGCCTCGCCCATCAGGCTGAGGAGAACGCCTACCTTTTCCTCGAACTGCTCCTGGTCGAAGGTCCCGGGCTCGCTGCTGAGGGCGACCTGATACATCGTCGTGAAGGAGACGTACACCGGGGAGTCCAGCACAGGCTGACGCTGCGACGGTTTCCACCGGTGTGCCACCAGTCGGCACTTGCGGAGTGTGTGCACCGACAGCTTGAGCCGCGTGGCGAGGGCGTCGAGTTGAGCGTCGCTGCCGTAACGGGACCCGGCCTTCGGCGGCGGTCCGTATTTGGCCAGGGTCCAGTCAGCAGCGCTCAAGCGTGCATCCCGGAACTCCCGGCCGGTAGCGGTGCTTCGGGTAAAAAGCCGTTCGATCTCCGCGAACTCGGCCGGCGTGCAGCCAGCCTCGTCAGTGCTCTGGGGTTCGGTCCAGTACGACGTGGACGGCGTGGTCATCCTCATGCCCTCCGGATGGGTAGCCGTTCACACCGAACGGCCGAGCACGGAGAGTAGCGAAATGGCATCCTGATGCCATTTCCGCAACCTAGAGTGATGATCGGCGTAGTGAGTCTGGAGTCCGGTATTCAGCGGTCAACGCATCAACCCGACGACCGAAAAGATCACCGCTGGGAGTGAAGCGACGAGACCGCCTCGTCTCTCTCCGAGGCGAGCTGCGCGTAGTCACGAGCTGCCGCCCACAACCAGCGCGCGGCGAAGGGATGATGAGCAGCAGCTGCCGCTTCGACGTGCGCCGCAGCGTATCCCCACAACTCACTCTGCACCCCTGAGTAGTGCCTCTCCGCGAACCGTAGGCGCTCGGCAACACCTGCCAGAACGAGCCGTCCAGGGAGTTCTGCACTGAGGACCGGGGCTGCTTCAGACAAGACATGGTCCGACATGGTGATCACCCTGCCCGATCGTCTCGTGGCAGTGCCAGACAGACCGCGCCTGGAGGACGTGCAGACGGCCTGGTCGACCGAGACCACGAGATAGCGAACGACGGGCTGCGTTCGGTGCTGCGCCCCCGGGGTGCAGGCGTGGTTGTGACCGAGGTTACGCAGCGTGGTGGACCGTCTCCATATTCGTACAGATCACCACCTGGATTTCACCATGGTCGGATCGCTGACAGCCCCGTTGCGGCCGCTATGCCCATGTCCCCATGGCTGGAGTAAGCTGCTCCAGGATCTCGTCCTTCTCCAGCGAGCACACCGCGACCATCGGCCTGTTGTGGCCGGCTCTCCGCCACGCCTGGGCGGTCTGCACGAGCAGGTCGAGGGTGGGGGCCATGACGAGGATCCGCCCGCCGCGGAAGCACTCCCGTGCGGCCCACGCGGCGGTGATCGTCTTCCCGGATCCGGTCGCGGAGACGACGGTCCCGCGCAGCCCGTGCGCCGGTACCGGTGACCTCGTGGGGAATCCCGCCCACGCGCGGATGCGCGCGTTCGCTTCCACCTGGTGTTCTCGCAGGCTGATCATCAGTCAGCGTCCCTCGGCGGTCGGCTCTGAGGTGCTGTGCGGCCGAGGACCAGGGGCCGATGGCTGCGGGAGGGGCGTGGTCTGCTGTTTGCGGCGCCGGCGGTGCTCGCGCTGTGCCTGGGACCGGGCGCATTCGCGGGTGCAGTACTTGATGCCGCTGGTGCGGTTCTGCCCGTATGCGGCGCGTCCGCGCTGGCGTACGAAGTTGCGGCGGCAGGTCTCGTTCGCGCACTCGCGGATCGTGGCGTCCTCGGCGAGGTGGTTGTAGAGCTGGAGGAACGCCACGGCGAGGATGGTGGGGTAGCGGTCGCCCAGGCCGCCGATGCCGATACTGAACGGCTTCAGCGCGGCGTTCAGCTCACTCTCCAATTGCATGATCCTGAATTCCAGGGTGAGCTCGCGCAGGTGGTCCAGGTCGCGCGGCCATACCTCCTCCTGGTGTGTGTTCTCGGCACGCCACCGGGCCAGTTCTTCCTCGGAGACCTCGGGCTCGACGAGCGCGTCGAGCCCGCCCTCGCGGCGCAGGGCCAGCCAGGTGGTGATGGCCGCCTGGGCCTCCGTCACGTAGAGCGTGGCCAGTTCACCGTGCAGGGCGAACGGCGCGCGGGGGTGTTCGCGCTCGGTGAGCTCCTTGAGCCGCTCATACTCATCTTCGTCCCAGCTGCCGGTGTTGATGCTGCCGCCGAGGTGTCCGTAGGCGCGCATCAAGGCGGCCACGGCGTCGAGGTCCTCGGGGTCGGCCTCCATGAACTCGCGCAGGTAGAAGTCCTCCGGCACGGGGACCGTGTGCGAGCGGGAAGGGAGCTGCGGGGTCCAGACGATCCACTCGCCGTCGGCCCGCGCCCCGCGAAGAGGCATCAACTCCGGTGTCGGCACGGGCGTGCCCGGCCAAAGAGTGGGACGAAAGCGTGGGTCAACGTATGCCGCCATGAGGAGCATCATAGCGTCCAGGAGGGTAGGACGAACTATGAACCGTTCGTATCACGCACAGGGATCGCGAAACATACCCGAGGGGGAACCAGGGTGACGCAGTGGCAGGACCGCCAGGCGATAGGCGACATACACGAACGTCGGGTGGCAGCCGCGCTGCGCGCCCGCGGCTGGACCGTCCAGCCCTGCGGACAGGGCACCTACCCGCCCGCCGTACGCGAGGCCCTGCGCCGGACCCGCTCCGCCCTGCGGCACTTCCCCGACCTGATCGCCGCCCGCGGCAGCGACCTGATCACCATCGACGCAAAAGACCGCATGCCCAGCACCGACACCGACCGCTACGCCGTCAGCGCCGACACCGTGACCGCCGGTCTCTTCTTCACCGCGGCCCATGCCCCGACCCCGCTGTACTACGTCTTCGGAGACCTGAAGGTCCTCACGCCGGCCGAGGTGGTCCACTACGCCGCCCACGCCCTGCGCCACCGCAGCGGCGCCTTCCACCTCGTACGCACAGAGCAGGCGCACCGCTTCGACGACGTCTTCGGACCGGCCGGCGCAGCGGCTGCGGCATGACGGCCACCGCTGCTGCCCGCGAAGGACGATGTGCCCGGCCTCGTGTTCGGGGTGGGCGAACGGCGCGGCCCCGAGCCGGCCACGGGGGCTGGTATGCCCGGCCGCCGGCCGGAAGGCGGCTGTCTGCAAGCACTTCTTTGGGCTTCAGTGCACGGACTTCTTTCGGTTCCGCTCACCGGCTGGGCGGGGCGTGTACTGAGGTGATTCACGCCCCTGCAGCAAGGCGATTTCGCCGTATTTCGAGCGTGCGGTTCCGCTGGCGGGGCGGACGTTGACGATGCCTCAGTGCTGGATCAGGCCACCGACCGGGACAGGAGTGACGTGGCCGGTCGCGGGAAGAGCCTGCGCCAGGGCGAGGCCGATGTCGACCAGCGATGACCGTCGCAGGCCGGCAGCATCGGAAACCGGAGTCCAGACCGACTCGGCGATTTCGCCGTTCGGCTCAGGCCGGAGCAGGCCGCCAGTGATTCGGACCCGGTAGAAGATGCCGACGTTCTGGTGCTCGATTCCCGCACGGGCGGTGGCCGCGGGGATCACCCGTGAGTCCACTCCCAGCAGGCGATCCACCACCGCGGTGCAGCCGGTCTCCTCGGCGACCTCCCGGATCACTGCATCGAACGGATCCTCCCCATGCTCGACCCTTCCACCCGGAAGAGTCCAGCTGCTCCCGCCCTCCGGTGGTACATGACGGGCGAGCAGAACCCGCCCGTCCTCGATACACACGGCGTACGCCGCCAACCGGAAACTCATCCCCGCACCTCCCGCCGGACCCTGTCCAAGGTCCAGGATCCCCGCATCGCTGCAGGGAGTGAAGCCAGACCAACTTCTTACGCCCTGGAGCCACTTCTGTTCCGTGCAGTGAAGCCCAAAGACGTGCTGACAAACAGGGCGGCGGTGTTCAGGGGCTGAGGGTGTGTCCTTCGGCATGGTCCGCGGCGGTGAAGAAGGCGTCGATGACCAAGCTGTGGAAGTCGCGGGGGCTTGTATGGTCTCGCGGCGTGGGGCGGGCCTCGGGGTGCCGGGCGGGTGGGCTGCTGAGGGGAACGGTGCGGGTGCAGCAGGTGGAAGAGGAGATGGAGCACGCGCCGCCACAGGAGCAGATGGGCTTGTTGAAGAAGCAGCTTGCGCTGATGCATGTGTCCGGGGCGACAACGCTGGCCGGGCATCTGGAGGGCGTCGAGATGGCAGCGCCCTTGCAGGCGTTGATGAAGAAGACGCTGAGCACCGAGCGGGAGTTGGTGGAGGCGCTCAAGGAGGAGGCGCCGGTGCGGGCGTGGCAGCTTCGCGCCCCGCTCAAGGGCGTGGCGAAGTGGAACAACGACTGCGCGCTGCTGGCGTTCTACGGGGAGGACAAGGTCGACTACACCGGCATGAAGTTCGTCGAGGCGATGCGGACGTACCTTGCGGCAGCCGCCGAAAACGGGATTGCCAGGCCAGTGAGCAAGGTCGCCTCGCGGACGAAGTTGTACGGCTGTGGCGCCAAGCGGGGCGGGGGCAGCACCTACCGGTGGGACTACGACGGCACCTACATCACCGCCTCGGACAGCAAGACCATGTCCTCGGAGGGGACGTACTGGACCGACGACGACGGCCGCCTGGTCGGCAGGGTCTTGCGCCGCTCCTCCAGCTCCCCGGCCCGCAGCGCCTTCCGCTGCTGGTGCACCCACCGGCCAAGCGGGAAGTCCTTGGTGACGCCGACCTCGACCTCCACGTCATACGGGACGGCGTAGAGGCCGGTGATCTCGTTCTCCGCCCGCCAGCGGAGCAGGGCTTGGTAGCCCTCGAGCCAGACCAGTGACTCGGGCCGGTAGACCCGGGTGCGCAGGAACGCCGCGATGGTCGCGGCGTCGCGCGGGCTGGAGAAGTGGAGCAGGGCGGCTTCGGCGGCGGCCACGACGGCGCCGCGGATGGTGCAGCGCCGGTCAGCACGAGTGGCCGAGGAGGGTGCCGTGCAGGCCGGGCAGGCGCAGTCGACGGGT
>NZ_JBJDPY010000035.1:0-31398 GCF_044903205.1 Streptomyces sp. NPDC029674
GCCGGGGGGGCTGGGGGGGCCGGGGGGGGGGGCCCCCCCGGTGCCGGGGGGGGGGGGGGGCCCCCCCCCCCCCGCGGGGGGGGGCGCGGGGGGGGGGGGCCCGCCGGCCCCGCCGCGGGCGTGCCGGTGCCGTTGCGCGGTGCGCTGCTCGGGCCTGCCGTCGGGGTCAGGCGCGGCCGGCGGGGCTGTCCGCGCGCAGCGTGAAGGCCCGCATGGCCAGCCCCATCTCCATTCCGCACAGCGCCACGCCGAGGGTGACGTGGGCGGCCAGCGAGCTCTCCAGGCCCAGGAAGGTCTGGGTGAAGGTGAACACCAGGATGCCGATGGTCGCCCTCAGCGGCCACGTCAGCTGGCGGTTGCGGCGCCAGAGCAGGACGGCGGCCACGACCTGGAGGAACACCACGAGCTCGAAGACGTAGGCGTTGACGCCGTGCGGGTCGATGGAATCGACGTCGCCGTTGAGCAGCATCCCGGCCAGCAGGCCCTGCACCAGCGTCTCCAGGCAGCCGATGACGGCCACCACCCGCAGCATGGTCACCAAGCCGCGACCGTCCACCACTTGGGCCGTTGTGACCGCCCCGGCCTGGGAGGGCGCACCCTTGGAAGAGGTGTCGTGCATCGAAGTCCCCATTTCTTTGCGTTACGTGGCCATCTCGTGTGCCTGGCCGTTCATCACACTTGACTTGACGATGCGGCACTCCGGTTTGTGAGGTGTGCCCCGGGTGCGTTCAGGCGGTGGTGCCGGCGACGACGCGGTTGAGGGCCGTCAGCACGTGCACGTCGGCCAGGACGGGAAAGTCGAAGGGCAGCGGGCGCGGGCCCACCTGGTCGGGGGCGGAGGTGAATCCGCCGTCGGCGTGCTGCTGGTCCTCCAGGTAGGCCAGCGGCTTGGCCAGGTCGGCGGCCGGGGCGTGGCGGACCAGGGCGGCCAGGGCCTGGGCGGTGGACAGGACGTCGCTCTCCTTGCCGGGGGTGTGTCCCCAGCCGCCGTCGCCGCCCTGGGCCTGCTCCAGGTGGGCCAGGGCCTTGGCCGTGCAGGCGTCGGCGCGCCGGCGCAGATCCTCCTGCGAGGCCGGTACGCGCTCCAGGGCGTCAAGGACGCGCAGGATGACGCTGGGCAGGCTCAGCGTCCAGCTGGGATCGAAGCTGCCGTCGTCCTCCTGGGCGTTGATGAGGACCTCGACGGCGGGGGCGAGCAGGTGGGCGTGGCGCTCCCAGGGCAGGGCGATGACGGCGCCGGCCGTCATGTCCAGGTCCCAGGGGTGGCCGCGCAGGTAGGTGGGGAAGCCGCCCTCCTCGTTGGCGCGGGCGCGCAGGTAGGCCTCGCCGCCCTGGATGCCGTGGCGGAAACGCCTCTCGTCCAGCAGCCGCAGGAACTCCACGCAGCGGGCGGTGTCGTCGACGTCGGTCTGGGTGGTGGTCTCGTTGTAGCCCCAGCCGCCGTCGGCCTGCTGGCGGGAGGCGATGTACTCCCCCATCCGGGCCGCCAGGCGGGCGTGGCCGGGCGCGGCGGCCAGCGCCACGCCGGCCAGCGCGGTCACGAAGACCTCCTGCCCGTCGATGAAGGGCACCCCGCCGTCCGGGCCGCGCAGCTGGACCAGCGCCTCGATGCCGTCCCGCATCAGTTCGCAGCCGGGCCGGTAGGTGTGCAGGGCGTGCAGGGCCACCAGGTGGGCCAGCGCGTTGCCTTCCCACACGCGCCGTACCGGGAAGGCGGCCAGCCGGCGTACCAGCAGGTTCTGCTGTTCGAGCAGTTCCTGCTGGGCTGCGGCATCCCGTAAGGCCGGGCCGCTTCCGCTGCCCCAGCCGGTGTGCGCGTGCAGGATGGTGGCCGCGCACAGGGTCAGTTCGGTCCACACCGCCTGCGGGCGCGGGCCGATGTCGCGCGGGTCGGGGCGGGCGCCGTCCGGGAGCAGTCCGCACAGGCCCAGGATGGTGTCCAGCAGCAGCCGCTTGCGCGCGCCGGTGCCGTGCCGGGACTTGCCCAGGCCCTTCAGCACGGCGTTGGTGTCGCAGGGCCGGCCCAGCAGGGCGTCCACCACGACGCCTTCCAGGGCGCCCTTGGGCCGGGCGCGCTGGAGGTAGTCCTGGAGTTCCTTCTGCGCGCGGGGCAGCGCGCGCTCCTTGCGCAGCAACAGCAGCAGCAGCGCGGACTCGATGATCCGGCCGGAGCACCGGTCCTTGAGGGCGCCCTCGCCGTCCACCTGTACGGCCAGGTGGCGTGCCACCCGGTTGCGCATCGCCTCGGCCCCGGAGCGCTGCCCGGCGGCGGTGGTGGTGGCCGGTCGGGCGGCGGAGCCGGCCACGGGGTCAACTACACGATCACTCATGCTCAGTTTCCTTCCAAGAATGTCAACGCACGGGCGGCCCGCGCGGCGGGGCCCGTGCCAGGGGTGTCAGGCACCGCGAAAGAGGGGGCGGGCGCCACGCACGGCGCGGCGGGCAAAGGGGTGCACGGGGAAGAGGGGTGCGCCGCAGCTGTGCGCACCGGGGCGGGCGCCGCGTGATCCGGCCGCTGCCTACGCCCGCGGCCGCCCGGTCACGGAAACAGAAAAGGCCGAGCTGGGCGGGAGGAGAACCTCAACCACCGCTCGGCCGCACGCGGGCAGGGAAAGCGTGCCGACAGTGTGACACGGCTGACTTCGCCGGGACAAGGGCGTTCGGAAGGGGGCCTGGGCCGGGCGGCGCGACCTGTCCGCCCCCGCTGACGCGACGTCAATTCCCGGCTGCCGGGCATGGGTTGAAGCTGTGGAGTGCCGAGCGGCCCTTGTTGTGGGGGCGCGCCCGGCAACGGGGTGGCGTGCCGGGACTCGCCGGTGCGGGTCAGCTGCGGGGGCGTACCCGGTCGTGGGTGGCCAGGTCCATCTGGTGGTAGGCCGCGAGTTTGTAGTACTCCCGGCCGGGAGCGAGCACGCCGGCGTAGACCAGGACGCGCTGGCCGGGGTAGGTGTACGGCGCGTTCCTGGCGAGCTTTTCCAGGCGGGGCTCGACATGGGCGGGCAGCGCGGCCGGGTCGGTGGTGCGCAGGGAGAAGCTGACCCGCTCGATCTTCGTGGAGTCCCAGCCGAAGGTGGGGTAGAGCGCCGAGGACATCTCGGCGAAGTCCAGCAGCTGTTCGCTGGGTTCGGGCAGGCCGAAGGCGCGCAGCAGGGCGCCGCGCTCGACGTGTTCGCCGCCGAGCCCGTTGAAGTACACGTTCCACGTGCGGCGCGTGTAGTCGATGGCCAGGGCGGAGATCTTGCCGTCCAGGCCGTGTGCGGTGAGCGTGGCGGCCTGTTCGGCCAGGGCGGGCGGCATGGCCGCGAGGGCGGTGAGCCGGGCCACGTCCTGCGGGCGGCCCATCGGGAAGAAGGCGTAGGTCTTGTTGAAGCCGGCGCCGACCTTGTGGTCGACGCCGAAGGAGTGCACGGGAAGGTGCTCGTGCAGCTGCGTGAAGAGGTGGCGGATGGGGTGGCCGCTGTCCTGGGCGAGGCCGTGCGCCAGGGCCCGCTCGTAGGGATCGCCCGCGTCTGTGGGCGTGGTGAAGTCCAGGGAGAGGCCGCCGCCGGCCACCGTGTTGAAGACGACGGGCGAGACGATCAGGTCCTGGAAGGCGGTCAGCACGGGCTGCATGCTCGCCTGCGAGCAGTCCGTGTCCACCAGGGCGGCCGCTTCCCGTACCGCCCGGTACAACGCTTCGATGTCGGCTTTTCCAGCCATGGAGACTCCCCCGGTGTGCGGCGCGGCAGATCGCTCCTCGCGCCCGACGGTGCGCTGTCGGTCACCGTTCATGGCTCAATATCGTTGCCGCGGCTCGATGCCTGGTCAAGGAGGGCTGAACTGCCCGTGGGGACGCACTCTTGCGGCGCTCGAGCGGAATCCGATGGACCGCACAGAGGCTTAGGACACCCCCTACCAGGTCTCGTGCACCCCCTCGTGCACCCCCTGGAATCCGGACAGCTGAGAGAAGGACGTTGTCGATGGCAGTCACCCAGTCCGGGGCCGCAGAGGGCCCGCAGGCAGCCGACACCGCTGAGGCGACGAGCGAACTGCTCGAACTCTCCCTGGCCTACATGTACTCGGCGGCGCTGAGCAGCGCCGCCCGCTTCGGTGTCGCCGACCATCTGGTCGAGGGCCCGCGTACGGCCGGTGAGCTCGCCGAGGCGGTGGGGGTCAACGCGCCGCACCTCTACCGGATCCTGCGCTACCTGGCCACCAAGGGGGTCTTCCGCGAGGACGAGGAGGGCCGCTTCCACCTCACCCCGCGCGCGCAGCCGCTGCGCACCGACTCCGAGCGCTCGCTGCGCGCGTACATCACGGTGTGCGGGGAGGCGCCCTTCTGGGAGCCGGCGGGCCGGCTGCACGAGGCGGTGCGCACCGGCACCACCGCCTTCGAGGGGCAGTACGGCACCTCGTTCTACAAGTACGTCGCCACCGACCCGGAGTTCGGGCAGGCCTTCAACACCGCCATGGCCTCGGTCTCCGAGGCGCTGAGCGACGACATCGCCGAGGCCTGCGACTTCTCCGGGGCCAAGACCCTGGTGGACGTGGGCGGCGGGCAGGGCGGTCTGCTGCGCTCCATCCTGCGGCGCAACCCGCAGCTGACGGGCACCCTGTTCGACCTGGAGAACGTGGTGGCCGGGCACGTCCTTGACACCGAGGAGCTGGCCGGGCGCTGGAGCGCCGAGGCGGGGGACTTCTTCGTCTCCGTGCCGGCCGGCGCCGACGTCTACTTCCTCAAGCAGGTGCTGGCCAGCTGGCCGGACGAGCAGTGCCTGCAGATCCTGCGCACCTGTCGCAGCGCCATGCCCGCGCACGGGCGGCTGCTGGTCGCCAACCCCATGATCCCGGCGGGCAACGAGCCCCACCCGGGCAAGACGGTGGACATGATGATGATGACGGTCCTCAACGGCAGGAACCGTACCCGCGCGGAGTACGAGGAGCTGCTGAGGGCCGCGGGCTTCGAGGTCACCCGCTTCCTGGACCCCTCACCGCACGCCTCGGTGGTCGAGGCGGTCCTGTCCCCCACCACCTGAGCCGCCCCACTCCCCGACCGATCCCCCGGCCGGCTTCGCGGCCGACTTCCCGGCCACGTTCCCGGCCGGCTTCCGGGCCGATCTCCTGGCCGGCTTACCGACCGACTCACCGGCCGACTTCCTGACCGATCTCCCGGCTGGCTTACCGGACACTTCCCGGCCAACTCACCGGCCGGCTTCCGGGCCGACCTCCTGGCCGGCTTCCGGGCCGACTCACCGGCCGACTTCCTGACCGATCTCCCGGCTGGCTTACCGGACACTTCCCGGCCAACTCACCGGCCGGCTTCCGGGCCGATCTCCTGGCCGACTTCCCGACAACTCCGACCGATCTCCTGGTCGGCTTCGTGGCCGGCTTCCCGACGATCTCCTGGCCGGGGCCGGCTTACCGGCCGACCTGGCCGATTCCGCGGCCGGCTTCCCGGCCGGCCGGGCGCCGGATGACCGGCGGCCGGGCCACGCGTGGTGGCCCGGCCGTCCCGCGGCGGCGCCGGCCGGCCGCTTCGTCCTGCCCGCGCCGGCCCTCGGGCCCCTGACGTCTCGGGGTGCCCGCTCCTTTTTCGGGGCGCGCCGCGCCGTCGGCGCACAGCCCTGCTCTGCGGGCCGCACATCTGGGTGCGCCCGCCTCACCACAGCACTCCACGGGGGAGACCCACCATGATCCAGCGCAGAACCGTCCTCAAGACGGGCGCCGCCCTGACCGGCACCATCGGCAGTGCGGGCCTGCTGGTGCCCGCCGTCGCCAGCTCGGCGCCCGCCAAGGCCGCCGACCTGGACCCGGCCGCCATCGCGCAGTTCACCCAGGCGATGCCGGTGCCCAAGGTGCTGCAGCCGTACTCGGTGTCCAGCACGGCCTCGTACTACCGCATGACCATGAAGGAGGCGGACGCGCAGATCGTGCCCGGCTTCACGACCCGGGTGCGTACCTTCAACGGCAGCTTTCCCGGCCCGCTCATCAAGGCGGTCTCCAACCGGCGCGTGGTGATCCAGCAGACCAACCAGCTGGGCGTGCCCGCCTCGGTCCACCTGCACGGCGCCCATGTGCCCGAGAGCAGCGACGGCGCGCCCATGGACCTGGTCGCGGCCGGCGGCGGCACCAAGACCTACACCTACCCCAACAGCCAGCCGCACGCGAACATGTGGTTCCACGACCACGCCCACCACTACGAGTCGGAGACCGTCTACCGCGGGCTGACCGGCTTCTACCTGCTCACCGACCCGGTCGAGCAGAGGCTGCCGCTTCCCTCGGGCACCTACGACGTGCCGATCGCGCTGAGCGACGCGCACTTCGACGACGCCGGCCAGCTCGTGTACGCCATGGGTGACCGGCTGCGCACCGTGCTGCTGACCAACGGGAAGGCCTGGCCCTACTTCCAGGTCGCCGCCCGCAAGTACCGGCTGCGGCTGTTCAACATGTCCAACATGCGGTTCTTCACGCTGAAGCTGTCCGACGGCTCGGTGCTCCAGCAGATCGGCTCGGACGGCGGGCTGCTGGAGAAGCCGGTCGAGGTGACTTCGGTGGCGCTCTCGCCCGGGGAGCGCGCCGATGTGGTGGTGGACTTCTCCCGGTATCCGGCCGGCACCCGGCTGGTGCTGGAGAACACCGCGCCGCGGCGGCCCGACGAGCCGGCCGAGCAGATCGGCAAGGTGCTGCAGTTCCGCATCGGCGCGCCGGCCGCGGACTCCAGCAGTGTGCCCGCCGCCTTGCGCACGCTGCCCGCGCTGGGCACCGCCACGGTCAACCGCAGCTTCGAGCTGAGCATGGACGAGACCGGTGCGACGGCCGACTCGTTCATCAACGGCAAGGCCTACGACATGGACCGCGTGGACACCGAGGTCGAATACGGGGCCACCGAGATCTGGACGGTGCGCAACACCAACACCCGTATGCCGCACAACTTCCATATGCACCTGGTGCAGTTCCGGGTGCTGGAGCGCAACGGCAGCCCGGTCACGTCCGGGCCGGAGAGCGGGCTGAAGGACACCGTCTCGCTGCTGCCCGGGGAGACGGTCAAGCTGCAGGCGACGTTCACCGGCTACGAGGGCACCTACGTGTACCACTGTCACATGTTCGACCATGCGGCGATGGGCATGATGGCCAACTTCCGCGTCACCCGGGCCGCGGGCGCCGCGCGCCGGTAGCACGGGGGCGACGTCACTCACGGGGCACTCCTTGGTGGGGGTGCGGGGCTTCGGCGCGCCGGTCGAAGCCGCGGGGCACGGGTGGGGGATCGGGTGACCCGCACGGGTCACCTGCCGGGGGAACAGGGCGGACCCGATCCCCCACCTATGCCTATACGACGACGCAGCCCCCAAAAACGTGAGGCGGCGGGGCCGGTTGCGGGCAAAAAAAATGACGGCCCTGGCGTGCCAGGGCCGTCATGTGCGAAAAAGGGCAGGTCAGTTGGGCCGAGGTGGCCGGGCGCGGGTCATGAGGTGCGCTGGGTGGCGCTGATCGCCATGGCGCGCAGCCGTTCCTTGGCGCGGGCGCCGGCCCCGCTGGCCTCCAGCGCGGCCAGGGCCCGCCGGGTGCGGGCGGTGATGTCGCGCTCCACGTGGGCCACGGCGCCGACGTCGGTGATGATGGCGCGCATCCGGGCCAGCTCCCGGTCGCTGATGTCCGTGCCGATCCGGGTGCGCAGGAACTTCGCCGCGGCCGGGTCGCGTTCGTCGGCGTAACGCAGCGCGGCCGCGAACAGCACGGTGCGTTTGCCCTGGATCAGGTCGCCGCCGGAGGGCTTGCCGGTGTCCTGCGGGGTGCCGAACACGCCCAGCAGGTCGTCGCGGAGCTGGAAGGCGATGCCGATGTCGAGGCCGAACGTGCGGTAGGCGGCGATCAGTTCGCCGTCCGCGCCGGCGATCGCGGCGCCGATGTGCAGCGGGCGCTCCACCGTGTAGGAGGCGGTCTTGTAGTGGTCGACCAGCAGGGGTGTCTCCACGTCCTCGGCGGCGGCGGCCTCGGCGTTCAGGTCGAGGAGCTGGCCGCACAGGACCTCGGTGCGCAGCGCCGACCAGACGGGGGCGATGCGCTGCTGGGCGGGCCCGGGCAGGCCGCTGGTGCGGATCATGTCGTCGGCCCAGCCCTGGGCCAGGTCGCCGATGAGGATCGCGGCGCCGGTGCCGTACAGGTGCGGATCGCCCGACCAGCACTGGGCGCGGTGCCGGTCGGCGAACATGATGTGTGCGGCGGCGGCGCCGCGGCGGGTGGGGGCCGCGTCGATGACGTCGTCGTGGATCAGGGCCGAGGCGTGCAGCAGTTCCAGGGCGGCGCAGGTGCGCAGGACCGCCCCGGCGGCGGGGTCGTCCTCGCGGCCGCCGGCGCCGAGCCAGCCCAGCCAGGCGAAGGTGGGGCGCACCCGTTTGCCGCCGCGCAGCACATAGCTCTCCAGCTCGGCGACCGCGGCCGCGTAGGCGGGGCTGATCGCTTCGGCCTCGGCGCGGCGGTGGGTGAAGAACTCCCGCAGTGCGCTGTCGACGGCCTGGGGTAAGGCGGCCGCCCCAAGAGGGGGTCCGGTGGTGGTCATGCTGTCCCTTCGGTTCGGTGCGGGCCCGGTGCGGGGCCGGGTGGTGGTGACATTGCGTCACCTCACATTTGGGGGCGCTGTTTCGTCGTCATGAGCACAGGCCGCCCGGCGGCCCGGGCACCCATCCCCCGGTGGCCCGTGCCGTGCGGGGCGGTCTTGGCCGCACGCCGCAAAAAAAGGGGGGCCGCCGGCCTGCACGGCCGGCGGCCCCCGCGGGGCTGTCAAAGGCCCGTTACGAGGGGATCCAGTCCCGCTGGATGTGCGGGGTCTCGATGCTCAGGGCGCGCATGTGCTCGATGGGGTTGGTGTATTCGCGGCTGGCGGCGATCAGTCCGTCGTCCAGGGTGAAGCCGTGGATGAAGTGGTTGCGGTAGGTGCCCTGGGGATAGCCGGGGAAGCGGATGGTTCCCTCGCCGTCGCACTCGACCCAGATGGTGGCCGGGTCCTGTGTCTCGTAGATCTGGATGTCGAACCACTGCCAGTCGGGCAGCACTTGCAGGGACAGCTCGCCGTGCCGCTTCAGGTTCTGCCGGCCGCGCACGACGATGGGCCGGCCGATGTCGGTGTTGAACAGCGCCGAGGTGCCGTCCTGGGTGTAGAGGGTGTAGCGGCGCAGCCGGGCCTCGGGGCCGGTCTGCAGGTACTGCTCCACGGCGTGCCGGTTGCGGGCGCGCAGCTCGAGGTGCTGGGTGAACACCGGGCCTGCGGGGGCGGGTTGGGGTGCGGTCATGGGTGTCTCCGGGCGGGTCGGCGAAGGCGGGGCGGTGGCGGGCGCCGGGGGTGGTGGAAAACGAGCGCGGCGGCCGGCCCTGGTGGGCCGGCCGCCGTAGAGCGGGGAAGCAATCTGGTGTGGCGGGTGGGGTCGAGCGGGGAAGAATGGTCAGAAGGAGTGCGGGCCGAAGCGGCCCCACACCACGAACATGGACACGCCGAGCAGGACCACGTTGACGACGATCCCCTCGATCTCCTGGCGGCGCAGGTGCGTGATGGCCGCGCCGATCATGAGGGCGACCAGGCCCAGGGCGGCCACCGGCACCATCACCGGGGCGATGTCCAGCGCCGCCGGCAGGATCAGTCCCACGCCGGCCAGCATCTCCAGGGCGCCGATGGTCTTGACCGTGCTGCCGCTGAAGTCTTCGACCCAGGCGAAGCCGGAGGTGGCCAGCTTCTCGGTGGGCTGGAGCACTTTCATGGCCCCGCCGGCCAGACTGGCCGCGCCCAGTACGGCGGCAACGATCCACAGTGCGATGTTCACGAGGGTTCTCCTTGCAGGATTCAGCCGGGTAGGGATACCAGCGGCGGGTGTGCCGCGCCGGTGGCAGGGACGGCGCCGCTATCGGCTGTCGGGCACCAGCAGGGTGTTCTCGACCTGGGAGTGCCACTTGTAGTACGACTGGAGCTTGTGGTACTCCCCCGTGGGCGCCGAGGTGATCGCGTAGACGAACTGGCGGTCGTCGGTGCTGTAGGGCGCCTTCTTCACGTAGTGCTCGATCTTCGGCTCGATGGGCACCGGCAGCAGCATCGGGTCCGGTGTCATGGCCGCGATGGTGATCCGCTCGACTCGCGTCGATTCCCAGCTCAAGGTGGCGTAGATACCGAAGGCCTGCGCCCCGAGCTTGAGCAGCCGCTCGCTGGGCGCGGGCAGGCCGGCGTCGCGCAGCAGGGCGGTGAGGTTCTGAGCCGAGAAGGTTTCGGCGGGGGCCGCGCCGAAGTACAGGTTCAGTGACTTGTGGGGGTAGTCGATGCCCACCAGGCTGACCCGGTCGGCCAGGTCGTAGCGGGTGAAGAAGTCCAGGTTGGCGGCCGCGCCGGCCGGCATCGACGCCAGCTGGGTCAGGTCGGCGAGCGACTGCAGGGCGTCGGTGGGGAAGAACGACCAGGTCTTCTTGAAGCCGCCGACCACGCCGAAGTCGATGCCGCTGTGGCTGAGGGGGAAGTGCCGGTCCAGTTCGCCCAGGAGGCTGCCGATGGGGTGGTCGGTGGGGGCGATCAGGCCGTTGGCCACCGCGGTCGCGTAGGGGTCAAGGCCCTGGGGCAGCATGGTGAAGCGGCAGTCGAAGTCTCCTGCGTTGCGCTCTCCGGTCGCCACCCGGAAGGCGATGACGGCCTGGGCCAGGGTGTCTTCGAATGCGCTCAGGATCGGCCAGACGGTGTCGTGCGCGCAGGCCACGTCCACCAGCCGGGACGATTCCTCGATGACCGAGTAGAGACCTGCCAGGTCGGTGTTGTTCGACATACCTCTCCACACTGAGTTGTGGGCGCGGTTTTCATCAGGCGGATCGGGGCAGTCATCAAAAACGGGGAGCGCGTGATCGCCGGATGCAGCCTTCGCACTCATCATGTTCGGGCTCGGGCCCCCATCATCGCGCGCGCCCGCTCGAGAGTGGCTCGAGCCGCCGGCCGGGCATCAGGGCTGCAGGCGGGTGGTGCTCCAGCCGCTGTCGGTGCGCTGGTAGCGCAGGCGCTCGTGCAGCCGGTCGGTGCCGTTGGCCCAGAACTCCACCGCGTCGGGCTCCAGGCAGAAGGCGACGAACGTCGCCGGGCACGGCAACGCCCGCGCGGGGGTGCCCAGGTGGAGGGCCTGGGCGCGGATCTCCTCGAAGTGCTGCAGGTCGCGCACCGGTTCGCTCTGGCGGGAGACGGTGGTCATGGGGTGGGTGAACACCGCGCGCGCCGCCCACAGTTCCTCGGCCTCTGCGCGCGGCAGAAGGCGTACGGGTCCGGCGATGGTGATCTGCTGGCTGGTCTCGCGCCAGTACAGCACGCCCGAGGCGTAGGGGTTGGCGGCCAGCTCCTTGCCTTTGCGGCTGCCGGAGTGGGTGATGAAGACGATGCCGCGCTCGGTGAGGCGGTTGATGGCCAGGATCCGGGAGGAGGGCCGGCCCCGGGTGTCGGCGGTGGCCAGGGCCAGCGCGCGCGGCTCACGCACACCCTGTGCGGTGGCTGTCTCCAGCCAGTCGGCCAGCAGGGCCATCGGCTCGGCCGGCGGGGTGCGGAACTCGGGGAAGTCCACGTGGAGGCCGGCGGTCATGGTCTCCGAACGCCGCGCCGCGGGTGCGCGGTTGGCGGCGGGCGGGGCGGGGGCGGGGTGCTGGCGGGTCGGCTCGGGCATGGCTCATTCCTTCCCTGGTGCGCAGGCGGCGGCCCCGGCCGCCGGGGCCAGCAGGCCGGCCAGGGCGGTGCCCACGATGCGGGGGCCCTGCCGGGTCAGGACGGATTCGGGGTGGAACTGCAGGGAGGCGAAGCCCGGTCCGCGCAGGGCGTGCACCTCGCCGGTGGCCGCCTCCCGGCTGACCTGGACGGTGCCCGTGCCGCCCAGGATGCGCGGGGTGATGGTGTCGTCCTGGCTGAGCAGGGCGAAGGTGTTGTAGAAGCCGACGTGTTCGGGGGCGCCGAACAGGCTGATCTGTTTCTGCACGCCCTGGTTGGGCACGGTCTTGCGGCGCAGCTCCAAGCCCAGTTGCAGGCCCAGCACCTGGTGGCTGAGGCAGACGGCGAGGAAGGGCCGCTGTTCGCGCAGCAGGGTGGCCACCGCGGTGTGCAGGTGGGCCATCTTGGGGTGAGCGCTCTCCTGCGGGTCGCCGGGGCCCGGTCCCATCACGATCAGGTCGTGGCCGGTGAAGGTGTACTCCTGGTCGTAGCGGCGCACCGTCACGTGCAGGCCCAGGGAGCGCAGCTGCTGGTCGATCATCGAGGTGAAGGTGTCCTCGGCGTCCACCACCAGCACCCGGCGCCCGGCCAGGCCGGGCAGCGGGGCGGTGCGGGTGTGCGGTGGGGAGAGCCAGAAGCCGGCGATGGAGTCGTGGGGGGGGGGGGGGGGGGGGGGGGGGCGGGGGGGGGGGGGGGGGGGGGGGGGGGGGGGGGGGGGGGGGGGGGGGGGCGCCCGCCCCCCCGGGGCGCGGGGCGCCCCCCCCCCCCCCCCCCCCCCCCCCCCCCACGCTGGGGTGGTCGGCGAAGCGTTCGGTGCCATCGCCGTTGAGGGCGGCGACCAGGCCGGCCGCCTTGGCGCGGGTCTCGGCGGCCTCGGAGGCCGGGTCGGAGTGGCGCACGATGGTCGCGCCGACGCCGAGGCTGAGGCGTCCTTGCGCGCTGATGTCGGCGGTGCGGATGAGGATCGCGGAGTCCATCACGCGCTGTCCGCGCGCATCGCGGCCGATCAGTGCGGCGGCGCCGCTGTAGTAGCCGCGGCCGCCGGGCTCGTACTGCTGGATGATGCGGCAGGCGCTCTCCAGCGGGCTGCCGGTGACGGTGGGGGCGAACATCGTCTCGCGCAGGATGTCGCGCACGTCGCGGTCGCTGTGGCCCTCGATGAAGTACTCGGTGTGGGCGACCTTGGCCATTTCCTTGAGGTAGGGGCCCACCACGCGTCCGCCGCCGGGGCAGATGCGGGCCATCATCTTCAGTTCCTCGTCCAGCACCATGTACAGCTCGTCGGTCTCCTTGCGGTCGCCGAGGAAGTCCAGCACGCCGTCCAGGGTGGGGCCGGTGGGCGGGTAGCGGTAGGTGCCGCTGATGGGGTTCATCACCGCCAGCCCGTCCTTGAGGCTGATGTGGCGTTCGGGCGAGGCGCCGACCAGGGTGCGGCCGCCGGTGTGGATCAAAAACGTCCAGTGGGCGCCGGATTCGCGCTCCAGCAGCCGGCGGAAGAGGGCCGGGGCGCTGCGCGGGCCGTAGTCGGTGATGTCGGCGACGAAGGTGCGCTTGATGACGAAGTTGGCGCCCTCCCCCGTGCCGATCATCTCCTTGGCGATGCGGCGCACCACGTCCTCGTAGGCGGCGTCGTCGACGTCGAAGTCCTCGCCGGCCAGCGTCGTGGGCACGTCGGCGATCTGGGCCAGGGCGGTCGCCAGCGGCAGCTGCTGCTGGCCCGTGACCGTCATGGCCACCAGCGGGGTGGCGTCGTCGGCGCAGGCGAAGCCGCGTTCGGCCAGCTGCCGGTAGGGCACGATGACCAGTGTTTCGTGGTGGGCGCCGGACGTGGTGGCGGTGTCGGGCAGCGGGATGTCGGCCAGGGTGGCGGGGTGGGTGACGGTGCCGGTGAGGACCTCCAGGACGCCGGGGCCGGTGGCGGCGGGCCGGTGCAGCAGCGCGTACGCCTCCTGCCCGCCGTGCAGGGCCGCGGTGAGCAGGTCATGGTCCGGCTTGGGGGCGGGGGTGGGGTGTGGACTCATGTGAACAGCCCCTTGACGGTGGTGACCCGGGCGCAGCGTTCGGCGGCGTAGGTGAGGGCCGAGCGGTGGTAGTCCTGGGAGAAGTCGGCGGTGGCGTCGGCGACGAGGAAGGGCTGGATGTCGTGGCTGAAGGCGTCCAGGGCGGTGGCCAGCACGCCCACGTGGGCGTAGACGCCGCACACGATGAGCTGGTCGCGGCCGGCGGCGCGCATCCGCTTGAGCAGGTCGGTGTTGAAGAAGGCGCTGTAGCGCCACTTGGTGAGCAGCCAGTCCCCCTCTGCGGGGGCCAGGGCGTCGACGACCTGGCGGTCCTGGGGGGCGGGGCGCATGCCCGGGCCCCAGAAGTCCTGGAGCAGGCCGCGCTGCTGCACGCTCATGCCGCCGGGCTGGGCGGTGTAGGCGACCGGGATGCCCAGGGCCGCGCACCGCTCGCGCAGCTGGGCGGCGTTGTTGGTCAGTTGGTGGCGCAGCGGGTCGGGCAGGGGGTTGAGGAAGTAGCGCTGCATGTCGTGGACGAGCAGGACCGAGCGTTCGGGCCGGGCGCTCCAGGTGACGGCGGCGGGGGGCAGGTCGCCGTGGGCGGGCAGCGGGTAGGGGTGGATGGGGGGGATGCCGGTCATGTCGGTGTCAGTCCCTCGGCTTGTCGCGTGGGCAGTCAGGCGGTCCAGGCCGAGACGACGCTGAGGGCCTGTTGGGGGGTCAGGCGCGGGTCGCAGCTGGAGAGGTAGCGCTCGCCGACCCGGTCCAGGTCGGCGGTGGTGGTGGCGCACTCGGTGACGTCGTCGGGGGTGGCCTCCAGGTGCAGGCCGCCGGCGGTGCCGCCCGCGGTGTGCAGCGCCGCCACGAAGGCGGTGACCTCGCGGGCGACGGTGTCGACCATCCGGGTCTTGTAGCCGCCGGGGGCGGTGACGGTGTTGCCGTGCACCGGGTCGCTCAGCCAGATGACCGGGTGGCCGGCCCGGCGGACCGCCTCCACCAGCGGCGGCAGCCGGTCGGTGATGGCGTTCACGCCCATCCGGGCGATCAAGGTCAGGCGTCCGGGTTCGCGGCGGGGGTCCAGCCGTTCGCACAGGGCCAGCAGGTCGGCTGCTTCCATGGCCGGGCCGACCTTGCAGGCGACGGGGTTGGCGACCTGGGCGAGCAGCGCCACGTGTGCGCCCTCCAGCTGGCGGGTGCGCTCGCCGATCCAGGGCCAGTGCGTGGAGCCCAGGAACAGCCGGCCCTGTTCGTCGGTGCGCAGCATGGGCATCTCGTAGTCCAGCAGCAGCGCCTCGTGGCTGGTCCACACCGGCGCTTGGACCACGGCGCGGCCGGCGGCGCGCTCGCGCCAGCCCAGGTGTTCCATGATGTCGCCGGCGGCCATGTAGCCGGTCAGGATGCGCAGCGGGTCCGGGCGCCGGCTCTCGGGGTCGGGTTCGGGTCCGTTGACCATGTGCCCGCGAAAGACCGGCAGTTCCAGGCCGTCGATGTGTTCGGTGGGTTTGGAGCGGGGTTTGGCGAACTGTCCCGCGATGCGTCCCACCCGCAGCACCGGCCGGCCGGTGCGCAGTCCCAGGGAGCCGGCCAGCAGGTCCAGCAGGGCGGCCTTGCGGGCCACTTGGGGGCGGGTGCATTCCTGGGGGTCCTCCGCGCAGTCCCCGCACTGCAGCACCAGTGCCTGGCCGTGTGCCACCTTGGCCAGCAGGGTGCGCAGGGTGGCCAGGTCCTGGCCGCGCACCAGGGCGGGGCGGGCGGCCAGCGCCTCGCCCACGCGGTGCAGCTGGGGCACATCGCTCCACTCGGGTTGTTGTAGGGCCCCGCGGATACGAATCTCCCGTATGACGTCTTCCATGACGTGCTCCGATCCAGCGGTGGTCGTCAGGGTCAGGTGGGTATGCCCGTGCGCTTGATCTCGGGCACCGGGATGCCCAGGGCGCGCAGCTGCTGGAAGGGGTTCATGAATTCGCGGTTGCGCTTGATCTTCCCGTTCTCCAGTTCGAAGGAGTGCAGGAAGTGGTTCTCGTAGTAGCCCTCCGGGTAGTCGCCGAAGCGGATCTTTCCGCGTCCGTCGCACTCCACCCAGATGTGGTTGGGGTCCTGCGTCTCGAAAATCTGGATGTTGTACCACTCCCAGTCCGGGAAGCAGTTCAGCGACCACACCGCGTGCTCGGCCAGCCGGTCGCGGCCCACCGTCTCCACCGGCAAGCCGGTGTCGGTGGTCCACAGGCCGCCGCGGCCGTCCTCGGTGAACAGTTCGTGCCGGCGCAGCCGGTCCTGGCCGCGGGTGTGCATGTACTGCTCGACGGTGGCGCGGTTGGCGCGGCGCAGTGCGGCGGCGTCCGAGAAGCCCTGGGCCGGTACGGAATCGGACATGGGTGTCCCCCTATGGAAGGTGAGCGGGTGTGCGGGCGGGGCGGTGCCGGCCCGCGGGCGCCAGGAGGCCCGGCCGCCACGTTTTTTTGGGGGCGGGCCGGGCCGGGGCTGCGGGCGGTGAGAAGAAGAAAGAAAAAGAAGGGGGTCCGGCGGCGTCCGGCGGGCCGGTGTGGTGCGGGCCGGCCGGGGCGGTGTTCGCGCGGGCGGGACCCGGCTCGCCCTGCGCGTGCGGGCTCGACACTCCGGCGGGGAGGGGGCACGGCTTTCGGGCAGGGGAGGCTTGCAGAAATAGTGACACGGGCGGCGCCCGCGCACCAAGGACCCGTCGAGGTGACGTGGGTCACGGCGGCGGGCGGGCGGCGGGCGGCTCAACTGCCGGGCAATGGTGGGGTGTTGCGGGGGGTGGGCATGGCCGGCGGGGGCGACCCGTCCCCTGGTCGCCCCCGCCGCCGTGTGGGGTGCGGCGCGCTGTGGCGCGCCGGCCTCTCAGTGCAGTTGCTGGTCCGCTTCGCGCCGTTCGGCGGGGGCGGGCGGGGTGATCTCCCGGTGCCCGTCGGGGGCCGGGTCGAGGTGGTGCAGGGCCTGCTGCATCTCCTGCGGGGTGGGGTTGGCGACCTGGCCGCTGGTCAGCCAGCGGCTGAGCCTGTGGCGCACCTGCTGGGTGCGGGAGTGCGGGTTGGGGATGCCCTCGCCGTCCTCGCGCACCGGGGCGGGCAGCGCCTTGGGCACATCGCGGGAGAGCAGCATGTACTCCTGCTCGCGGTCGATGCGCTCGTGGACCTCGATGAACTCGCCGTGCGGCAGCCGCTTGATGCGTCCGGTCTCGCGGCCGTGCAGGAGCTTGTCGCGGTCGCGCAGCTGCAGGCCGATGCAGATGCGCTTGGTGATGACGTAGGTGAGGGCCGGCACGAGGAAGACGCCGATGCGCACGCCCCAGGTGATGGCGTTCATGGACAGGTGGAAGCGCTCGGCCAGGATGTCGTTGGAGCCGCCGAAGAACAGCACCAGGTAGAAGGCGGTCAGCGAGGCGACGAAGGCGGTGCGGGTGGGCTGTTCGCGCGGCCGGTCCAGCAGGTGGTGCTCGTGCTTGTCGCCGGTGATCCACGATTCCAGGAACGGCCACAGGGCCAGCACGGCGATCAGGATGGTGGGCAGGATGACGGCCGGGACCAGGACGCCCATGTTGACGGTGTAGCCGGCGATGACGAACTCCCAGGCGGGGAAGGCGCGCAGGGCGCCTTCCAAGAAGCCCATGTACCAGTCGGGCTGGGAGCCCTGGGAGATCTGATCGGGGCGGTAGGGCCCGTAGACCCAGACCGCGTTGATCTGGGCGATGCCCGCCATCAGCGCCAGGACGCCGGAGACCAGGAAGAAGAAGCCGCCGGCCTTGGCCGCGTAGTGCGGCATCAGGGGCTGGCCGACGACGTTCTTCTGGGTGCGGCCCGGGCCGCGGAACTGGGTGTGCTTCTGGTAGAAGACCAGGATCAGGTGGAGCGTGACCAGGGCCAGGATGAGGCCGGGCAGCAGCAGGATGTGCAGGCTGTAGAAGCGCGGGATGATGTCGGTGGCGGGGAATTCGCCGCCGAACAGGAACAGCGTGGCGTAGGTGCCCACCAGCGGGATGGCCAGGGTGACGCCCTCGGCGATGCGCAGGCCGGTGCCCGAGAGCAGGTCGTCGGGCAGCGAGTAGCCCAGGAAGCCTTCCAGGGTGACCAGGACCAGCAGGACCACGCCGATGAGCCAGTTGAACTCGCGCGGCTTGCGGAAGGAGCCGGTCAGGAAGTGCCGCAGGGTGTGCGCCATCATCGCGGCGATCATGGTCAGGGCCGACCAGTGGTGCAGCTGGCGGATGAACAGGCCGCCGCGCACCTCGAAGCTGATCCTGAGGGTGGAGGCGTAGGCCTCGGACATCTGCACGCCCTGCAGCGGGGTGTGCGGGCCGTCGTAGACGGTGTGGGCCATGCTCGGGTTGAAGAACATGGTCAGGTAGAGACCGGTGAGGATCAGGATGATGAAGCTGTAGAGCGCGATCTCGCCGAACATGAAGGACCAGTGTTCGGGGAAGACCTTGCGCACCAGGGTGCGCCCCTTGTAGATGCCGAGGCGCCCGTCGACGTAGTCGGCGATGCGTTCGCCCTTGGGCACCGTGGCCTGCCCGCGCTGCGGCGCCTTCTCGGTGATGCTCATACCCGCGCGCCCTCCCCTCGCCGCTCAGTCGTCACAGGCACACCCTCGCCGGCCGGTGAACGATCGGTGGTGGGGGCGGCCTGCAGCGGCGCAAACGGGCCCGTGCCCTGAAGCGGATCGAACGCTATCGATATCCGCGGCGGCCGGACAACCGGGCTCGAGCCGGACTCCAGCGGCAACTCGACCGGTTCTCCAGCGGTATTCGAGTTTCGCCCTCGGGCGGCGTCCCGCAGGGCGCCCAACAGGGCATACGTATCGGGTGGGTTCATGCCGCGCGCCCGCCGCGGGTCGCCCAAGTCGCCCTTGACGGCGGGCAGTTGCTGCGCTCTTGTCATGGCCGAAGACTATGTCGCGGCCTTTCCCCGCCCGCGGTCGGCTCCCCCCTCCAGCGGCGTGGCCGGCCACTGGGCCGAGGAGCCCGCGGGCCGGGGGCGGGCCGAGCCGGTGGCGACGCCGATGGCGGGCGCGGCCGGGGCGGTGCGGCGGGCGCGCGCGTGGGGGCCGTGGGTGGTGCTGGGCGGCGCCGTGGGGGCGGGCCCGGGCGCGGTGCGCGGGGTGCGGGGCACGGCGGCCAGCGGGCCGGCCGCCTGGATGCGGGCGATCAGCTGGGCCGCCGCGTGCGGGTCGCCGGGTGCGGCGGCCGCGATGCGGGCGGTGTAGCGCCGGCCCAGGCGGGCCCGCAGGCCGGCGGGGGCCGAGCGGTCGGTGGTGGTGTGCAGGTGGCGGGTGCTGGAGCGCCAGGCGGGGGCCAGCTGGTGGGCCAGGGCGCGGCGCAGCCGGTAGGTCAGGCCCACCGTGGTGCCGTGGCCGGCCAGTACCTGGTCCAGGACCAGGGCGCCCTGGACGGCCTGGGTCATGCCGGGGCCGTGGGCGGGGTCGAAGGTGGCCAGCGCGTCGCCGACCACGAGGAACTGATCGGGCCAGCGGCGCAGTTGCTCGTAGTGGCGCCAGCGGTTCTCGGTGGCCGCGCAGGTGTACAGCGGGCCCAGCGGGGTGGCGGCGGCTATCACGTCGTGCAGCAGCGGGTGGCGCAGGGCGGCGGCGGCGCGCAGCAGGGCGGCGTGGTCGGTGGGCGGGGGGCTGTTGTCGGCGGCGCACAGCGTCACCTGCCAGCGCCCGCCCTCGACGGGGAGCAGGGTGCCCTGGCGGGGGTTGCCGGGCGAGGCCATCAGCAACAGGGCCTGCCAGTCGGCGACATGGCCGGCGGGCGGGGCGAACAGGGTGGAGGCGTAGGTGGTGCGGGCCGCCGTCACGCTCTGCGGCGGGGGTGCGTAGCCCAGTTCGGCCAGCCAGTGCGGGGCGCGGGAGGTGCTGCCGGAGGCGTCCACCACGAAGTCGGCGGCTATCAGCTGCCGCGGGCCCCAGCCCCCGGGGGCCTGCCGGTCGCGGGCGCGCGCCCAGACGCCGGTGACGGTGTCGTTGCGGTCGGGCCGCAGGGCCAGGACCTCGTGGCCGGGCAGGAAGCGCACCCGGGCATCGGCGCGCAGCCGCTCGCGCAGCACCGCGTCGACCAGGTCGCGGCCGGCGCTGAGCAGCGGCAGGCCCGCGTCGAAGCGGGGCAGCCAGCCGTGCGGGCCCAGCAGCAGCATGTCCTGGGGCATGCGCAGCGAGAGGGCGCCGGCGCGGACGAGGTCCTGGCCGATGCCGGGGAAGAGGCGTTCCAGGCCCTGCTGGGCGGCGGTGCTCAGGTGGTGGGCGTGCCGGGCCTGGGGCAGGCCGGGGCGCCGGCCGGGGCCGTGCGGCAGGCGGTCGCGCTCGATGACGGTGACCCGGTCCATGGAGTTGGCCAGGGCCCGCGCCGCGGTGAGCCCGGCCAGGCCCGAACCGATCACCACGGCATGGCCGCGGCCGTGCGGGCCCTGGCGGCCGCCGGCGGGGCGTGGGTGCGCATTCATCGTGGCCGCCCTTTCGGTGCATCGGTGATGGCATCATGCGGCGTACGCCCCCGTCCCCGACGGCTTTTCCCCAACCCCCTTGCCCGCCGCGGCCGTTGCCCCACCACCGCGGGCCGCCGCCCGGGCGCCGCCCGCCGCGGCCCGCTCGCAGCGCAACGTGCCTGGTGGGAGCGGGTGCGCGTGCCGGAAGCGGTGGCCTGTGGCGGGACGGTACGCGGGCCTGCGCGCGGGCGGGGGCCCGGCGTGCCTCGAGCAATCCTCGAGGCGGATGCGATGGGGGCTGTGGCGGGTGTCGAGGGGGTGGGAGCCGTCGGCGGGCGGCCAACTGCCGCGCGCGGCGGGAGCGTTGGCCGCCGGCGGCCCGGCGCCCGGCCCGTTGGGGCGCCCCGGCGCGGGTGGCGGGTGAAGTCGGCCGTCGGGCGCCCGGCCCCGGCTGCGCTCAGGCAGCCAGCTGGGCGCCGGGGCCCGGGGGCGGGTCAGGTGCTGCGGTAGGCGACGCGGTTGGCCAGGTGGGTCAGTTCGCTGCGCCAGACCGGGTCGATGGGGACGTCGTCGATGGCCCGGCAGCCCTGTTCGACCAGGGCGCTGATGTGCTTTTCGACGTCGTCCAGGACGCCGGTGTCCACCAGACGGTGGCGTACCTCCTCGGGGGTGTGGCCGGGCTCGGTGATCAGCTGGTGGATGCGTTCGTCGCGCTGCATCGCCCAGCCCAGCAGCAGCGTCATCTTGTGCTGGCTGAAGTCCAGGCCGGCGGGTTTGCCGGTGTCGGCGGAGTCGCCGAAGGCGTCCAGCAGGTCGTCGCGGAGCTGGAAGGCCTCGCCCACCGCCTCGCCGTACTTCTCGAAGGCGGGGGCCAGATCGGCGCGGCCGGCCGCGCTCGCGCCCACCACCAGCGGCCGGTGGATGGTGTAGTGGCCGGACTTGACCAGGGCGATCCAGCGGGAGACGGCGGGGTCCACGGAGAACTCGGCGGCCGCGGTCATGTCCATGTACTGGCCGATCATCACCTCCGAGCGCAGCTTGCTCCACACCGGGATCACCGCCGGGGGCGCCTGGGACATCAGCTGGTCGGAGTAGACCAGCGCCAGGTCCCCGACCAGCAGGGCCACCCCCTCGCCGAAGCGGCGTGACTCGCCCTGCCAGCCGCAGCTCTCGTGCAGCGCGGAGTGCCTGGCGTGGACGGTGGGCACCCCGCGCCGGTGGCTGGAGGCGTCGATGATGTCGTCGTGGATGAGGCCGGAGGCGTGCAGCATCTCCACGGCGGCGGCCGCCGCCACGATGCCGGGCTCGCGCGGGTCGCCGCCGGCGGCGAGGTAGCCGGTGATGCAGAAGGTGGGCCGGATGCGTTTGCCGCCGGCCGCGAGCAGGTCGCTGACCGCGTCGACGGCGCCGGCCGCCCGTGCGTCCGCCGCGCCCCACACCCCGCGTTCGGCCGCCAGGAACGACCGCAGCCGCTGCTCCATTTTGTGCAGCAGTTCCTCGGTGGTGCGCCGCGCGGCGGCGGACAATTCCTGGCCGCCCGAATCGGCTGCCGGAATCTTTTCGTTAACCATGCCTATCTCCTTGATTGTTACGGGGTGTGTGCGGCGGCGGCATGCGGCACACACCGTGGGTATTCACAAGGCGGACACCGTGCGGTCGCGCCGGAACCTGAAGGAGACCGGAGTTCCCCTCCAGAAAAGGGGAACCTAGAGTTCCCCTTTAGGGGCGATCGATTACGAAAAGAAAAATTTACACGCCCTGGATTAACGCTCTCTCCCCGCCCGGAGGCACGTTGACACCCCCGACCGCTCATGGAACTCTCCCAAGTGCACCCCTGGCTGCAGTTCGGCAGCACCGGGGTTCTGCGCATCAGCGGGGGGACGGAACGCGCATGGCAGCCGTATGCACAGAAAATGCCATGGCCCGCACGCGGCGGGCCGGATTCAATTCCTTTTCCGGGATTTCCTGACCAGGACCGTGAAGCCATCGCCAGCCATCGCTCACGGCGTCCTTCAGCCATCTGTTCGGCCTGACCACGTTGAATCGGCACGGGATTTTGGGCCCGGGCCGGTTGCGGGGCGCGCGCCAGCTCATGGAGGAGATTCATCCGATGGAGTTCCACTCATGCCCCCAAGCCCCCGGCCCCCGGGCACGGGCCCGGTCCTGCGCCGGGTCCGGGCGCTGTGTCCGGTGCGCCGGGCGGCCGGGACGTGACCTGCACGTATTTCCTTCTTGCCGCCGCAAGGGGCCGTGCCGCATTTCACCGCCGGCCGTTCCGCGGCTGAATACGGCACCGGCGCCGAATACGGCACAGGGGCCGGGCGGCCGCACGCGCGATCACGGCGCCGCGAAAAAGTGCGGTGCCGGCGTCCGCGAGTGTTCCGTTGCTGTTCTTGCGGGTTTCCTCGCGTGTCCTTTCCGGTGGTGCGCGAGCCGTTCCGCGGCCGCCGAATGCGCCGCCCCGGCCGGGGAGCCTGATACGGAATTGGCGGGGGCCGCCGACCGGGTCGTAAATGATCACCGCGCGGTTCTCCCCGCGTGCGCCGCGACCGGCCGGCCGGAAAAGATCAACGTCTCGCCGCGGCGGCCACACGGCACACAAAACAGCGGCCCGCGCCGCCCGGCGGAACAGGCGCGGCACCTATGCGAACGGCCCGCGGCAGGGCATTACATGAACCGTCAGCGAAAGGACCCGGCATGAACAGGCCACCACGTCACCGGCTCGTGCCCACGAATGTGGCCGCGCTGGCCGCGGGGGTTTCCGAGGCGACCATACGGAAGTGGGTGAGCCGGGGAAAGATAACCCGCTACGGCACCCCGGGCCGCTCGGAGTTCGACATCGAGGAACTCACGGTGATCGCCCTGCAGCGTCAGCGCTGATTCCGCCCGCCGTCGGACCGTCCGGGCGTCTTGCTGCCGGTCAGTGGCCGGCGGCGGGCATCGTGCGGGACAGGGCGCGTTCGCTCAGCAGGCCCGCGGCCCCGGTGTAGGCCTCGGGTGCGAACAGGTCGGCGTGGCCGGGTGCGGCCAGGGCGGCCGCGACCCGCTCGTCCGCGCGCAGCAGGTCGGCCAGCGCGGTGCCGGTGTGCGCCGCGCGGGCACAGGTCTCGTTCAGCAGCTCCCGCGCGGCGGCCTTGCCAAGGAGCGGGGCCAGGACCGCGGCGATCCGCTCCGAGATGAGCGCGCCGCCGGTGAGCGCGGTGTTGGCGCGCATGCGCCCGGCATCGACGCTCAGCCGGGAGACGAGCTCCACCGTCTGGTGGGCCGCTCCCCCGGCCAGCCGCAGCAGGGCGCGCAGCGGTTCCCATTCGGCGTGCCAGGCGCCGGCCGAGCGCTCGTCCTCGCTGAGCATGCAGCCCAGCACGGTGGCCGCCAGCTGGGGGGCCTGCAGGGCGGCGGAGCGGACGGCGGTGGCCAGCACGGGGTTGCGCTTGTGCGGCATCGCCGAGGAGGCGCCGCGGCCGGCCGGGGCCGGCTCGTGGACCTCACCGACCTCGGTACGGGTCAGCGACAGCACATCCACGGCGATCTTGCCCAGGGCGGTGCAGGTGAACGCGGCACCCTGGGCCAGGTCGGCCACCGGGGTGCGCAGCACGTGCCAGGGCAACAGCGGGGCGGCCAGCCCCAGTTCGGCGGCGAAGGCCCGGGTGAGGCCGGGGACGTAGACGGCGGGATCGGCGTGCGGGGCGTGCTCGAGGTAGCCGGCCAGGGTGCCGGCGGCCCCGCCGAGCTGGACGGGGCCCTGGGCGATCAGGGTGTGCAGCTTGTGCGCCGCGTCCAGGACCAGCTGGCGCCAGCCCGCCGCCTTGAGCCCGAACGTGGTGGGCACCGCGTGCAGGGCCAGGGTGCGGCCGGCCATCAGGGTGTCCCGGTGGGTGCCGGCCAGCGCGGCCAGCGCCCGCTCGGCGTGGGCCAGGTCGGTGCGGATCAGCCGCAGCGCGCGGCCGGCCACCAGCATCATCGCCGTGTCCAGGATGTCCTGGCTGGTGGATCCGCGGTGCACGTAGCGGGCCGCGTCCGCGTCCTGGGCGGCGACCAGGGCGGTGAACTCCCGTACCAGCGCCACCACCGGGTTGGCGGACTGGCGGGCCTGGCGGGCCAGGGCGGCCAGGTCCAGGTGTTCGGCCCGGGCCGAGCGGGTGATCACCTGGGCGGCCGCCCAGGGCACCGTGCCGAGCCGGGCCTGGGCCCGGCTCAGCGCCGCCTCGGCATCCAGCATGGCCTGCAGCCAGGCGCCGTCGCCGACCGCGGCGGCCACCGGGGTGTCCGCCCACACCGGCGCGAGCAGACCGCCCTCCGCCGACCCCACACCCAAGATGCCGGGTCCGGCACCGACTTCGGCCGAGGTGAGGGCGGGGGTGGGAGTGGGGTCAGTGGGCATGGCTGGCTCCTTGTCCGGTGACAACGGCCCGCTCCGCCGCGCCTGTTGGGCCCTGCCCGGCCCCTCCCCCGGCTCCGTCCCCGGCGCCGGGGTCCGGGACGGGGGCGGAATCGGTGTCGGGGTCGGGGTCGGGGGTGGCACCGGCCCCAGGGGCGAGGGCGGCACCGGCGCCGGTGCCGGGGGTAGCGGTGTCGGGGCCGGGGGCGGCATCGGTTCCGGTGCCGGTGCGCGGCACGGCGACGACGCGGAGGTCGACGGGGTCCTCGGGCCCCTCATCCGTACCGGCGCCGAAGGCTGCCCCGGAGGTGACGGTGTCGGGGCCGGGGGCAGCACCGAGGCCGGTGTCGAAGGTGTCGGGGCCGGGGGCGGCATCGGTTCCGGTGCCGGTGCGCGGCACGGCGACGACGCGGAGGTCGACGGGGTCCTCGGGCGCCTCGTCCGTACCGGCGCCGAGCGCGGCCCCGGGGGCGGCATCGAAGCCGCGGCCGGGCATGGCATCGGTGCCGGAGGTAACGGGGCCGGTGTCGGTGGGGGTGGTGCAGGTCAGGGCTGCGCGGGCGATGGCGTCGGCGTCGGTGAGGGTCACCGAGTTGACGCCGGGCCGGATGCCGGCGGCGGTCACCCAGTGCACCGACTCGGTGGGCACGCCGAAGGCGAAGCGCCGCGGGTGGGCGCGCCCGGCGGCGTCGATCAGGTGGAAGGGGCGCTCGGTGACGGCCAGGCCGTCGCTCTGCACGCTCGCGCCGTGCCGGGCGCGCAGGCGGTGGGCGGTGCACTGGCCGCTGTCTTGCAGGTGGCGCAGCAGCGCGTCGCCGGTGCGGCGCAGGGTGATGTCGGGCAGGCGGGCCTCGATGAGTGTCTGGGCGTGCACGGTGGAGTTGGGTACCAGCGGGGACAGGGCGCGGTAGCCGCCGTCCTGCGCGCTCACCCGCAGGCCGGGGCCGATCACCCGCAGCACGCCGGCTTCGATCAGTGCGGTCATCTCCTCCACCCGGCGGGCGGGCGGGCCGATGGAGAGGTAGGCATTGAGCGGGGTGTACCAGCCGTCCAGGTCGGTGCGGTGGGAGTCGGCGTGCAGGCCGCCGTGGTCGACGGCCAGGCGGATCTCGTTGCGCAGGTCGCGCAGGACGTCCAGGGCCGCCTTGAGGGGGCCGTTGACGTTGCCGGCGCGGGCCTCGGTGACGTCTTGTCTCAGGTGGTCCAGGAGCCAGCCGGTGAAGTCGTGCGGGCCGGTGAACTCCCGGTCGCGGTAGGGGCGGGCGAGCAGGTCCCAGTCCCAGCGGTCCTTGTCGCCGATGCCGTACGCCTCCAGGACGGCGTCGGTGTGCCGGCGTGCGGTGCCGGCGGCCAGGTACTCGTGCGGGAAGCGGGCGGCCTGGGGCAGGTCGCCGCGGGAGGCGAGCAGCGTGGTGTAGTAGACGGTCTCGGTCTCCCGGGCGATCAGCGGCCACACATCGGCCTTGAAGTCCAGGCCCCGCTCGCGGTGGTCCTCGCGCAGGCGGGCGATGCGCTCGGGGGTGAGCAGCAGCGGTTCGTGGCGGCCGTGGGGGCCCTTCTCGTTCTCGCCGCGGGCCTGGTAGGGGATGCCGCGCCGGGAGCCCGCGTACAGCTTCGGCTCGTGCCCGCAGGGGTGGTAGACCAGCCGGCCGGCGGTGCGGGTGAAGGTGCCGCCGCGGCCCAGGGTGAGCTGGGCGAGGTGGTCGAAGAAGTTCAGGCCCAGGCCGCGCAGCAGCACCGTGCTGTGCGGGGCCAGCGCGTCCAGGTCGACGTCGGCGGGGTTGGCGGGCGCGATGTGACGCAGGCCCAGCCGGCGGGCCCGCTCGGCGAAGTCGCGTTCGGGTGCGGTGGGGTGGGCCGGCAGGTGGCCCTGGCACAGGATCACCGCGTCGAGTCCCTCCAGGCGGGTGCCGTTTTCCAGCAGTACGTGCTGGCGTATCCGGCCGGCCGTGTCCGGCGGGCCGTCGTCCAGCGTCAGGGCCGCCGAGCGGTGGTGGGTGATCGTCAGGGCGGCCGGGGCGCGGTCCACGATGTGCTGGTGGGCCCAGCGCAGGTAGTGGCCGTAAAAGGCGCGGGTGGGGTAGGTGTCGGGGCCCAGGGTGCGGGCCTGGTCCAGGACGGGGGGCGGCCAGGTGCCCGCGATGCGGCCGGCGGCCAGCTCCAGGGCCCACTCGTGCAGGCTGAATCCCGGTTCCAGGGGGCCTTGCAGGTCCACGCTGGCGTCGGTGAACACCGAGATCTGTCCGGCCACGGTGTTCATGAGCAGGTGCGGCGACTGGTCGGTGCGCCACACCTTGCCGGGCCCGGGCGGATAGGGGTCGATCACGTGGACGTGGACGGTGTGGTGGCCGGGCAGCCGGCGGGCGTTGGCGCACAGCCGCTCCAGGACGGACAGGCCGCGCGGGCCGGCACCGATCACGCACACGGTGTTCTGTGGGGCTGACATGTCTACCGTTTCTGCTGGGTCACGCGACGGGGCGATGACCGCACGCCGGGCGCACCGCGGTGCGGTGGCCGGGGTGGGGTCGCAGAGCACTCCCCGGCCTGCGCGCGGGCGCTGGGAGGGGGGTGCTCTCGCCGCACGTCCCGCCGGCCCGGGAGTCTGCTCAACCGGGCGCCGGGGCCGGCCCGTTGCGCGGCAGGGCGCAGGCGGGCGGGCGCGGGGAACGTGCGGGAGGGTGGGGCGTGGGGCGGGCGGGACCGGCCGCGGGTGCCGGGGTGCGGCGTGCGGCGGCGGCCGGGCGCGTGCCTGGGGCGCTGGGCCTCATCCGCTGTCCCTCGGGGGGCGGTAGCCGTTCACCATTGCAGCAGGGCGAAGCCCGCGGACATGCCGCCTCCAAAGCCGGCCAGGAGCACCAGGTCGCCGGGCCGGAACGCGCCGCGGCGGGCGGCCGCGTCCAGGGTGATGGGCACGGAGGCCGATCCGGTGTTGCCGTAGTGCTCCAGGGTGAGGTGGGTGGTGGCGCGGGGCAGCACCAAATCCTCCAGGCCGGTGTCGAGCATGACGCCGTTGGCCTGGTGCGGCACGAAGTGCGCGATGTCCTCGGCGGCCACGCCGGCCTCGTGCAGGAACTCCTTGGTCAGCTGCGGCAGTTGCTCCACCACGAAGCGGCGCACCTCGCGGCCCTGCATCGCGAAGTACTGCAGGCCGGCCGCCAGCGCGGCCGGGTCGGCGGGCTGGCGGCTGCCGCCGGCGGGCACCTCGATCAGGCCCGACAGCTCCCCGAAGGTGTGCAGCGCCACGTGCCGCACCCGCGCGCCTTGGCCGCCGGTGCCCAGCACCAGCGCGCCGGCGCCGTCCCCGAACAGCACGACGGTGCGGCGATCGGCCGGGTCGAGGATCCGCGAGTAGACGTCCGCGCCGATCACCAGGGCGTGGCCGCCCTGGCGGGCCAGCATGCTCTCGGCCACCGACAGCGCGAACACGCTGCCCGAGCAGACCGCGTTCACATCGAAGGCGGCCGCGCCCACCGCGCCCAGCTGCTGCTGCACATAGGCCGCGGTGGGCGGCTGGGGGCGGTCCGGGGTGGAGGTGGCCACCACGATCAGGCTCAGATCGCCGGGGGCGAGGCCGGCCGAGGCCAGCGCGGCCCGCCCGGCGGCCACCGCCAGATCGGAGGTGGCCTGGCCCGGGGCGGCCCAACGCCGCTCCCGGATCTTGGTCTTGCGTACGATCCAGTCCCCGTCGACGCCGGCCGGTGCTCCGACCTCGTCGCTGGTGACGACCCGCTCGGGCACATAGGCACCCGTGCCCAGGACGGCGATGCCGCTCATGCGCCTGCTCCTTTCACCTGACTCCGCACGGGGGCGTCAGCGCCGCTCGTGGACCTGCTTGTGATCGCGTTTGTTGCATGCCGGCGCCGGGGGGGGCGGTCCGGGTGGTTGCACGCCGGTGCCGGGGACGCCGAACTGGCGGGTCGGGCCTGGGTGTTGCGTGCCCAGCCTGCTTGTTGCGTGCCCGGGCCGGGGCGCCGCTCATACGCCCGCTCCTGCCGCCGGGCCCGCCCGGTGGCCGTCTGCGCCGCCCGGCGCACCTTGTCGCGGCACGCATCATTGCGCGCCGGATCGGGGGCACCGAACTCGCCAGGGGCCTGCTTGTTGCGGGCCTGGGCCGGGTTGTTGCGGGTCCGGGGCCGGGGCGCCGAACCGGGGCTGCCGGGCCGGGGGCTGCTCATGCGCCCGCTCGTGCCGGCGGGGCCGCGCAGCACCGGCGTCAGCGGCGTTCGTAGATCCGTTTGTGGCCGTGCAGGGCGGCCAGCCGGAACTCGCCGCTGGTCTGCACCGGCGTGGGATATCCGCCGCCGTCGGTGGGGAAGGACCGCTCGTGCAGCTCGCGGTACTGCGCGTACTCCAGCGGCCGGCGCCGCTCGATCACCGCCCGGTGCTCCGCCGTGCGCAACCGCTCCCGATACCCGGGCACCACCCGCCCGGCGAAGAACTCCGCGACACTGCCCGAGCCATAGCTCAAGAACCCCACCGGCCGCCCGCTCAGATCCCCGGCCTGGTCCAGCAGCGCCGCCAGCGCCAGATACACCGACGCCGTATAACTGTTGCCGATCACCCGGTTGTAGGCCGTGGTCTGCCCCAGCGCCGCCTCGATGACGTTCTTGTCGGTGTCCAGGCCGCAGTAATTCAGCAGATGCCGGTGCGCCTTGTACGCCATCTTCGTGAACGGCTGGTGATAGCAGAACGCCGCGAACTCCTCCAGCCCGTACCCGCCCTGCCCGCTGTAATCCTTCCAGCAGCCCTCCACCGCCTGCAGATACGCATGAATCGACTCCTGGCCGTCCACCAGCGCCGCATCCCGGTAATTGGGCCGCCAAAAATCCATCACATCCGCCGTGAACAACCCCGACGGCCCCTCGAAACGCACCAGTCCCGGATCGGCGCCCACCAGCATCGCCACCGCCGCCGCACCCTGCGTCGCCTCACCGGGAGAGTCCAGCTCATAGCGCGACACATCACTGGCGATCACCAGCACCTGCTGCCCCGGATCCCGCGCCACCAGCCCCAGCGCGAACTGCAGCCCCGCCGTCGCCCCGTAGCAGGCCTGCTTGAGCTCCACCACCCGCGCCGCCGACGGCAACCCCAGCAGCGAATGCACATACACACCCGCCGCCTTGGCCTGATCGATGGAGGACTCCGTCGCCAACACCACGGTACGGATCCGCTCACCGCCGTGCCGGGCGATCACCGGCGCCGCCGCGGACGCCGCCAGCGTCACGATGTCCTCATCGGCCGCCGGCACACTCATCGACTCCTGGCCGATACCCACGTGATACTTGCCGATCTCCGTACCGTTGTACGCGGCCAGCGCCGCATGCGGCAGCACGAACTCCGTCGTCGCGAACGACAGATCAACAATCCCTATGCCCGAACCACTGCCCATGCCTCACACACCGACCTTCTCCGACTTGTTGTCGCGCTCCAACTGGACGTGCGCACGCATCAGTTCACGGGGCGGGCCGGGGCCCGCTCTCACCGGCCGCGGCCGGCCGGGGCCTTCAGCGGCAGCACCCAGGTCTGCACGGCGCCGGCCTCGTGCAGTTGCCGGGTCACCGCGCCGGCCTGTTCCGACTCGGTCAGCGCGATCACGCAGCCGCCCATCCCGCCGCCGGTGATCTTCGCGCCGAGGCTGCCGGCCGCAAGGGCCGCCCGCACCAGCGTGTCGATGCGTGCGGTGCTCAGCCCGGCGGCGCGCAGCAGTTCGTGATACTCCGACAGGCGGCTGCCGAGCTCTTGGGGTTTGCCGTCGGCCAGCGCCAGGCGTGCCTCGTCGGTCAGCTCGGTGGCCCGGCGCACGAAGTGTTCGCGGGCGCCGGCATGGCGCTCGAAGCCCGTGCGCAGCAGGGCGACGGCGTCCTTGGTGCGGCCCACCTCGCCGCTGTCGGCGATGATGAACAGTCCCTCGCAGCCGATGGGCACGTCCTGGGCCCGGCCGTTCTGGAAGAGCAGCGGGGCGCGGGCGCCCACCGCGCGGGCGTCGACGCCGCTGGCCCGGCCGTGGGTGACGTTCTCCGCCGTCTGCACCAGCTCGAAGGCGGCCTGCGGGGTGATGGTGCGGCCGAACAGGTCGGCCAGCGCCAGGACCACCGCCTGCGCGCATGCCGCGCTGGAGCCCAGGCCGCGGCCCGGCGGCACCGCGCAGTCCAGGATCACGTCCAGATGCACGTCGGGGATGTTTGTGCTCGCCCGGAACTCGGCGGTCAGCCGCCGCAGCCAGTCCGTGGCCTGGGTGCCCACCGGCCGGGTCGGCGAGCCCGTCATGGTCAGCGACACATCGCCGGTGTCGTCGGGGGAGCGCTCGGACCAGCCGGCGCTCGCGGTGACCGGCAGCTGCGGCACCGGCAGCGCCAGTGCCGGGGCGCCGTAGACCACCGCGTGCTCCCCCAGCAGGATGGCCTTGGCATGAGCCCGGCCGACCCCCACCGAGCGGGCCCGGCCCCGGTGGGCTGCCCGCTGCGCCGAGGACGGTGGCGTCAACGCACTCAGCTCCCTTTGTCTTTTCTGCATGGAGATCGCGTCATCCAGACTGTGAGGAAGGAATGAAGCAGGACATCGGATGCGTGGTTCGTGCACCGTGGCGCCGGGGGCGCGGGGCCGGAGGGTCGGAGGGCCCGGGAACCGGAGGGTCAGGCCCGGGAGGCCGGGAGGCCGGGAGGCCAGGAGGCCAGGGGCCCGGGAGGCCGGGGGCCCGGGGACCGGAGGGCCAGGCCCGGGAGCCCGGGAGCCCGGGAGGCCAGGGAGGCCAGGGCCCGGAAGGTCGAGGGCCAGGGGACCCGGCCTGGAGGACCGGCCGGAAGGCCGGAAGGCCGGAAGGCCGGAAGGCCGGAAGGCCGGAAGGCCGGAAGGCCGGAAGGCCGGAAGGCCGGAAGGCCGGAAGGCCGGAAGGCCGGA
>NZ_JBJDPY010000035.1:31497-35483 GCF_044903205.1 Streptomyces sp. NPDC029674
CAGGCCCAGGGGCCGGGGGCCCTGGAGACCCAGGCCATGGGTGGTCAGGGCCCGGGAAGCCAGGGACCCGGGAGATCCGAGGCCCTGGAAGGCCGGAGGCCCGGGAGCACCCAAGGACCGGGAGACCCAAAAGGGCAGGGGCCCGGGCCACGGGCCAGGGAGTGCGGCGGCGCGGCAGACGACGGCGGCGACGACAGGGCGGCGACGGCGGCTGTACTGCAGGGCGCCCGGCCCCGGTATCCGGCCCCTGCCCCTCGGCCCCCGGGGTCGGGGACCGGTCACGGCACGGGCTCAAGGGGCGTGCTGGTTTGCGGCAGTTCGAGGATCGGGGGCCGCGCCGTGTTGGCCCGCGGCGCGGTGGGGCGCGGGGGGTGGTGAAGGGAGGGATGTCGGCGGTCCGTGCCGGAAGGGGCGGGGCCCATCGGCCGCGACATGTGAAGCGGCGGCGGATACGGTGCCCGCCTGCCGCCGCGCGGCGGCTTTTGGGCAGGATGGACGCACCGGAATAGTGACACGGGCGGCGCCCTGACGCCTAGAGCACCCAGAAGTGGCGTGGCTCACACCGCGCGAAGGGCGGGTGACGGCCCAACCCGCCGTCGGCCGGGGCGACTTGAGACCGGTGGAACCACCGCACCGCACCGCACCCCGCTCGCCGCCTCTCCCCTCCCCCGCCCTCTCCCAACCTCTGTCCTCCCCCTGCCTGGCCCCGGCCCGGGTGGGCCGGGGCGGGGCGGGGGCGGTCAGTCGATGCCGCGCACCAGGTGGGGCTCCCAGGTGTCGTCCTCGTCGATGCCGGCCAGCCGCAGCGGCGGCGGGCGGGGCGGGGCGAGCACCGGAACGGGGTGCAAGAGCTGGATGTTTTCCTCCTCGGTGTCGTGCATCTGCTCCTCCTTGTCGGGACGTCGTACCGGGACGTGGGTGGCGTCAGCGGGGGGCGGCGAGGCCGTGCCGGGCCCCGGGAACCGGGGCGGGGGCGGGGGTGGGATGCAGATGCAGGTTGCGGTGGATCTCCAGGGTCGCCGTCGAGCGGTTGAGGGTGATGTAGTGCAGTCCGGGGGCGCCCTCGGCCAGCAGCCGTTCGGCCATGGCGGTGGCGTACTCGACGCCGATGCGGTGGCCCTCCGCGGGCTGCTCGCGGGCGGCTTCCAGGCGGTGGGCGAGGTGTTCGGGGAAGGCGGCGCCGCTGAGGGCGGCGAAGCGGCCGATCTGGCGCACGTCGGTGGCCGGCATGATCTCCGGGACGATCGGGGTGGTGCAGCCGGCGGCGGCCGCCCTGTCGCGCAGCCGCAGGTAGTCCTCGACGTGGAAGAACATCTGGGTGATGGCGTAGTCGGCGCCCGCCCGGCACTTGGCGGCGAAGTGGCGGATGTCGCTGTCCCAGTCCACCGAGCGCGGATGGCGTTCGGGGAAGGCCGCCACGCCGACGCTGAAGGCCCCCGACTCCTTGACCAGGCGCACCAGTTGGTGGGCGTGGGTGAAGCCGGCAGGGTGCGGGATCCAGGGGGCGTTGGGGTCGCCGGGCGGGTCGCCGCGCAGGGCCAGGATGTCGCGGACCCCGGCGTCGGCGTACTGGCCGATGATGTGGCGCAGTTCGGCCACCGAGTGGCCGACCGCGGTCAGGTGGGCGACGGGGCGCAGGGTCGTCTCGGCCGCGATCCGTTTGGTCACCTCCACCGTCCGCTCCCGCGAGGAGCCGCCGGCCCCGTAGGTGACCGAGACGAAGGCCGGTGCCAGGGCCTCCACCCGGCGGATGGTGTGCCACAGGGTGCGGGCCGCGGCGTCGGTCTTGGGCGGGAAGAACTCGAAGGAGAAGGACGGTGCGTCTGCCTCGATGATGTCGCGCAGTGCGGTCACTGCCGGCCTCCGGCGTTGAAGTGGCGGGCCTGAACGGAATGCGGTGCGGGCGCGCCGGTGACGGCCCGGGGTGGGGCGGGAGTTGATGCCTGGCGGGGCGGAGCGGTTGGGGTGGTCCAGCAGTGCGCTTCGGCCCCCTCCCCCTCCCCCGGGCGGAGCGGCAGTTGCGAGGCGCGGGCGGGTGGGCCCGCCGCCACAGTGCCGGTCCGGGCCGGGTCTGGCACGTATACGGGACGGTTGGTGCGGTGCGGGTGGGACTTGACCGGCGACCGTACCGGCCGTGCCGGGCGTGCGGGGGGGGCGCCGGGGCGCGGTGCAGCCCAGGCCCTTGTGGTGTGGGATGACCGGCCCGTACGCGGAGCTGCGGGCACGGCCCCCGGCAGAACTTGGCCGGCGGCTGCACTGACCGCACCGTGCCGGGCGTACGCGGTGCGCGGTGCGGTGCGGGCCCGCCGCGGTGTCCTGGTGCCCGGGGCCGGGGGGGGGCGCAAAGCTGCTGGTGCGGCGGGACTTGACCGGCGGGCGCACCGGCCGTGCCGGGCGCGGTGCGGTCCGGGCTCGCCACGGTGCCCGGCCGGGTCCGGGGCGCATGCGGGCTGTTGGTGTCCGCGGGCGGAGGCTTGACCCGGTGTCCGCGCGGGCCGTGCTGTGCGGTGCGCGCCGGGGCAGGTGCGGTCCGTACCGGCCACGGTGTCCGGCCCGTACCCGGAGCTGCCGGTACGGCCAGGGGCTTGACCGGCGGGCGCACTGACCCTGCCGGGCGCGGGGCTGTTGGTGTTCGCGGGCGGGGGCTTGACCCGGTTCCGCGCGGGCCGCGCGGTGCGTGCCGGGGCGTGGTGCGGTCCGGGTCTGCCGCGGTGTGCGGGTGCCCGGCCCGTTCGCCGGGGGCCGGTGGATGGTGGTGGTTAGGGGGCCGGGGCGAGGTGGGGCTCGATGGCGCGGGCCGCGCCGTGGCCGTAGGTCTGGTCGATACGGGCGATCAGGTCGGCGGGGATGAGCTTGTACTCCTGGGTGCCCACCGATTCCAGGACGGTGGTGGCCAGGGCGCAGCCGAGCTGGGCGGCCCGTTCGTGGGGCAGTTGCCAGGCGGTGGCGGCCAGGAAGCCGCAGCGGAAGGCGTCGCCCGCCCCGGTGGGGTCGGTGATCTTGCCGGTGGGGACGGCCGGGACGTGCAGGCGCCGGGCGCCGGCGCGGGCCAGGGTGGCACCGCCGGCGCCCAGGGTGGTGATCCAGGTGCCGACCCGGTCAAGGAGCTGCGGTTCGCTCCATCCGGTGCGCTCCAGCAGCAGGGCGGCCTCGTACTCGTTGGTGAACAGCCAGCGGGCGCCCTCGACGAGCCGACGGGCCTGCTCGCCGTCCAGGCGGGCCAGTTGCTGGGAGGGGTCGGCGGCCACCGGCAGACCAAGGCGGTGGGCGGTGGCAGTGTGGCGCAGCATGGCGGCGGGGTCGTCGGCGCCGATCAGGACGAGGGCGGGGGTGCCGGTGCGGGCGGTGACGGCGGCCAGATCGATGCGGGCGGCCTCGGCCATGGCACCGGCGTAGAAGGTGGCGATCTGGTTGTGGTCCTGGTCGGTGGTGCACACGAAGCGGGCGGTGTGCAGGGTGTCGCTGATGTGGACGGCGGTGGTGTCCACGCCGTGTTCGCGCAGCCAGGTGCCGTACTCGGCGAAGTCCAGGCCGGCGGCGCCGATGAGGACCGGGTTCAGCTCCAGCAGGCCCAGGCCGAAGGCGATGTTGGCGCCGACGCCGCCGCGGCGGACCTCGAGGCGGTCGGCGAGGAAGGACAGGGAGACGTGCTCCAGTTGTTCCTTGAGCAGCTGCTCGGCGAAGCGGCCGGGAAAGACCATCAGATGGTCGGTCGCTATCGATCCGGTCACGGCGATACGCACGGCAAAGCACTCCTTGGGCCAGGGGCCGGGGGCGGAAGAGGAGGGGGACGGCTGTGGGCCGGGGCGGGGGGGGGGGGGGGGGGGGGGGGGGGGGGGCGGCCCCCGGGGGGGGGGGGGGGGGGGGGGCGCCGGCTGGCCGGGGGGGGTGGGGGAAGTCGGCAGGCCCGGTGGGGTCGGTTGTGCCGATGGGGTCCGGGGAGCCGGCAGGCCCGGTGGGGTCTGGTGGGAGCTTGGGTGCGGGGA
>NZ_JBJDPY010000036.1:0-34882 GCF_044903205.1 Streptomyces sp. NPDC029674
GAATGCATCGGCTGCGGCGCCTGCGTCGCCGCCTGCCCCAACGGCTCCGCCATGCTCTTCACCTCCGCCAAGGTCAACCACCTCAACGTGCTCCCGCAAGGCGCACCCGAGCGGGAGACGCGGGTCCTGGACATGGTCGCGCAGATGGACGCCGAAGGGTTCGGCGGCTGCACCCTCACCGGCGAATGCGCCACCGCCTGCCCCAAGGGCATCCCACTGTTCTCCATCACCGGCATGAACAAGGAATGGCTGCGCGCCACGAGGAAGGTGAGCCGGTAGTTCTCCGACGCCGGGTGCGGGTCGTCTGTGGCCGGTCGCGCCGTTCCCCGCGCCCTTGAGGGGCGCGTACCTTGCGCCCCATGTATCCGGGAGCGTACGACCCCGCCAGGCCGGCCGTCGTCACCGCCGACGGCACTCGGACCCTCACCTACGGACAGCTCGAAGAGCGCTCGCTGCGGCTCGCGGATCATCTGCGGGCCGCGGGGCTGCGCCGGGGCGACCACCTCGCCCTGCTCTGCGACAACGACCCGCGCGCCCTGGAGGTCTACTGGGCAGCCATGCGCTCCGGGCTCTATCTCACCGCCGTCAACCACCACTTGAGGGCGGAGGAGGCCGCCTACATCGTGCGCGACTGCGGAGCGCGCGTGCTGATCGTCGCCGGGTCGCTCAGCGAACTGGGGGAGACAGTGCGGGAGTTGGCGGGCGGGCCGCCGCTCGTGCTCGGCCTCGACGGCGGGACGTACGAGAAGGCGCTGGAGGGCGCCTCCGCCGTGCCGCCCGACCGGCAGCCGCTCGGCACCGACATGCTGTACTCCTCCGGCACCACGGGGCGGCCCAAGGGTGTCGAGCCGCAGCTGCCCGAAGGGGACGTACGGGACCGGCCCACGACGTACACCGTCGTCTTCCGGACGATGTACGGCTTCGGTGAGGACACCGTCTACCTCTGTCCCGCGCCGATCTACCACGCGGCACCCCTGCGCTTCTGCGGTGTGGTGATCGCGCTCGGCGGCACCGTCGTGCTGATGGAGTCCTTCGACGCCGAGGCGGCCCTCGCGGCGGTGGAGCGGCACCGGGCGACGCACAGCCAGTGGGTGCCGACGATGTTCGTCCGCATGCTGAAGCTCCCCGCGGAGGTGCGCGGGCGCTACGACGTGTCGTCGATGAAGGTCGCCATCCACGCCGCCGCGCCCTGCCCCGTCGAGGTCAAACGGCGGATGATGGAGTGGTGGGGGCCCGTCCTGTACGAGTACTACTCGTCGACGGAGGGCAACGGCATCACCTTCATCTCCCCGGAGGAGTGGCTGCGCAAGCCGGGTTCCGTGGGCCGCGACGGATACCTCGGGACGCTGCGGATCTGTGACGAGGAGGGGCGCGTGCTGCCGCCCGGGGAGACCGGCACGGTCTACTTCGAGCGCGACGAACCGTCCTTCCGCTACCACGGGGACGAGGCCCGCACCCGCGAGGCCCGGCATCCCGAGCATGCGAACTGGTCGACCACCGGGGACATCGGACACGTCGACGACGACGGATACCTGTTCCTCACCGACCGCAAGGCCTTCTTGATCATCTCGGGTGGTGTGAACGTCTACCCGCAGGAGGCCGAGGACGTGCTGGTGATGCATCCCGCCGTCGCCGACGTCGCGGTCGTCGGGGTTCCCGACGCCGAGATGGGCGAGGCGGTCAAGGCGGTCGTCCAGGTCGAGCCGGGCATCGAACCCGGCCCGGAACTGGAGCGTGAGCTCATCGGCTTCGTCCGCGACCGCCTCGCGCACTACAAGGCACCGCGCAGCGTCGACTTCACCGCGTCCCTGCCCCGCACCCCGACGGGAAAGCTGGCGAAGTCGCGGCTGCGCGACGCCTACCGGGCCGACGGGTCCAGGGCGCGGGCCAGATAGGGCGCCGTGCGGCTGTCCGTGGCGCGGGCCACCTCCGCAGGTGTGCCCGTCGCCACGATCCGGCCGCCCTCGTCACCGCCGCCCGGGCCCAGGTCGATCACGTGGTCCGCGCCCGCCACCATGGCCATGTCGTGCTCGACGACGACCACGGAGCTGCCGGCGTCGACCAGTTCGTGCAGCCGGCGCGTGAGGAGTTCGGCGTCGGCCGGGTGCAGGCCCGTCGTGGGCTCGTCCAGGAGGTAGAGCGTGTGGCCGCGCCGGGCCCGCTGCAACTCGCCCGCCAGCTTGATGCGTTGGGCCTCGCCGCCCGACAGCTCCGTGGCCGGCTGGCCGAGCCGCAGATAGCCGAGGCCGACATCGAGGAGGGTGCGCAGGCTGCGTACGACGGAGGGGGTGTCGGCGAAGAACTCCGCGGCGGCCTCCACCGTCAGGTCGAGGACCTCCGCGATGTTCCTGCCCCGGTACGCCACTTCGAGCGTCTCGGGGTTGTAGCGGGCGCCCGCACAGTCGGGGCACGGCGCGTACGTGCTCGGCAGGAAGAGCAGCTCGACGCTGACGAACCCCTCGCCCTGGCACGTCTCGCACCGCCCGCCCGCCACGTTGAAGGAGAACCGGCCCACGCCGTAGCCGCGCTCCCGCGCGGTGTCCGTGGCCGCGAAGACCTTGCGCACGACGTCGAAGAGACCGGTGTAGGTGGCGAGGTTGGAGCGAGGCGTGCGCCCGATCGGCTTCTGGTCGACGCGGACCAGCCTGCCCACGCCCGGCAGGTCCTCGGTGATCTCGCCGACGAGCGTGGACTTGCCCGACCCCGACACGCCGGTGACCGCCGTGAAGGCGCCGAGCGGGAACTCCGCCGTCACCTCGCGAAGGTTGTGCCGGGTGACCGGGCCGACCTTCAACCACCCCTGAGGTGACCGCACTTCACGTACGGGCGCGGGTGCCTCGTCGAAGAGGAAGCGGGCCGTCGCCGATCCCCGGACGCCCGCGAGCTCCGCCACCGGGCCGCTGTGCAGCACCCGCCCGCCGTGCTCACCCGCCTGCGGGCCGACATCGACGAGCCAGTCCGCGTGCCGCATGACATCGAGGTGGTGCTCCACGACGAAGACGGAGTTGCCGGCCTCCTTCAGCCGGTCGAGAACCGTCAACAAGGCCTCGGTGTCCGCCGGATGGAGGCCCGCCGAGGGCTCGTCCAGGACGTACACGACACCGAACAGCCCCGAGCGCAGCTGCGTCGCGAGGCGCAGGCGCTGCAGTTCGCCCGCCGACAGGGTGGGTGTGGCACGGTCGGGGCTGAGGTAGCCGAGGCCCAGTTCGGTGACGGTCGCGATCCGGGCGAGCAGGTCCTCGGTCAGGACGCGCGCGGTCTCCGACGAATCGGCCGCGTTCTCCAGGGCGACCGCGAGCTCCGCGAGGGGCAGCGCGGCGAGCTCGGCGATCGTACGCCCCCCGAACGTCACCGCCATCGCCTCCGGGCGCAGCCTGCTCCCGCGGCACGCCGGGCACGGCGCGCTCTCGAGGAACCGCTCCGCCTTGGCGCGCAGCGTCTGGCTCTTGGAGTCCGCGAAGGTCTTCATCACATAGCGCCGGGCGCTCATGTAGGTGCCCTGGTAGGGGCGGTGGATCCGGCCGGCCTCGCGCACCGGGTGCACGGTCACGACCGGCTGCTCGTCCGTGAACAGGATCCAGTCGCGGTCCCGCTGCGGCAGGTCGCGCCACGGGCGGTCCACGTCGTGGCCGAGGGCGTCCAGGACGTCCCGCAGGTTCTTGCCCTGCCACGCGCCGGGCCAGGCGGCGATGGCCCCCTCGCGGATGGACAGCGAGGGGTCGGGGACCAGCAACTCCTCGGTGGTGCGGTGGACACGGCCCAGGCCGTGGCACTCTGGGCAGGCGCCGGCCGCCGTGTTGGGTGAGAAGGCGTCCGAGTCGAGCCGTTCGGCACCCGCCGGGTAGCGGCCCGCACGCGAGAAGAGCATGCGCAGGGAGTTGGAGAGCGTGGTGACCGTGCCGACGGAGGAGCGTGAGGTCGGCGCCGAGCGGCGCTGCTGGAGCGAGACCGCGGGCGGCAGCCCGGTGATCTCGCCGACCTTCGGGGCGCCCACCTGGTGGATCAGCCGCCTGGCGTACGGCGCGACGGACTCGAAGTAGCGCCGCTGGGCCTCGGCGTAGATCGTGCCGAACGCGAGCGAGGACTTCCCCGAGCCCGAGACGCCCGTGAAGACCGCGAGGACGTCGCGCGGGATGTCCACGTCGACGCCCCGGAGGTTGTGCTCCCGGGCGCCCCGGACACGTACGAACGGATCATGAGGGCTGTGCATGGGCGGGGCTCCGTACGCGGCTCGGGGACAAACCCCACAATTCTAGGCCGGGGGCGGACGCGCGAGCCGGCAGGGGTGAACAAGGGTGTCGCCCGCGGTTTATCCGGCGGCTTTCCGGCGGCTTTCCGTCGGCTTTCCGTGAAGACGGAAAGGTATTTTGCGCAGTGTTTCTCCGCGTGTCGCCTCAGGAATTCGACCGTATGCGCCGACGCGTTTTCACCGCTGCCGGTGGACCGTTCGGAGTTCGCGGGCCGCGGCCACGTCCGGACAGCCCGCGAGACCCAGGGCGTCCCGGAATTCGTCCGCCAGCAGTTCGAGGACCCGCCGCACCCCGTCCTCACCGCCCACCGCCAGGCCCCAGAGCGGCGGGCGCCCTACCATGACGCCGGACGCGCCGAGGGCCAGCGCCCTGAGCACGTCCGTACCGCCGCGGACGCCGCTGTCCAGCAGGACCTCGCACCGGCCCGCCAGCGCCGTCACCACGTCCGGCAGCGCGTCGGCGCTCGGAACGGCGCCGTCCAGCTGGCGGCCGCCGTGGTTCGAGACCACCACGGCGTCCACCCCGCACTCGGCGGCGCGCACCGCGTCCTCGGCCGCGAGGACGCCCTTCAGCACCAGCGGCAGCCGGGTCCGCTCCCGCAGCGCCCGCACCGACGACCACGTCAGCGCGGGTGAGAACGCCGCCTCGGTGTGCGCGGCAAGCGCGGATGCGGCGCCGGCGGGGAGCCGGTGGGCCGCGGAACGGCCCGCCGCGAGGTGGGCGGCGCGCACCTGGTCCGGCAGTGCGAACCGGTTGCGCACGTCGCGCAGGCGGCGGCCCATCCACGGCACGTCGACCGTGAGCACGATCGCCGCCGCGCCGGCGTCCTCGGCCCGCCGGACCAGGTCGAGGGCGCGGCCCGGCTCCCGCAGCCAGTAGAGCTGGAACCAGACGGTCCCGCCGACCTCGGTGAGCCGCTCGACCGGGACGCTGCTGAGGGTGCTCACGGTGAACGGCACCCCCACCGCCTTCGCCGCCCGAGCGGCGGCCAGCTCCCCCTCGGGGTGCACCAGCCGCTGGTAGGCGACCGGCGCGACCGCGAGCGGCAGCCGGGCCGGCCGCCCGAGCAGGGTGGCCTCCGTCGTGCACGGCGAGACGTCCCGCAGGACGCGCGGCACGACGAAGACCCGGTCCAGGGCGGCGCGGTTGGCGTCGAGCGTCACCTCCGCGCCACTGCCCCCGGCGATGAAGTCCCGGACGGCGGCGGGCAGCACCGCGTCGGCGGCACGTTCCGCGTCGGCCAGACAGTGGAGTCCGTCGACCGGACCGTGGAACCCATCTGCCTCAGGTCTGGGCTCCGCGTCAGCGCTGGTCGAATCCACGCTGCTTCGTCCGCTCCAACTCCACCGCTTCGTAGAGCGCCTTGATGTTCGCGCTGCCGAACGTCGCCGCTCCCTGGCGTTCGATGACCTCGAAGAACAGGGTCTTCCGCGGATGGGTCGAGGCGGTGAAGATCTGGAAGAGCCGGCCGTCGTGGTCCTCGTCGGCGAGCACGTTCGTCGACCGCAGGTCCGCCAGCCGCTCCTCGCCGAGCTCGACGCGCCGGCCGAGCAGGTCGTAGTACGACGCGGGGGTACGCAGGAACGTGACGCCGCGCTCGGACAGGGCCCGCACCGAACTCACTGCGTCCCGCGAGGCGAACGCCAGGTGCTGGACGCCCGCACCCTGGTGCCCCTTGAGGAACTCGTCGATCTGGCCCGTGGCGGCCGAGGTGTCGGGCTCGATGAGGGTCAGGGTCACGGTGCCCGACCGGCTCTGCACGACCTTCGACTCCATGGCCTGCGTGCCCACGACGATGTGCTCCTCGAAGACGAACCGGAAGCCGAGGGCGTCGCGGTAGTACGCGACCATGGCGTCCAGGTCGCCCGCGGGCAGGCACACCGCGACGTGGTCGAGCTCCAACAGGCCCACGCCGTCGCGCTGTTCGCCGCCGGGGCTCTCCACCGGCACGTATCCGACGGGCAGCCCCGGCCCTTCCCCGGGCTCCCGCCGGACGAGCGTGTGGACCAGGTCCCCGAAGCCGCGGAGCGCCGCGGTGACACAGGGGCTGTGCTCGGTCCGCGGCCGCGGATGCCGGTGGGCCAGGGCGCCGCGCGCCAGGGCCTCGTGGAAGGCCGCTTCCGGGTCGGCGGTGCGCAGCGCGATGTCCGCGACGCCGTCGCCGTGGGCCATCACGTAGGCCGACGCCGGATGCAGTTCGGAGGTCGCCTGGGTCAGGACGAGCGTGATCTCCCCGTGGCGCACCGCGATGCCGCGGTGCTCCGGGGAAGCGGTGGTGCCGACCACGGCGAAGGCGTACCGGTCGGTCCAGTGGGCCGCCGCCGCGTCCAGGTCCTCGACGTACATCTCCACGTAGTCGATGGAGAGATCCGCCAGCGGATCCGCCGACTCTGCCGCTCCCGCCGCTCCTGCTGCTTTCGGTGCATTCGGTGATTCCGATAAATCCCTCATGAAAGTCTCCAGATCCGGAGAGAAATGAGCTCCTGGGACTCTACGAGCCGGATCGCGAATCTGGCTACGAACGATATGGACGGTGGACTCGGCCGTCCCGCGCATAAAATCGGCGGTCCTTTGCGTCTGGTTTTACGGCCGACGGTCTTTTGAGGCCTCTTGAACGGGTGATGACTTGTGATGCGCACCATGGCCGTCATCGGAACGGGCCTGATCGGCACCTCGGTCGCGCTGGCCGTGAGCCGGCGGGGCGTGACGGTGTTCCTGTCCGACCGGGACCCCGCGGCGGCCCGGACGGCCGCCGCCCTCGGCGCCGGACTCGCGAGGACGCCGGCCGCACCGGTGGACCTGGCCGTCCTCGCCGTCCCGCCCAGCCAGGTGGGCGCCGTGCTCGCCGAGGCACAGGAGCGCCGCCTCGCCACCTGTTACACCGACGTGGCGTCCGTGAAGGCCGAGCCGGAGCGGGCCGCGCTGAGCCGCGCCCCCGACCCGGACCGCTATGTCGGCGGCCACCCGCTGGCGGGCCGGGAGCGCTCCGGCCCGCTCGCCGCCCGCGCCGACCTGTTCCAGGGCCGCAACTGGGTGCTGACCCCGTCCCCGCTGACCTCGGACGAGACCTTCGACCGGGCGCTGGAACTGGTCGCCCTGTGCGGTGCCGTCCCGGTCGTGATGCGCAGCCAGGACCACGACGCCGCCGTGGCCGTCACCTCCCACGTGCCGCACCTCATGGCCAGCCTGATGGCCGCACGGCTGCGGGAGGGCCCGGCCGACCTGTCCCGCCTCGCCGGGCAGGGCCTGCGCGACGCCACGCGCATCGCGGGCGGCGACTCACGGCTCTGGGGCGACATCCTCCAGGCCAACGCCCCGGCGATCGCCGGTGTCCTGAAGGACCTGCACATGGACCTGTCCCGGCTCGTACCGGCGCTTGACGCGCTCGCCACGTCCGGCGGCCAGGAGCGGGACCTGGGCATGCGGACGCTGGTGGACCTGCTCGACCGGGGCATCTCGGGTCTCGCCGAGATCCCGGACGCCCGGTCCCGCACCTCGCCCGAGGATCCGCGCGTACGGGTCGCCGTCCCGGGCCGTCCCGGTGAGCTCGCGCGGCTCCTCGCCGCGGTGGCGGACCTCGGCGTCGCGGCGGACGACGCCCGGGTCGAGGAAGTCGGCCCGGTCGAGGGGGCCGGCTCAGTCGTGGAAGCCCGCTCGAAGGACACGCGCGGCGAGGGCGGCGCGGACGGTCCGTGGTTCGCCGTACGCTTCACCGTCCCGCCCCGCACCGCCGACCGGCTCGTGGCTGTGCTCAGCGCCGGGGGATGGGATGTCGTACGGGACGCCACCGTCGCCGCGGTCCCGTCCGGCCGTCGCCCCGCGTGACCACGACCGGCGTCACGACCGGCGTCACGACCGGCGTCACGACCGGCGTGTTGAAGCGCGTCCGGGCCTGTCCAACTGTGCGAATCGGCCGGTTGGACGGCGTTGTTGGACCGTCGGGAACCGTGTGACTCTGAGCGACGGATGACACTTTCCCGATAACTTCCGGACGCCTGGGGGAAATCCATGCCGGGACTCACGGCCGACGGCGACGGCACCGAGCACTCCGCCGCGAACCGCGCGGAGTTCGACCGCAGAGGACTGCGACAGGGCGGACCGGCCGGCCCTCCCGAGACCACCGTGAAGATCCTCGGCCGCGTCTGGTCGGCGCCCCTGGTCGTCGGACCGCTCTCCGCCCCGGCCCGCCCCGGCGGCGAACTCGCCGTGGTCCGGGCCGCCGGCACCGCACAACTCCCCTCCGTGGTCGGCGCCTTCGCCGAACGCACCTTCAGCGAGCTCGCCTCGGCCACCGACGTCCCGCCATGGCTGCGCACCTACGCCTTCCGGGACCACGACACCGGGCGACGGCTCGCAGCACGGGCCGAAGAGGCCGGGTTCGGGGCGGTGCTCCTCGCGTTGGGCAGCCGCGACGACACCCGCCTCAGGAAGGTCGCCGCCCCCGCCAACCTCACCCACCCGGCACCGTCGAACGACGTCCGCACCCTGCTCGACGCCCGCACCGGCTGGGCCGACGTGGCCGGACTGCGCGCGGCCACCGCGCTGCCGCTGCTGGTCGCGGGTGTGCACACCGCCTCCGACGCGCTCCGCGCCATGGACAGCGGCGCCGACGGCATCGTGGTCACCTCCCTCGACGAGCTCCCCGGCATCGCGGAGTCCGTGGCGGGCCGCTGCCCCGTCCTGCTGAGCGGCGGGATCCGGCGCGGCGCGGACATCCTCACGTCGGTCGCGTCGGGCGCCGACGCGGTGTTCGCCGGGCGACCCGTCCTCGACGGGCTGCGGGCCGGCGGGCGCGCGGGTGTGACGGAGGCGCTGGACGGCCTCGTACGGGAGCTGGGGGAGGCGATGACGTTCACCGGCACCGCCACCGTCGCGGACATCGGCCCCGGCCTGGTCCGGACCGGGCCGCGCGCCGCCGCCGTGACACCGCCCACGGCCGCGCGGCCGCTGCACAGGACCGAGCTGCACGCCAGCGTGTCCGCGCCCGTCCTGGACACGATGACCTTCCTCAACGAGATCACCTCCCGCTACCCGGAGGCGATCTCCTTCGCGCCGGGCCGCCCCTACGACGGCTTCTTCGACAGCGAGCAGATCTTCACCCACCTGCGCCGGTACCTGGACCACCTCGCGGAACAGGGCCTGACGCCGCAGCAGGTGCGTACCGCCATGTACCAGTACGGGCCCACCGCGGGCCAGATCCGCGAGATCATCGCCGACTCGCTGCGCGCCGACGAGAACATCGACGTCCCGGCCGAGTCCATCGTGGTGACCGTCGGCGCGCAGGAGGCCATGCTCCTCGTACTGCGCGCCCTGATCACCGGACCCGACGACGTGCTCCTGGTCTCCAGCCCCTGTTACGTGGGCATCACCGGAGCGGCCCGCCTCCTGGACATCGCCGTGACGCCCGTCGAGGAACGGGAGGACGGCGTCTCCTGCGCGGACCTGGAAGCGGCGATCAGGAACGAGCGGGCCCGCGGCCGCCGTCCCCGCGCCTTCTACGTCGTACCCGACCACTCCAACCCGTCGGGGACCACGATGGGGCAGCGGGCGCGGACCGAACTCCTCGAACTCGCCGCCCGGCACGGCATCCTCATCCTGGAGGACAGCCCCTACCGGCTGGTCAGCCCCGGCACCCCGCTGCCGACGCTGAAGTCCCAGGACCGCGCGCACACGGTCGTCCACCTGGGCTCCTTCTCCAAGACGGTGTTCCCGGGCGCCCGCGTCGGCTTCGTCATCGCCGACCAGCCGGTCGTCGACGCGTCCGGGCACACGGGCCTCCTCGCGGACGAACTCGCCAAGATCAAGAGCATGGTGACGGTCAACACCTCCTCGCTCAGCCAGGCCGCCGTGGCGGGCACGCTGCTGGCGGCGGGCGGCCGGGTCTCGGAGCTGAACGCGGCAGCCGCCACGTACTACGGCGACGCCATGCGGGCCACGCTCAGGGAGCTCGACGCACACCTGCCCGTGGCGCGGCGGGAGGCCCTGGGCGTGCGGTGGAACGCACCCACCGGCGGGTTCTTCCTCACCCTGCGCGTGCCCTTCCGCGCGGACAACGCCGCGTTGATCCGCTCGGCACAGGACTTCGGCGTCATCTGGACGCCGATGACGTACTTCCATCCCGACGGCGGAGGCCTGCACGGCATCCGCCTGTCGACCAGCTATCTGACGCCCGCCCAGATCAGGGAGGGCACCGCGCGGCTCGTGCGGTTCATCGAGGCGGAGAGCGCGCGAGCCACGACCTGAGGCCTTGGGCCTGAGGCCTGAGGCCTGACACGGAAGGACAGGACAGTGACCGGCACCGACACCATGCGGCACCTGCGCAGCAAACCACGTATGTGGGGGTGGACCTTCCGATGACCACTGAGATCCGTGAGACCGCACGGCCGGCCCGTGAGACCGGTGCGGCCGCCGCCCACCCCCGCATCGTCGGCGTGGGTACGGCCGTGACCGCCGCGTCCTACTCGCAGCAGGAGGTGCTCGACGCCTTCGGGATCACCGACCCCAAAGTGCGCTCGGTCTTCCTCAACAGCGCGATAGAACGGCGCAACCTCGCACTCCCTCCGGAGGACGCACACGGCGTCCGCGCCCCCGAGTCCCAGGGCGACCTGCTCGACAAGCACAAGCAACTGGCCCTGGAAATGGGCGGCGAGGCACTCCGCGCCTGTCTGAAGAAGGCGGGCGCCGAACTCACCGACCTGCGCCACCTGTGCTGCGTGACCTCCACCGGACTGCTCACCCCCGGCATCAGCGCCCTGCTGATCCGAGAATTGGGCATCGACCGCCACTGCGGCAGGACCGACATCGTCGGCATGGGCTGCAACGCGGGGCTCAACGCGCTGGGCGTGGTGGCCGGCTGGTCCGCGGCCCACCCCGGCGAACTCGCCGTGGTGCTCTGCGTGGAGGCGTGCTCGGCCGCGTACACCGTGGACTCGACGATGCGGACGGCGGTCGTGAACAGTCTCTTCGGCGACGGCGCGGCGGCCGTAGCACTGCTTACGGACGCGGACGCGGACGTGGCAATGGATACGGACACGGACGGCGAGGCGACGCCCGCCGTCCTGAAGTTCGCGAGCTGCGTCATCCCCGAAGCGGTCGACGCCATGCGCTACGACTGGGACCGCGTCCAGGGCAGGTTCAGCTTCTTCCTCGACCCGCAGATCCCTTACGTGGTGGGCGCGCACGCCGAACTGGTCGTCGACCGGCTGCTGGCGGGCACCGGGCTGCGCAGGAGCGACATCCGGCACTGGCTGGTGCACTCCGGAGGCAAGAAGGTGATCGACGCGGTCGTGGTCAACCTCGGACTGACCCGCCACGACGTCCGCCACACCGTCGGTGTGCTGCGCGACCACGGAAACGTGTCCAGCGGCTCGTTCCTGTTCTCGTACGAACGGCTCCTCGAAGAGGGGGCCGCCCGGCCCGGCGAGTACGGGGTGCTCATGACCATGGGACCGGGCTCCACGATCGAGACGGCGCTGATCCGATGGTGAGGACGGAAGGGACCATGAACGACGCCTTGTACGCACTGGAGTTGGACGGGTCGGAACCCCTGTCGGCCACGGCGGTCAAGGCCGTCGCCGCGCTCTGCGACCGGACGGAGGACGGGGCGGGCCACCCCGTCGTCGCCCTGCACGTCACCGGGGCGCCGGCGGGCGGCTGGGCGGACGGGCTCGACGTCATGCTGGTCACCAAGTGGGAGCGCGCGCTGCGCCGCCTGGAGCGGCTGCCCGCGGCCACGGTCGCGGTGGCCCGCGGCGACTGCGGCGGGACCGCGCTCGAAGCGTTCCTGGCCGCCGACGTCCGCGTCGCGTTCCCGGACACGCGGCTGCTGCTCCCGCGCGACACCACGGCCACCTGGCCCGGGATGGCCGGCTACCGCCTGGTCCAGCTCGCCGGGGCCGCCCGGATCCGCAGGGCCGTCCTGTTCGGCCGGACGATCGAGGCGGCCGAGGCACTGGCGCTGGGCATCGCCGACGAACTGACGGACGACCCGGCCGCCACGCTCGCCGCCGTCACCGAGCTGGTCGCCGAACTCTCCGGCAAGGAGGTCGCGATCCGACGCCAACTGCTCTTCGACGCGGCCACAACCGGCTTCGAGGACGCACTCGGCGCCCACCTCGCGGCCTGCGACCGCGCTCTGCGGCAGGTCGCGGGAGCGGCGGGGGAGGCCTCGTGAGGACCACTGTTTGTGGCCGGCCGCCGCAGGTGTTGGGGCACCCGGCACGGCCCGGTCGCGCGGTCGGGCTCGGCGTGCGCCTCGGGGCCCGCGTCCGTGCCTTGTGGCAGGTCGCCGGTCGATCGGGGGGAGGCCTTGATATGACCATTGTTTGTGGCCGGTCGCCGCGGGTGTTGGGGCGTCCGCCCCGGCGCGGTCGCGCGGTCGGGCTCGGCGTGCGCCTCGGGGCCCGCGGCCGTGCCTTGTGGTCGGTCGCCGGAGGCTCGGGGGGAGGCCTTGATATGACCACTGTTTGTGGCCGGCCGCCGCAGGTGTTGGGGCGTCCGCCCCGGCGCGGTCGCGCGGTCGGGCTCGGCGTGCGCCTCGGGGCCCGCGGCCGTGCCCTGCGGCAGGTCGCCGGAGCAGCGGGGGAGGCCTCGTGACGACCACCCTGCCGGGGCAGCCGTCGCCGCGGCAGGCGGGGCGCGTGTGCGGGGACGTGCGGGGGGTCTGGGCGGAGTGCGTCGCCGACTCCGGAGTCGTGGCCCGTGTCGACGAGCTGGTGGCCGGCCTGCCCGGGCCGCTCGCCCGTACCTCGGAGCAGCGCGCCGAGATGGCTGCCGCCAAGGACGCGGCACGCGCGCTGCGGGTCGCCTTTCTCGACGCGTACGCGGATGCCGTGTACGAGCTGCTGACCGGGGGCCGCGCCGAGTCTCCGCGTATGGAGGAACTCCTCGTCGCCGCGGCCGGTGAGTTCCCGGGGCTCGTGCCCGGCGAGGCGCGGCTCGCGTCCGAGCGGAGCAGGCCGCAGGCCGCCAAGGAGGGGGACGAGATCGATCAGGGCATCTTCCTGCGGGCCGTGCTCCGCTCCCCGTCCGCGGGCCCGCATCTGCTCGACAGCATGCTGCGGCCGACCCCCCGGGCCCTGGGGCTCGTCGAGGAGTTCTCCCGTACCGGCGTGGTGGAGATGGAGTCCGTGCGCGTCGAACGGGGCGACGACGGCGTGGCGCGGCTGACCATGTGCCGGGACGACTGCCTGAACGCCGAGGACGTCCGCCAGGTCGACGACATGGAGACCGCCGTCGACCTCGCCCTGCTCGACCCGGCCGTCCGGGTCGGGCTGCTGCGCGGCGGGGAGATGACCCACCCCCGCTACCGGGGCAGGCGCGTGTTCAGCGCGGGCATCAACCTCAAGAGCCTGAGCTCCGGCGACATCCCGCTGGTCGGTTTTCTGTTGCGCCGCGAACTCGGGTACCTGCACAAGCTGGTGCGCGGCCTGCGCGCCGACCACCCCGGCCGGTGGCACTCGCCCCTCGTGGAGAAGCCGTGGGTCGCGGCCGTCGACGGCTTCGCCATCGGGGGCGGCACCCAGATCCTGCTGGTCTGCGACCACGTGCTCGCCGCGTCCGACGCCTACCTCAGCCTGCCCGCCGCAAAGGAGGGGATCATCCCCGGCGTCGCCAACTTCCGGTTCAGCCGGTACGTGGGGCCGCGCCTGTCCCGGCAGGTCATCCTGGAGGGCCGCAGGATCAGGGCCGCCGAGCCCGACGCGCGGCTGCTCGTCGACGAGGTCGTGGAGCCCGAGCACATGGACGCCGCCGTCGAGGCGAGCCTGGCCCGGCTCGACGGCGCCGCGGTGCTCGCCAACCGGCGGATGCTGAACCTCGCGGAGGAGCCGCCGGACGCGTTCCGCGCGTACATGGCGGAGTTCGCGCTCCAACAGGCCCTCCGCATCTACGGCCAGGACGTCATCGACAAGGTCGGCCGCTTCGGTTCCGCACCGCCCGCGCCCGGTTGAGGGGAGACCGCGATGCCGATCGCCCGGATCAACGGGGTACGCCTCGGGTACGACGAGTACGGCACCGGGGAACCGGTCGTCATGGTCACCGGCACCGGCGCCCCCGGCCGGATGTGGCGGACCCACCAGGTGCCCGCCCTCACACGCGCCGGCTACCGGGTGATCACGCTCGACAACCGGGGGATACCGCCGAGCGATCCGTGCCCCGACGGGTTCACCCTCGCCGACATGGTGGCGGACATCGCCGGGCTCATCGAGCAGCTGGACGCCGGTGCCTGCCGGGTCGTCGGCTATTCGCTGGGCGCGATAGCCGTCCAGGAACTCCTGCTGTCCCGGCCCGACCTCGTACAGCAGGCCGTCCTGATGGCGACCAGCGGACGCACCGACGCCCTCACCGCCGCGATGACCGCCGCCGACGCGGAACTCAGCGAAGCCGGCGGCGAAGGCCCGGGCGGCGGCAGACTCCCGCCCCGCTTCGCGGCCTACGTACAGGCCCTCCAGAACCTCTCCCCGCGCACGCTCAACGACGAGGAACGCCTGCGCGACTGGCTCGCCGTATTCGAGATGACGGCCGTGGACGCGACGGCGGTACGCGGGCAGCTCGGACTGCAGCTCATCCCGGACCGGCTGACCGCGTACCGCCGCATCAGCAGGCCGTGCCTGGTCATCGGATTCCAGGACGACCTGGTCATCCGCCCGCACCTCTCCCGCGAGGTCGCCCGGAACATTCCCGGCAGCTTCTATACGGAGATCCCGGGCTGCGGCCACTACGGATATCTGGAGAGGCCCGCGGCGGTGAATTCCGCGATCACTGGATTCTTCACCGAGGCTGGACAGCCTTGTAGGCCTCGAAACACCCCGATAGCGTGAAACGCGTCCGGCCGACGGAATTGCACGTCCTGCCGACGGAAACTGACCGACGGAAATTGATCGGAGTGGTTATGCCGAACCCGTTCGACGACGAAAACGGCAGCTTCCTGGTTCTCGTCAACGACGAGAACCAGCATTCGCTCTGGCCCGCCTTCGCCGAGGTTCCGGCCGGCTGGAAGGCCGTGTTCGGAGAGGACACGCGGAAGGCCTGCCTGGACTACATCGAGGAGAACTGGACGGACATGCGTCCCAAGAGTCTCATCGACGAGATGGAGAAGTCCGAAGCCGCCGGCTAGGCACTCACCGACCGGAACGACAACGAAAACAGGAGGTTTTCGTGGCCATGATCGGCGGCCCGGGGCCGGTACTGATGCGGGGGATGGGTCCTGACGAGTCGGTGACCAAGCAGAAGATAAAGCCTGGCACGGCCAAGCGAATCCTCCCCTTTACGAAACCGTATCGCTTCAACATAGGCGTTCTCCTGGTCGTCACCGTGCTCAACGCGGGCAACGTGGTGGCCACCCCCCTCCTCTTCAAGTACCTGATCGACGACGGCATCATGGACGGCAACACCTCGGTGGTCGTGTGGATCTCCGTGATCGTCGCCGTCCTCGCCCTGCTGAGCACCGGCTTCGGATTCGCGGAGGCCTGGTACTCGGGGCGGGTCAGCGAGGGGCTCATCTACGACCTCCGCACGAAGATCTTCGACCACGTGCAGCGACAGCCGCTGGCGTTCTTCACCCGCGCCCAGACCGGGTCCCTCGTCAGCCGCCTCAACACGGATGTCGTCGGCGCCCAACAGGCGGTCACGGCGCTGCTGTCCACGGTGGTGTCCGCAGGACTGACCCTGCTCCTGGTTCTCGGCGCGATGTTCTACCTGTCCTGGGTGGTCACCCTGGTCTCCCTCGTGGTGATCCCGCTCTTCATCCTGCCGGGCCGGGTCGTCGGCCGCAGGCTGCAGCGGATCATGCGGGAGCACATGCAGGTCAACGCCGAGGTCGGCTCGTTCATGAACGAGCGCTTCAACGTGACCGGCGCCCTGCTGACCAAGCTGTACGGCCGCCCCGCGCACGAGACGAGCATGTTCTCCCGACTGGCCCGCAAGGGACGCGACCTCGGGGTCCTGACCTCTGTCTACGGCAAGATGCTCTTCCTGACGATGACGCTCGTCGGCGCCATCGCCACCGCCCTCGTCTACGGCATCGGCGGCGCCCTCGTCATCGAGGGCACGTTCCAGATCGGCACCCTGGTGGCCCTCGCGACGCTGCTGACCCGGCTGATGGGGCCCATCAACCAGCTGTCCAGCGCGCAGACCAGCGTGCTGACCGCTCTCGTCAGCTTCGACCGGCTCTTCGAGATCCTCGACCTCAAGCCGCTGATCTCCGAGAAGCCCGACGCGGTGCCCCTGCCGCCCGCCGCGGCCACGGCCGCCGCCGACGGCAGCTCCAGGGCACCGGAGGTCACGTTCGAGAACGTGTCGTTCCGCTACCCGAAGGCCGCGGACGTCTCGCTCGCCTCGCTGGAGTCCATCGCGCTGCCCTCGCAGGAGCGCGCGCAGAACACCTGGACCCTGCGCGACCTGACCTTCACCGTCCCCGCGGGCAAACTCACCGCTCTGGTCGGCCCGTCGGGCGCAGGCAAGACCACCATCACGCACCTGGTGCCGCGCCTCTACGACCCCGTCGAGGGCGTCATCCGGATCGGCGGCCACGACATCCGTGACGTCACGCTGCAGTCCCTGAACGACACCGTCGGCATGGTCACGCAGGACGCGCACCTCTTCCACGCGACCATCCGCGACAACCTCACCTACGCGCGGCCCGACGCCACCGAGCAGGAACTGGTCGACGCGTGCAAGGCCGCGCAGATCTGGGACCTGATCGAGTCGCTGCCCGACGGCTTCGACACCGTGGTCGGCGACCGCGGCTACCGCTTCTCCGGCGGCGAGAAGCAGCGCGTGGCCATGGCGCGGCTGCTGCTCAAGGCCCCGCCCATCGTCGTACTCGACGAGGCCACCGCCCACCTCGACTCGGAGTCCGAGGCAGCACTCCAACGGGCCCTGAAAACCGCCCTCAAGGGCCGCACCTCGCTCGTGATCGCGCACCGCCTGTCCACCATCAGGGACGCCGACCAGATCCTCGTCATCGACAAGGGCCGGGTCCAGGAACGCGGCACGCACGAGGAACTGATGCAACTGGAGGGCGTATACGCGGAGTTGTACCGCACGCAGTTCTCCCGCCAGCCCTCGAAGAACGGCGCCCCGCCCGTGCCCGAGCCGGTCGGCGGCCCACACGGCCCGGGGCCCGTACTGACCGGTGGCCCCGGCGGACCCGGCGGACCGATGCCGGGCGGCCCGCACGGAGCCTTCCCCGGCGGCCCGGGAGTCTTCCTGACAGGACCGGGCGGGCCGGGCGGACCCGGAGGCCCCGGTGGTCCCGGCGGACCCGGTGGACCGGGCGGTCCCGGTGGACCGGGCGGCCCCGGCCACCACGGCCCGGGCCCCGGCGGCCCACCGCCCCCCGGCCACGGATGAGACACAGCTGAGCCCTGCCCCTCCCACGGCATCCGCGATGCGGCACCCCGCATCGCGGATGCCGTTCCGTCGTCCCGGTCCGCACCCGGCGCCCCGCCGGTACGCTGAACCGTGGCGGCGGGCTGTGACCAGTGTGTGACCCCCGCTCGGAGATCCTGGTCAGCCATGATCCATCGGGGGGTGGGGCTGTGCGGGTACTGGTGGTCGAGGACCAGGCCGAACTTGCGGATTCCGTGGCCAGAGTGCTGCGCCGCGAAGGCATGGCGGTCGACGTCGTCTACGACGGAGAGGGCGCCCTGGAGCGCACCTCGGTCGTCGACTACGACGTCGTCGTACTCGACCGCGACCTGCCCACCGTGCACGGCGACGAGGTGTGCGGGGCCCTGATGTCGGAACCCGCCCGCACACGCGTCCTGATGCTCACGGCCTCCGGGACGATCGCGGACCGGGTCGAAGGACTCAGCCTCGGCGCCGACGACTACCTCCCCAAACCCTTCGCGTACGCCGAACTCGTCGCCCGCATCCGCGCCGTGGCCCGCCGCGCCCAGCCTGCCGTGCCACCGGTCCTCGTCCACGGCGACCTGCGGCTCGACCCGGCCCAGCGGATCGCGACCCGGGCCGGCCGGCGGCTCACGCTCACCCCCAAGGAGTTCGCGGTCCTCGAATACCTGATGGCGGCCCGCGGCCGCGTCGTGTCCGCCGAGGAGCTCCTGGAACGGGTGTGGGACGAGGCGACCGACCCGTTCACCACGACGGTCAAGGCGACCATCAACAGGCTGCGGCCCAAGCTCGGTTCCCCACCGGTGATCGAGACCGTGCCCCGCGGCGGCTACCGGATCTGACGACGACGTGACGGAGTGAAGCGAGATGCCGATGCGTCCGCGAAGCACGGCCCGCCCGGACCCCACGGCCCGCATGCTCCGTACGGCCCGCACGGTCCGTACGGCCGTGTCCCGAGCCGGAATCCTCGCCCGCCTCATGCCCCGACGGGTCCGCATGCGGCTCACTCTGCTGTACGGCCTGCTGTTCGTCGTGTCCGGCGCCGTCCTGCTCACCATCACCTACCTGCTGGTCAACCGCCCCAACAGCACCGTGCTCGTCAGCCGCCGCGGCGGCTCCGGCTCGCCCGGCGACGCCGGCGTCCGCATGTACCGGCGCGACGAGGTCCCCGGGGCGGTCGACAGCTTCGCCCACGAACAGCAGCAGCAGGCGGTACGCCAGCACGCCGCCGAGATGCAGCACCTGCTCACCCAGTCCGGCATCGCGCTGGCCATCATGGCGGTGATCGCCATAGGCCTCGGCTGGCTGGTCGCGGGACGCGTACTGCGACCGCTGCGCACCATCACCACCACCGTCCAGCGCATCTCCGCGCACAACGTGCACGAGCGCCTCGCCGTCGACGGGCCGGGCGACGAACTGAAGGACCTGGCCGACACCGTCGACGGCCTCCTCGGCCGGCTCGAGGCCGCACTGGACTCCCACAAACGCTTCGTCGCCAACGCGGCCCACGAACTGCGCACCCCCCTGACCGTCGAACACGCCCTGCTCGAGGAGTCCCTGATCGACCGCGAGGCGACCGTGGACTCCTTCCGCGCCAACTTCGAGCGGCTGCTGACCCTCAGCGAACAGCAGGCCCGCCTCCTGGAATCGCTGCTGACCCTCTCCGGCAGCGAGCGCGGCCTCGACCGCAGGGAGCCGCTGGACCTGGCGGAGCTGACCGACGACGTGGTGCTCGCGTCCCGGCAGGAGGCCGACCGGCGGGGCCTGCGGGTGGAGCCGCACATCGAACCGGCGTTCATCTGGGGCGACGACGCCCTCGTCGAGCGCCTCGTCGCCAACCTCCTCGACAACGCCATGGGTTACAACGCGCCCGACGGCTGGGTGACGGTCGTGACCGGCGTCAGGGACGGGCGCGCCTTCCTGCGCGTCGCCAACACCGGCCCGCGGATCCCGCCCGCCGGAGTGAACCGCCTCTTCGAACCGTTCCAGCGCCTCGGCCGGACGGCCGACAACGGACACCACGGCCTCGGCCTCTCCATCGTCCGCTCCATCGCGGCCGCCCACGACGCGACCCTCAACGCCCACGCGCGACCCCAGGGCGGCCTCGTCGTGGAAGTCGGCTTTCCCCTGCGGACACCGGCAGCACCGCTCACCCACCAGGTGACGGCGGAACGCCCGGGAATGCCCACCGCGGACGGTCGCGCCCATTCCCCCCTCGGCCATAGCATTTAACCCTCCGTGCGAGACCACGCGCCTTTCTCTTCGCGTCCAAGTGCGGAAAGTGCGCGGTTGGACGGCTCGCGCGGCCTTGACGGAAATGGCTCGGCCAGGGGGAATGATGAACGGCAACGCTGCTCACGCTCTGCCCCTCCTTGACGCCCAGGAGGGAATATGGCTGGCACAACGCGTGGCGGGCTCCCGCCGGTTGTACAGCGTCGGGCAGTACGTCGAAATATTCGGACCCATCGACAAAAACGTATTCGAGCGCACGCTCCGGCAGTTGACGGACGAGACCGAAATCCTGCACGCGCGATTCGAGGACGACGGCACCGGCGGATCACGGATGGCATTTCCCTCAGAAGGAGCCGGGGAAGCGAATCATCCGACCGTCGAATTCCTGGACCTCAGCGCCGCGGACGACCCGCAGGCGGCCGCCGAAGCATGGATGCGGGCGGAACTGAACCAGGAGATGGCCGCCCACGCCGACCGCCCCTTCACATACGCCCTCTTCCGCCTCGCACCCGACCACCACATCTGGTACCAGCGCTATGACCACCTCCTGATGGACGCCTACGGCTGCTCCCTGCTCGCCCGCCGCGCCGCGGAGGTCTACACGGCGCTCCTCGACGGAGAACCCTTCACCCCGGCGGACCACGCCCCCTTGCGCGAACTGATGGAGGGGGAGACCGCCCACCGCGCCTCGGAGCGGTACGAGGCCGACCGCCGGTACTGGCACGAGCACTTCGCGGACCGCCCGGACCTGACCGGTGTCCCCGGCCACCGGACGACGACGGCCGCCCCCGACGAACCCGCAGCCTGGGGTGGAGTTCTGCGCGAGACAGGACACCTGCCGCCCCGCGCCGTCGCGGCCCTGCGCGCCGCGGCCACGCGCGCCGGCGTGAGCTGGCCACGCCTCGTCGTCGCGGCGGCCGCCGCCTTCGTCGGCAGACTGAGCGGCTCCGACGAGGCGATCCTGAGCCTGCCGGTGGCCGGCCGCACGAGCGACCAGGCACGACGCACCCCCTGCACGATGGCCAACATCCTGCCGCTGCGCCTCCCCGTGACCGCCGGCACGAGCCTCCTCGACCTCGCGCGGACAGCGGCCGGCGAGATCGGAGACCTCCTCGACCACCAGGACTTCCGCGGCGAGCGGCTGCGCCGCGAGCTCAACTGGCCCACCGGCGACCGCTGGTACTTCGGCCCGTACGTGAACGTCATGCCGATGGCCGGCGAAACCCTGTCGTTCGGCGCCCGGCGAGCCGTCGTACGCGACCTGTCGAGCCGCCGCGTCGAGGAGTTCGGCGTGCTGGTGAGCGGCGCCTCCGCCGACCGGAGCATGGAGATCACCTTCGAGGCCGACCCGGCGTCCTACGACCGCGAGTGGCTCCGCGGCAGCCACCGCTCCTTCCTCCGCTTCCTGGACCGGCTGACGGCCGACCCGGCGCAGCGGGTGGGGCGCGTACCGCTCCTGTCCGCCCCCGAGCGCGACGAACTGCTCGACACATGGAACGCCACCGCACGCCCGACGGCGGCGGACACGGTGCCGAAGCTGCTGGCCCGCCAGCTCGGCTGGTCGGCGGACGCGGTGGCGGTGCGGTGCGGCGCGGAGGCCGTGTCCTATGGGGAGTTGGACGCGGCGGCGGGTCGGCTGGCGTCGTATCTGACAGGTGTGGGTGTGGGGCGCGGCGATCGGGTCGCGGTGGTGATGGAGCGTTCGGTCGACCTGGTCGTGGCGCTGCTGGCGGTGTGGCGTGCGGGGGCGGCCTATGTGCCGGTGGACGTGGAGTATCCGGCGGAGCGGGTGGCGTTCCTGCTGGCCGACTCCGCCCCTGCGGCGGTCGTGTGCACAGAGGCGTACCGGGGCGCGGTCCCCGCGGATGTCGAGTCGGTGGTGCTGGACGATCCCCGTGTCCGTGCGGAGGTCGCGCAGTGCCATGCCGATGGGCCCGCGGTCTCGGTGGGCGCGGAGGACGCGGCGTACGTGATGTACACGTCGGGGTCGTCGGGCGTGCCGAAGGGTGTGGTGGTGCCGCACGGGAGTGTGGCGGGGCTGGTGGGGGACGTCGACGGCTGGTCGGTGGGTCCGGGGGACGCGGTGTTGATGCATGCGCCGCATGCCTTTGATGTGTCGTTGTTCGAGGTGTGGGTGCCGTTGGTGGCCGGTGGCTGTGTGGTGATCGCGGAGCCGGGCGCGGTGGATGCGGGGCGGATCCGTGCGGCTATTGCGAGCGGGGTCTCTGCGCTGCATGTGACGGCGGGGATGTTTCGGGTGCTGGCGGAGGAGTCCCCGGCATGCTTCGCGGGGTTGAGTGAGGTGCTGACGGGCGGCGATGTGGTGCCGGCTGGTGCGGTGGCGCGGGTGCGGGAGGCCTGCCCGGAGGTGGCGGTACGGCACCTCTACGGCCCCACCGAGATCACCCTCTGTGCGACATGGCATGTGCTGCCGGTGGGCGCGCCCAGCCCCGGGACGCTGCCGGTCGGCCGCCCGCTGGCCAACCGGCAGGTGTACGTCCTGGACGCGGCGCTGCAGCCGGTCCCGCCGGGCGTCGTGGGGGAGTTGTACGTGGCGGGGTCCGGTCTGGCGCGCGGCTATCTGAACCGGCGCGGCCTGTCGGCTGAGCGGTTCGTGGCCTGCCCGTTCGGTGCGGGTGGGCGGCGCATGTACCGCACCGGTGACCTCGTCCGGTGGACGGCCGACGGGGAGCTGCTGTTCGTGGGGCGGGCGGACGAGCAGGTGAAGGTGCGCGGGTTCCGGGTGGAGCCCGGCGAGGTCGAGTCGGTCCTTGCCGGGCACGCGGGGGTCGGGCAGGCCGTCGTGGTGGCCCGCCAGGACGCCGGTTCGGCCGGCGACAAGCGGCTCATCGGCTACGTCGTGCCGGACGAGCGGCAGCGGGACCGCGGCGCCCTCGATCCCCGGGAGATACGCGGATACGTGGCCGACCGCCTGCCCGACTACATGGTCCCGGCCGCCGTGCTGGTCCTGGACGCGCTGCCGCTCACCGTCAACGGCAAGCTCGACCGCGCCGCCCTCCCGTCCCCCGACTTCGCGGGCGCGGGCGCTGTCCGCGGTCCCGCGACGCCCATGGAGGACGTGCTGTGCGGCCTGTACGGCGAGGTGCTCGGCCTGGGCCGGGTGGCCACCGACGCGTCGTTCTTCGACCTGGGCGGGGATTCGCTGCTGGGCATGCGGCTGTTGGCGCGGGTGCGTGCGGTCCTGGATGTCGAGGTGGGGATCGGCGAGCTGTTCGGTGCGCCGACGGTCGCGGGCCTTGCGGGGCTGATCGGTGAGCGTGCGGGCGGGGCGGGGGAGCGGCCGGCGGGGGAGCGGCTCGTGTTGCGGCCGTGGGTGCGGCCGGACGTGGTGCCGTTGTCGTTCGCGCAGCGGCGGATGTGGTTCCTGAACCGGCTGGAGGAGACGGCCCCGGGCGCGGCCGCCGCGTACAACTTGGCGCTGGCGCTGCGGATTTCGGGCGCCTTGGACGTGGCCGCGCTGGAGGCGGCGCTGGGTGATGTGGCGGACCGCCACGAGAGTCTGCGGACCGTCCTGCCCGAGCTGAACGGCGTACCCCGTCAGCACGTGATCGAGGGGGCGGCGGGCCGACCGCCCCTGCTGACCGCGGAGTGCGCCGAGCAGCAGGTCGACGAGGTCCTGGCGGAGCAGGTGGAGCGCGGCTTCGACCTGCGCGCCGACCTGCCGTGGCGGGTGTGCCTGGTCACCGTCGGACCGGGAGAGCACGTGTTGTCGGTGGTGGCGCACCACGTGGCGGTGGACGGCTGGTCGATGGGTGTGCTGGCGCGGGACCTGGAGGCTGCGTACGCGGCGCGGTGCGAGGGGCGGGCGCCGGGCTGGGGTGCGCTGCCGGTGCAGTACGCGGATTACGCGCTGTGGCAGCGCGAGGTCCTGGGTGAGCTGGACGACCCGGCGAGCGTGCTGAGCGGCCAACTGGCCCACTGGCGCGACGCGTTGGCGGACATGCCGTCAGAGCTGGCGCTTCCCGTGGACCGGGCACGCCCTGCCGTGCCGTCCTTCCGGGGTCGGCCCGTGCCGGTGGCGGCGGACGCGGAGACCCACGGCCGCCTGGTGGAGGTGGCCGGGCAGGGCCGGGCGACGATGTTCATGGTCGTGCACGCGGCGGTCACCCTCCTGCTGTCCCGCCTTGGAGCGGGCGACGACATCCCGCTGGGCACGCCGATCGCGGGCCGCGGGGACGCGGCGCTGGAGGAGCTGGCCGGCTTTTTCGTCAACACCCTCGTCCTGCGTGCGGACGCGAGCGGCGACCCGACCTTCGCCGAGCTGCTGGAGCGTGTGCGGGCCGCGGACCTGGCGGCCTACGCGCACCAGGACGTGCCCTTCGAGCGCCTCGTCGAGGAGGTCAACCCGGCACGTTCCGTCTCCCGCAACCCCCTGTTCCAGGTGATGCTCGCCCTGGACAACGTGCCCGAACCGCAGTGGCGGCTCCCTGGCGCCGAGGTGCGTTCCACGTCGATGATCGCCCCGGCCGCCCGCTTCGACCTCGCGGTGACTCTGACGGAACGCCGGGACGAGCGCGGGGCCCCGGCCGGACTCGACGGCGACATCCTCTACGCGACCGACCTCTTCGACCACCACACCGCCCAGGCGCTGGCGGACCGGCTGGGCCGAGTCCTCTCGCAGGTCGCCGCCGACCCGCACCTCCGCCTCAGCGAGATCGACGTCCTGACCCCCGCCGAACGCGTCCGCGTCGTCGAGCACTGGAACGACACGGCGGCCACAGCCCCGGACGCGTCGGTGCCGGAACTGTTCGCCGCACAGGCGCAGCGCACGCCGGATGCGGTGGCGGTGCGGTGTGGCGAGGAGGCTCTGTCTTATGGGGAGTTGGACGCGGCGGCGGATCGGTTGGCGTCGTATCTGACGGGTGTGGGTGTGGGGCGCGGTGATCGGGTCGCGGTGGTGATGGAGCGTTCGGCCGACCTGCTGGTGGCGCTGTTGGCGGTGTGGCGTGCGGGGGCGGCGTATGTGCCGGTGGATGTGGAGTATCCGGCGGAGCGGGTGGCGTTTCTGTTGGAGGACTCGGCGCCGGTAGCGGTGGTGTGTACCGGGGCGTACCGGGATGCGGTCCCTGCCGGTGCTCAGTTGGTGGTGCTGGATGACCCCCGGACCCGTGCGGCTGTCGCGGAACGTCCGGGCGACCGCCCGCTCGTCCGCGTCGGCGCGCGGGACGCGGCGTACGTGATGTACACGTCGGGGTCGTCGGGTGTGCCGAAGGGTGTGGTCGTGCCGCACGGGAGTGTGGCGGGGCTGGTTGCAGACTCCGGCTGGCCGGTGGGCCCGGAGGATGCGGTGTTGATGCACGCGCCGCACGCCTTCGACGTGTCGCTGTTCGAGGTGTGGGTGCCGCTGGCGGCCGGCGGCTGTGTGGTGATCGCGGAGCCGGGCGCGGTGGACACGGCGCGGATCCGCGCGGCCATCGAGAACGGGGTGTCCGTGCTGCACGTGACGGCGGGGATGCTCCGGGTGCTGGCGGAGGAGTCCCCGGCATGCTTCGCGGGGTTGAGTGAGGTGCTGACGGGCGGCGATGTGGTGCCGGCCGCAGCCGTGGCGCGGGTGCGGGAGGCGTGCCCTGAGGTAGCGGTACGGCATCTCTACGGCCCCACCGAGATCACCCTCTGCGCGACGACCCACGCGCTGCGGCCCGAGGACGAGGCGGGCCCGACGCTCCCCATCGGCCGCCCGCTCGCCAACCGGCAGGTGTACGTCCTGGACGCGGCGCTGCAACCGGTCCCGCCCGGCGTGACGGGCGAGCTCTACATCGCCGGGTCCGGTCTGGCGCGCGGCTATCTGAACCGGCGCGGTCTGACGGCTGAGCGGTTCGTGGCCTGCCCGTTCGGTGCGGGTGGGCGGCGCATGTACCGCACCGGTGACCTCGTCCGGTGGACGGCCGACGGGGAACTGCTGTTCGTGGGGCGGGCGGACGAGCAGGTGAAGGTGCGCGGGTTCCGGGTGGAGCCCGGCGAGGTCGAGTCGGTCCTTGCCGGCCACGAGGCGGTCGGCCAGGTGGCGGTGGTGGCCCGCGAGGACCGCCCCGGCGACAAACGACTGGTCGCCTACGTCGTCCCCGCCACGCGGCGGAGCCTCGACCCCCGGGAGATACGGGACTACGCGGCGAAGGCGCTGCCCGAGTACATGGTCCCGGCGGCGGTCCTGCTCCTCGACGCGCTGCCGTTGACCGTCAACGGCAAGCTCGACCGCGCCGCCCTCCCCGCACCGGACTTCGCCGCCCGCGTGTCCCGGCGCGAACCGCGCACGCAGACCGAGGAAATCCTGTGCGGTCTGTTCGCCGAGGTGCTGGGCCTGGAGTGGGTCGGGATCGAGGACGGCTTCTTCGATCTGGGCGGGGACTCCCTGTCGGGGATGCGGCTGGTGGCGCGGGTGCGTGCGGTCCTGGACGTCGAGGTGGGGATCGGGGAGCTGTTCGGTGCGCCGACGGTGGCGGGTCTCGCGCGACTCGCCGGTGGACGCGCGGGCGGCGTCGGGGAAGGTCGGCTCGTGCTGCGGCCGTGGGTGCGGCCGGACGTGGTGCCGTTGTCGTTCGCGCAGCAGCGGATGTGGTTCCTGAACCGGCTGGAGGAGACGGTCCCGGGCGCGGCGTCCGCGTACAACCTGCCGCTGGCCCTGCGCATTTCGGGTGTGCTGGACGTGGCCGCGCTGGAGGCGGCGCTTGGTGACGTGGCCGACCGCCACGAGAGTCTGCGGACCGTCCTGCCCGACGTGGACGGTGTTCCCCATCAGGAGGTGCGGCACGGCGACGCAGGGCGTCCGGAGCTGGTCGTGGTGCGGGCCGACGAGGCCGACCTCGACCGGACGCTCGCCGGTCAGCTGGCCACCGGCTTCGACCTGCGGACGGATCTGCCGTGGCGGGTGTGTCTGGTGGTCGTGGGCGCCGGTGAGTACGTGTTGTCGGTGGTGGCCCATCACGTGGCGGTGGACGGCTGGTCGATGGGTGTGCTGGCGCGGGACCTGGAGGCCGCGTATGCGGCGCGGTGCGAGGGGCGGGCGCCGGGCTGGGATGCGCTGCCGGTGCAGTACGCGGATTACGCGCTGTGGCAGCGCGAGGTCCTGGGCGAGCTGGACGACCCGGCGAGCGTGCTGAGCGGCCAACTCGCTTACTGGCGCCACGCCTTGTCGGGAATGCCGCAGGAGTTGGTGCTGCCGGTGGACCGGGCACGGCCCGCGGTGCCGTCGTTCCGGGGCCGGCTGGTGCCGGTGGCGGCGGACCCGTTCACGCACGGCCGCCTTGTGGAGGTGGCAGGGCAGGGCCGGGCGACGATGTTCATGGTCGTGCACGCGGCGGTCGCGCTGCTGCTGTCCCGCCTTGGAGCGGGGGACGACATCGCCGTGGGAACCCCGGCGGCGGGCCGCGGCGACGCGGCGCTGGAGGAGCTGGCCGGCTTTTTCGTCAACACCCTCGTCCTGCGCGCCGATGTGAGCGGGGACCCGACCTTCGCCGAGCTGCTGGAACGCGTGCGGGCCGCGGACCTGGCGGCCTACGCACACCAGGACGTGCCCTTCGAGCGTCTCGTCGAGGAGCTGAACCCGACCCGCTCGCTCTCCCGCAACCCGCTCTTCCAAGTGATGCTCGCCCTCCAGAACGTGCCCGAAGTCGCCTGGGAGCTACCGGGCGTCGACGTCCGGCCCGCGCCGCTGCCCCCCGAACTCTCCGCCCGTTTCGACCTGGCGGTGTCCATGGTCGAGCGGCGCGACGAGCACGGGGCCCCGGCCGGACTCGACGGCGAGATCCTGTACGCGACCGACCTCTTCGACCACCACACCGCGCAGGCGCTGTCGGAACGCCTGGCCCACGTACTCGAACAGGTCGCGGCCGATCCGCGCCTGCGCCTCAGCGAGATCGACGTCCTCACCCCCGCCGAACGCGTCCGCGTCGTCGAGCACTGGAACGACACGGCGACCCCCGTCCCGGACGCGCTGGCACCCGAGCTGTTCGCCCGGCGGGTGGCGGAGGCCCCGAACGCGGTGGCGTTGGTATCGGGTGAACGGCAGCTCAGCTACGGCGAGCTGGGCGTGCAGGCGAACCGTTTTGCCCGGTACCTGATACGCGCGGGGGTGGGGCCCGAGGTGCGGGTGGCCGTGGTCGGTGAACGGTCCGTGTCCCTGCTGGTCTCGCTCCTCGCGGTGTCGCTGGCGGGCGGCGTGTTCGTTCCGGTGGACGCGGGCTACCCCGCGGAGCGGCTCGCCCATGTGCTGTCCGACGCGGACCCGTCGGTCGTGGTGTGCACGACGGCCTCGCGGGGCGCGGTGCCCGACGGCTTCGCCGGACGGGTCGTCGTGGTCGACGACCCGGTGGTGGCCTACGGAATCGGGCGGCTCCCGGCGGGCCCCGTCCGGGACGCGGAGCGGTCGGTACCGCTGACGGCCGCCCACGCCGCGTACGTCATCTACACCTCGGGCTCCACCGGCACCCCGAAAGGTGTCGCGGTGTCGCACCACGGCCTGCGGAACCTGGTCGCGGAGAACGTCCGGCGGTACGCGATCGACCCGGACAGCCGCGTGCTGCAACTCGTCTCGCCGAGCTTCGACGTGTCGCTCGCGGACATCTGGCCCACCCTGTGCGCGGGCGGCCGGCTCGTCCTCGCCCCGACACGCCTCGACATCTCCGGCGAGGAACTGGCCCGCCTGGTGCGCACCCGCCGCATCACCCACGCCGCGATCCCGCCCACCTTCCTCTCCCAGATGCCCCCGGAGGAGCTGCCGGACCTCCGCCTGCTGATCACGGGCGGTGAGGCCATGCCCGCGGAGGTGCGGCGACGGTGGTCGAAGGGCCGCGCCATGTACAACCAGTACGGAGTCACCGAGTCGACGATCATCTCCACGGCGGGCCTGATCCGGCACAGCGCCCCGGACGGCCCCGGCCCGCACAGCGCCCCGGACGGCGAAGGGCCGCCGCCGATCGGCCGCCCGGTCACCAACACGCAGGCGTACGTACTGGACCCGTCCCTGCGCCCGGTGCCGGTGGGCGTGCCCGGCGAGCTGTACGTCGCGGGTGCCGGGCTGGCCCGCGGCTACCTGGGCCGCCCGGCACTCTCCGCCCAGCGCTTCGTCGCCAACCCCTTCGTCACGGATCCCTTCGCACCCGGCCGGCGGATGTACCGCACCGGCGACGTCGTCCGCTGGACCCACGACGGCCGCCTCGTCTTCGCGGGCCGCGCCGACGACCAGCTCAAGATCCGCGGCCACCGCGTCGAACCCGGCGAGATCGAGGCCGCCCTCGCCGCCTGTCCCGGCGTGCGCCACGCCGCGGTGACGGTCAGGGAGGACCGCCCCGGCGAGCGCCGCCTCATCGGCTACGTGGCCGCCGACGGGCGGACGGTCGATGGCGGGACGGTCCGCGAGTACGTCGCCGGTGTGCTGCCCGAGTACATGGTGCCGACGGCGGTCCTGGTCCTGGACGCCCTGCCGCGCACCGCCCACGGCAAGGTCGACCGGGCCGCGCTGCCCGCCCCCGACTTCGCGGGGCGCGCCACGAGCCGCGACCCGCGCACGCCCGCCGAGCGGATCCTGTGCGACCTCTTCGCCGACATGCTGGGGCTCGACCGGGTGGGCGCCGAGGACAGCTTCTTCGAGCTGGGCGGCGACTCGATCAGCTCCATGCAGCTCGTGTCACGGGCCCGCCGGGCCGGCCTCGTCGTCACCCCCCGGCAGGTCTTCGAGGAGAAGACCCCCGAACGGCTCGCGGAGGTGGCGCAGCCCGCCGCGGACGAGGCCGCGGCGGCCGACAGCGGCGTCGGCGAGGTCCCGTGGACGCCGGTCATGCGAGCCTTCGGCGAGAAGGTCGCGGGCCCCGGCTTCACGCAGTGGATGACGGTGGGCGCGCCGGCCGGCCTCGGCCTCGACGTCCTCACGGCGGGCCTCGCCGCGCTCCTCGACACGCACGACATGCTGCGGGCCCGCACGGTCCCCGGCGAACCGAAGCTGATCGTCGGCGAGCCGGGGTCGGTCGACGCGACGGCCCGGGTGTCCCGCGTCGACGCGACGGCCGCGATGGTGCCCGCGAACTCGGCCGGAGCGGTGGACGCGACCTCGGCTGAGGCGGTGGACGCCTCCCGGGCCGGAGCGGTGCACGCCACCTCGGCCGGAGCGGTGGATGCCTCCCCGGCCGGAGCGGTGTACGCCACCCGGGCCGGAGCGGTGGAGGTCTCCCCGGCCGGAGTGGTGGACGCGACCTTGGCCGGAGCGGTGGAGGTCTCCCCGGCCGGAGTGGTGGACGCGACCTCGGCTGAGGTGGTGGATGCCTCCCGGGCCGGAGTGGTGGACGCCACCTCGGCCGGAGTGGTGGACGCCACCCCGGCTGAGGTGGTGGATGCCTCCCCGGCCGTAGCGGTGGACGCCACCTCGGCCGGAGCGGTGGACGCCACCTCGGCCGTAGCGGTGCACGCCTCCCCGGCCGCACCGGTGCACGCCACCCCGGCCGCAGCCGTGCACGCCACCCCGCCCGAAACGCTGGACGAGGTCGCGGGCCGGGCGGCGCGGGAAGCGGCGCGGCAGCTCGACCCGGCGGCCGGGGTGATGGTGCGGGCCGTATGGGTCGACGCAGGCCCCGGCCGCACGGGACGAGTGGTCCTGGTCGCCCACCACCTGGTGGTCGACGGCGTGTCGTGGCGCGTGCTGATCCCAGACCTGCGGGCCGCCTGCGAGGCGGCGGCCGCGGGACGGACGCCCCGGCTCGACCCGGTGGGGACATCGTTCCGCCGCTGGTCGGAACTGCTGGCCCGGCAGGCGACCGACGAGTGCCGCGTCGCCGAGCTGACGGACTGGCTGAACCTGCTGGGCGAGCACCAACCGCCCCTGACCCACCGGGCATTGGACCCCGCCATCGACACCGCGCGCACCTTGCGCCGCCGCTCGTGGACCGTCCCCGCCGAACAGGCGGAGACCCTGGTCAGCCGGACACCGGCCGCCTACCACTGCGGAGTGCACGAGGTGCTCATCGCCACCTTGGCGGGCGCGGTGGCGCACTGGCGACCCGGCCGGGCGGCGGGGCTGCTGCTCGACATCGAGCGGCACGGGCGCGAGCAGCTGGACGGGACCGACCTGCTGCGGACGGTGGGCTGGTTCACGAGCGCGCACCCGGTGCGGCTCGACGTGACCGGCGCCGACCTGGACGGCGCTATGGCGGGCGGCCGGGCTGCCGGTACGTTGGTGAAGGCCGTCAAGGAGCAGGTGAGGGCGGCCCCCGGCGACGGACTCGGCTACGGCCTGCTGCGGCACCTCAACTCCCGGACGGCTCCCGTTCTCGAAGCCGCCCCGAAGGCACAGATCGGCTTCAACTACCTCGGCCGGTTCGCCGCAGGCGGGGGAGCGGGCGAGGCGGCGAGGACCGGTACCGAATCGGGTGCGGGCGCAAGGACCGCAGGACACGTCGGACCCTGGCAGCAGGCCGGCCCGGCGGCGGCCGGCGGCACGGACGGCTCGGACACACCGGCCCCGCACGTCCTGGAAGGGATAGCGGCCGTCCGGGACACCCCGGAAGGCCCCGAACTCACCGTCACGCTCAGCTGGCCGGGCCGGCTCCTCACCGAGGCCGACGCGGAACGCATCGGCCGGACCTGGGTGTGCATGCTCACCGGCCTGGCCGCGCACACCGACGACCCCACCGCGGGCGGGCACACCCCGTCCGACTTCCACCTCCTCCACCTGGAACAGGACGAGGTCGACCAGTTCCAAGCGATAGCAGCGAACCTCGAGGGAGGTCTGTCCCGGTGAAGTCTCCAACCGCCGCCCACGGCTCGGCCCTGGCCGAAGTGTGGCCCCTGTCCCCGCTGCAGGAAGGGATGCTGTTCCACGCGGACTTCGACGACCGGGGCCCCGACGTCTACGCCGTCCAGTTCCTGCTGGACGTGTCAGGACCGCTGGACACCGGCCGCCTGCGCGCCTCGTGGGAGGCGCTGCTCGGCCGGCACGCGGCACTGCGGGCCAGCTTCCACCGCAGAAAGTCGGGCGAGGCGGTACAGCTCATCACCCGGAACGTGACGCTGCCCTGGCGCGACGTCGACCTCTCCGGCCTCGCCGAACCGGACATGACCGACCAGGCCGAGAAACTGGCCGCACAGGAACGGACCCACCGTCTCGACCTGACGGTGCCCCCCTTGCTCCGACTCCTCCTCGTACGACTCGGCGAGAAACGGCACCGCCTCGTCGTGACGTCCCACCACCTCCTGATGGACGGCTGGTCGATGCCGGTCCTCCTGAAGGAGCTCTCCCAGGTGTACGCGGCGGGCGGCGACCCGGCCGCACTGGGGCGCGCGGCCTCCTACGGCGAGTACCTGGCGTGGCTGGGACGCCAGAACAAGGAGGCCGCGCGTGCCGCCTGGCGGGCGGAGCTGGCCGGGGCGGACGAGCCGACGCTCGTGGCACCGGCGGACCCGAGCGGCGCCCTCGTCCTGCCGGAGGAGACCTCCCTCTGGCTCTCCGAAGACGACACGCGGACGCTGACAGAGACGGGCCGCGCCCACGGGCTCACGGTGAACACCCTGGTACAGGGCGCGTGGGCGCTCGTACTCGCCCGCCTCGCCGGCCGCACGGACGTCGTCTTCGGCGCGACCGTCGCGGGCCGCCCGGCCGAACTCCCGGGCGCCGAGTCGATGATCGGCCTGCTCATCAACACCCTCCCGGTCCGCGTACGCCTCGACGGCACGCAACCCGTCGCCGACATGCTGGCCTCCCTCCAGGAACGCCAGTCCGGCCTGATCGCCCACCAGCACCTGGGCCTCGCCGAGATCCAGCGGCTCGCGGGCCCCGGAGCGGTCTTCGACACCCTCGTGGTCTACGAGAACTACCCCGCCCCGCCCACCCGCCCGACAGCCGACGACCTGCCCACCTTCACCTCCTCCGCGGGCCACCAGGCGACCAACTACCCGGTGACCCTCGGCGTCCTCACGACCGACCGCCTCCACGTCCGCGTGACCTCCCGGCCGGACCTCGTCGCCCAGGAGGAGGCCGCCGAGATGGGCCGCCGGCTCATCCGGGTCCTCCACCAGATCGTCGACGACCCGTCGACACCGGTGGGCCGGATCGACGTGCTCGGCGCACCGGAGCGCGCCCTGGTCGTGGACCACTGGAACGACACGGCGACCGCTGTCCCGCACGCGTCGGTCCCCGAACTGTTCGCCGCGCGGGCGGAGTGTGCGCCCGGTGCGGTGGCGGTGCGGTGTGGTTCGGACGCCTTGTCGTACGGGGAGTTGGAGGCGCGGGCGAATCGGCTGGCTCGGTATTTGGTGGGGCTGGGGGTGGGCCCGGAGTGCCGGGTGGGTCTGTGTCTGCCGCGTGGTGTCGACATGGTCGTGGGCGAGCTGGCGGTGTGGAAGGCGGGTGGTGCGTTCGTTCCGCTGGATCCGGAGTATCCGGTGGAGCGGTTGTCGTACATGGTCGAGGACAGTGGTGCGGCCGTCGTGCTGGGTGTCGGTGAGAGTTTGGCGGGGGTGTCGGTCGGAGGGGCGCGGGCGGTGCTGCTGGAGGATCCGGAGGTCGCTCACGCGCTTGCTACGGAGGCTGGGGCTCCGCTGGATCTGCGGGTGGCGCGGGAGCAACTGGCGTATGTGATCTATACGTCGGGTTCGACGGGCCGTCCGAAGGGTGTGGCGGTCGCGCATGGTGGCGTGGCGAATCTCGCGGCGGCGATGCGTCCGGTGCTGGGCGTGGCCGAGGGTGTGACGGTGTTGCAGTTCGCGTCGTTCAGTTTCGACGCGGCGGTGCTGGATGTGGCGGTGACGCTGTCCGGTGGCGGCACGCTCGCCATCGCATCGGCGGAGGAGCGTGCGGAGCCCACCGCGCTCGCGGAGATGATCGAGTCGGCGGGGGTGAGCACGGCCAGCGTCGTGCCCTCCCTCCTGGGCGTGCTGGACCCGTCGGCAGTTCCAGGCGTACGCAACTGGGTTCTGGGCGCTGAGCTGCTGACCGGAGAACTGGCGAGCCGCTGGATGACACAGGCGAAGGTGTGGAACACGTACGGCCCCACCGAAGCGACCGTGATGGCCACCGTCGGACCGGTGGACGCCACGACCGGCCCGTCCGACGCCCCGCCCCCGATCGGCAGCCCGCTCGGGAACGTACGGACGTACGTCTTGGACGGCTTCCTGCATCCGGTTCCGGCCGGGGCGACGGGCGAGCTGTACATCGCCGGGCCGGGCGTGGCGCGGGGGTATGTGGGCCGTCCCGATCTGACGGCGGAGCGCTTCGTGGCGTGCCCGTTCGGTGCGGACGGCGGGCGGATGTACCGGACTGGTGACTTGGCGCGCTGGACGGCGGACGGGCAGTTGTCGTTCGTCGGGCGGGCGGATGAGCAGGTCAAGGTGCACGGCTTCCGGGTGGAGCCGGGTGAGGTGGAGGCGGCGCTCGCCGCGCATCCCGAGGTGCGGCAGGCCGCGGTGATCGCCCGCGAGGACCGCCCCGGTGAGAAGCGCCTGGTCGGCTATGTCGTGTCCGATGGCCCGGGGGATGTCGACTCGGCGGTGTTGCGGGCGTATGTGGCGGGGCGGTTGCCGGAGTACATGGTGCCGACGGCGGTGGTGGTCCTGGACGCCTTGCCGTTGACGGTGAACGGGAAGGTGGATCGGGCTGCTCTCCCCGCGCCGGATTTCGCCGAGCGTGTGTCAGGGCGTGAGCCGCGTACGGAGACCGAGCGGGTCTTGTGCGGCCTGTTCGCCGAGGTGTTGGGGTTGGAGCGGGTCGGGGCGGAGGACGGGTTCTTCGAGCTGGGTGGTGACTCGATCAGCTCGATGCAACTGGCCTCGCGGGCCCGCCGCGCGGGGCTCGTCATCACGCCCCGGCAGGTCTTCGAGGAGAAGACACCGGAACGGCTGGCGGCTGTGGTGCAGACGTCCGGCGAGGCGCGCCCTGCGGCCGATGTCGGTGTGGGGGAAGTGCCGTGGACGCCGGTCATGCGGGCGCTGGGCCAGCGGGCCGCACGGCCGGGCTTTGCGCAGTGGGTGGTGTTGGGTGCTCCGGCTGGGCTGGGTCTGGATGTTGTTGTGGCGGGGCTGGGTGCCGTGCTGGATACGCATGACAT
>NZ_JBJDPY010000037.1:0-30039 GCF_044903205.1 Streptomyces sp. NPDC029674
CGACCGGCGTACCGGTCGTGACAGCGCCCAGGCGGTCGAGCCACACGGACGTGTCAATGCCGCGTATCGCGGTCAACGAGATCCCGTCACGCATATCTGGTGTGTCGCGAGACGGCGTGTCGGCGTAGGCGTGCTCGCCGATCCAGGAGAGGTCGTGGTGGTCGTTGTGCACACCCCCACGGTATCCGTCGGCCCGGGCAGAGAATCAGCTCGCCGACAGGAAGGCCGCAGGCGACCCCTGGAAGGGCAGCGGCCACGGCCTGGTCTTCACCACCAAGAACGGCACGCCCATCGAGCCGCGCAACCTGAATTGCTCCTTCGAGGTGCTATGCGTCCGGAAGGTCAGAGCCGTCGCAATGCGCTACGCCAAGCGCGGATACGTCTACCTCGGCACCGTTACCGCCGCAGCACTCCTCATCTGGCTGCGAGCATGATCGGAGAGACAGAACCTAGTAGGACTTTGTTAGGTGGTGTCGTAGGGCTGCCAGGGTGCGGGTTGGTGGCAGGTCGGGCAGTGTCCTGACCAGGTGGCCAGCGTCTGCTGGAGTTGGACGAGGGCCTGGTAGAGAGTCAGGCCCCGGCAGGGGCTTTTGGGTCGGTGCGCTGTTCGGTCAGGAACAGGTGGGCCGCTGTGACGAGGGTGATGTGGCGGTGCCAGCCGTCCCAGGATCGGCCCTCGAAGTGGTCGAGTCCGAGGGCGGTCTTCAGCTCGCGGTAGTCGTGCTCGATGCGCCAGCGGGTCTTGGCCAGCCGGACCAGGACACGGGGCGGCAGGTCGGCGGGCAGGTTGGAGAGCCAGTACTTGACCGGCGCGTCGGCGTTCTTGGGCCATTGGGCGATCAGCCAGCGCAAGCCGATGGTGCCGTCGTCGGCAGGTTTGGGACGACGTCCGGCCAGTCGGACGCGCAGGAACACGAACCGGGACCGCATCCGGCCCCTCGAGCCCTGTCGCCAGTCGACCGTGACGGCCTGCCCGCGGCCCGCGGCCAGCACGTGCTCGCGCAGGCTGACCGGCCGGGTCCGATAGCGCGGCAGCGGCCGCGGGCCCAGCCCGCCGTAGGGCAGGGTGACGGGTTCGATGTCCACCGGGTAGGCCGTCAACTCGCCTTTGACCTGCAGCACATAGGCCAGCTGCCGCTCCTCCAGACCGCTGCGGAAGGAAGCGTTGTTGCCGTATCCGGCGTCGGCGGCCACCACCGCGGGCCGAAGGCAGAGCCCGGCCAGCTCATCGAGCATCTCCAAGGCCAGCTGCCACTTGGGCCGGTGATGCGCCTCGGGCGGGACGCGGCAGTGCCGGCGCCGCTCGGCGGCATCAGGTCCGTCCCAGCACGCGGGCACGAACAGCCGCCAGGCCAGCGGGCAGGACGCCGTGTCGGTGGCCGCATGCACGCTCACCGCCACCTGGCAGTTCGCGGTCTTGCCCAGCGGCGGGCAGTACTGCGCCGCCACCGCGGGCGACAGGTCACCGTCCTTGGGTAAGCCGGTGTCATCCACCACCCACACCTCTGGCCGAACTGCGGCCACGGCACGGCGGGCCAGCCGCCGCTGCACCGCGGCGACAGGCCAGGTCGATGACGTGACGAACTGCTGCAGCCGTTGGTGATCGACGCCGAGCCGGCGGGCCATGGGCTGCATCGACTTGCGTCGCCCGTCCAGGAGCAGGCCCCGCAGATACAGCCCGCCCTTCGCCCGCTGGTCCGACCGCACCAACGGCGCGAACACCTCCGCCGCAAAGTCCTCCAGCCGGGCACGGCACCCGGCAAGCTCCTCCGGAGTCATACCCCCAGCGAACTACCAGCCCTCGAACCTGACCAGCCACCTAACAAAGTCCTACTAGTAGTGCTTCGTTAGGATCTGGGTCTGCTGGTGGTGAGGGTTCGGCCGCAGGTGGTGCAGGTGCCGGTCCACACCGCAGCATGCCCTGGTAGAGGCTCAGGCCGGCATGTGGGCTTTTGGGTCGTAGCGCCGCAGGGTGAGGAATGCCTGGCCGGCGGTGACGAGGGTGACGTGGTGGTGCCGACCGCGCCAGGTGCAGCCCTCGAAGTGGTCAAGGCCCAGACCGTGCTTGAGCTCGTGGTAATCATGCTCTATCCGCCAGCGCATCTTCGCCCACCGCACCAGATCGGCGACGGGCGTGGTGGGCGGCAGGTCCGTCATCCAGTAACCGGTCGGCTCAGCGGCATGTTCGGGCTGATCGGCCAGCAAGGTCCGCAGCGGCAGCACGCCGTCCCAGCTGCTGCGTCCACCGGCCTGTTCCTGTGCGGTGCGGCGGGCCTCCTTTCCCGACGGTCGCACCTGGAGCACGGCGAAACGTGAGGTCATCGCGCCCTTGCTGCCCTGGCGCCAGACAACGTCGCGGAACAGCGAACTGCTTCCGACAAATGTGTGCAGGGGCCTGGGCGTCTGGCGGTAGCGAGGCAACGTGGGCGGTCCAAGCCCGCCGTAGTCGAGCTGTGACGGCTCGGCATCGGCAGGCCGCGCGAGCTCTTTGGGGTCCAGGGCCATGACGTAGGACCAGCCGCGTTCTTCCAGCGCGAGCCTGAAAGAGACGCTGCGGCCATAGCCGGAATCGGTCACGATGACCGGCGTTGGCCCCAGCCACTCGGCCAGCCGGTCCAGCAGGCCCAGGGGGCCAGGCGGCCCTTGGACACATGCCCGATGTCGTCGGGCACCCCGGCCCGGAGCCTGCGCTGGTGATCGTCTGCCCATTCCTCGGGGAGGAACAATTCCCATTCCAGCGGACAGGACGCGGTGTCGGTGGCTGCGTGAACGCTGACCGCGACCTGGCAGTTGGCGCGTTTGCCCAGCGTTCCGCAGTACTGCCGGGCGACCCCCACCGACGCCCGCCCGCACTTGGGAAACGACATGTCGTCGACCACCCACACTTCCGGCTGAATCACCCGGCAGAGTTGCTCGGCGATCCACCGGCGCATCGGCGTCCAGTCCCACGGGGACTGGCTGACGAACTGCTGCAGGACCTGCATATCGCCATCCGGCAGACGGGCGGCCATCGGCTGGATCGACTTGCGCCGACCGTCCAGCATCAGCCCCCGCAGATAGCACTCGCCCTTGGCCCGCTGATCCCTGCGCGACACCGAGGCGAACACATCGACCACGAACAGCCCCAACGCGGCCCGCAAACGGTTCACTTCATGCGCGTCCACACACCCAACATGCTCCTGATCAGCACCAACGGAAAGACCTAACGAAGCACTACTAAGCCCTTTGGTGCGACAGCCGTGAGAGCCTGTGTTGGGTCCTGACATGACAAGTTGGGTGGAGTGTCGGTCTAGGCCAGGATCTTGACGCTTATCGGCTTCGGGGAACATCTCTACAGCGGATAACGCTAGGCCGGTGATCGGAGCGTCTAGCGCAGCGGCCGGACCCGGCGGCGGTACGGCATATTCGGGCGGCGCCACCATCGGCGGCCGAGGATGACGGACGGAAGAGGGCCCCGGCGCATGGTGTGTAGCGCCCGCCCGGATCTGGGCCGCAAACTACTGTCCCGCGCTACCCAGCGGCCATACCGCAACTGCCGGAGGACTCCCGTGAACAGCCCCGTGCCCGATAAGCAGTGCTTCCGCTGTGGGCGGCCGCTTCCCCCCTACGGCGAGACCGAAGAGTGCCTTGCCTCCGCCTCGCACCACGGCGTGAACTTCCTTGGACAAACCTTCCATGTCAACGACCCCAAGTACCGCATATTCTGGTTCATCGGCCCGGATGTCGGCCTGTTAGACCCCCCGCCGGGCCGTGACGTCCGTTGGTCAGGCCTCCTCAGGAGACATGATCCCGACGAGGTAGTCCCCACCTCCGGCGAGGTGGTCACCGCAGTGGTGGGAACCTTCCTGCTCACCCCCTTTGTCACAGCAGTGGTCGCCACCTTCGGAAACCGGGCTGGGGAAGCGCTCAACCGGGCACTCCGGCGCTTCGTGCAGCGGGAGGTATCCGGGAGAGGTCAGCTGCGCTCCGCGCCGCGACTGGAGCTGATATGCATGAGGCCGGAGCGCAGCGAAGCACAGGTGATCGTGGACGTGGACCTGCCCGCGCACGCCCTACGGCAGATACACACCCTTGACTTCGCCGTCCTCCCTGCTCCGCCCGACGGAGTAGGCCCCCCGCTCGTCCGCTGGAGCGGAGACTGCTGGATCGCCGCATACGCGCTGCCCGAACGCATCCACCTCCAACACTGGGACACCTCCACCAACACCTGGAAAGACGGCTTCTCCGGCCCCAGCAGAACGGAAGACACACCACCGGTCCCATCAGGAAGACGGTGGTGGCGGCCATGGCGAGCACGCTGACGACCCGCCAGTGCCGAGCAGCTGCTCCTCGCACAGGTTCCGGTGCCCGGGATCTTCCGCCGAACTCCGCCGCTGGCCCGGCCGCTGTGCTAGATGTTCATGGTCATCGGCTTAGCGTTAACCGTTGTACCGACCCCGAGGTCGCTTATGGCCGGTCGGCCACAAACGTTGGCTGGGCGGGTGGGGCTGGCATTCGTACGGTGATGGCATGGCAGGGACAGGGTGCCTCGGCTGCGGCTGGTCGCCGCCGCGAAGGACGACGGCGGGCCGCGGTTGTGCCGTGGGTGCGGGGAGACATTGATGCCGAAGGCGAAGGCGAAGGCGGTCTTCTGCTCTTCGAAGTGCCGTTCACGAAGCTGGCGCGAGGGTCAGCGAATGCGGGCGAGGACCGAGGCGGTGCAGACCGGCCGCAGAGCCCGGTGCCCGGAGTGCGGACAGGCGTGGACGGTCGGTGTCGAACGTCCTGCCTCGGCAACGTACTGCTCTCCCCGCTGCCGCAAACGGGCTTGGCATAGGCGGCGCACGCAGCAGGCCGCGGTGTGAGCCGCGCGCCCAGCTCGGCCGTGGCCGCTCCCTGCGCCGGGGGCATGCGCCCTGGCTGGTCTTGCGGGTTGGCCCAATGGTGCCAAGTGGAGCGGTTCCAGGGCGAGTTGACGGCATACAGGGTGCCGCGCCCGGGGCCGTGGGGGTGGTCTGGATGACCGCGATGGTCGGGAGTGTGACCCGGGAACGCTACGACGAACTGGTCAAGCTGGGGCGGGACTGGGTCGCCACGATGAGTGCGGCCCAGTGGCAGGTCGGGGATGCGGCCATGGAGATTGAGCCGATGCGTTCGTATGGGGGTGCTAACCCGTCCGGGAAGGACGACCTGTTCACCGTCAGCGAGGCTATCCGGATGTTCGCGGGCCGGCCGCTGGTCCCCATGGCCGGGCTCGCGGGTCCGGGTCGACTACAGCGGCGAGCAGCCCGTGCTCGCGGTGCAACTCAAGGAGTTGTTCGGCTGGGCTGCCGCCCCCGCGCTGGCGGACGGGCGGGCGCCGCTGACCGTCCACCTGCTCTCCCGAGGCTCCGATCTTTCTCATCGACGAGAAGACCGCGATTCGTTACGCGGCCTCGGCACGGCCACTCATGGAACACAGCCGAAGCCGATACGGTGGCTTCACCACGAACCCACGGGTCCACCCCCTCGCAGCACGGCGACGAACCCCCGGGTTCCCACTGAAGGCCCTTCAGTTTCTTTGAACCCACGGGCATATCCGGCCTCGGGGAACATCGGTACAACGGTTAACGCTAAGCCGATGACCATGAGCATCTAGCACAGCGGCCGGGCCCAGCGGCGGGGTTCGGCGGAAGGTCCCGGGCGCGGGAACCTGTGCGAGGAGCAGCTGCTCGGCACTGGCGGGTTATCAGTGTGCTCGCCATGGCCGCCACCACCGTCTTCCTGGTGGGACCGGTGGTGTGTTTTCCGTTCTGGTGGGGCCGGAGAAGCCGTCTTTCCAGGTGCTGGTGGAGGTGTCCCAGTGTTGGAGGTGGATGCGTTCGGGTAGCGCGTATGCGGCGATCCAGCAGTCTCCGCTCCAGCGGATGCCTACTCCGTCCAATGCAGTTGCTTTAAACACCCGCCCACTTCACAGGGCTCCTCTGTGCTTCGGCTTCGCCGCCATCACCCGCAGCAGCGAGGCCCTCGGATACACTGCCCGCCCTACCGCGACCGGAGGTCATCTAGTGTTACCTGCACGGGTACTCGCCGTTGCCCCGCTGGCGCTGGTGGTTGTCGCCCTGTCCGGCTGCTCTTCCCTGGGCTGCACCGACACGACGGCGGAGCGCGGCAAGGCTGGTGTCAGGGTGCAGGTTGTGAACACGTATGGACAACCTCTCGGCGTCACCGCCGCGGTCGTTGACTGGAGCCTTGAGCCCCACCCGCAGGTACCCTCCCGCGGTGACCAGATCCACTTCCGTTTCCGCTTCGACAAAGCCAATGAATATTCCGCCCCCGCAGTGGACGCCTGCGCGGTCGACAAAGAGCGCGTGACGTTGGGGTGTCGGACGGTTTCCTCGTCCCAGGCGTTCGGTCCCACGGGCGACGACTGGCTCGGCGTCGAGCACCCTGAGCAGGTTGACGCAGTGCTGTTGATTCCCAATGACCAGTCCTACGACGGGCGCACCTGCGAAGTGGACAGCAAGGACGGTGGCGGGATGCATCCCCCGGAAACACCCAACAAGGGGGACCAGCTGTAGGGAGGTCAAGGCGGTTGAGCGCGAGGCACGGGTCTGCCGGCGGCACCGCGGTACTTCTTCGCCTTCTGCGTCGGGCTTTTGACCCACCGGCCCGGCTCGACCTTGCTGCGGCCGCTCCGGGTTCTCAGGATCGGCCACCGCATCGGCTTCTTGATCGCTCGGGGCCAGTCCCGGCCGGACCTGGGCGGCAGCAGACGGGACCGCGCTTCCTGAATGGCCTCGTTCCAGGCGTTGGTCAGCGTGCGCCTGGAGGTGCCGTGCTGGGACGGTACGCTGCGCCGGGCGATCCGGACGCAGCGGAGGTAGGAGAGCTGGTCGGCATCCAAGACCGGGCCACTCGCCGAGGCGTCGTGCGCGAACCGGCGGACGGCCTGGTGGACGGCTGGGGCGCATCAGGGACAGCCGAGAGCCATCAGGCAACTCCGCCTGAGTGGTGCCGAGGTGGTTGGACTGGAGCCTGGCCAGCAGATGGGCGCCGGACGTGGTGAAGGCGTGGACGAACTCGACCGCGGTAGGTCGTCTCCTTCGGCAGGACCCGACCTTCGCGGGCTGCCCGGAGACGGACGTCCTTTGACCAGAACCCGCGGTCGGCGATGACGAGATCCCCGGGGCCTGTCGAGTCGGCCAGCGGGTAGGCCAGGCGCCGTTCGCCGTCCCGGTAGCCGCCCAGGCCGGCGTCGAGGATGGCGTGGGTGCCGATCTCCGCGAGCACGGCGGCTCGCACCTGCGGAAAGCCGAACGGCGTCCCGCCTGTGGAGGGGCCGTCGAAGGTGTCGCCGTTGTCTACCGAGTCCGGCACGTCGAACTGTGTGCCGTCAAGCGCCAGGAGGCGCAGACCACGCCACCACGCGCCCGGCGTCCCCGGGACCGCCGACGGGCCGGATACTTGCCGGAATACCGTTTCCAGCACCTCTGCACCGAGCCGGAATCGCGCCCGGCACAACGACGAGCGGTTGACCCGGGCCAGGGCCCGGCTGCCGGTTATGCCGCTGGTCAGCATGTGTATCACCTCCTCGTACGACTCCCGGGCGAACAGGCACAGCCCGAGCACGAAGTACACGACCAGCCGGGCCGGAAGCAGTCGGCGCCGCAGCTCACCCCGCCCGTGCTTGGCGACGGCCGCGTCCACAAGCTCCGGCGTGAACACCTTGGTCAAGATCCCTATGCGCGACCGGCACCCCGGCCCCCACCCCTCCACGAGCAGGTCAACGGACCAGCCAGCTCAAAAGCAACTGCATTGGCCTACTCCGTCGGGCGGTGCGGGGAGGACGGCGAAGTCGAGGGTGTGTATCTGCCGTAGGGCGTGCGCGGGCAGGTCCACGTCCACGATCACCTGTGCTTCGCTGCGCTCCGGCCTATGCGTATCAGCTCGCGTCGCGGCGCGGGGCGCAGCTGACCTCTCCCGGATACCTCCCGCTGCACGAAGCGCCGGAGTGTCCGGTTGAGTGCTTCCCCAGCCCGGTTTCCGAAGGTGGCGACCACTGCTGTGACAAAAGGGGGTGAGCAGGAAGGTTCCCACCACTGCGGTGACCACCTCGCCGGAGGTGGGGACTACCTCGTCGGGATCATGTCTCCTGAGGAGGCCTGACCAACGGCGGACCTCACGGCCCGGCGGGGCGTCTTAACCGACGGCCGGACGACCATGCCACCCCGACATCAGCCAGGCCCATGATCAATATCAATGGCTTCTTGGGCCGCCCACTCCCGGCGGTGCGCCCGGCCTACTTTGCACCGTGGGTCAGGGGTGGACATGGGCCGATAAAGTCAGCCCCCGTGTGGCGGGTACGGGTACGTACCCGTATCCTCATGGAGTGGGAAGGAGTGTGACGATGTCTGATGCCAACATCCGTGTTCCCGAGGAGGCCAAGGACCGCCTCGCGGCGATCGCGGCCGCGGAGGGGCTGTCGCTGCGGGCGTACCTGGCCCGCCTCGCCGAGACCCTCCTCACCCCCGCCGAGCGGGCCGAGCGGGCCGAGAAGGCCAAAGCCGCACTCGCGGCGTGGAACGGGTACGCGCCGACCGCGGCCCAGGAACAGGACCTGGACTCCGAGCTGGACCGCCGCCTGGCACAGGTGACCAGCCGGTGAGCGAGCCGATGCACATCGTCCTGGACGAGAGCGCGATGGCGGCGGCCGGACAGGGCAACGTCCTGGCCTCCCGGCTCATCCACCGCGCGCACGCCGAGGCTGACTGGCACCTGTACGCCCCGACGTGCGCGCTCGTCGAAGCCGACCGCGGCCGGCCGGGGACCGCCGAGCACCTGGCCGCGTTGCCCGGCGTCACCGTTGTCGACCTGGACCTGCCCGCTGCCCTGGCTGTGGCTCGCCAAGAAACCTGGGCGCTCGCCCACGCCGCGCACACCGCTCAGCCCACCCCGGACCGGCCGACCGGGGCGATCGTGGCAACCACCGTGCCACAACAATGGGAAGGCCAGCCGGTGCGCGTTCTGGACCTGACTCCCTAATCCTCACACCACAACGGTGGGGCAACGCCTTGATGCCGAGGACGCCGACCGCCTCAAGGACGGGGTCGTTGTGGGTGCTGCACATCGGTCGGGCCGGGAGTGAGCGGGCCTCGGGCCAAGGGCCGTGTCACCAGGGTGTGTTTCGGCCGGACCGCCTACGCGGTGTATGTGACGAACAGCCTCTGGGCGGGGCATCCTGAGCGGCATGGATTTCCAGCCGGTTGAGCGTGCCTGGAGGCGTTCCAGCAGTCACTGACCGCGGAGGAGATCGGGAAGGTCTGCCGGCGGGTCTTCGGAGGCGACGCCACGCCCGTGTCCGCTGTCGAGCTGGGCACGGGGATGTACAACAACGTCTACCGCGTCACCCTGGCCGACCAGGCCCGGCCGGTAATCCTGCGGGTCGCGCCGGAGGAGAGCCGCCAGTTCCGCAGTGAGCGCCACCTGATGCGGAACGAGTTCGCCAGCCTGCCGTGGCTGGCGGTGATCGCGCCGCTGATGCCGCAGATGCTCGCTGCGGACTGGTCGCACGGAGATCGATGTGGTTGCCGATGAGGATGCGCACAACGGACTCCTTCAAGAACGTGAGCGGGCGTACGGCACGAGCGGCGTCGGGACGCGAAGAGGTCAGGGGAGGAGGGCGGCGGGCAGGGTGTCGAAGGCCCGCATGGTCGCCGTACGGCGCCGCACCCCTTCACCAGCAGCAACCAGGCGGGCAGGGTGGCCGCTCAGGGCCGCGACCAGGGCGCGCAGACCCGCTTGCGCCACGGTGGTCCCGATGCAGGAATGCGGCCCCCAGCCGTAGCCCAGGTGACGGTTCGGGGCGCGGTCCAGCACCAGTTCGTCGGCCTGCGTGAAGGCAGCCGGGTCGCGGTTGGCCGCCGCGAACAAAGCGACGATCTTCTGCCCCGGCATGATGTCGATGCCACCGATCCGGCAGGAGCGCACCGCCGTGCGTGTGGTGCCCTGCACCGGCCCGTCGAAGCGCACCAGCTCCTCCACCCCCCGGGGCCAGCAGCGTTCCGTCCCGCATCCGGTCCAGGACTCCGGGATGGGTGAGGAGGGTGTGGACCGCGTTGCCGGCGGCGGCCGCCAGCGTGCTGTAGTCGCCCTGGAACATCACTCGCGCCGTGTTCTTCACGTACAGCCGGGCCAGCGCGTCGGAGTCGGGGGCCGTCGCCTGCCGCACCTGGGCCAGCAGGCTGGGCCGGGCCGAGGCCGCGAACCAGGAGTCAACCAGGTCGCTCAGCTGCTGGCGGGCTACGCGGCCTGGCTCAACGAGCGCCGGGTCGAGGCCGCCGTCCATGCTCCGCATGATCGCGTCCGACACCGCGGCGAACTCCCCGTACAGCGGGGGCTCGACACCCAACAGATCGGCCACGACCGCCACGGACAGCGGCACCGCGATCTCGGCCACCACATCGAAAGGGCCTCCGTCGGCCAGATGATCGAGCCGCTCACGCACCAAGCGGCGGGCGCGGTCCTCGACACGGGTCAAATCCTGCGCTCGCAGCGCGGTCATGAACAGGGAGCGGACCCGGCTCTGCTGCGGGGGATCGAGCGTCTGCACGCTCAAGGACGGCTCGGGCACGACACCCCCGGTGCGCCGCAGGTCGCGGGCGAACGTCGCATGGTCGCGCAACACCCGCACGCTGTCCGCGTACCGGGTCAGCGCCCACGAGCCCATGCCCTCGTGCCAGAACACCGGCTCGCGCTGCCTCAGTTCGGCCAGCGCCGGGTAGGGGTCGCGCAGGACCTCCGGGTCCAAGGGGTCGTAGCAATCGGTCACAGAGGGCATCGCAAATCCTTCCAGAGCTGGGGAGGGCGGGCCCGCCCCAGCGGACCCGCCCCGGATTCCTCGGGCTCAGTGGTCGTACGACATGGAAGCCCCCTTCCTCGGCGTTGACGGCGGCGGGATGTCCAACACGGTGCGAAGGCTCCGTCCGGCCTTCGCCAACGGGCGTAGAGGTGCAGCCGGCGGGCGGGACAACGGCCGTAGAGAACGGGGGCGTCACCGTGGTTTCGCTCGGTCGCACGGGCGCCGGGCGGAATACGACGAGTACAGCCCCCGGCCCGCCTCCATGCCCAGACGCGCGCCCTATCCCCGCCCTGTCCCCGGTCTGCCCGAACCGCTCCCCCTGGGGGCGGAGCGGGTGGTGCAATGGGCGGGTGCACGAAGAAATCCGCCACCCCCTCGCGTACGCCAGGAACCAACGCGGATGGTCACAGGAGGAACTGGCCCGCCGTATCCGGCGGGCCGCCGAGCGCCGTGGCCTGCGCTCAGGCACCAAAGGATCACGGATCTACAAGTGGGAGACCGGCCGGGCCATCCCCGACGAAGACGAATCCCAGCCCCTCATCGCCGAGGTCTTCGGCATCGACTTCGCGGCCGTCGCCCATCTCGGCTGGCCCCACTGGCTCCCCAGCCAGGACCGACCGCTGCCGCTGGGCCCGCACAACGCCGTCCCCTCCCTCCGAGAGGCTCTGATGTCCTCCCTGGACCGCCGCTCTTTTCTCGCCTACACCAGCGGCTCCCTGGCAGCCCTCGCCCACCAGTGGGCCATTACCGAGCCCGGCCGGTTCCCGCGTTTGACCGCGCGCGGTGAAGTCGACGCCGAGATGGTCACCTGGCTGGAGAACAACGGCGCTGAACTAATCCGCCTCGCAGGCGAATGCCGACAGCACACCCACCGCCTGCTCGACGCGCACCTGACCACCGTCACCGACCTCATCAGCGAGGGCCGCTACACCCGCCCCGTCGAACAAAGGCTGCACACCCTGGCCGCCGCCCTCTGCCAAGCCACCGCCTGGCAGCACTTCGACGAACGCCGCCATGCCTCCGCCAGCCGCTTCTGGCACGCCGCACTCCACAACGCCCACGCCGCCAGCCAACGCGACCTCGGCGCGGGCATCCTGTCCGACCTCGCCTACCAACTGCTGTGGCTCCAAGACGCGCGTACCGCGGCCGACATCCTCGAATACGCCATCCCCCGCACCCGGCACCCCGCCGCCCGATCCCTCCTGCACCTGCGACAGGCCCGCGCCCTCGCCGCCCTCGACGAGGGCGGCCTGTGCCGCCGCGCTCTCACCGCCGCGGAGAAGGCCCTGGACACCCCGTCGTACGACCCTGCACCCGCCTGGTGCTCATGGATGTCGCACGCCGATCTCGCGGCTGACGGCGGGCGCTGTCTCGCGGATCTCGGCCAGCGGCGCCAAGCCCATCAGCTGATGGACGAGGGCATTGCCCTGCTACCCACCACCCGCTCCAAGACCCGATCCGTGTTCCTGACCTACCAGGCCGAGACCTACCTCCGGGACGGCGAACCGGAGATTGCCACAGCGACCGCTACCCGTTCCCTGGACCTGGCCAGCCAGATCGACGCGCCCCGGTGCATGACAATGGTGCGCGACCTCGAACCAGAGCTGTCGCGGTACACACACACGGCCGGTGTCGGCGAACTGCTCGAACGACTCCGAGCCGTCGGCTGAAGCTCTGCCATCGGCTGCCCGGCCCTGCTCGCGAAGCTCGAACGGATGGACCCGCCGCCGCACCCGCCGCACACTGGCGATCTTCCTCTCGCAGGGCCCGACGCCTGGAGGACCCGATGTGGCTGGCCGGGCCGATCAAGGACCCGGTGGGCTGGCTGATCGGCTTGGCCCTGCCTCAGTGCCAGCGGGTGCGACGACGTCCGGTGTGACGATCGGGTGCTGCTCGACTCCGGACCGGACTGCCCGCGCGGCGTCCGGTCGACGCACCCGAGCCGGTCGCCGATGACGTCGACTAGGAGCAGAAGCTCGTCCTCGAGGAGCTGACCCGCGAGCAGGTCTGCGACTGGCGGGTGCGGGGGATGAAGGACCACAGCGTCGTCTTCGCCCACATCGACCAGCGAGATGCCGGCCATGAGGCTGTTCATCAACCAGCTGGTCGACGAAGCGCAGCGCCCGGCGGGCACGCACCACTTGGTCCTCGGGCGCACCACCTGGGGCAGGCATGAGCGACGGCGAGACGTCCGGGGTCGACCTGGCCCGGGTCGCGCTGCGAGCCGCGATGGGGCGCGACGGACGCGAGCCGATGGGCCTCGGAGCGGCGATCGGCGCGCTGGTCACCGGGCGCACGTGGGAGCTTCCGGCCGCCGGTACGACGCTGCGCGAACGGTGGGAGGCCTGTGTCTCCGCGCTCGCCGGGCACGTCGCCGCCGTGTCATACGACGCGGAGCCGGACGGCATCGCCCTCGCGTACGGGGCCTCTGGCTGGTGAACGCCCCTGGTGACACGATGAGTTGGCACGATCGGTGAGACGCGATGGGAGCATTTGTGCAGGCTGACAGGCGGCGGATCCAGACGGAGACCGGCACCGACTCCTACCGCCTCGCCAGCACACGAGCCCGCGCCGAAGCCGCGGCCAGCTAGCTCCCACCAGGGCCGTCGGCCACTTCTCCAGCCTCAAGGGGAGTTGGCTGGCGGCCGAGCGAGTAAAGCGCGGTCCGCTACTCGCCGGGGGTCGCAGGCTCTGGGTCAGGCACGGGCTGTCCGACGTCAGATGACCAATTGGGACGGAAGCGCTCGACCAAGGCTGTGAAGTCTTTCCGCAGATACCGAGAATCGCACGGCATCAGCCGGATCTGTTGGCGGCTGTCAGCCCACCAGATCTCGAAATCGGCAACCGTGCCTTCCGCTGGCCAGTCCTCGATCTCGCCTGGAAGCCACAGTGCGTCGACAAAGCCTCCAACGCTCAGGCCGATGTCCACGAAGATCCCGACCGTGCCAGGCCGGGGAACCAGCACCACAGTGCCCTCGAAAACCTGCCCGAAGCGCAGGCCCCTCCGAATCCGAGCCCACTCGGCATCTGTCACCACGAACAGATCATCGCACCTTCGTCCGGGGCGCGTGTGGCTGGGACTCAACGTGAACTGCAGCAGCGTCCCCTCACGATGTTCGCCTCAGCTGCACGGCACTGCCGCTACTTCTCGTGAACATCCACAACCCAGATGCTGCCCAACCGCTGCTGAAACTCAGGCTCTGGTCCACTTCGTGTGGTCGCATACGCAGGGTGACTGCCGACCTTCCCGTGATGGTCTCTGAGATAGCCCGAAAATCGCCCGCCCGGTGAGTGATCTGGTCGACAGTGCTGCGCCGTGAATGAAGTACGGCCGCGGCTCGAAGAGTTGCTGTTCTCCTCGCTGGAGAACGTGTTGGTGGAGTCGGTCGAGGTGACCGACAGGGTCGTTCGGGTAGAGGCCCTGAGTGCTGCGCTGCAGGCGACTTGCCCGGACTGCGGGTGCCTGTCGGGGCGAGTACATGGCTCCTATCTGCGGTTTCCTCATGATCTGCCAACGGCGGGCAAGTCTGTCGTGGTGGCATTGAGGGTGCGCCGGTTTGTCTGCGTGGAGGGCTCCTGTCCGCGCAAGACTTTCGCCGAGCAGGTGCCAGGGCTCACGCGCCGGTTCGGCCGGCGGACGGAACGGCTGCGATCGACGCTCGTCTCGGTCGGTCTCGCGCTCGCGGGCCGGGCCGGGGCTCGCATGGCGGACGTCTTCGGGGCGCCGGTCAGCCGGAACACCCTGCTCAGGCTGATCGCCTCGCTCCCCGATCCGCCCACTGCCACGCCCCGCGTGGTCGGAGTGGACGAATACGCCCAGCGCAAGGGACGGATCTACGGAACTGTGCTCGTCGACATCGAAACACGTCGTCCGATCAACCTCCTGCCCGACCGGGAAGCGGACACCCTCGCGGCCTGGCTCGCCGAGCGGCCCGGCATCGAGATCGTCTGCCGCGACCGCGCGCCCTTCTTCGCCGACGGCGCCACCCGCGGCGCCCCGCAGGCCCTCCAAGTCGCCGACCGGTGGCATCTCTGGCACAACCTGGGAGAAGCCGCCGAGAAGTGCGTCTACCGGCACCGCGGCTGCCTGCGCCCCATGCCAGAACAGCCGAAGGAACTCCGGGAGGAGGCAGAGCCGGCCGCGTCATCACCCTGGCCGACAGGGCACCGATTCGCCGAACGCACCCGCGCCAAGCACGCCACCATCCACGCTCTCCTCGCTGCCGGACACAGCAAGCGCTCTGTGTCTCGGCAGCTCGGCATGACCCTGAACACGATCTTGCGCTTCTCCCGGGCCACTACCCCGGAGGAGATGTTCACCGGGCAATGGCAAAGCCGTGCGACCAAGCTCGACGACTACAAGCCTTACCTCGATCAGCGCTGGCAGGAAGGCTGCACCAACGCTTGGAAACTATGGGAGGAGATCAAGGAACAGGGCTATCCACGCGGATACGGCAGCGTCCGCGACTACGTCAGCAGGGCCCTTCGCGGTAAACCCCAACCAGTCGGCCCTCGGCCGCCATCAGCCCGGGCCGTCACACGCTGGATCCTCACGCACCCCGACGCCCTACCTGAAAGTGACCAGATCCAGCTCAAAGCCGTCTTGGCCAATTGCCCTGAACTGGCAGCGCTCGCCGAATACGTGCGCTCCTTCGCTCACATGCTCACGCACCTGCAGGGCGACCGACTGCCCGAATGGATCGAAGCAGCCGCCGCCACTTCCGAACTGCCCAGCCTCCACCACTTCGCTCAACACCTCCTGCGCGACCTCGACGCTGTCACTGCCGGCCTCACCCTCCCCTGGAACTCCGGAGCTGTGGAGGGCCATGTCAACAGGATCAAGATGCTCAAGCGCCAAATGTTCGGTCGCGCAGGATTCGCACTCCTGCGCAAGCGTGTTCTGCTGGCGTGACCGAGCGTCACCGAACCCCCGAGAAGTGCCGCCACCTCGGAGGTGGAGCCGCGCGGGCGGGCGGGCGTGGCTTTCCAAGGGGCGGTCGGGGTTGGCCGCCGACACAGTGAGTCGGCGCCCGAGGTGCCGCGTGAGCCTCTGTAAAGCGAGCTTGACATCTCCAGGCGGATGACAAGTAAGCTTTACACGTGCGAAACAGCGTCAGGAAACTGCGGTCGTCACGAGAGCTCTCCCAGAGTCAGCTGGGCACAGCCCTCGGGGTCTCCAGGCAGACGATCAACGCCATTGAGACCGAGCGATACACGCCTTCCCTGCCACTCGCCATGTCCATGGCCAAGTTCTTCGAAGTCACCGTTGAGGAGATGTTCCACCCCGATGAGAGCCCAGCAGATGACCAGTAACACGGCCGGGCGGTCAGTCCCCGGCTTCTTCCTCGCTCTCGGAGGTGCCTGCCTCGTGGCCGCGACTTTCGGCGGCCGCCTCGCTCTCGGCCTGGTGGCGTTCGGGATCCTGGCGGTCTGCAGTCTCGCCCTGATGCTGCTGGGACGCCGGAGCGAGACCTATCAGGGCCTCACCGACAAGGAACCCGACGAGCGCTTCGCCCGGATAGCAGGGCGAGCCTGGGCCGGCACGGGCGTGGTGCTCACCGTGGGCAACCTCAGCGCCTTCATCGGTGAGCTGGCATCCGGACGAAGCGGCGATCCGTACTTCTGGTTCGTGGCCACCGCCGCCATCACCTACGTCGCGTTCGTCGTCTTGTGGTCTCGGCGCACCTGAGACGCTGTCACCGCTTACAGATCGGCCTTGGACTCCGGCGGCATCGGCGCCCTGACTGTGTCGGTGAGCACCACAGGAAGTGGACCAGAGCCGCTGAACGTGAACGAAGCCACACGACGAACGGCTGAAACCGATCATCGACCAACGCAGGGAACAGCAACGGTCGCGACGGCCGTGGCGGGTGTACGAGGTGACTTGCCCCGACTGCGGCCAGGAACCCGAGCAGCGGTGCACCACGTTGGGCGGCCCGCACCGCTCCCGGGTCAAACGGGCCAAGGAGTACACGCGCTTGAAGAAGGCTCATCCGTAGAACACAGCTGGATTCCACCTGGCAGACTCACACCTCTGTTTCCGCAGGTGGGAAGTGTGTGAGGCGGCGGCCTGGGTGACGAAGGCCCGGCTCGAGCAGGCCCGCATCATCGCGGCCGCCCGGTCCGCACGGATCCTGGCACCCGACACGGTGCCGGTGCCTGAGCTGTCCGACTCTGATCTGAACCCCGCGGGCCGCGCGTTCGCCGGACCGCCGCGCGCCCTGGTGCCCTGGGTCATGTGCAGACCGTTCCACATTCGGCCTGTGGACGGCGGCCCAAGGGGCCACGCGGTGTTGACGCGGGGAGGGGGTGTCAGTGGCCGGTCGTACCGTGCAACACATGTACCCGCAAGGCGAGTTGGCGTATGCCACGAGGGTCATGAGTCCGGAGTTCGTACAGCGGGTGCTGTACGCCAAAAAACTCATAGACGGTGTTCAAGTGGCTGCGTGCCGTCGCGCGGTTCGGTGTCCTCGGTATGTGACGGCGGAGGTGCCAGCGTGCCACCGTCATCTGACGCCAGAGGAGCGGGAAGCCGCCGTGCTGCTGCGCCGGGGTGCAGCGTGTGGTCGACCGGTGGCTGGATCGGCTGCCGCCGATGTGCTGGTTCTGGGCTGTCCCGGATGGTGAGGAACCGTGTCTGCCGGATGCGGTGAGCTTCATGTTCGAGTGGCAGAAGGCCCGGTGTGCGATCTGCGGACGCACGGGGCAGCGGGGCGGGCTGAACCAGCGGACGCTCGTGCTGGACCACGATCACCACAACGGCCTGGTGCGAGGTTTTCTCTGCCACCGGTGCAACAAGGTTGAAGGGCTGGGCAGGACGCTCGATGGCAGGTTCACCAACTACCGCCGCTGGCCCCCGCGCGGCTTCTGTCGCTCTCTCTTCCCTACGCTCCATCGCGGCGGAGCTCTCCTCGTCAGGGGCTGAAGTCTGCCGATCCACGGCAGGCGCTGCTGCGGATTCAGCGGCAGGCTCAGCGCCTGGGGGAGCTCCTCGGGTCTTTGGAAAGTGCCGGTGGCGGCTCTCAGGATCCTCGGGGTCTTGGTGACGATGTCCGCCGTGCGCTAGAGACTCTGGTACCCGTGCTCCAGTCCGTCCTCGAACAGGAGAAGGGGGCATCGGCACCGGGGCGACGGTCCTCGGCGAGGGAGCTGCGGGGGCTTCTTCCATCGCGCGGCCGGGCGTTCACGCTGCCCGCGCTGATGACATCCGGTACGCGGCTGAGGATCAAGGAGGCGCAGCCGCTGACGCTTCGATCGGGTGAAGTAGTCAACGCCGTCCTTTGATCCGGACCCTGCGGCCGCGCGCTCGCCGGACCGCCGCGCACCCGGGGAACCGCCTCGGACAGCTACCGCCGGGCGCTCGCCGCGCGCCAGCGAACGGCGCGCCCGCTCAACTCCTCATCAACGCATCCCTCACGGGGTCGCCGTACGCCTCGTCTGAATCCGCAACCTCTTCCATCTGGTCGACCAGCCACTTGTCGCCTCGCCGAACCAGACGGAGCACGTCCTTCGAGACCCCTGACTCGTTGGGCCAGGTGTAGGTCCACTCGACCATCACGCCCGTTCCAGCGGGGTGATCGCCGAAGGCCGGGACAGGTTTGGCTCCACTGACCTTGACGGGACCAAGCTGGGCGCGGTCCGGTCCACTGTCCGTGGGCTCTTGTTTCGGCGGAATGGTTGAGCCGTCAGCTCGTACGAGTGGCGGGGGATCAGATGCCTCGGTCGCCGCAGGCGTTGGCTCCGCAGGCTCTGCATTGTCGGCGACACACTGCTTGACCGTGCCGTCGCGGTACCGCTCTGTCCTCATCTGGCAAACGCGTTGCCAGTCATCGTCGTTAACCGCTTCCTGGTAAAACTTGGCGAACTTCAGAGCGGAGGCTGTGGAGTCTGTACCACCACCGTCGTTCCTCCCCGTCTCCTTCTTCCCGTCAGCGTTCGATGAGCACCCAACGATCACAACAGTGAACGCTGCGGCTACCGCCACCCTGATGGCGCCCCTCATCCCATCCCCCAAATCCATGCTTAGAAGCCGACGCGCATTCGCTTGATCCTATTCACGACGCTCCCGGACGCCACGAGCGGAGGTCACACCCCCTCCAAGACCGTGAATCCACGGCGCTCATACCGGCTGAAACACCATGCATCGGGGCTACTCCGCCGGGTCCTCCTCGGCGTGCCGCACTGCCCTCTTCACCGCCTGCTCGACCACGTGGCGCGGCTGACCGGTCTCCTTGGCATGCGCAGTGACGGCAGCCTGAAAGACGGCCGCTGCCTCGTACCAGGTGCGCCACTGCGCCTGATACTCGTCGCCGACGAGACCCGCGAGCTTCGCTCGAGCTTCCTCACAGGAACATTCCAGCTTGATCAGTTCATCGGAGATCTCGGCCACGGACACGGATCTTAGGGTGGGTGCCGTCCGTCCTGTTCGATGAGCTGGTCGTGTCATCGCGCTTGTCGCCGCAGTCTGCCGGTACGACCTTTGCGCTCGCGCGGGTGACGTTCCACCCGAACCAACCCCGGCGGCCGGCGGGCCTCGGTATCAACGGGTTGTGATCAAGACCTGTATGCGCGCGGCGCTGGCCGCAGCCTTCCTCGCCCTGCCCCTCACCACCATGTCCCCGGCTTCGGCCGCCGACGCCGGCCCGGACGCGCTCCCGATGACGCTCAAGCAGGCGGTGGCCGCCCTGCCCACAGCCGCGGAGTCGCGGGAGGGATACCAGCGCACCCGGTTCAAGCACTGGACCGACGAAGACCGAGACTCCTGCAACACCCGCGAAGAGGTCCTCATCGCCGAAAGCCGCACCGCGCCGACCATCGGCCCGGGCTGCAAGGTCACCGGCGGCCGGTGGCACTCCTACTACGACGGCGAAACCCTCACCCAGCCCCGCGGCCTGGACATCGACCACATGGTGCCGCTCGCCGAGGCCTGGGACTCCGGCGCCAGCACCTGGAGCGCCGAGCGCCGCAAGGCCTACGCCAACGATCTCGGCGACGAGCGGTCCCTGGTGGCCGTCACCGCGCGCAGCAACCGCTCGAAGTCCGACCAGGACCCGGCCGAGTGGCAGCCCCCGCTGGCGGACGCCCGCTGTACGTACACCACCGACTGGGTGGCGACCAAGCTCCGCTGGGGCCTGGCCGTGGACAAGGCCGAGCGGCAGGCGCTGAGGAAGCTGGCTGCCGGGTGCGGGCAGGAGAGGGTGGAGTACGAGCCCGCCGGCTGACCGCCCCAGGGATCCCTGCGTCGGGTGCTGACGCCCGGCGCAGGGGTCGAGGACCGACCGCAACTATCCGGTCACCTTGTGGATGTTTCTGTTTGCGCATGGTGCAACGACGGCGTTAAGGGAAAGACATCTGCGGCTTTTGAGGCAGTTTCAACCGCTGAGAGGAGGGGCCAGTTCCGCCCCGTGTAGCACGGGTGTTCGGGGAAACGCCGCGCGATCTGTGGGCGTTGTGTGGCAACTTGTGTGCGCCTCGTGACCGCTGGGGTCTGCGAGATGTGTCTTCCTGTGGGGGGAAGCCTTGTTACCACGCACCGTCGGTGCGCGTGTTTCGCGTGCCCGTAAGAGAACCAGCTATGCCACAGCGGCGGCTCTGGCCGCCAGTGCTCTGACGCTGTCCCTGCTGCCGGCCGCAGGTATCGCTGCAGCCGATGAGCCGGGGTCGGCATGGGGCAAGGACGCCCCGAACTTCACGATGCCCGAGGTGAAGGTCGGCTCCAACAAGCCGGCCACGCCGCAGGCCGAGGCGAAGCCCTCTGACGAGGTCGCGCGGTGGAGGGCCCACCAGAAGGAGCGGGCCCGCGGCGGTGAGGCGGCCGCGGCACGTGTCGCCCTTGCCGAGATCCCGCCCCATGTGCCTGAGGGCCAGGGCGACGTGCCGTGGCACCGGATCAGCAACTTCGCGATCACGGACGCGCTGACGGCCCGCATCAACTTCTCCACCGGCAACCTGATGCTGACCGCCACCGACTTCTCCATCGCCGGCGTCGGCCAGCAGCTCACCCTCGCGCGCACCTACAACTCCCTGGACGCGCCGTGGGGCAAGGTCTCCCAGCGCTGGTGGCAGCAGTACGAGCGCTACCTCCAGGTCCTGGACGACGAGGTGGTGCTCTACGACGCCTCCGGCGACACCCTGCGGTTCAAGAAGGCCGCGGACGGTTCCTTCACCACGCCCAAGGGCTACTCCAAGGAGCTGAAGAAGAACACCGACGGCACCTACACCGTCACCAACTGGAAGTCGCACACCAAGGACACCTACGACGAGCACGGCACGCTGACCAAGGTCACCGACAAGAACAAGGGCACCATCACCGTCACCCAGCACGACAAGGGCGACGAGCACAAGGGCTTCAAGCTGACCGAGACCCGCTCAGGCCGCTGGATCGATCTGCTCAAGACCGACGCCTCGCAGTGGCAGGCCAAGGACAACTCCGGCCGCACCGCCGTCTTCGACCTCGACCCGGACGGCAACCTGCACAAGACCACCGACGCCGAAGGCAAGACCACCACCTTCGGCTATGACTCCTCCAACCGCCTGACCAAGATCACCACAGCCGAGGGCCGGGTCACGGTCTTCAGCTACGACAGCGCCAACCGCATAACTTCGATGCTGCGCGCCACCGACTTCAACGGCTCCGGCCACACCGGACCCACCTGGACGTACAAGTACAGTGCGGAGTCGCCGGCAGCGGCCGGCACGACGACCGTCACGGACCCCGAGCAGCACGCCACGAAGTACAAGCACGACGGCGACGGCCAGGTCGAGGAGGTCACCGACGCGCTCGGGCACAAGCGGTCCACGAAGTACGACGCGAACCACAACGTCGACACGGCCACCGACGCCATGGGCACCGGCACCACCCCCGGCAACGTGACCGACTACGGCTTCAGCACCCGCAACAACCTCGAGTCCATGAAGTCGCCGACCGGCGGGAAGTCGGTCACCAGCTGGCAGACGATCGCCGGCGGCGACAAGCCCAAGGACTCCACGAACGCCGACGGCGAGAAGACCTCCTTCACCTACGACACGGCCGGCAACACCAAGTCGGTGGCCCAGACCGGCACCGGTGGCGGACACGTCTCCTACACCTACAACCCCGCCACCCCCGACTGCGGCGGGTTCGAGGGCCAGCGATGCACGGCCCAGACGAAGATGTCGTCCACGAAGACGGTCAAGACGTCCTTCACCTACGACGACAAGGGCAACCTCACCAAGGTCACCCCGCCCAAACCGCTGGGACAGACCACCTACACCTACGACGAGTTGGGCCGCACCGAGACCCTCACCGACGGCCGCGGGGTGAAGAAGGTCTTCACCTACGACCACCTCGACCGCATCAAGACGGTCACCACCACCAACGGGACGGTCCGCTACTGGTACGACGGTGACGGCAACCTGCGCCAGCGCGACGACTCCACCGGCACCATCACCTACCAGTTCGACCCGCTCCAGCGCGAAACCATCCGCACCCTGCAAGACGGATCGCAGACGCTGCTGGCCTACACGCCCGCGGGCAACGTCGACTTCTACCAGGACCCGGCCGGCAAGACCGACTACACGTGGAACGAGGTCAACAAGCTCAAGGAGTTCAAGGACCCGGCGGGCAAGGTCACCACGTACAAGTACAACAACAACGACGTCCGCACCCAGACCGCCTACCCCGGCGGCACCGTGCAGACCGTCGGCGTCGACAAGTCCGGCCGTCCAGAGACGATCAAGGCGACCTCCGGCAAGGGCACCCTGGTCGACCTCACCTACACCTACGGCTACGGCACCGACGCCAAGACCGACGGCGACAAGATCCGCACCAAGACCGACGCGGTGACGGGCATGAAGACCAGCTACATCTACGACGGCGCGGGGCGCTTCTCCTATGCCGAGGAGAAGAAGGGCTCCACCCACAACTCCTCCTGGCAGTACTGCTACGACCTGGCCGGGAACCTCACCAGCCAGGGCAACGCCGAGGGCTGCCCGCGCGGCACCACCTACACCATCAATGACGCCCAGCAGATCACCGCGAAGAACGGCTCCTCCACGAACTGGTCGTACGACGCGGAAGGCAACGAGACTGCAGGTGCCTCCACGCCGGAGGGCACCCGCACAGGCGAGAAGTGGTCGGATCACGGCCAGCTCAGCTCACTCACCGTGGGCGGCACCACCTACGAGGGCCGCTATGGCTCGACGGACCAGAGTGAGCGCATCAAGCTGGGCGACACCTACTTCCACAACGGGCCACTCGGCCTGTCGGCGACCTCAACTGCCGGCGTGGACACGGGCTTCAACCGCGAGCCCGGGGGCACTCTCAACTCCATGACCCGGGACGGGAAGACGTACTTCTACCTCACCGACGCACTCGGCTCCGTCGTCGCGGTGGCGGACGAATCCGGTGCAAAGGTCAACGATTACTCCTACAGCCCCCGCGGCGTCACTCGGGCCGTGACCAGCGAGAAGGTCGCCCAGCCCTACCGGTTCGCCGGCGGCTACCAGGACCCGACCGGTCTCTACCACTTCGCGGCCCGCTACTACGACCCCAACGTCGGCCGCTTCAACAGCCCCGACCCCTCCGGCCAAGAGAAGAACCCATACCTCTACGCCGACGGCGACCCCGTCAATCGCATCGACCCCAGCGGTCTGCTCTGGACGCCGCCGGTACCGGATTGGGCCAAGTCCGCCGGCAGGTTCGTCAAGTCCAGGGCTGGTCTGCTCTGGAAGAAGGGTGGCGTCCCCCTTCTGGCCGCCGGATGTTACATCGACGCCACTTTGAGCGACACGGACAATTCGTTGAAAGACGAGCTGAACGACCTCAATGAATGCTACAACCCGGCCTCGTATCTGCAGGACTGACAAGGAAGGCGCGATGGGCACCCATTCTCAGCCGTCCGCAAAGGAGATAAGAGCCAGGAACTGGGCTTGGAGTGGTTTCGGCATCGCGACTCTCCTAAACCTACTCGCGGTGAACGTTGACCTTGACGGCCCGCTCTGGTTCACGCTTCGGACTGTCGTTTTAGCCGTGTTCACTGCCGCCCTGTTGACCTACCTGGTTCTGAGGGTGCAGCGATTCCGGGGCTCTCGACAGCGATGAGACAGGCTTGAGGAGGGTGGAGTAGAGCGCACGCCACGGTTTTCACCATGTGCGACGCTTGACCGGGAGTGGCCGCGGGAAGCCCGCGGCCACTCCTATTAACCTGGCCAAAGGGGAACCCCCGTGAGACCCGAAGTGAAATTGATCGTGTTCACCGTTCTGGCAACACTCATCGGGGCTCTCTTTATATTCATAGGCATCGCTCAGAGCGACTACTGGCTGTTGGGGGCGGGTGTGGCCGCCGCAGGCTTCGGTCTCTTCCTCGGCAGCATGATGATCAGGCGTCAGGCCGCGAAAAGCAGAAGCTGATTGTCGACCCAGGCCCCGGCCTGCGGTTACGGCGAAGCGAGGTACATCCGTCGAGCAGTGACCAGGATGGTGCGCCAGCGAGGCATCGCTGCGGTCATGGCTGACCCGCTCCCGCCCGCCCTACCTTCGCCTGCTGGCTCGACGGCCCCTGAGACCAACCGCAGCCAGTTGCTCGACGAACTGGGGGGGGATCCGAGCAGCGGGTGAAAGGGAACAGCTCTCAAGCATCGGGTGAAAGGGGTGCTGAATTGCTTACGGCGGGCATCATTGTCCCTTCCCTCAATGCGCCAGCAGAACTGATACTGGGGGCCTTCGCCGCTGGCGCTGTCATTTGCCTCTACCACTTCAAGAACCGTGGATGAACGGCGGATCCGTTCCTTCTCCACGCCCTTGGAGTCGCCCTCGTGGGGAGTGAGCAAAGGAGTGCGGTATCGCTCCCAGGTGGTTGCCGAGCCGGAGCGGATGCAGGCTCGTTCGGGCCTCAGCTGTCGCCCATGCCTTCATCGGCATGAAGGCGGGCCTCGAGGTCACTTGACCAGGCCAGGGCCCAGGTACGCAGGGCGGTCACCTGGTCGGGGTCCAGGCCGTAGGCGGTGAAGTCGTCATCGTCCCACCACTCGGCTCCGGTGAGGCGGTCGCGCAGGTCGTGGAGGCTGAACTCGAAGCGGGCGTGGCGGCGGCCGAGCGTCTCGAGGTCGGCGGTGGTGTGGTGCTGGGAGGCGGCGTGGACGTCGATGAGGTCGCGGACCGCGCCGCGGTCGGCCAGGGCGCGGACCTTGGTACCGATTACGTCATCGAGTGCCAGGACTGGCCGTGCTCGGTTGCCGTGGGCGGGGACCAGAAGGCTTCCTTGAGGATGTCGATCTCGCACTCCTCGCCCGTGGCGGGGTCGGCGGCGATGAGCCGGCCAGAGAGTGGGCTGGTCTCGATCTGCCGGACCCTTCAGCCACGCTGGCGCAGGCCGTTGCTAACGGTTCGAGTGATCTCATCCATGGGGGCGGGGTTTTCGGTGGCCACGTCGAGGTCCTGGCTGAGGCGGTCGACCAGGCCGTGGGCCTGGACGGCGTAGCCGCCGGTGATGACCAGGGGGTAGGGCGTGCCGATGGCCAGGACGTCGGCCAGGAGCCGGCGGTGCAGGGCACTCAGGTTCACGCGGCCGCCGTGGCCGTGGCCAGCTCGGGGAACGCGGCTTCCCACGCGTGGCGGGCCGGGCGGCTGATCAAGGTGCACAGCACGGGCCACTGCGCGATGAGCAGGTCCCGGTCCAGGTAGTCGATGAGGTCCTGGTGCTGGCCCTCGGCCAGGACGGTGCGGTACAGGCCCATCCGGGAGCGGGGCTGGTCCAGGGTGTAGGAGCGCCGGCCCGACCAGGCCACATGCAAGGGCAGGTCGACACTGCCGTGGGTGGGTCCGGCCAGGTCCTCCAGGCGTGCGGGAAGCCGCTCGGCGTACTGCGCGCACAGCACATCGAAAGCGTTCGGCACGGGGAAGGACAAGGACTGCTGGGCCATGCCCCCAGTATCTCCCGCAGCGGCTCTCGTGGTCACCACAAGCGTCCGCCGGGGGAACACATCGGCTGAACAGGCCGGGAGGTTCCAGGCGTCACGGATAGCTCAGGGAGCATTTCAGCTGCACTGCCGCGGAAAGGAGGCGATGGCGGGTCGGGTACTCCGACGGCCTGTGCAGGCGACTTCGGGTAAGCGACCACTGGTGCTTCCCCGCGCATCGTCACTGGACGGCGCCGTCGCGGGGAGGGCCGCTTCCGCCCAGCGCGTGGGTAGCTGGACGGAAGCGGGGCGGCCCCCTTCGGTTGGTTCTTGAGCACAAGGGATCCGCACGGCCTTCCAGACCGGAAGGTGCGAACGCCCAGGGAGGCGTCCGTCCTCCATGGTGCGCCATCCCGGCGGCGCCGCAATGAGAAGCACGTTTTAGTCGCCAAAAGCGTTCAATTAGCCGCAATTTGTCGGTGTCACTGGTAGTTCACGGCACGAGACCCGGGTGGGCCCCGAGGCCATTGTTCCGTAACTCCATGATCACGTTGAGTGGTGTGCGCCCGGCGCACCATGCTGTCGTCCAACTCCTCCGGCGCGCTTGAGCACCGTGCCGGGGGAGCCTTTCCAGATCCTGAAGCCGTAGGGAAGGTGCGATGACAAGCAAGCAGGTGATGGCCATGGCCGTGCTGGCTGCGGTCCTCATGTGGAGCACGGTGATGACCGTGCTAGGGCATCTCGCAGCCGTGGCTGCACTGTTGCCCTCGCTGGGACTCCTGGTTCAGCAGATCGTTTTCGCGTTCGGCTGCACGGGGACGCAGCCAAACGCGACGTCGGCAGCAGAGGCGGCCGCCGTTCCGCCTCAGCTTGAGGGGCCGTCCCGGTGAAGCCGCCTCAGGTGCCCGCCCAGCCCGCAGGAGAGCCCCCCAGTCGCCTCGGACGCCCACCGGGCCCGATCAGCGAGACAGCGGGGGACATGCACAGGACGTGGCTGGTACCGGTCCGTAACCGGCTCGTCTCCAGCGGCCTGACCCTCGACGCCCTCGTCAGCCGCTCCGGCTACTCCAAAACCCGGCTCTCCGAACTCCTGCGCGGCAAGGACTACTACCCCGGCTGGGCCATCACCTACAGCGTCATACGCGCCCTGGACATCCCCGTCAGCCCGCTGCTGCGCCTGTGGGCCGCCGCTGCCGAAGAAGCCGGCAAGGACACCGGCTGGATCAAGAGCCGGATCAGTGAGGTCCCGCCGTTCACCCCGGAGGCCCAGCCCGTCGCCCACCGCGGCTTCACCCAGGCCATGTGGCGGCCCTACACCGCCTACGCGCAGGCCTTCCTGCAGTCCGAGCGGCGCGCCCGCAAGGTCGTCGCACGGACTTTCGACCTTCTCTGGCTCACCTGGGACGAAGCGACCGCCACGCCTGACACACCCCGGCACGCCTGGCAGTTGCTGCGCCGCACGGTGCTCGCCCTCGCCCCCCGGCGGCAGGACGGCCGCCCCGACCTGCGGGCAGCCGCGTTCTCCACCGTCGCCCAGGCCGACATCCCCGACCTCGCCGAGCGTCTGTACCGCATCGACGTCCTCGCACAGTTCTTCGACACGATCACCCGCCTGCCGCCCGATCAGATGGACGTCACCGTCCTGCGCTACCTGTGCGGCATTCCCGACCACGCCGTGCCGGGCATCGTGGGCCTGCCGCCGGCCATCACCCACACCCTGGACCATCACGCCCGAGGGGCCCTGGACCAGCTGCGCCCCGCATCCGACTCCCAGGAGTGATCTCCCCGCTATGAGCACCGTCGACGCCCTCCTCGCCCAGTCGCTGCTGCTGCACCAGCCTCACGTCCCCTCCGACGTCGTCGGTCACGACGACCTGGATTACACCCGGCTCACCGAGGGCTTCCTGCTGCGGGACGACGACGGACCCGAACTGGCCGACGACCGCGCCGCACAGAGCCTTACCGCCCTGTGCGAAGCGGTCGTCGCCCACTGCACCATCGAACAGTTCGTCGACTTCCTCACCGAACAAGTCCCTCAACCGCGGACTGCCTGGATCCTCGGGTGCACCCTGCAGCTCGCGGGCGCCGACGCCGGTGCCCGCTTCTGGTGGCAGTACGCCGCTGGCGCCGGCGATGTCCCCGCTGCCTCCTACTGCCTCTACCTGCAACACCTCGCCTGTGGTGACGCATACGCCGCTGCGCTGTGGCAGGACCAGGCCAGCACTCACTCCCCACAAGAGGGCGGCACCATCGACACCGACGACCAGGCCCCGGCCTACCAGGTGATGACTGCCGACACCAGCCTGGCCACCCTCCTACGTGTCCTGAGCCGGCTCAGCCGCACGATCCCGCGCACGCAGGCAGCCCAGGCCGTCATCGAATTCGTCGCCGCCTCTGTGACCGCCAGCTACAACCAACACCCCGACCTCGAGTTCCCGGTGCTGGACCCCGAGTTCGTTGAGCAACTGGTCATCGTCGCGGCGTCCTTGAGCGACCGCCCGGACACCATCGAGACCGTGCCGGCCGAGGAACTGCCCAACCGGAGCGGCTGTGCCACCGGCCACATCCCGGCCCCCGGGCGGAGACAGGATCCCGAGGGCGTGCTGGTGAAAGTCGCCACCGACGACCATGAAAGAGCCTCGGCACGGGTGTTCTTCAAGGAGGCGGTCGCTGTCTGCTGGGAAAAAGCGACCGCCGCCGGCGGCACGAACGGTACCGCCATGGCCTACTACCTCAAACGCTTCCGCGCACGAGCCGCCCTGGCCCGGTCTCCTGCCCCCTCCGCCTTCACACCCAGCCCCCACCTGATGTCGCCACCCCGGCCCGCTGTCCGATACAGTAGATCTTGAACTGGTCGCCACAACACGCGGCGCCCGGTGATGCGTTGGTGGTCCAAGGAAAGACGCCCTGCTTCCTGCGGGGAAATGCAGGTGCAAGGCCTGCCCGGCGCTCGATCAGTGGGCCCGTACACGCACAGCGTGTACGGGCCCCTTGCGGTACTGCGCCAGGCGCACCACCAGATGATCGGCGGTGGCCCCGTGCTGGGTGTGCGCCGACAGCCACAATCCGTGCCCGCGGGGTAGACCGCTTGGGGAGGTGGTGCTGGTCAGGCCAGGGCGGTGGGGCAGATGGATGGTGTCCCGCTGCTGCCGGGCCCGGATGAGGGTCGGCCGGGGCTGGACCCGCCAGGCGTACGGGCCGCCCGCTGTCACAGCTCGCCGTGCTCCTCGTGGACGAGAGGCACCGCGTCGCCGTACATCCGTACACGGACGCCGTCCTCGCCAGGCACCCGGTACAGGTCTGAGGGGCCGGTCAGATTGTGCCGCGCGATCAGGCGGTAGGCCACGGCAAGCGCGGTCTCCGCGTCCGCGGATTCCACGATGATCTGGGCCAGGCCAGGGACAGACAGGTGAGCGGGGCGAGAGGTCATACCGCGGCAGACGTGCTTCGCAGGCGCCGCAGTTCGCAGCAGCCCGGGTCTTCACTCGTCCGGGGAATCCAGCTCATCGAGCTGCTCGCTTAGCTTGTGGGCCAGCGGCCCGACGCCGACTGAATCTCCCGGAGTAGTGCACGGATCGTCCGGTGAGGCCCTGGCCGCCCCGGTTGGCGGCTGATGACGCGTGGGTGTTCCGTGCACCGCTCCGCAGCCACTTCGGGTGGTGGCGGTGACAGCAAAGAGTAGGACTTCCCTGGTGCTCCGCCCCGCGGCCCCGGCCACTGTTGCCGCGGTCGGCGGGCAGCGGGCCTCGACTCGTAGCGGCTGGCGGAGGGTGCCTTCTGCGACGACGGGCACCGCGGGCCTCGAAGTCATCCTGGTCCTGGTCGCGGGTGCCTGTTGCCGTCCTGACTTGCCAGCTCCTCCGTGGAACTGGCGAGTCGCTGCCAGTTGGGAGTTCTGTGGCGAAATGAGTGCCCGAAAAGCGACGGTTCGACAGGGTTGGAGGTGAGGTGGTTGGGCAGGATTCGGCGAACACACGTTCTAGAATGGGGAGTCAACTTTGTTAGACCGAAGGTTCCTTGCCGTTCCTGGGGCTGTCGCAGCCTGCATCCTCGCTGCTACTGCCGCCATGGCCAGTCCTGGCCCCATCAGGGACGGCAGCGGCGCCGCTAAACTCGTAGACACCAGCTTCCACGCGTTGTCCTCCCCGGGCGGGGAGGACCCCATCCTGCGGGCGGGAAATGCGAAGTTCGGGCGCGCGCACATCAAGCAAGGCGGGCGGCACCACCACAAGCCCAGCCACCCGTACACCCGGGCTGCCAAGAAGAGGTGGCAGGGCGCGTTCAACAACGGGATCTGCAAGCAGATCACCGGGTACTACACGCTGTACTGCTATCCCTACCGA
>NZ_JBJDPY010000038.1:0-20786 GCF_044903205.1 Streptomyces sp. NPDC029674
CTGGCGGACCAGGTCCCCCTCACGGCCACCGGCCAGGTGATGGGCACCGCCCAGTACCTCGCGCCCGAGCAGGCCACGGGGCAGCAGGCCACCGGCTCCTCCGACCTCTACTCGCTGGGCATCATCGGCTACGAGGCCCTCGCCGGGCATCGCCCGTTCACGGGCGAGTCCCAGATCGCGATCGCCCTCGCCCAGGTCAACGACACCCCTCCGCCCCTGCCGGACACCGTCCCGGCCCCGGTGCGCGCCCTGATCATGTGCATGCTCTCGAAGGACCCCACGGAGCGGCCCTCGGACGCGACCGCGCTCTCGGAGGCCGCCGACGCGCTGCGCCGCAAGGACACCTGCGGCGCCGTGGAGGCCGTGCCCGGCCTGGCCGTCTTCCTCGAGGAGCAGGGCGTGGCCGACCCCTCGGGCGCCGAGACCGCTCCCCTGGACTACGACGGCATGCGCACCACCCATCCCCGCGCCGAGGGCATCCGGACGGACGGCTCCCCCGCCACCGCGGCGCTGCCGGTGACCGCGGCCCAGCCCCGCACCGACGACGACGCCCGCGGCCCCGGCGCCGCCGGTGCGGCGGCCGGGGGCGCGGCCGGTGCGGCCGGCACCGCCGCGAGCGCGAGCACGCGCGACCACGAGATCGCCGCCGTGCGTGACCAGCAGACCCGCCCGGGCGACGTCGTGGACCCGGGCCCGCCCGCCGGGGGCGGCTCCGCGCCCGCCCGCCGGCGACGCGCCAACCGGGGGCGCCCCGGGCGCGCCCCCCCACCGCGCGGCCCCAGGCGCGCGGGCCCCCGCCCCCCCGCCGGGGGGCGCGGGAGCGCGGCCGCGCTGCCGCGAACGCCGCCCGCCTTGCCCTCCACGAGCGGGAGGGCTTCCGTGTGCTCGGCACACGCGAGCGGATCGGCAAGCAGCACGGCCGCTGGCGCGACGTGGATGAAGGGATGAGCGTCGAAATTCCCTGGGCACGCGCCGAGTTGGCGGAGTTCGTGGTGAGCGAGGGCGGGGTCCGGGAATCAGGCAGGCCTGACGGACTCGACGGGGTATGGCTTCGACCCTCCTGCGGAATGCAGTGGGGATGGCAGCAGAGATGACAGAGGCGTTCGCCGCGACCGTGGCGGCGGTGGCAGACGCCAGCCTCACCCAGTTGTCCAGCCCCGCGGTACTCCACCCCGCCTTCACTCCCATGCGACGCGCCGCCGGCCTTGCAAGCCACGGATACAGCTCCACCCAGGTCAGGACGGACCGAGTAGCCGAGCAATCCTCCGGTCCGTCTCATCCCAGTCGGGGCGTTCCTCCATCCCCTGCACCCACGCCTCGGCCATACGCTGAGCCCTCTCGCGCCTGAGGCGCTCGTGTCCCCCAACCTCTACGACTGCCACCAGGAGCACCACAGGTTCGCCGCAGCGCACCGGTTACGCGCAAGGTGCAAGAGGAGATCTACCGTCTGGAAGCGGAACGCCAGTAGCTGCACGGTCGTGCTCTTCTGCCGTATGTCGTTGACCTCCTCGCGGCTGCTGCGGAAACTGCGACTGCTGCGACTGCTCCGGCTGGAAAGGAGAAAAACCGGCGCCTCCTGGCCGGGGGTCGGCTTTCCCGGTGGGTACCCGGCCGCGAGCATCATTGAATGTCCATCATCAATGAGACGCGGCAGGCCGACGACGGCGCGGAAGGGCCCGTGGTCTCTGCGAACACCGATGTGGTCCCGGCGGCGGAGCGGTTCGGCTGGTGGTCCGACATGGTCGGCGACGAGGTCATGCCTGTGACGATCCGCAGCCCGCACGCGGCCCGCTTCAGAGGCAGCGTGGAGGCTGTGGGGATGCCGCACAGCCAGGTGGCGGCCTTCGCCTTCTCTCCGATGACCGCGCGGCGTTCACCCCTGCAGATCCGGCGCCACGATCCGGAGGAGTACTACTTGGTCCTCGTCCAGGGAAGCCCCGTCTGGCTGGAACAGGCCGACAGCGTGGCTTGCCTCGAGGCCGGTGACATGGCCCTGTTCTCCACTTCGGCTCCACTCGTCAGCGACTTCCTCGACCAGGGCCGGCAGACCCGGCTGACGCTGCTGCGGCTGGCGCGGTCGGCGCTGCCGCTGGCCGGTGGCCGGGCGGACCGGCTGCTGGCCGAGTCGCTGTCCACCCGGCCCGGGTCCGGGTCAGCGGCACTGCTCGGGTCGTACCTGAGCGGGCTTCCGGCGGCCGCCCACGCCTGCGATCCGGCGGAGTTGGCCCGGCTGGGCGCGATCGGGGTCGATCTGGCCGCGACCGTCCTCGCGGGGCGGCTCGGCGTCCAGGACACGCTGTCCCCGGAGACGCGCAAGGCTGTCCTGCGCGCCCGGATCAAGCTGTTCATCGAGCACAACCTGGGCGATCCGGAACTGGTCCCCGCGGGGATCGCCGCCCAGCACCACATCTCCGTACGCAGCCTCCACCTGCTGTTCCGGCACGAACCGGAGACCGTGGGCGCCATGATCAGGCGCTTGCGCCTGGAACGCTGCCACGCGGACCTGACCGATCCGGCGCTGGGCAACCGCACCCTCGCCGCGACGGCCGCGCGCTGGGGCTTCCGCCATCCCGCGGACTTCGGCCGCGCCTTCCGCAAGGCGTACGGAGTCCCGCCGAGCGAGGTGCGGGCGGAGGCCCGGGCACGGGTGCGTGCGCTGGATGCCCAGGAAGCGTGCGCTCGTTGCCGACGATCCCCGGACTGCCACGGTCCACAGTGAACGCACAGCGTTCCAGTGGCTTCAGGAGGGGACATGCGCAAGAGAATTGCGGCGACCGTCGCGGCGGTGGCGGCGGCCTTCGCGCTCGCCGCACCGACGGCGGCGAGCGCCGAGGAGGCCGGCGTCACCAAGATGCCGGGCGTGGAGGGCTTGTACTGGGTCAGCGGCAAAGACTACGGCGCCCGGGCCTGGTCCGAGTGTGGCAGCGGCTCGTGCTTCTTCCAGAACTCCAATGGCGGCGGCTGGCTCTGGGTGGTGCCCAGCTGCGGCCACCACAAGGTGCCCTCCTGGTTCGAGGACCGGGCGAGCTCGGCCTGGAACCGCACGCCCACCCGGATCCACATCTACAAGCACAGTGACTACAGCGGGTACCTGGGCACCGTCCCCGGCTGGTTCCAGGGCAACCTCGCGTCCGGGCACAACGACGTGATGAGCGCCGTCTTCGCGGACTGCTGACAGCCCGACGCGACGGTGCGCGTGCCTGCCCGGTCGAGGTGAGGGGGGAGAAGAGAGGAGGGCCGGAACGGAGGGGAGGGAGGGGGCAGCGGGTGGACCGCCGCCGTCCCCTCCCGGTTCGTATCGGGGCGATGTTCAGCGAGCGGTCGCGGCGGCCGTCGTCCGTGCGACGAGCGGTTCGAACCGCATGGGCGGGAGACCTGCTTGACGTCCGTCGTAACGGCTGCGCGTACGCTTCACCGCTTCGCGAGGCCCACCGAGTCGCCGACCGATCAGATCTCCACGATCGCTTCGAAGCAGTGCTCGTGCTCGGGTCACAGCCCTCTTGGCAGCCTTCAGGTTCAAGACAACACTGCTGAATGGCATGCCAAAGCACTGGTCACTTGTCATGCAGGCACAGGCACAGCGCCACCTCTGCGAGCAAGACGGACAGGGGAGAGCAGTGCCTGAGCTGTGTGTTGCGCGCGGATCGCCCCGATTCGTACCCGGCCCTCGCCCCCTTTTGAGGGGGCCGGGCCGACGGGACTTTCCTCGCGCCGGCAGCATGCTGGTGAGCCCGCACCGCGGCGGAGTCCACCGAGATGTCCCAGTCGATCCGGCCCTCGGCAGCCTCGGCAGCCTGAACGCGAGACAGCGGCATCGCCCACGTTCCGTCCGCCGACCGGCGGCGATGACGTTTGTAGACCGTCCCACGGACCGAACCGCTCCGGCAGGCGATCCCACTCCGCATTCGTTGAATCCCCGCGGCCCGTACACCCAGCCTGACCCCAACTCCCATGTCACGCCGGGAGAACCGAGAAGCAGTGCCCAACAGTGGAGGATCGGCGCTGCTTCTTCCTGTTAAGCCGGGGCGAGGTTGCCGTCTGGGGTGGGTGGCAAGGCAGCGAGCCAGTCCTGTAGTTCCCGGTGGCGGAACTGGTAGGCGGTGCCGGCAACTCGGAGCAGGCCGGCTTCAGTCGCCCAGTGCAGGAACCGGCGTAGACGCCAAGGCAGGGCCTGACGACCGCGGCGGGTACACACCAGAAGAGCGATATAGCGCGTCCCTGTCCCACCCAGCCCGCACAGCAGCCCCATCGCGACCCCGGCCAGGACTCCGAATACGGGCCGCACCATGGCCCCGTACAGGACGCCGATCGGGAGCCCGAACAAGAGCGAGGCGATGAGTTCGGCACGAACGACGGTGCGCGGCGAGTCCATGATGTCGAGCGCGTCCACGCTGCCTCCGGGCCGGACCACCAGCCACAGCAGGAGTCCGAACAGCAGGCAGAACGAGACCCCCATCACCGCGGGTTGCACCTTCACCAGGAGCAGATAGCCGAGTCCCACCAAGGGCGCAGTAGCAAGCAGCACGGCTGCTCTGCGCTGGGCCTGGGGAGCACGAAGCTGCCTCGGGCCGATCTGTGGACGACCTGGCCACGCCTGGATCCAATCGTGGCCGTTGGCCCTCAACAACGCAATGAACACGGGCAGGATGAGCACGATGAAAACGGGCGCGGAAGCGAATCCCCAGTCGGACACCCACATGCCCATGACGCAGACTCCCAACAGCGTTACGGCGACGAGGGCAGCCTCGACTATGCGAGGCCGGCGAGTGCCGATCAAGGGCCACAGCTCGTGCGGGACCAGGTCAGTGCCGGAGAGGGGTCGGCCGGCCACCGTGCGGCCGGTGACAGTGTTGCTGCGGAGATAAGTGGCCAGAACACTCAGCCAGGCCCGAACCTGCCCAGGAGCGTAGGTTCTGCCCTGCGGAGCGAGATGCCGAGTGGTGGCGTCCTGAAGGAACAGCCCGAGCAGGTGATCGCGGACCGCCTGGTCAGTGCTCAGAGCGGGGCTGAGCAGATCCTGAGGTTCCCGCACGTAGTCACCCGTGACTGCATCACGCTGCTCGTAGGTGGTGACGGCCATGGTCAGCCTCCAAGGAGTGCACAGCGCCCGCACCAGCGTCGAAGACGGCGCCCGGTCGAGGGCGTCCAACAGGCACTCCCAGCGCGTCATGTTGTCCACCCGCGCGTGAACAAACTGACGGAGCTGGGCAGGGCTGACCCGGGTGATCTCGATCCGGGCGGCGTCCTGAGCCCACACCTGGACGGCTTCCAACGCTTCGTACTGCTCGCTGCGGCAGGTCAGCACCATATTCGCCTTCGACCGGCCTTGCTGGAAGGCATTAAGCATGGACAGCGCCTGCCGGGCCGGGGAGCCGTATCCGGGAGTATCCTCGGCGGCCATCTCATCCAGCCCGTCCAGTACCGGAAGGATGAGCCCTGCGTCCATCAACGCGGCGGCGGTCGTAGACGAGATCCCTGAGTAGGTATCGACCAGGTGCCGGCATACCCACGCTCGTACAGCGTGGGCTCCCGCGACCGGGTCACGGTTCGCGGCTACGCGCCCGACGCCAACGGCTGGGGCAGGCAACGTGGACCAGGAGGTCAGTGGCAGCCGTACCGGAACGGGGTCCTCGGGCTTTCGGTTTTCCAGCAGGGCAAGAATGAGCTCGACGGCGAGTACGGTCTTACCCGCCCCCGGCGCGCCGGTGATCACCAGACGTCCCGGACGTAGCCGCTGGTAATAGCTCGCCACCTCACTCAGCCGCCCTTCCGTGGCAGCGCCCGTGGCGTTGCGCGTCGTGGCGGGACGGGAGACGAAGCGCAGATCGATCGTCGTACTGTCCTCACCGAGCAGCTGTGCCCGTGCGCGACTCTCGGCTTGGATCACCGCTCGAGCCAGCAGACCCGCCATCGCCACCGCGTCACGCTCCTGGTGGCGCAGTGCCCGCCAGGACATCCACCCCGACCAGCCAGCGACGATGAGCCCCGCCAAGCCGATGCATGTCCCCACCGGGTCTACATCGCCCCGTTTCGCCGCCGGCAAGCCCCACACCGCTACCGCGCCCAGCGCACCCGCGCACACGAGCACCCAAAACCATGCGACCCCTCTTTGCACGCCCATGACCCAAGAGCATGCAACGGGTGGTAAGTGAAAGCGGGCAGGTCTGGGAAACGCGCTGAGCAAGGGTGAGGAAAGTGAAGGCTCTGTCCGCAGTTCCGTGAAGCTCAGTCGTCGGGAGACATGAGGTCAGTCCGCTGCGCGTAGTTGTCCAGAGGCTCTGCTGATGCCCACCGAGACCTGTAGTAGTCCTTGAAGGAGTTGACGGCTTCAGCCATCTCCAGACGCCTTCGTCACCCGTCTCCTCACCGCACTGCGTACGGAACAAAGCACCACCGGTGACCGCGCGGAGGACTGGCGCCGGATGGCCTCAGAACTCGCCATGTTCGAGCAGATGGCTGCCCCCGGGTACGACTTCCAGGCGGCTGTCTACGAACTGGAGGCGCGCGCCAGGATGACCGCCGGTCTTGAACCGGCACCCGCAGGTCTTCCCTCCGGCGCCGCCCCCCGGGGGGCGTTTCCAACCCGGTTCCAGCGATTCCGTCACTGAGCCGCGTCGGATAAGGCATCGTCTTTCCAAGGGGCCCGCGGGCGGGCGCACGAGGCAGTGGAGGAGCGTCATGGGTGAGCCGGAGACCTGGACGTCGGAGGAGTTCGGTACCTCTCACGAGGGGAAAGTCGGTGTTCTCCTGGCCGATGGGACCGAACCCGATCCGGTCGTCTACCCCAGCAACTCAGGGGCGTGGTCCTCGGAGGTCGCCCACTGGAGCGTCTACGACGGCCAGCCTTCCAACGGCCCTCGTGCAGCCGTGCTGCGGGCGGTGTGCTCGTGCGGATGGACCGGCCCAGAACAACCGCTGAACTGGAAGGAGATCGGTGATCAGCCCCTGCGCCGGGCAGCCGACGATGTGGCGGGCACGTGCGTGACGCAGTGGGATCACCACATCGAGGACGTGGACCGGTCTGCCATCGCTCTGCCCACTGAACTCGCCGAGCTCATGAGCAAGGTCGAAGAGCAGATCGAGAAATTGCCCAAAGACGCAGCCCTGGTGGCCCTTCGGGCGGCACGCCGCATGGAGGTCCAGGCCAGCCGGCTCGCCTACTGGCCCGCTCACGACGTACGGCGCGACACGTCGGTGGAGGAGGCCGCTGCCGCGCTCGGCTTGAACGTAGACGACACACGAGCGCTCCTGGCCCGGTTCGGTAACTGGAGCCGGTACGCCTAGAAGGGCGCGCCGCACCGCACCACCGGTCACGGAGGGCGTCTCGACGCGCTACACCCAGCACACCAAGCCCCTGGGAGCGCGACACCTGCCTGATCGTCACAGCGGTCCGGCGGGCCATGTGACCGCCTCATGTTCGAGTTCTGGGAATGAAGGCGCGCGAGCATCGGCGTGGGTCGGGGGCCTGTAGAAATGCTGTCGTGACCAGGAGTCAACTTCCCGTAGGGTGCGGCGGCATGAACCAGGCCTCGCGTGATGTCATCCGTCCGATACGTGCTGATGAGTGGCCCAAGGCCAAGGAGCTTCGGCTCTTGGCGCTGAAGGATCCGGTAGCTCCGATCGCCTTTCTCCAGACGTACGAGCAGGCAGCCGCGGAGCCGGACTCCTTTTGGCGAGAACAGGCCAGGGAATCGGCACGCGGGACGCGCGTGCGTCAGTTCGTGGCTGAGGGCCTGGAGGAGATTTGGAGCGGCACAGTGGCCGTGCTGATCGAGGACGCGGGCAGCGACGACGCCTTCGGCGGAGCCGTTCTGCAGCGCCAAGCGCACATCGTAGGTGTCTTCGTTCGCCCTGAGTACCGCGGAAGCGGTGTGATCGATGAGCTCTTCGAGGCGGCTGTCGGGTGGGCGTGGTCGGTCGAGGAAGTGGCGCGGGTGCGCCTGTACGTTCACGAGGACAATGCGCGGGCTGAGAGCTTCTACCGGCGGTACGGGTTCATGCGCTCCGGAGAGACCGTCCCCATGAAGGGCGATCCCTCCAAGGAGGAGCGCGAGATGGTCCTGGACAACCCCCAGCTTGTATCCGACATCTCATGAGCGCAGCCAGAGCCGAATGGAGGCCGCGATGACGGTGCCGTGGAAGACGTATGCGCATTTGTCGAAGCTGGTGCGCCAGCCGCCCTTGCTGCCGCGGCCCTGCCGGTTGGCCCGCTGATTCCTTGGTTAGGCGCTGCTGAGCGGCAGCCACCCACCACACCCTGCGCCTGCTGCGCGGCGTCCCACCCGCCGAGGGAGACAGCCCCGGCCAGGCCACCGGCGGCACCAACTACGCGGCGCCTGCTCACATCGTTCATAAGGTGTCCTTCTTCTTGGTACGGCGATGGATGACGGCCAGTCGTAGGGAGTACGCGAGGCAGAGTGTGGCCAGGATGGGGAGGACGATCAGGGTGGGGTTCACCCAGGCCGGGACCAGGTCGTAGCCCGCGTTGCACTTTTCGTGCAGCGGGTACCACCGCCCGAATTCGCGGAAGTGCGCACTGCGATACGCCGAGTCGTAGGCTTGGCCTGCGTTGTGGCATTCCTCTCCCGTGTCCAGCCCGCCGGCGAGGGCGCCGATGAGGTAAGTGATCGCAGTCCCCAGCAGGAGGGTCACGGCGGTCACGGCGAACCAAAGGGGACTGCGGCGCCAGTTCCCGGCGAACAGTGGGTAACACCAGAGCCCGATCAGGGCAGGTACGAGGATCAAGATGATGCTCATGGAGTAACCCTGCCCGTTCTTCCTGCCCTCCCTGGCCTCCGCCGCCCGCTTCGCGGCCTGCTTGCGGAAAGCGGCAAGGAGACCATCCCCGCGTGTGCGGGAAGCGGACTCCTTGACCTGCAGTTTTGCTGCCGCCGGGAGCCAGTTTCGAGAACTTTCATCGATTCGTTCATAACGGTGATATGGGTCGAACGAGGGGCGGCTGCTTGTGTGTTGAGTATGCGTGATGCTCCAAGGTGCTGTTCGGGCAGAGGAGTGTTTGCGCGGAACTGGAGTGCACCCTCCACGCGGCATCCCTGTAGAGCTGTCGCCTTGCCGTAGCCTCCCACCTCGGAGTTGGGGGGGGGCCTCCCGCTGGCGCGAGAATCGTCCTGATGGTCCCGTGCGGACGGGGACGGTCCGTAGGCGAGGTCGCTGCCCCGAGATCATGTCGACCCAGCCCGGGTCGCGCTGCGAGCCGCCAAGATGGCCGCGCGGAAGAACGCGGCCGCACGGTGCAGCCCCGGCCATGCACGACCCGGTTGACCCGTCGCGACGGGCGCGAGCCTATGGGCCTCGATGCCGCGATCGGCGCGCTGGTTACCGAGTGCGCACTTCGTTCACGGCGCAGCACTGTCGGCCACTTCGCCCACCGGGCGGGCGATTTTCGGGCCGTCTCAGCCGCCATCACGAGAAGATCGACAGTCACCCTGCGTACGCGACCATAAGTTGCTCCCCGAGAAGTGGCTCCGCCGGCAGGTCGTTGACGCTATCCGCTGCCTCCGTGCCCAGCTGAGACGGCACATCCGCACGGGCAAGGGCCGCTGCCCGTTCCCGGTGACGCTGATCGTCGACTCGCAGTCGGTGAAGGCGGCCTCCACCGTCGGCCAGGACAGCCGCGGCTACGAGGCGGGCAAACTCCGCCTACGCCCAGGACCTGCTGAAGCCCATCGAACCGGGCGTTCAACACGTTCGTGACGCGGCGTCTGACACGTAAAGCGCCTCATGCGCAGAGCTGGAACAAGAAATCGCGGCTGGTCGACAAATGACACGGCAACGTTCGGTATGGAAACTCCTGCCCCGATAGCAGGTGAACTACACTCGCCAATCTGCCGCCTGCATTCCAGACTGCACTGAAAAGACCAACGCGATATCAAGGGGACAGAGACTTTGCGGGATTCAGTTGTGGGCCCCAAGTCCGTACCGCTTTGGGGCCCACACAAAGGACACGGGAGTGGTCAGCTCGGCTGATCGCCGGTGTAGCGGTAGATCTCGCTGTCGTTGATGTGCCACACGGTGCCGTCGGCGCCGGCGGCGATGTCGATGGCCGTGCCGGGGATCTTGACCCACGGGTTGGTGCCGCTGGCATCGTTGTTGGTGTAGCGGTAGATGCTGCCGGCAGGGTCGACGCCCCACACATTGGTCCGAGAACCCACCGCGATGCGCTTCAGACTGCCGGGGACGTTCTGCCACGGGTTCGTCGGATTCTGGTCCCCGATGTACCGGAAGATCTGATTACCGCTGTTGACGCCCCACACGGTGCCGTCAGCGCCCGCACCGATGTCGCTCAGCGTGCCGGGAATCTTGAGCCACGGGTTGGCGTCGTGGTTGGTGTACCGGTAGATGGAGCCGGCGGCGTCCACCCCCCATACGTTCGTCCTGGAGCCCGCATCGATGCGGACCAGACTGCCCGTGACGTTCAGCCAGGGGTTCGAGACGCCCTGATCCCCGACATAACGGAAGATCTGGTTGCCGCTGTTGACGCCCCACGTCGTGCCATCGGCGCCCGCGCCGATGTCGCTGAGACCTCCAGGTATGTGGAGCCACGGGTTCACGTCGTAGTTGGTGTGCCCGAAAATGTTGCTCGCCGCGTTCACGCCCCACACGGTTGTCCTCGAGCCCGCCGAGATGGCACTGAGACTGCCCGCGATCTTCACCCAATCCGCCACGCCACATCACCTTTTCTGGAATCCGTTACTGACCCGGCCATCCTCAGTGAAGGAGCGAGCTGAAAAAACTGTTGAATGCTCATATCAATGCTGAAACAGGCGGTATATCGATGTTTCAACGGCCATCGCCATGCGGGGCCAGGGGTGGAAGTGGCTCAGCCCGGAGTATTTCGGCCGAATTCCCTGTCCTCCCCGCGGGGGTCGACACGCGCACCGGTTCATGCCTTCCGTCTGGGGGGCAGGCCGGCGCTGGTGACCTGGAGCGGCACGGACTTCGTCACCCGCCGCCCTCGCTCGCCAGCCAGGGACTGGTTCCCGGGCGGTATGCACCTCACGGCCAAGTTCAAAGACAGACAACTACTTGAGGCGCTTCCTCGACAATTTGGCTTACCGCTCGCGCAGGTGACACGAACGCCATCCCCGGCGCCGCGCCGGCCATCTCGTTACGAAGAACACGACCGTTCTCAAGGTCTTTGAGGAGACCTGTGCCCGCCATCGTCCACGCCGCCGCCCTGCTCGCCACCCCACCTCTCAGGGCGCTGTGAAGATCTTCCCTGTCGAGCACGAGGACCGCTCCGGTCATGCTCCGCGCGCCGGCGCCGGTCTGGCTGCCCTCCAGACCGGCGGACGGGGCGACGTCACGCGCAGGGGTGCCGAGCGGCGGGTGCTCGAGCACGCGGGGCTTGTACTCGACCAGTTGGATGCGGCCGTCGAAGGTGCGGTGCTCGATCATCTCGAGGGCAACATCCGGATAGCCGTCGTAGATGCGTTCTTCGCCCGTGGCCCCAGTGATCACCGGGAACATCACGACCCGGAAGCGGTCGACGAGTCCGGCTCGTAGCAGGGACCGGCACAGGCTGAGGCTGCCGATCGTACTGAGGAGTCCCGAGCCACTCGACTTCATGACGCGGACTGCCTCGACGGCGTCGTCGCGGACGAGCGTGGAGTTGGCCCACGTCAGTGGCTCCTCGAGTGAGGAGGAGAACACCACCTTGGACGCTTGCGTGAGCTCGTCGACGGACGCCTCTTCTTCAGGCCTGAACTCGTCTTGGCCATTCGGGACCTCACCCGCGGCGAAGCCCGACATCAGGCGGTAGGTGTTCGCTCCCATCAGGTAGATGGCCTCGGGCTGCTCGCCGAGCCATGCGAGGTACTCCGGGCCTTCGAGACCCCAGAACCCGGGCCACCCCTCTCCCGATGCGTAGCCGTCGAGGGAGGTGATGAAGTCGACGAGAAGCTCCGACATGGCGGTGTCCTTTCGTAAGGTGTCACGAGCTTGGACCGGCCGGGAGCCAGAAACTCATCGGCCGCGCTGTGGAGTAACGAGAAAACCCATGACGCCGCATCCGATGAGGTCGGCGGAGCAGCGGCAATGCTTCGGAGGGGTCAAAGGCCTACATGATTGCGCTTTGCGTGCATTCGGGTCATGCTCCACGCGCTTGGCAACGGGGGTTTGAGTTCTGTCAAAGCCCCAGCTCAGCCCCAGAGCACTTCCGTGAGGACAGCCCCGCTCGGATCGACGGCGGACCGATCGCGCTGGTCTTCGCCGGCGACGGCGGGGTCATCTGTTCGCGATCGGAGGCAGCGGACAAGTCTGGCAGCCCACCACGGCCTCCTGGTTTGACGACTTCGAGATCACGAAGCTCAGCTAGCAGAAGTTCGTTCCATCAGCTGGGGCATCGCGGGCAGCCGAGCGGGGCCCGAAGTGCAAGCCGGCCGGGGGCCGCTGGGGTTCCGAGTGCGACGACAAGTACCTCGACGGGCCTTCCAGGCTCGACATCGACCACCGCATCCCGCTCCCCGAGGCCTGGGGGTCCGGGGCCAAGGACTGGACCGAGGCCGAGCAGCAGGCGCACGCCAACGACCTCGGCGAAAGCCACGCGTTGATCGCTGCCACCGCGAAGTCCAAGTCGCCACAAGACTCGCTGGAAGCGCGCCATCGACCCGAGCGAGGAGTCGGCTCTCGCCGAGAACGCGACGCGTTGTCCGAACGTACCGGTCAAGGTGCGGCTCGTCCGGTAGTCGGACGCAGCAAAGAGCTCCTGGTGCTCGACGCGATCACCGCCCGCACTCCCGGGACCAGGGGTTTCACCCTGACCCCGAAACGCGGGGCACTCGAGCGGACCTACGGCTGGCTGATGTTCCACCGCCGTCTGGCCCGCGACTACGAAGCCCTCCCGAACCGCTCCGAAGCGATGATCCACCTCGCCGATATCACCGGACCGAGTCCGCATCGCGGGATGAACCACCGCGAGGAAACGAACTCTGAGACGCGAGAAAACGACCTCTGAGGACCGGGCCCTGAGTCACCTGCCGGGGCCGGATACTCAGCCGGCGGCCGCCTTGCGGCTGCGGAAGGCCGCGACGCGGATCCGGTTCTGGCAGGTCACCGAGCAGAACCGGCGCCGGCCGCCGGGTGACTGGTCGAGGTAGACGTCGGCGCAGTTCCCGGCGGTGCACACGCCGATGCGGGCGAAGCCGTGGGCGGCGAGGTACTGACGTAGAGAGATCGCGGCTGTCGCGACCAGGGCGTGCTCGGCGTCCTCGACGGTCCACGCGGCCCGCAGCGCGCCGCCGTCCCCGGTCTCCACGACGGGGCGTACGCCGCTGTCCGCCAGCAGACGCGTCAGGTGCCGTGCGCACGCCTCGGCGTTCTGGGCGGAGAAGACCGGGTGCAGGCGGTCCGCCGCGTGGGCGAGCGCCTCCGGGGTCAGCCCGGCGCCCACCCGCGCGGGCAGGCCGAGGTGTGCCGCTATGTCGGAGACGGGCCGGTGCGGAGCGTCGCCCCGGCCGTCTCCCTCGCGCGGCAGCGTGCCCCAGCCGTTGACGAGGTCCGTCAGTGCCTGAAGAGGCATTTCCGTGAAGGTGACCGCCATACGCTCCGCCATACGTTTCAGCGTAACGCGTTGCCGACCGTTTAGGCGTTGCAGCGGCCACGCCGGACGGGTAACGTAATGGCGAGCGGTTAAGCGTTACAGAGCTGTTGAGCCTCACCTTATCCGGGCGCGGGAGGATGTCATGCTGGACCTCACGCTGCTGCCGGCCTATCTGGCGGCGGTCGCGATCATCACCGTCGCCCCAGGGCCCGACGCCGCGTACATCATGGCCGTGGCACTGGAACGCGGCCCGCGGGCCGGTCTGGTCTCCGCCACGGGAATGGCGCTGGGCATGGTCGTGCACGTGACGGCCGCCGCGCTCGGCCTGGCCGTCCTGCTGCGCTCGACGCCCGCCGCGCTGATCGGGGTGGAACTGATCGGCGGCCTCTACCTGGGATGGCTCGCGGTCTCCACGATCCGGTCGGCCAGGAAGCCGCCGACGGAGGCTCCCGAGGCGCCGCCCGAGCGTCAGGTCCTGCGCCAGGCCGCCCTCACCAATCTGCTGAACCCGAAGACCGTGCTGTTCTTCGCCGCGTTCCTGCCGCGGTTCACCAGCCCCGGACACGGCCCGCTGTGGCTTCAGTTGCTGGCGCTCGGCCTGATCTTCCTGGTGATGGGCTTCATCTGGGACAGCACGATCGGCCTGTGCGCCGGCCGACTGGGTCAGGGACTGGTACGAGGTCACCGTACGGCCGTGACGGTGAACGTCGTCGCCGGAGTCACCTTCGCCACGCTGGCGGCATTCCTGCTGCAGGACGCGCTGACCGCGACCATAGCGGCCTGAGTCTGAGAGGCCGGTTTCTCGCGGTGTTTCATCCCGTGATGCGGATTCGGTCCGGCGATGTCGGGTTGCGTTAGGAGACGGTCGTATCGCCGTGAGGCGGCGGGCCATCAGGTCGGTCATGGCGAGGTGGATCATCGCTTCGGACCGGTGACCAACCGTCGACTCCTCAATCAGCCCTGGCGGGATAAATGGCTCTGCAAGGAGCCATTGGCAAGGGTCGAAGCGATCTGGCGCGATGATGAGGAGGCGTGGTGATCACATGGCGAAGGGTGGGCGAGAGGGATCTCGGGTTGCTTCGGCGGTGGCTCATGCAACCGCACGTGGCTCGCTGGTGGAACCACGACACCTCCGTTGAGGCGGTCGCGCGGGACTTTGGGCCGGCGACACGCGGCGAGGAGCCGTCCGAGGATTTTCTGGTCATGCTGGACGACGTGCCGGTCGCCCTGGTCCAACGGTGCCGGTTCGCTGATTACCCCAACTACCTTGCGGAGCTGGGCGACCAAGTCGAACTCCCCGACATGGCGGTCACGATCGACTACCTAGTCGGTGACCCTGCGCGGGTGGGGCAGGGGCTTGGTCCCCGCATCATCCGAGCGGTCGTTGCAGCGACATGGGTCGACCACCCGGACGCGTCCGCCGTCGTCGTCCCCGTCCACACGGCGAACCGTGCGTCATGGCGAGCCCTGGAGAAGGCCGGACTGCTCAGGATCGGCACAGCTGAGCTGACCCCTGACAATCCGGACGACGACCGCACTCACTACGTCTATCGCATCGACAGGCCCTTCGGTGGAATCCAGCACGAGAACCTTGCCTGACTCTCTCTGACTCATCTACGCACTGCTAACCCGGTCAGGGGCCCGTGACAGGGCCCGTGCCAGGGCCGCTTCGGCTTGTCGGGAGCGCCGGTCAGCTGTTTGCTGCTACGGCAACTTTGGTTGCCACCTCCGATGTGCGAGTCGCAGGGTGGAGGCCAGTCAAAAGTCGCTGAGCGACTCACGATTAGCCGATGGGGAGGCATGTGATGAACATCAACGCAGCCACGGGGGCAATGCGAAGTGCCGGTGAGAAGGGGCCGCTGGGCAACCGTGTTCACCATGTCCGGGCCGACGAGCTGGATGGTTACGCCGCCATCAGCGGCAGTACGGTCGGCTCGAAGAAGCTCTGGATGGGATTGGTGGAGAACCCGCCGCTGAGTGCGACGGACAACCACCATCACGGCGAATCGGAGGCCGGGATCTACGTGGTCAGCGGCCACCCCGTGTTCGTCTACCACGATGGCACGAAGGAGGTGCGGGTCGCCGCAGGGCCTGGCGACTTCTTCCTCGTTCCGCCGTTCGTCCCGCACCGCGAGGAGAACCCTGATCCGAACGAACCCGCGGTGGTCGTCATCGCGCGGACCACGCAGGAACCGATCAAGGTTGCAGTGCCCGAGCTGTATCAACTCGAGGTGACAGAGGCGCAGTAGAAGGTTCGCGGCCTCACCCCTGTCAACGTCTCTTCCTGTCTCCGTCGGTGGAGTGCGGGCGGGCGTGAGCGCGCCGGGTTGGGTGGTGGGGGTGGGGGGAGGAGGACTGGCAGGCGCCTCCGGCCTGCCGCCTACCTGTGGGCGGCAGGCTCCTACTTGCGGGCTTCTCGGCCGTCCCCTGGTCGTCCGCGAGGTGCGTCTGCCCTCCTCGCCGCCCTTCGGTTGTCCCGCGGTGTCCGGCGCTGCGCCTGACATGCCGCCGGCCGCTCGCGGGGTGTCAGATGTTCTTTTCCACGGTCGCCTCGCGAAGTGATGGCGATCAAATCGTCGGGGCGCTGCACGTTGTTTGTGGGTTGTGTCTGGGATCGGGCGTTGTGGGTCGGTTGGTTGGGGGTGTGGGTTCGTGTTCGAGGGATATCCGAGTTGGTTTTGAGGCGGGCGGTCGACGGTGGACCGTATTGGGGGGAGGTGGGGTCGTGGATGCTGCGGATGGTGGCGTTGCCCTGCTCAAGGTCGTGCGTGGCCGGGCCAGTGATGAGGAGCTCGCTGCGCTTGCGGTGACGCTCTTCTCGTTGGCCGCGGGTCGGGTGCCGGAGCGGAATGTGGGCGGTGTGGACCATCGCCGTCGTGTGGTGGCCTGGCGGCCGCCGGAACATGCCAGGGTTTACCGGGCGCCGCACAGTTGGCGATGACGGGCCGCTTCGCCTGTCCGCCCGCCGCCCGGACGGACGGAGACCAAGGCGTACGGAAACACCCCCGTGACGAACCGTCGCAGCGGTTTGGTGACTGCGACTAGCTCTGACGGGCCTCGTCCCTGCTGGCCGAGTCACGAGCTAAGCGGTCTGACTGCGTCCGCGTGGATCGCTCCGGTGGGGCTGGGTGTGTAGTGGTTTTGGCCTGCTGCCCGGGCTCTTCGGGGCGCGGGGTGATTGGTGTGTGCGTTTAGGTCCGCTTCGGTTGGGGGTTGGTGTGGCGAGGGTGACGAAGGGGTCTGGTGTGCGGGATACGAATGCGGGGTCTGGGTCGGGGTCGAGTGGGGCCCGGGGCCGTGTGGCCGAACTGCACGAGATCCGTGCGGAGGCGCTGCGTGGGCCGAGCGAGAAGGCGACCGAGGCGCAGCACGCCAAGGGCAAGCTGACGGCCCGCGAGCGGATCGAGCTGCTTCTTGACCCGGATTCGTTCAACGAGGTCGAGCAGTTGCGCCGGCACCGGGCCACCGGTTTCGGGCTTGAGGCGAAGAAGCCGTACACGGACGGTGTGATCACCGGCTGGGGCACGGTGGAGGGCCGCACGGTCTTCGTCTACGCGCACGACTTCCGGATCTTCGGCGGTGCGCTGGGCGAGGCGCACGCCACGAAGATCCACAAGATCATGGACATGGCCATCGCGGCCGGCGCCCCGCTGGTCTCCCTCAACGACGGTGCGGGCGCCCGTATCCAGGAGGGTGTCAGCGCGCTGGCCGGGTACGGCGGCATCTTCCAGCGCAACACCAAGGCCTCGGGTGTCATCCCGCAGATCAGCGTGATGCTCGGCCCGTGCGCGGGCGGCGCGGCCTACAGCCCCGCCCTCACCGACTTCGTGTTCATGGTGCGCGAGACCTCGCAGATGTTCATCACCGGACCCGACGTGGTCCGCGCGGTGACCGGTGAGGAGATCAGCCAGAACGGCCTGGGCGGCGCGGACGTGCACGCCGAGACCTCCGGGGTGTGTCACTTCGCCTACGACGACGAAGAGACCTGCCTGGCCGAGGTCCGCTACCTGATCTCGATGCTGCCCTCCAACAACCGGGAGAACCCGCCGGTCCACGCCTCGGAGGACCCGGTCGAGCGCCGCTCGGACGTCCTCCTCGACCTGGTCCCGGCGGACGGCAACCGGCCCTACGACATGGCCAAGGTCATCGAGGAACTCGTCGACGACGGCGACTACCTCGAGGTCCACGAGCGCTGGGCGCGCAACATCATCTGCGCGCTGGCCCGCCTGGACGGCCAGGTCGTGGGCATCGTCGCCAACCAGCCGCAGGCGCTGGCCGGTGTCCTGGACATCGAGGCCTCGGAGAAGGCCGCCCGCTTCGTGCAGATGTGCGACGCCTTCAACATCCCCATCCTCACCCTCCTCGACGTGCCCGGCTTCCTGCCGGGCGTCGACCAGGAGCACGGCGGCATCATCCGCCACGGCGCCAAGCTGCTGTACGCGTACTGCAACGCCACCGTGCCGCGGATCTCGCTGATCCTGCGCAAGGCCTACGGCGGCGCATACATCGTCATGGACAGCCAGTCCATCGGCGCCGACCTGACCTATGCCTGGCCCACCAACGAGATCGCGGTCATGGGCGCGGAGGGCGCCGCCAACGTGATCTTCCGGCGGCAGATCGCGGCCGCCGAGGACCCCGAGGCGATGCGGGCCCGCATGGTCAAGGAGTACAAGGCCGAGCTGATGCATCCCTACTACGCCGCCGAGCGTGGTCTGGTCGACGACGTCATCGACCCGGCCGAGACCCGCGAGGTGCTGATCAAGTCCCTCGCGATGCTCCGCAACAAGCACGCCGACCTGCCCTCCCGCAAGCACGGCAACCCCCCGCAGTAGCGGAACACCCCTTCACACGGCCCCCGCTGACGCCCTTGGGCAACCGTCCCACCGGCGGGCGCGAGGGGTGGCGGGGTGGGGGAGGCCAGCGGTCTGTTCCGGCACCTACGCCTGCTGCTTCACGCGCGCCTGCTGCTCCACGCGCCCGTGCTCTGGCTGTTCGTTCCTGGCTCGGGTGGCTCGCTCGCTGCCGTTGTCGCGCTCTGTCGGCTGCCGCCGTGCCGGGCGGGGTGCGCCGGCCCCACCGACCCGCTCCCGCTTCCGCATCCCCGATGGTCGCGGGCATGTCTGTTGGGGAGGGTCAGGGGGCATGGTCTGTTCATAAGGGGGGCGGCGCGGCCATCCGCCAGTGAGGGCGGCGGGTCGTGAAGCGGGCGATGCACAGGGGTTTCGTTCGTTCGGGACGGTTGGCGGTTGTGCCCGTGGGGGCGGGCAGGGGGGCCTCGTTCGTTGGGGAGGGGCTTGGGGTGGGCTTGTGAGGGGGTTGGGATGGTGCTGCAGGAACGTGCCGCGCGTACGCGGGAGTTGGTGATGCGGGCGGCCGCCGAGGTGTTCGCCGAGGAAGGTTTCGTAGCGGCCACGATCAGCAGCATCAGCTGCCGGGCCGGGGTCAGTCCCGGGGCGCTGCACTTCCATTTCGGGAACAAGTACGCGTTGGCCCGGGCCGTGGAGGCGGCTGCGTTGGCCGCCCTTGAGCGGATCACCCTGGCGGCCGAGGCGGATCATGCCGGTGCGTTGCAGCGTCTGGTGGGTGCCGGGCATGGTCTGATGCGGGCGCTGGAGTGTGATGCGGTGATGCGGGCCGGATTTCGGCTGTCGGGGCCTGCTCCGTGGCGTACCGGTTCGGTGGATGTGCGCGGCGCTTGGCAGCGGTGGGTCGAGGCGCTGTTGCAAACGGCGCGGCATCAGGGCGCGTTGGCCCGTGGTGTTTCGCCCGCGCGGGTCTCGGCCGTCGTGGTTGCGGCTACCGTCGGCTTCGCCGCCCTGGGCCTGCAGGATCCTCGGTGGGTCTCGCGCCGCGTCCTGTCCCAGTACTGGGAGCTGATGCTGCCCCGGCTCACCCCGGACGACTCGCCCGGCCGCGGATCTCAAGATCACCCGATCCCCGACCACTCCTAAGGGCTCCGCCGAAAGCGATTGCTTAGCGCCGCCGTAGGCGCCGGGGCCGGACGGACACCATCGACGGCTACGGCACGAGCGTGGCCTTTCTGACGCCTTCGCCTCTGATTCGAAACCGCCGAGAGCCGCTGTTCAGGGTCAGCGAGGAGTGAGGAGGCAGAACTCGTTGCCTTCCGGGTCGGCCAGAATCGTCCAGGAGATTGCGGACTGGTCGATGCCAGGGTCGGTGGCCCCCAAGGAGCGCAGTCTGGCTGCTTCTGCTTCCAAGTCGTCACCGGGGTAGGGGCAGATATCGAGGTGGACGCGGTTCCACACGCTTTTGGTGTCGGGGGTGCGGAGGAACTCCAGGTAGGGGCCGACGCCCTTGGCGGATCGCATGGCGGCGTGGTCGTGGGTGACCTTGTGCAGCGTCCAGTCCATTGCCTCGCCCCAGAACTGCGCCATCTTTCGGGGGTCGGTGCAGTCGACCACCACCGCGGCGATCGGCCCGGTGTCGCGGTAGATCGGGCGGGGCTCCAGGACGCAGAACTCGTTGCCCTCCGGGTCGGCCATAACCGTCCAGGGGACATCGCCCTGGCCCACGTCGGCGAGCGTCGCGCCGAGATCCTCCAAGCGTGCGACCAACTCCTGCTGGTGGGCGGTTGAGGTGGTGGCTAGATCAAGGTGCACCCGGTTCTTCACCGTTTTGGGTTCCGGGCGGGCGACGATGTCGATGCAGACGGCCGCGGGGTTGGGGTAGGCGAAACACACGGGCTCGAGGTTGGTGATGCCGGGCCCCTCGCTGTCGACACCCCAACCGAGTGCCTCCGCCCAGAACCGGCCGAGCGCGGAGTCGTCCTGGGCCTTCATGTTGATCTGCACGAGTCTTGTTGCCATGGCGCAGATCCTAAAAGCTGCCGCCGATCCAGGTGCCGTGGTCAGGCGCGTGCGCGCCCTGGTTGCTGGCCATGGTCGCCCCCGTCGGGACTGTGCGAGTCCTTGTGCATGAAGGCGAGACCGATCGCGTCGCCTGTGGGCGGCCGGGCAGGGGTATGGGGCCCGCACTCGATCGCAGTGGTTCCGCAGGCGGCGGGACCGGTGCAGGTGGGCCGGGGGCTCGCTCGGCGACCCAGCGTTGAGCCGCCGCGTGTCGGGGTTTTGGGTGTCTTGTGGTGTGTTCTGGCTGGGTGTGTGTGGGTGGTGGGTGTGGGTTGGGTTGTGGTGGTGGGGTGGTGGGGGCTGGGTAGAAACCAGCTATGCGGTTTTGTATTGACAGGGGTGGGGGGATCTATTTG
>NZ_JBJDPY010000039.1:0-7763 GCF_044903205.1 Streptomyces sp. NPDC029674
GTGGGTGTGGGTTGGGTTGTGGTGGTGGGGTGGTGGGGGCTGGGTAGAAACCAGCTATGCGGTTTTGTATTGACAGGGGTGGGGGGATCTATTTGAATTCTGGGTGCGGTGGGGGGTGGGCCCCCGGGCCGGTGGTTTCTACCACGTGCGGGGGTTGCGGTGGTTTCGGGGGTTGTGGTGGATGTTGAGGTGTTGGGTGGGTTGGGGGTGCGGGTCGGGGGGGTGTCGGTGACGCCGTCGGCGCCTAAGGCGCGGCAGGTGTTGGCGTTGTTGGCGTTGCGTGTGGATTGTTTGGTTCCGGTGTCGGTGTTGATGCAGGAGTTGTGGGGGGTGGCGCCGCCGCGCAGTGCGCGGACGACGTTGCAGACGTATGTGTTGCAGTTGCGGGAGTTGATTGCCGGTGCGCTGCAGCACGGCGCCGGTGCGGGTGCGGGTGCGGGTTCCGGTGGGGGTGGGCTGGAGCGCGGTGCCGGTGCGGGTGCGGGTGCTGGTCCCGCTTCCGGTGCGGGCTCCGTTCCCGGTGCGGGTGCTGGTCCTGGTCCCGGTGCGGGCTCCGGTCCCGGTTTCGGTACAGGTGCGGGCCCCGGTGCGGGTGCCGGTCCTGGTTTCCGTGCTGGTGCTGGTGCTGGTGCTGGTGCTGACCCCGGTGCGGGTCCTGGTGCTGGTGCGGGCTACGGCTTCGGTGCGGGTTCCGGTGTGGGTGCTGGCCCTGGTCCCGCCCCCGGTTTTGGTGGGGGTTCCGGTGTGGGTGCTGGTGCTGGTGCTGGTGCGAAGGGTGTGTTGGTGACGGTGCCGGGGGGGTATCTGCTGGCGGGTGGGGGCGGGCGCTGTGATGTGCGGTCCTTTGAGGCGTTGGCGGGTGTGGGGTATCGGGCGATGGATGCCGGGGATTGTGTGGGGGCTGCGGGGGGGTTGCGTCAGGCGTTGGGTTTGTGGCGGGGGCCGGTGTTGGCGGATGTGCGGGCGGGGCCGGTGTTGGAGATGGAGGTCAAGCGGCTGGAGGAGAGCCGGTTGTGTGCGTTGGACCGGCGGATCGAGGCGGATTTGCGGCTGGGCCGGCATCGGGAGTTGCTGGCGGAGTTGACGGTGCTGGTCAATGGGTATCGCACGCATGAGAGTCTGCATGCGCAGTTCATGCTGGCGTTGCATCGTTCGGGGCGGCGGGGTGAGGCGCTGGCGGTGTATCAGCGGTTGCGGTCCACGCTGGTGCGGGAGTTGGGTCTGGAGCCGTCGGCGCGGTTGCGGCGGTTGCAGCGTTCGATTTTGACCGCGGGGCGTGAGATTGCTGCTCCGTGTGTGTCCGGGGATGCTGGTGGTCAGCGGCTGGCCGCGGCCGGGTGAGGCGTCGGGCCCGGGACGTGGTGTCCCTTGGCGGTGCGGGCCGGTGGCCGGCACCGGCCCGGTTGTTGGTGGGCCGTCGGCCGTGCTCTGGGCGTTGGGCGGGTGTCTGCGGTGGGCGTCGCGGCGGTCGATGGGGTGGGGGGCTTTCCGGTGCGGGCGGGTGCCGTCCCGTATCGCCGGCGGCGGCGCACATCGCCGGCGGTCGCCGTCGTGTATCGCCGGCGGTGCCGCACGTTGCCGGCCGGTCTCCCCGCGTATCGCTCGCGCCCCGCCGTATTACCGGCCGTGCCGTGGGCACGGCGGCGTCACGCACCATCACTGCGTCCTGCCGGGCAGCCTCACGCACCATCACTGCGTCCTGCCGGGCAGCCTCACGCACCATCGCCCGTATCGCTCGGTTTCCTCGCGCATCACCGCGTTCCGCCGGGCATCCTCATGCATCGCTGTGCGTGGCCTGTGCCGCCAAGGGTGGCTGCCTGGCCGGGTGCGGCCCGTGCCGTTGCGGGCCCTCTGGTGTGGCCGCACGAGGTTTCGCTGTGCATCACCGGACATCATCACGCACCAGCGGCACCAGCGGCACCAGCGGCACCAGTGGCGCCAGCGGCACCAGCGGCACCAGTGGCGCCAGCGGCACCAGTGGCGCCAGCGGCACCAGCGGCACCAGTGGCGCCAGCGGCACCAGTGGCGCCAGCGGCACCAGCGGCACCGACGGCTCCAGTGGCGCCAGCGGCGCCAGCGCAGCAGTGGATGCCGTCGGGTGTCCGGCGGGCTTCGCCGAGTGCCGCCTGGCATCCGCGGCTATTGGGGGGCGGTGTTCTGCGCGGCCGGGCGCCGCCGGGTATCACCGGGCACTGTCGGCGTCTTCGGGCACGGTTGGTGTGTGGGGGAGGGCGTGCGGGGTGAACTTTTGCTCGTTTGCCGTGTGGATGTCACTGCGGTGCAGGTGTTGCTGGTCCGGGGCGTCTAGCGTGCGGTCCGGGTCTGCTCACTGTTTGTGACGTTGTGTCAATTTGTGGTGGGGGGAGGGTGGGTGCGTTTGGGGTGAGGGCGGCTGGGGCCGTGGCGACGGAGTGCAGTCAAGAGCAGGAACTCGACGATGTACGGAGGAATCCCATGAAGATTCAGGTTCTGGGTCCGTTGAGCGCCGAGGTCAACGGGGGATCGATTGTTCCGACGGCCGGCAAGCCGCGGCAGATTCTGTCTCTCTTTGCCCTCTATCCAGGGCGGGTGATGCCCGTTCCCACGCTCATGGAGGAGTTGTGGGGCACCGAGCCGCCGCAGAGCGCGCTGACGACGTTGCAGACCTATATTTTGCAGTTGCGTCGGCATCTGGGTGCGGCGTTGGGGCCGGGGGCTCCGGGGCGGGCGAAGGAGGTGCTGGCGACCCGGCACGGGGGGTATCTGCTGCAGATTGCGGCGGAGAGTGTGGATGTGCAGCAGTATCAGCGGCTGGCGGGTGAGGGCCGGGCTGCTTTTGAGGGCGGTGATGATGCCAGGGCCGCCGACCGGTTCCGTCAGGCGCTGGGTCTGTGGCGGGGGCCGGCTCTGGTGGATGTGCGGGTCGGGCCGATCCTGGAGATCGAGGTGATGCGGCTGGAGGAGTCGCGGCTGGGGACGGTGGAGCGGCGTATCGATGCCGATCTGCGGCTGGGCCGGCATTCCGAACTGATCGCGGAGCTGACGGAGTTGACGGCGCGTTATCCGCAGCACGAGGGGCTGCATTCGCAGGCCATGGTGGCGTTGTACCGGTCGGGGCGGCAGGCCTCGGCGCTGGAGATCTACCGCAGGCTGCGGATCCGGATGATCGAGGGGCTGGGGGTGGAGCCCTCTCCGCAGGTGCAGCGGCTGCACCAGGCGATGCTGGCGGTGGATCCGCAGCTGGATGTGGTGGCCGGGCCGCGGCGCGGCTCGACGTTCGATCTCTACGCCGCCTGAACCACCCCGCCCCGCCCCGCCGTGCACCATCGGCCCCGCCCCGCCCCGCGCCATAGCGGGGCGGGGCGGGGCCGTGCCGCATCGTGGGGCGGGCTGCCTCGTGCCGCGGGGCGGCCGGACCGCATCGTCAGGCCCGGCCGGGGCGGCCGGACCGCATCATGGGGCCCGGCACTGCACCACGGCGGTGCCGGGCCCCGGCGCTCTCGCGGTGCCGCCCGCGCCCCCCCGTGTCCTCGCCGCGCCGCCCCCCGTGCCTGCGTGGTGCCGCCCCCCCCCGCGCCTTTGTGGGGCGTGCTGGTTGTGGGCGGTATGCGCCGTAGTGGGGGGCAGGGCCGTTGTGGGGCGGCGGTGGGGTAGGGGGTGGGGTGTGCGGTGGTCTGCATGCCGGGTGGGGGAGGGGTGGGGGCTGTGGCGTGGGTGGGGGTGGGGTGCTGGTCGGGGCCGGGGGCCGGGTGGGCGGGGGTTTTGGGTGGTTCAGTGGTGTTGGTGGCGGGCGGCCATGGTGTGGAATATTTTCTTGGTTTCCCAGTGCTTCTCGTCGAGGATCCGTACGACGCCGTAGGAGCCCAGGTCGTGTTCCCGGGGCCGGCTGTAGGCGGCGAAGGTGAACCAGAGTGCGGTGTCCACGCCTTCTTCCTCGAAGATGTCCAGCAGGTCGGTGAAGTAGCGGCTCTGCTCGTCCTGGTCCGGTAGCGCGTCCTGGGGTACCTGCCAGGCCATGCCGCCGCGTTGTGCCGCGCCCCGGTAGGCGCAGGTGCCGTATTCGGTCACTGCGAGGGGTTTGCCGTGGGCGAGGTGGCCGCGCAGTTCGTCCCGGAAGGTGTCGGCGTTGTGGCGGGCCCGGTAGGCGTCGATGCCGACGAGGTCGAAGGGGTCCCAGTCGATGAATTCCCAGGGGCCCGAGGCGTAGGTGACCTTGCCGCCGAAGCGGGTGCGTACGGTCGCGGCGATCTGGTGCAGGGAGGCGCTCAGGCGTTCTTGCGCCGGCTGGAGGGTGGACCACCAGTGCCGGTCGGCGCCGGCCATGGCGGTCAGGCGCTCGCCGTAGGTGGCGCCGGGCAGGAAGCCGCCGCAGAAGGCGCTGATTTCGCAGCCGCCGACGAATACCACCTCGCCTCCGGCGGCGCGGATGGTTTCGGCCCGGGCGGCGCAGTCGGTGAAGAACGGCAGCAGCTGGTGGTGGGGCAGGTCGACGGGGAAGGGGGCGAACCAGACCTCCAGGCCCGCGGCCGCGGCATGCCGGGCGGCGATGCTCAGCCGTTGGGGATCTCTTCCCGAGATGCGGACGGCGTCGCAGTGCAGGTCCTGGGCGATGACTGCCATGTCGTGCCGGACTGTTGTGGGGGTGAAGCTCTTGCGGGAGAGTTCTTCGCCGGGGAGGAACCCGGTGTCGTAGTTGATGCCCCGTGCGCGCACGCCGGTGTCCCTTCATGTGGTGGTCGCCGTGTGCCGGCAAGTCAACGACGTACTGGGGGCTGTTGGCCAGGGGGCGGGCGGTAGGGCTGCGCGGGTGGCGCCGTACCGAACAGCCCCCCCCCGCGGGGCGGGCAGCACCCGCCGGGCGGCGGGCGGGCATAACCCCCGGGCGGGCCGGGCGGGCACAACTCCGGGGCGAGGCGGGGCGGGGTGGGGCGGGGTGGGGTGGGGCGGTCCCCCCCCGGGACGTGGTCGAGGTTTTCCATGTGGGCAATGCCATGGGCTTGCTGTGGTGCTGTCTCGGTGGCCGGCTTCGGGGTGGGGCATGGTGAGCGGGGGTGCGGCCTGCGTCTGCCGGGCGTTGGGCGGTCGTGCGCGGCACCGCCGGCTTCGGCGGGGGCGAGGGGGGGATTGGCCCGCCCCCTTGCGGTGCGGGGCCGCTCATTGCCGCTCGTGCTCAACACCGGCCGACTGTACGGGCATTGGCCCTCCCGGACCCGGGGGGCGGGGGCGGGTGCGGCTGTCCTGGGCCTGTCGTCCCGGGCGGTCGGGTGCCGGGCGCCCCGCCTGGCGGGGCCGGAGCTGGTGCTCTTTTTTCGCCGGGAGCGTCCGCTTGGCAACGCCGGGTGCGCCGGGCTCCTGTGCGGCGTGCTGTTGAGCCGAAGCACGATGGTTGGCACCACGGCAGGCATGCTGTCACCAGGGCCACCGGGCGGCCAGTGCTGAGCGGAGTTCTGGCCCGCGGTGCCGTGTCAGCTGTCCACTCCGGCTTCCCGCTTGCGTCGGCGCAGCACATGGTCGCTGAAGAGGTGTCGGCTCCGGTCGAGCAGTTCACCCACTTCCGCGTTGCCGCGTGGCTCATCCGGTGCCGGACACCAGCGTTGCACTGATTGCGCGGCCCAGGTGCGCAGCTTGATATCCGGGTCATCGAGCAGACCGACCGCCGTCCGTAGGGCCACGATGCCGCCGCGCGCGTCGAGCAGCCGGAAGGCGCCGACGCGGACGTGCCGCGGCCGCTGAGAGCTGGTGCGCTCCCACAGCCAGTCGGCGGGCAGTTCCTTGGCCGAGGGCAGCAGGGCGGTGGCGGTCTCGCGGACGACTGCGGCGGCGAAATCGTCGAGGAGCGGCCGCAACTGCTGCGCATCCGCGCAGTCCAGTTCCCGCAGCCCCGTCACCGCTCGCGCCCGCACGCCGACCGCCGGGTGCACGAGCAGCGGCCGCAGCAGCCCGGCATCCGCGCGGTTCCCGCACTCGGCCAGCCCGATGACCGCACCGGGCGGCAACTCGGGGTCGTCCAATGCCGTGCACCGCTCCCGGTACCAGGCCGCCGGGTCGCCTCCATGCCGTCGTACGACATACCGGGCACACGCACGTACGAGCGCGGAACGGTCGCCGAGAAACGGCTCCGCCTGCTGCGGCCGCCCCGCCCGTCTCAGCGCGGTGACGCCGGCCGAACGGGTACGCGGGTTGCGTGCGGACAGCAGCAGAGGCAGCACACCCTCGCAGGCATCCCCGACCGCCAGAGCCGTGAGTGCCGCTGTGGCACACAGGTCCTGGACCACGCTGTCGTGGTCCGTGGAAGCCGCGCGGGCCAGCTCAGCGGGGCCGAGCAGTCGGCCCTCGATGGCCAGCCGGTATGCGAACCGCCGGACGCCGCGGTCGGGGTCGGCGAAGAGAACCGCGAGCTGAGTGCGGGATGCCCGGCGCAGGATCTCGCCCAGCACCTCGACGCCGTAGGCGCCTCTGTCGCGGCGGCCGACGCGGAGGATCAGTGGCGCGAGGCCGGGGGCGCAGTCCACGCTCAGGGCTCCGCGCAGCAACTGCCGGGCGTGTTCGCGCACCGGAGCGGCCCAGTCGGCACAGCGGATCACGACCAGCGGCAGCAGACCGGGATAGCGGGCGGACAGACCCAACGCCTCCTGACGGATGCGCCCGTCGCGGTGGCAGAGGGCGAGTGCGAGCCGAGACTCCTCGAGCTGCGTCAGGTCGGCGGGCAGGGGGGCCAGGTGCTCCCACTCCGGCAGGAACGGGGGGCGGTACCAGGCCACTTCCCGTACTTCTGCATCAAGCGCGAGCCAGGCGGCGGGGTCGGCGACATCAAGCGCGCGGTGAAGCGGCGCACCTTCCGCAAGCCGCGTCGCCGCCGCCTTGTCCTCAACGTGTTCGAACATTCCCGCCCTCCCCAGCAGTCGTACCAGGTGATCGTAGGAGGCAGGGTCCGCGTCCAGCGCGCGAAATACGGCTCGTGAACGCCGAGGGCCACCGCTCGGCACCCTGCCCACCAGAAGCCGAACGGTGCCAGCAACCCTGCTGCGCTTGCCGCTGGTGACAGGTAGCGCACCGCACCGGTGACAACCGCCGCGCTTTGTCCTGCCGAAGCCGCAGGCCGGCGGATGCCGATGGTGACAACTATTCGTGCTTCGGCACAGCTGTGCGGCACGGCCGGCCGGGCCTGCGTGGCCGGCGCGCACATCGGCCGGGCCGTTGGGGAAGGACCCGGCCGGGGCGCCGGGAGGGGCTGGCGGCGCCACGTCCGCGTGGCCGGGGGGCCGCGGCTGTTTCCCCGCGTGGTTCCCCGCGTGGCGGGGGCATCGTGGACCGGGTGAGCGTGCCGCGCCCGCTGTGCGCCGCGCAGCGGGCGGCGCGTGGTCGGCCGGTCCTGCCCAGGCAGAGCGGCGTGTGGCTCGTGTGCCGGCGCCAGGTCCTGCTGCGCGCGGATGCCGTCGGGCAGCTGCGGGGCCCGGCACGGGGCCGGCCGGTCCCTGCTTCCGGGTGCGTGCCGCTCTCGGCCGCGCTGGCCGGCAGGCCCTGGACCGGGCCCGCCGCGGGAGGCCGGGTCCTGCCTGCGTGCCCGGTAAGTAATGCGCCCGGCCCGCCCGCACCCCGGACCGGCCTCCGGCTGGCCCGCACCCCGGCCTCCGGCCTGCCCGCATCCCGGCCCGGATTGGCCTCCGGCTGGCCCGCACTCCGGCTGGCCCGCACCCCGGACCGGCCTCCGGCTGGCCCGCACCCCGGCCTCCGGCCTGCCCGCATCCCGGCCCGGATTGGCCTCCGGCTGGCCCGCACTCCGG
>NZ_JBJDPY010000039.1:7861-16038 GCF_044903205.1 Streptomyces sp. NPDC029674
GGCTGGCCCGCACTCCGGCTGGTCCGGGCCCGGCCCGGCCCGGCCCGCCCGCCACAACCGGCGCCGGGCCGGGGCGTGTAGCGCACGTAGCGGCAGACGGGCTGCGGGTGGGGCTGCAAGGATGCGGTCATGGAGCAGATACTGAGCCGGCAGGAAGCATCGGAGGCGGTCGGGGGCCACGGTTGGCGCTACTTGCTGGGCGCCTTGCAGACGTCGGTCGTGGTCGGGACGCTGGCTCAAGCGATCGGCCTGGCAGCGGACGCGGTCGCAGTGTGTGGCGATGGTGCCGATCGCCATCTCCGGGTCGATGTGCGTCCCCATCTGGCCCTCTTCACTCTGCAGTCGCTGGACCATGCAGCGGTGACCACCCGGGACATCGAGCTCGCGCGTCGCATCTCTGCCATCGCCGGCAAGTCCGGGTTCTTGCCGGAGCCCGGACTCGCAACGGCGCCACCACGGTCGGTGCAGGTTCTGGAGATCGCCATCGATGCCCTGAGCATCTCCGGGATCCGACCGTTCTGGAAGGCGGTGCTGGGCTATGCCGATGAGGCGGGTGCCCAGGGGCCCGAGGATCCGCTCGTCGACCCGCTCAGGCAGGGCCCGGCCATCTGGTTCCAGCAGATGGACCGCGCGCGTCCGCAGCGCAATCGCATCCACATCGACATCAGTGTTCCGCATGACGAGGCTCCCCGGCGGATCGAAGCCGCGCTGGCAGCCGGGGGCCGGCTCATGTCCGCGAGCCGCGCCCCCGCCTTTTGGGTCCTTGCCGACCTGGAGGGGAACGAAGCCTGCGTCACCACATGGCAAGGCCGGGACAGCTGACACAACGTGCCGGCCACGGCCGCTCGTTGACGGCCGCCACCAGGACGGCTGCCTCGTGGCGGACCGCGAGATCGTCGTATCCCGTGGCCTCGGCACGACGCCTTTTGAGGCGATCAATGCCGCACTCGACCGCGTGCCGAGCCTCGCAGCAGTCCTCCGCGTCGGTCGGACCTCGGCGGGCAGCTGTCTCAAGAGCCGCGTTCTGGTGGTTGCGGGCCTGGTCGGCCCTGTCCGTCCGGGATGGTGCGGCCGATACCGCGCAGGCGCAGGCAGGGGCGGTTCTGTGCGGCCGGGGCTGCGCCCGGCCCGGGAGAGGGTCAGGGCGGGGCCGCCCCGTGCGGGAGGGGTGCGGGCCGCGTTGTCTGCCCGGGGCGGCATGGCCGGTCTGTGCGGCCGGCCTGCGCCCGGCCCGGGGGAGGGGTTAGGGCGGGCCGCCCTGTGCCGGGAGGGTGCGGGCCACGTTGCCGCCCAGGGGGGGATGGCCTAACCATGCGGCAGGGGGCGGGCCGGGGAGGAGTCGAGGAGGGCGAATCGCGTGCCGGTCGGGGCGGGTTGCCCCATTGTGTGGCTTCACCGGGACCGAGACCGGGGCCGAGGGCATGGGCCGGGGCTGGGGCCTGGACCGGCAGCCCGGGCTGGGTTGGGGCCGGGGGAGGGGTGTGGGGCAGGCCCATCTCCCGGGCCGTACGGGCCAGGTGCCCGCCCGGTGTGCCCCGCCCCCGCCCCCGGCGGCGGCCCGCTCCGGGGTGATGGATGCGGACCCGGGGCCTCCGTGAACCCGCCCCTCACCGGCCCGGGAACCCGCCGCCCACCCCACCCCGCGCCGTGACCTACGTCACTTTCGGAGGCCCTTGGTGCGAGGACGGCATCCGTGTCACTATTTCCGCACGACTTCCCTGCCCAAAGCCGGTCCGTGAGCGGCGAGTTGAGGTCGTAACCGCCGCCCAGCCCCGCCCGGGCCACACCCCATCCACGCCCCCGGCGGCGCCGCATCCTCCACCACAAGTTTCTTCGCCCGTAGGCCGTGACGTCCCGCGTGCGTGGCCCGCGGGCCAGAGCGGGGAACTTCCCCCTTTGGTGGTACGTGGGTCGCGCCCGGGGGAGAGGTGGCAGGGGCGGGCGCACGGGACAACTCCGCACGCAGCGCCCTGGGTTGCCCGGCGCGGGGGCACGGCGGGGCTGCATGCGGCCACACCGCTCACTCCGCCGGCCGGGCCGCCCGCGCATCCCTGTCCGCTTCCGCTGTGCCTGCCCTTACTGCCCGTTCGCCGGGCTCGGCCACGCCGGGCCGGGCCGGGAAGGGGGCAGGTCCCGGCAGGGGAGGGGGGAGGCGTCAAGAGGGGAGACGGGAAGCAGCGGGTGAGGGGAGGGCGGCACCGCACCGGACAGTTGCACCCTTCGCACCCCCATACCCCGGGCATCCCGGATGCGGGCGTACGGGCCTGTGCCGCGCTCGCTCGCCGCCCGGCCTGCCGCCTGTCGCACCCGCTCCCGTCACCCGCTCCCGCCGCCCTTGTCCGATGCCCGGCTCCTGCTGCCCCCGGCAGGCAGTTCCGCCGGGCCTGCCGCCCTGCCCCGGCCGCCCGTTGCCCTGACCGGCGGGCGGCCGGTGTCATCCCGTACCGCGCCCGCGTCATGCTCCCCACCCGCGGCCGGGGGAGCCCCGAGCCGCACCCGCGGCCCGGGCCCTCCCATCCCGCACCCGCGGGGTGCCCCGCCCCGGGGCCGGGTTTCGGTGCCGGCCCCGCCCGCAGTCCAAAGTCCCCTGGGCCCGCCCCCGTGCGGGCCCCCTGTCCGCAGCCCGAACTCCGCTCGTGCCGACCGCGTTTGGGGTGAGCCCTCCAAGCCGCGGGTGCCTCATGCCGTACCTGCATGTCACTCCCGGCAGCCCGGGTCATCCCCGCCCACCCCTTGCCTGTGCGGGCCCCGCCTGCAGGCCGAACTGCCCTTGCGTCGCTGGTACTTGGGGGCTGTCCTCCCAAGCCCCGGGCGCGCCCCATGCCGTACCCACACGCCCCCTCGCAGCCGGACCCACCGGGCCCCGGACCCACCGGGCCCCGGACCCACCGGGCCCCGGACCAGTCGGGCCAACCGGATCCCAGGCCGACCGGGCTCGGGCCAACCGGTTCCGGGGTCAGCCGGACCGGGACCAGCCGACCCCGGAACCGGCCGACCCCGGGACCAGCCGCTCCGCCTCGCCCACCCCCGCCCACCCCCGCCCACCCCCGCCCGCCCCCGACTCACCGTTCACCCCGCGCCGCCTTCCCCGGCCCCCGCCCACCCCACAGCACCCCACCCCACCCCACCCCGCCCGCCCATCCCATCCCCTCCGCCTCCCGTCATCCCGACAGGAACAGGGGGTGCCGGGAGGAGGAGAAGGGGGGGTGTGGTGTGCGGGGCCGGCGAAGGCGGCGTGGTGCATGCCGTCACCTTGCCTGCGGGGCGGCGCCGCCCGCCCGGGCGACGCCACCGCGCAGGTGCGCGACAACAGCTTCTTCACGTGCAGAAGGCAGACCCTAGAGAAAGTGGATTCCCGATATGCCCAGGCTATGCAAGCCGTCGGTGCGTGTGCCGGAATACGTCATCACCGCGGAAGAGACGCTGGACTTCGCCGAGCGGGTCCATGCCGGAAAGCCGCAGCTTCCGCTGGCCCTTCGACTGATCCGCAACACGGGGGTGCTGAAGCGGCATATCGTCCAGCCCATCGAGCAGACCCTCAAGCACCCGGGACTGACCGAACGCAACCGCCTGTATGAGAGCGAGTCGAAAAAGCGCACCCCCCAGGTCGTCGAGGAGGCCCTGGCCAACGCCGAGGTCACCGCCCGCGACATCGACGCGATCATCTACGTGTCGTGCACCGGCTTTTTGATGCCCTCGCTGACCGCCTGGCTCATCAACAAGCTGGGCTTTCGCTCCGACACCCGCCAGATCCCCATCGCCCAGCTGGGCTGCGCGGCCGGCGGCGCCGCCATCAACCGCGCCCACGACTTCTGCCTGGCCCACCCCGGCAGCAACGTCCTGATCGTCTCCTGCGAGCTGTGCTCGCTGTGCTACCAGCCCGACATGGACGACATCGGCTCACTGCTCTCCGACGGCCTGTTCGGCGACGCGGTCGCGGCCGCCGTGGTGCGCGGCATCGGCGGCACCGGCATCGAGCTGGAGGCCAACTCCTCCTACCTCATCCCCCACACCGAGGACTGGATCTCCTACTCGGTGCGCGACACCGGCTTCCACTTCCAGCTGGACCGCCGGGTGCCGGGCACCATGGAACCCCTGGCCCCGGTGCTGCGCGAGTTCGCCGCCGGACATCAGTGGGACGCCTCCAACCTCGACTTCTACATCATCCACGCCGGCGGCCCGCGCATCCTCAACGACCTGGCCAAGTTCCTGGACGTGGACCGCAAGGTGTTCCGCCACAGCTGGTCCACGCTGACCGAGTACGGCAACATCGCCAGCGCCGTCGTCCTGGACGCCGCGCTGCGCCTGTTCGAAGAGGACACCCCGATGCCCGACGCCACCGGCCTGATCGCCGGCTTCGGCCCCGGCATCACCGCCGAGATGGCCCTGGGCCGCTGGAACAGCGACACCCCGCCCGCCGCCGGCTGACCCACCCCGCCCCACCCCGTCCCGGCAGGGCGGCGGCGCCCTGGCACCTGGTGTGCGCGGCCCGCGAGCCGCTGCCCGTTACGAACGAAGGAAACCCAACACACATGACTGGCCTGATCGTCCCGCCCGGCCAGGGACGCAAGCTGATCACTCCGGCGCAGGAAGTGACCTTCAAAGCCACCAAGGCGCAGGGCTCGTCCATCTCCGTCTTCGAGGTCGTGGTGCCGCCCGGCTTCGACGTCGGCGCCCACGTCCACCACGAGTCCCAGGAATTCTTCTACGTCCTTGAGGGCGAGCTGGACCTGATGTGCTTCGAGCCGACCCGGCGCACCAAGGACACCTGGCACCACTGGCAGTCCGCCGACGGCGAGCGGGTCATCACAGCGAGCGAGGGCGGCTGCATGTTCGTGCCGCCCGGCATCCCGCACGCCTTTCGCAACGCGAGCGACAAGCCGGTCAAGATGCTCTTCCAGAGCTACCCCTCGCCCGACCACGAGCAGTACTTCGAAGAGATCGCCGAGATCTGGGCGCGCGGCACCACGGTGGATCCCGCCGCGGTGGAGGAGATGCGCAAACGCTACGACGTCGAGGAGCTCACCCCCTTGCGCTACCAGCCACCCGCCCCCGCCGGCCCCGGGAAGTGAACCCGATCATGACCACCACCACGCCCCCCAGCCCCGTCCCGCTGGTCCACGCCAGCCTGGGAGAGCAGGAACTGGCCGCCGTCGCCGAGGTGTTCGCCTCCGGCTGGCCGGCCGGCCAGGGCCCCAGGGGCAAAGCCCTGGAAGCCCAGCTCGCCCACCGCTACGACGCCCACGCCGTCGCCCTGAGCAACTGCGGCGCCGCCCTGCACCTGGCGCTGCTCGCCCTGGGCGTCACGCCCGGCGACGAAGTCATCGTCGCCGACTACACCTTCCCCGCCCCCGCCCACGCGGTGCGCTACCTGCAGGCCATCCCCCGCTTCGCCGACGTACGGCCCGACACCCACACCCTGGACCCGCAGGCCGTCGCCGACCTGATCGGCCCCAAGACCGTCGGCATCATCGCGGTGGACACCGTGGGCCTGCCCGCCGACTACAGCGAACTGCAGGCCCTGGCCGACCGGCACGGCCTGTTCCTCATCGAGGACGCCGCCTGCGCGGTCGGCGCCACCTACCAGGGCCGCCAGGCCGGCGCGCTGGCCGAGGTGGCCTGCCTGTCCTTCCACGGCCGCAAGGGCGCCACCAGCGGCGAGGGCGGCGCTTTGATCGCCACCGATGCGGCGGTGGCCGCCGACGCCCGGCTGCGCTCCTCCTTCGGCATCGGCTCCATCTTCGACCAGTCCAAGGTCGTGGGCCTGCCCATCCCCGAATTCACCGAGGTCGGCTACAACTTCAAACTCTCCGACATCGCCGCGGCCATCCTGCAGGTCCAGATCGGCCGGATCGAGGAACTCCTGGCCCGCCGCGCCACCGTCGCCGCCCACTACCACCAGCTCCTGGCCGAAGAAGAGCTGCTGACCCTGCCCCAGGTGCCGGCCGACCGCACCCACGCCTGGCAGTCCTACCTGGTACGCCTGGATAAGCGGGTGGACCGCGCAGCCCTCGCCGCCGACCTGCGCGGCCAGGGCATCGGCTGCGGACACGGCACCTGGGCCAGCCACCTGCAGCCGGTCTTCGAGACCAAGGAAACCTGCCCCGTCTCCGCCGACCTCTTCCACCATCACCTGGCCATCCCCATGCACGCCGAACTGAGCCCGGCCCAGGTCGAACGCGTCGTGGCAGCCCTGCGCACCGCCCTGCGCACCCACACCGCCGGCCCCAAGGGAACAGCATGAGCAACCACCAGCCCACCCCCGCCCACCAGCCGGCGGGCGGGCAGCCGCCCACGCCGGACAAGATCCTGCAGCTCATCAACGGCTACTGGGCCACCGGCATCCTGGGCGCGGCCGCCGGGCACGCCCTGTTCACCCACCTGGAAGCCGGCGCGGACACCGCCGTGCAGCTCGCCGACCGCGCCCAGATCTCCGACCGCGGCGCCCAGACCCTGCTGGACGGCCTGGTCAGCATGGGGCTGGTCGAACTGCACGCCGGCCGCTACCGCAACACCCCCGAGGCCGCAGCGTTCCTGGTCAGGGGCGGGCCCGTCGACCTCAGCGGCCTGGCCCAGCTCAAACTCACCCAGCTGGGTGCGCTGGCGGACCTGCCCGAGGTGGTGCGCACCGGCGGCCCGGTGCGCCAGGCCGCCGCCGAGGTCGCCGACAGCCCGCACTGGACGCACGTGGTGCCGGCCATTGCCGCCCAGTCGGTGCCCGCCGCCGAGGTCGCCGCCGACGCCCTGGGCCTGGACGGCGCCGGCGAGATCTCCATCCTGGACGTCGGCGGCGGCTCCGGCGTCTACACCGCCACCTGGCTCCGGCGCAACCCGGCCGCCCGCGCCACCCAGCTCGACTGGGCGCCGATCAACGCGATCGCCCGCCGGCTGCTGGCCGAACACCACCTGCAGGACCGCTTCACCTGCATCGACGGCGACTTCCACACCACCCACCTGGGCACCGCCGCCTACGACGTGGCGCTCTACTCGCACATCGCCCACCAGGAAGGACCGCAGGACAACATCGCGGTCTTCACTCGCCTCAAGGACGCCCTCAAACCCGGCGGCGCCCTGGTGGTGTGCGACTACATCGTCGAGGACGACCGCAGCGGCCCCGCCTTCCCGCTGCTGTTCGCCGCGGAAATGCTCCTCAAGAGCACCCACGGCGGCACCTGGCGCCAGAGCGACTACCGCACCTGGCTCACCAAGGCCGGGTTCACCGACATCACCTTCCACCACGCACCGCCCGCCACCGTCGTCATCGCCCGATGACCCCCGGCCCGGACCCTGCTGCCCGGCGCCCGCACACGTAAAGGACCTCAGCTGTGACATCTGTGAACGTCGCGATCATTTACTACAGTTCGATGGGTAATGTGCATGCGCTGGCGCATGCGGCGGGGGAGGGTGCGGAGAAGGCGGGGGCCCAGGTGCGGGTGCGCCGGGTGGCCGAGACGGCGCCGGCGGCGGCGGTGGCCGCCAACGCGGCCTGGCAGCGCTACCGCAGCGAGCACGCGGAGGTTGCCGAGCCGGTGCACGAGGATCTGGTGTGGGCGGATGCGGTGCTGTTCGGCACCCCGACCCGGTTCGGTAATCCTGCCAGTCAGTTGCGGGCGTTCATCGAGACGACGGGTCCGCTGTGGGCGCAGGGGCAGCTGGCGGGCAAGGTGTATTCGGCGTTCACCTCCAGCAACACCGCGCACGGCGGTCAGGAGTCGACGATCCTGGCGCTGGCCAACACCTTCTATCACTGGGGCGGGATCATCGTGCCGCCCGGCTACACCGACCCGGTGCAGTTCCAGACCGGCAATCCGTACGGCACCTCGCACGTGGTGGGCACCCCTGGCCATCAGGTGGCGCCCAGTGAGGTGACCTTGCAGGCGGCGGCCTACCAGGCGCGGCGGGCGGTGGAGGTGGCCACCGCCCTCAAGACCGGCCGCGCGGCCGCCTGAACACACCCCCACCCGCGCCCGAATCCCGCGCCACCCAGCCCGGTCGGCCCGCCCAGCCCGGTCGGCCCGTCCGGTCAACCCCGGACATCGCCCGCTCCCGCCGGGACACTGTCCGGCCCCGCCGGGACACCGTCCGGCCCCGCCGGGACACCGTCCGGCCCCGCCGGGACACCGTCCGGCCCCGCCGGGACACCGTCCGGCCCCGCCGGGACACCGTCCGGCCCCGCC
>NZ_JBJDPY010000039.1:16135-19539 GCF_044903205.1 Streptomyces sp. NPDC029674
GCTGGGGCGCCACATGGTGTTGCGGCCTGCCGTCTTCCGGCAGGCCGCATCCGGGCCGTGCGCATCCGGGCCGTGCGTATTGCGGCCGGGGTGCGGCACGCCACCGGCGCCTGCCCGCCGTGCCCGTTCCAACTGCTGCGACATCGCCACTGGTTGCTGACCTCCCTCCGGCCGGTCTCACCATTACGACGACGTAGCCCCGCGCAATGTGAGGCCCCACGCCACACCGATCCCCGCCATCCGCGCCACCGACGGCCAACCACCGGACCAGACCCGCCGGCACGCGGCCGTCGCCGCCTTCCCCCAGCCGGCCGACCCGGTGCGGATCGCGCAGGCCGAACTGCCGCGCACCGCCACCTCGAAAGTCCAGCGCCAGGCCCTGGCCGACCGGCTGCGCCGACAGCCCGCCGCCCCACAGAACGCCCAACAGGCCTGACGCCGCCCGCCACCCGGCCGCACCCCCCTGCCCGGCCCTGCCCGGACACCGGGCACCGGACGCGGGCGCCCCGCACCGCCATCCCACCGCGCCCCCGCCCACCCACCCGAGCGAACCCGAGCGAGCGAACCCGAGTGATGTACCCGAGCGATGTGCCGGGGTGCTGCCCTTCCCGGCCGCGGGGCCGGGCAGCCGCTCCTCGGCCGGACAAGGAGCGCCCGTGCCCCCTTTGCATCTTTCCTGTGTGGACGACGTCCTGGGCCCGCGAGCCGGCCGGTTCCTGGGCGAGGGCTTCAAGCGGGCCGAGCACCGCCTGAGCGGCATCACCATCACTCCGTACCCCGGGCAGGCGGCCGGCATCACCGCCACCGGCCACCTCACCCCGCCCGCGGGGCCGCACCCCGAAGAGACACCCCCCGCCCGGCTGAGCACCATCGACGCGATGCTCTTCGGCGCCCAGCTCACCGGCCTGTACGCGGCGCACACCCGGCAGCTGCCGGCCGATGCCCGCTTCGCCGTGCAGCGCCTGGAGATGCGGGCCGGCACCCGGGCGGAGCGGGACGAGCCGGCGAAGTTCCCGCTCAGCGGCCGGTTCGTGGCCGCCGAACCCGCCGGCCCGCCGACGGCGACCACACTGGAGTGCCGCATCGGATCCCTCTTCGCCCGGGTGCACGCCCACCACAGCGCGGGCAGCGCGGGCAGCACGGGCAGTGCGGGCGCCATCGAGCAGGTCTATGACCTGCCGCAGGAACTGCCCGGCCCCTGGAACGAGGCCCCCTACGGCATCCCGCACACCGCACGGCAGCAACTGCTCACCCAGGTCAGCGCGATGGTGGCCGACGGCCGGGCGTGCGCCCGCGCCACCTTGGCCCCCCAGCCGGCCGGCGCGGTGCCCGCCCGCGCCCCGGCCACCATGATCGACGCCCTGGTCGCCGTCCTCCAGCTGGGCCAGGTCCTGCTGTATGCGCTGGACGGTGTGGAGGGCACCCACGGCGGCCGGCTGCGGATGCGGCGCACGTGCATCACGGCCGCCCCCCGGCCCGCCGCGCGGCCCACCGGCCCGGTGACGGCCGCGCTCGGCCAGACCCAGCTGCTGCCCTCCAAGGCCGGCATCTGGCGCACGGCGCAGGTGAGCGGAGCCCTGCACGGCATACAGGTACGCGCCGACGTCGCCCACCTGCTGCCCGCCTCCTGGCCCGGCCACGACCGGCCCCACAGCCACTGACCACACCCCCCTGCGCCGCCGTGCGCCCCGGCCCGGGCGGGCCGCCGCATCCCGCCCGCCCTGCCACCGGCTCTGCCGCGCCCTGGGCACCGGCGAGACCCAGCCCGGGCGGCCGCCCGCCGCCCGCCCTGCCACCGGCTCTGCCGCGCCCCGGGCACCGGCGAGACCCAGCCCGGGCGGCCGCCCGCCGCCCGCCCTGCCACCGGCTCTGCCGCACCCCGGACACCGGCGAGCCCCGGCCCCCGCACCCCGCCACATCCCGCCCGCCGGCCGTGACCGCCCCTCAACCCGCCGCCCGGTGACCGCCCTTCAACCCGCCGCCCGGTAACCGCCCCTCAACCCGCCCCCCAGCAACCGCCCTTCACCCGCCTCCCCTTTGCCACTGCCACCCGTTCACCCGCCACCACGCCCTGGAGAGTCATGTCCCGCCGCCTGTTCACCTCGGAGTCCGTGACCGAGGGCCACCCCGACAAGATCGCCGACCAGATCAGCGACACCATCCTGGACGCCCTGCTGCGCCAGGACCCCGCCTCGCGCGTCGCGGTCGAAACACTGATCACCACCGGCCAGGTGCACATCGCGGGCGAGGTGACCACCGCCGCGTACGCCGATGTCGCCACCCTGGTGCGCCAGAAGATCCTGGAGATCGGCTACGACTCCTCGGCCAAGGGCTTCGACGGCGCCTCCTGCGGCGTCTCGGTGTCCATCGGCGCGCAGTCGCCCGACATCGCCCAGGGCGTCGACACCGCCTACGAACACCGTGTCCAGGGCCGGGCCGGCGGCCAGGGCGATGCGCTGGACGCGCAGGGCGCCGGCGACCAGGGCCTGATGTTCGGCTACGCGACCGCCGAGACCCCCACCCTGATGCCGCTGCCCATCGAGCTGGCCCACCGCCTCTCACACCGCCTGAGCGCGGTCCGCAAGGACGGCACCGTCCCCTACCTGCGCCCCGACGGCAAGACGCAGGTCACCATCGAATACCGGGGCAGCCGCCCCGCCCGCCTGGACACCCTGGTGGTCTCCTCCCAGCACGCCGCCGACATCGACCTGCACAGCCAGCTCACCCCCGACATCCGCACCCACGTCATCGAGCCCGTCCTGGCCCGCCTCGCCGAGGACGGCATCAAGCTGGACACCGACGAGCACCGCCTGTTCGTCAACCCCACCGGCCGCTTCGAGATCGGCGGCCCGATGGGCGACGCCGGCCTGACCGGCCGCAAAATCATCGTCGACACCTACGGCGGCATGGCCCGCCACGGCGGCGGCGCCTTCTCCGGCAAGGACCCCTCCAAGGTCGACCGCTCCGCCGCCTACGCGATGCGCTGGGTCGCCAAGAACATCGTCGCCGCGGGCCTGGCCACCCGCTGCGAGGTCCAGGTCGCCTACGCCATCGGCAAGGCCGAACCGGTCGGCCTGTTCATCGAGACCTTCAACACCGCCACCGTCGCCCAGGCCGACATCGAACGCGCCGTCGCCGACGTCTTCGACCTGCGCCCGGCCGCCATCATCCGCGACCTGGACCTGCTGCGCCCCATCTACGCCCAGACCGCCGCCTACGGCCACTTCGGCCGCGAGCTTCCCGACTTCACCTGGGAGCGCACCGACCGCGCCGAGGCCCTGCGCAAGGCGGCGGGCGCGGGCTGAACAACCCCGCCCCCCGGCTCCGCGGGGGGGGGGGGGGGGGGGGGGGCGCCCCCCCCCCCCGCCCCCCCCCCCCCCCCCCCGCCCCCCCCACCCCCCCCC
>NZ_JBJDPY010000040.1:0-11346 GCF_044903205.1 Streptomyces sp. NPDC029674
TCCTCCGCCTTGCATCTCGACGCACCAGACCCCGCTCACCTGCACCGACGGGTGGCCGTCGCCCCACCGCGACCTGATCCGCCGGACAGGCCCTAAGCCCTCGCTCAGGGCGCTTCGAGCTCCTCGATCGTCCGCGTCAGCCACTGCGTCCAGAACGTCTCCAGGTCGATGCCCGCCCGCAGCACCGCATGGCGCAGCCGGTCCTCGACGGCGTCCTTGCCGGGCGGGAAGTCGCGCCGCTCGATCTCCTCGTACTCGGCCAACTGCCGCCGGTGCAGGTCGAGATGGCGGTGCAGGTCCTCCCGGACGCCCGCGATGCCCGCCGTGCCGACGACCGCCGCGGCGCGCAGGCGCAGCAGGAGGGTGTCGCGCAGCGGCTTCGGGTCCTGGCTCGCGGCCGTCCAGCGGGCCAGTTCGGCGCGGCCCGCCGGCAGGACCTCGTACTCCTTCTTCTGCCCGCGCGTCGCGCCCTGCCGGGGCAGGGCGCGGATCGCCCCCTCGCGCTCCAGCCTGCCCAGCTCCCGGTAGATCTGCTGGTGCGTGGCCGACCAGAAGTAGCCGATCGACTTGTCGAACCTGCGGGTCAGTTCGAGGCCCGACGACGGCTTCTCCAGGAGGGCGGTGAGGATCGCGTGCGGGAGTGACATGGGGCAATCCTAGGGACGGCGGCCCCGAAGGGGCCGCCTCACAGCGCGGCGGCCAGCTCCGTGCCCTGCTTGATGGCGCGCTTGGCGTCCAGCTCGGCGGCGACGTCCGCGCCCCCGATGAGGTGCGCGGCGACCCCGGCGGCGACGAGCTCCTCGTACAGGTCGCGGCGCGGCTCCTGCCCGGAGCAGAGCACGACCGTGTCGACGGGGATCACGGACGACTTGCCGTCGACGGTGATGTGCAGGCCCGCGTCGTCGATCAGGTCGTAGCTGGCGCCCGCCACCATCGCGACGCCGCGGTGGCGCAGTTCGGTGCGGTGGATCCAGCCCGTGGTCTTGCCGAGACCCTTGCCGACCTTGGACGTCTTGCGCTGCAGCAGGTGGACGGTGCGCGGCGGCGTCGGCCGCTCGGGCTTCGTCAGGCCGCCGCGCTCGCGGAAGTCCATGTCGACACCCCACTGCCGGAAGTACGTCGCCGGGTCCAGGCTCGCCTTCTCGCCGCCGTCGGTGAGGAACTCGGCGACGTCGAAGCCGATGCCGCCCGCGCCGATGATCGCGACCCGCTCCCCCACGGGCGCGCCGTCCCGCAGCACGTCGAGGTAGCCGACGACGCTGGGGTGGTCGACGCCGGGGATCTCCGGGATGCGGGGCGTGACGCCGGCGGCGACGACCACTTCGTCGTACGCCTCTCCGGTGAGCTCGTCCGCGGTGATGACGGTGTTCAGCCGGACGTCGACGCCACGCAGGTCGAGCTGGGTGCGGAAGTAGCGCAGGGTCTCGTCGAACTCTTCCTTGCCGGGGATCCTGCGGGCGACGTTGAGCTGGCCGCCGATCTCGGCGGCCGCGTCGTACAGGGTGACGTCGTGGCCGCGTTCGGCGGCGGAGACGGCGAAGGCGAGGCCGGCGGGGCCCGCGCCGACGACGGCGATGCGCTTCTTGGTGCGGGTGGGCGAGAGCACGAGCTCGGTCTCGTGGCAGGCGCGCGGGTTCACCAGGCAGGAGGTGATCTGCAGGTTGAAGGTGTGGTCCAGGCAGGCCTGGTTGCAGCCGATGCAGGTGTTGATGGCCTCGGGCCGCTCCGCCTTCGCCTTGTTGACGAAGTCGGGGTCGGCGAGCAGCGGCCGGGCCAGCGACACCATGTCGGCGGCGCCTTCGGCGAGCAACCGCTCGGCGATCTCCGGGGTGTTGATGCGGTTGACGGTCACGAGCGGCACGGAGACCTCGCCCATGAGCTTCTTCGTGACGAAGCTGTACGCGCCGCGCGGCACCGACGTCGCGATGGTGGGGATGCGCGCCTCGTGCCAGCCGATGCCGGTGTTGATGATCGTGGCGCCCGCGGCCTCTATCTCCTTGGCGAGGTGGACGACCTCTTCGAGGGTCGAGCCGCCGGGGACGAGGTCCAGCATGGAGAGGCGGTAGATGATGATGAAGTCGGCGCCGACGCGTTCGCGTGTGCGGCGGACGATCTCGACGGGGAAGCGGATGCGGTTCTCGTAGGAGCCGCCCCAGCGGTCGGTGCGCTGGTTGGTGGGGGCCGCGATGAACTCGTTGATCAGGTAGCCCTCGGAGCCCATGACCTCGACGCCGTCGTAGCCCGCGAGCTTGGCGAGTTCGGCGGCGCGCACGAAGTCCTCGACGGTCTGCTCGACCTCGTCGTCGGTGAGCTCGCGGGGCACGAAGGGGCTGATCGGCGCCTGGATGGCGCTGGGTGCGACGAGCTTGTCGTGGTAGGCGTACCGGCCGAAGTGGAGGATCTGCATCGCGATCTTCCCGCCCTCGGCGTGCACGGCGGCGGTGATGGCCGCGTGCTCCTTCGCCTCCGCCTCGGTGGTGAGCTTGGCGCCGCCGTCCCAGGGCCGGCCGAGCTCGTTCGGGGCGATGCCGCCGGTGACGATGAGGCCGACGCCGCCGCGCGCACGGGTCGCGTAGAACTCCGCCATCCGCTCGAAGCCGTTCGGCGCCTCTTCGAGACCGACGTGCATGGAGCCCATGAGGACCCGGTTGGGCAGGGTGGTGAAGCCCAGGTCGAGCGGGTTCAGCAGGTTCGGGTAACGGCTCATGCGGCCCCTCCGTACGCGGTGTCTACAGGACAGTTGTAGACCAGCCGTCCGCCGCTGTGCAACTAGTTGCATAAGACGTGAGCGGAGTCTCCCCGCCGATCCCGGAGGCCGTCAGTGTGATGTCCGAATCCCGCCAGCCGCGCCCTCGCGCGAGCCGCAGACTGGAGGCGGCAACCGAACGCATGAGGAGAGTCCGATGACCGTCTACACGACGACCGACAGCCCGCTGGGCGAGCTGCTCCTGGTGGGCGAGGAGTCGGCCACCGCCAAGGGCGGCACCGCGCTGGCCTCGCTGTCCATGCCGGGCCAGAAGGGCGGCGCCGTCGTCCTGGACGGCTGGGTGCGCGACGACGCGGCCTTCGACGTGATCATCGGGCAGCTGCGTTCGTATTTCTCCGGAGGCCTGACCCACTTCGACATCGAGTACGCCGCCGGGGCGGGCACCGAGTTCCAGCGCAAGGTGTGGACGGCGCTGGACACGGTGCCCTACGGCACCACGACCACGTACGGTCGGCTCGCCGAGCGGCTCGGCGTCCCCCGCGCCGCGGTCCGCGCCCTCGGCACCGCCATCGGGCGCAATCCGCTGCTCGTCGTGCGCCCCTGCCACCGCGTGATCGGCGCCGACGGCTCCCTGACCGGGTACGCGGCAGGCCTTGAGCGCAAGCGGCTCCTCCTCGACCTGGAAGCGGCCTAGGAATCAATAGGGCCAGGTCCAGTCGGCGACCTCCGGAAGGTCCGTGCCGTGTTCGCGGATCCAGGCGTGGTGGCGGGTGCGGGCGTCGGCCATCGCCTGGCGCACGGCCGTCGCCCGCACGGCCAGGCCCGGGACGCGGTCGATGACGTCCATGACGAGGCGGTACCGGTCGAGGTTGTTGCGGACGACCATGTCGAACGGCGTGGTCGTCGTGCCCGCTTCCATGTAGCCGCGCACGTGCAGGTTGTCGTGGCCGGTGCGGCGGTAGGCGAGGCGGTGGATCAGCCACGGGTAGCCGTGATAGGCGAAGATCACCGGCTTGTCGCGGGTGAAGAGGGCGTCGTACTCGGAGTCCGCCATGCCGTGCGGGTGCTCCTCGCGGGGCATCAGACGGGCGATGTCGACGACGTTGACGACGCGCACGGTGAGCTCGGGCAGGTGCTCGCGCAGCAGCGCCGCGGCGGCGAGGACCTCCTGGGTGGGCACGTCACCCGCGCAGGCGAGCACCACGTCGGGGTCGCGCGTGCCGTCGTCCGTACCGGCCCACTCCCAGACGCCCGCCCCGCGCGCGCAGTGGGCGCGGGCGTCGTCGAGGGAGAGCCAGTCGAAGCACGGCTGCTTGCCCGCCACCACGACGTTGACGTAGTCCCTGCTGTGCAGCACGTGCTCGGTCACGGAGAGCAGGGTGTTGGCGTCCGGCGGGAGATAGACGCGTACGACATGGGGGCTCTTGTTGAGCACGTGGTCGACGAAGCCGGGGTCCTGGTGCGAGAAGCCGTTGTGGTCCTGCCGCCACACGTGCGACGTGAGCAGGTAGTTCAGGGACGGCACGGGCGCGCGCCAGGGCAGCGTGCGGGAGGTCTTCAGCCACTTGATGTGCTGGTTGACCATCGAGTCGACGATGTGGACGAACGCCTCGTAGCAGGAGAACAGGCCGTGGCGCCCGGTGAGGGTGTACCCCTCCAGCCAGCCCTGGCAGAGGTGCTCGCTGAGAACCTCCATGACACGCCCGTCGCGGGCGAGGTGCTCGTCGGTGTCGAGCATCCGGGCCTGCCAGGCCTTGCCGGTGACGTCGTAGAGCGCGCCGAGCCGGTTGGACTCGGTCTCGTCCGGGCCCACGACGCGGAAGTCGCGGCGCCCGGCGGTCTCCGTCATGACCTCCGCGAGCAGTTTGCCGGCGATCCGGGTCGGCTCGTGCAGGGAGGTGCCCGGCTTGTCCACGGTGACGGCGAACTTCTCCAGCGGCGGGACGGGCAGCTTGCGGGTGAGCCGGCCGCCGTTCGCGTGCGGCGTCGCGCCGAGCCGGCGCTCGCCCCCGGGGACGCAGTCCAGGACCTGCGGGGTGGGACAGCCGTTCTCGTCGAAGAGCTCCTCGGGGCGGTAGGACCGCAGCCACTCCTCCAACTGCCGCAGGTGATCCGGGTTCTCGCGGACTCCGGCGAGCGGCACCTGATGGGCGCGCCAGGTGTTCTCGACGGGCTCCCCGTCGACGGCCACCGGGCCGGTCCAGCCCTTGGGCGTGCGCAGCACGATCACCGGCCACCGCGGGCGGCCCTGCGCGCCCGCGCCGCCGCGGGCGTCCCGCTGGACGGCGGCGATGCGGTCGAGTGCCTGGTCCATGGCGTTGGCCATCGCCTGGTGGACCTCGTGCGGATCGTCACCGGCGACGTACAGCGGCTCGTGGCCGTAGCCCTTGAGGAGGGCGTCGAGTTCGGCCTCGGGGAGGCGGGCGAGCACGGTCGGGTTGGCGATCTTGTAGCCGTTGAGGTGGAGGATCGGCAGGACCGCGCCGTCGTGTACGGGGTCGAGGAACTTGTTGCAGTGCCAGGAGGCGGCCAGCGGCCCGGTCTCGGCCTCGCCGTCCCCGATCACGCAGGCGACCAGCAGGTCCGGGTTGTCGAGGGCGGCTCCGTAGGCGTGCGCGAGCGAGTAGCCGAGCTCACCGCCCTCGTGGATCGAGCCGGGCGTCTCGGGCGCCACGTGGCTCGGCACCCCACCGGGGAACGAGAACTGGCGGAACAGCTTCGCCATGCCCTCCGCGTCCCGCGTGACATCGGGATAGACCTCGCTGTACGAACCCTCCAGCCAGGAGTTGGCGAGCACGGCGGGACCGCCGTGGCCCGGCCCCCAGATGCACAGGGCCTCCAGGTCGCGTTCCTGGATGACGCGGTTGAGGTGGGTGTGGACGAAGTTGAGCCCCGGTGACGTGCCCCAGTGGCCGAGCAGGCGCGGCTTGATGTGCTCGGGCCGCAGCGGCTCGGTCAGCAGGGGGTTGCTCATCAGGTAGATCTGGCCGACGGCCAGGTAGTTGGCGGCGCGCCAGTGGGCGTCGAGCGCCGCCAGGTGGTCCTTCGCCACGGGTGCCACAGGGTCCTCCTCGCGAGATTCGGGGCATACGTCGTAGTCGGGCGTGCCCCGCGGGTTCCACGTGAGCGGCGGGTCAGTCGTGCGGGGGCTGTCGCCGACGCGCCGATGCGGCAGGTCGGCCGTACTGGAGGTACTGGCCGCACTGCGTGCGCCGGCTGCACGCCATGTCCTGGCCGTACTGGCTGTACTGCCCGTACTGGCCGTACTGGCCGTACTGGCCACCCGGAACAGCTGACTCCACACCCAGCACATCAGCCGTGCGGGACGACCGCCACCGGGCACGCCGCATGGTGGAGCACCGCGTGGTTGACCGGCCCGAGCTGCATGCCGAGCTGCCCTTTGCGGCGGCGGGCGCCGACCACGAGGAGGTCGGAGGCGCGGGCCGCGTCGAGCAGCGCGGTGCGGGGGTGCCCCTCGGGGACCTCGCGGCGCACCACGAGGGTGGGGTGGGCGCGCAGCGCTGCGCGCAGGGCCTCGTCCAGCTCCTCCTCGGCCCGCCGCTGGTGCGGATCGGTGAGCTCGCCGGCCCGGGGCCGGGCCGGGGCCTCGTGGGCCGGGCAGCGCCAGGCGTGCACGGCGTGCAGAACGGCGCCGCGCCGCGCCGCCGCCTCACACGCGAAGGCCACGGCGGCCATGGAGTCACCGGGCGCTCCCACGCCGACGGTGACTTGCCCGGCGGCCGTGACCTGACGGCTCCCGGCACCGGGCTCACGGCTGCTCCCGGCACCGGGCGCCGAAGCGGCCACCGACTCACTGGTTTCCCCTACCCCTGCGACGGCCTGCCCGGCGTCCGCCTCGCGACTGCTTTCGGCACCCGGCGCCGAGCCGGCCGCGGCCTCACCTGCCTCCCCAGCCCCGACGGTTGCCTTCCCGGCATCCGGCTCCTGACTGGTCCGGCCGTCCGGCTCCCCGCTGCTCCCGACACCCGACGCCGAGGCAGCCACCGACTCACCAGCCTCCCCCGCCCCCACGGCGACTTGCCCGGCATCCGCCTCCTGACCGCTCCCGGCATCCGGGGCTCCGCCGCTCCCGACACCCGGCGACGCCGAAGCGACCACCGACTCACCGGTTCCCCCTACCCCTGCGGCGGCCTGCCCGGTATCCGCTTCCTGACGGCTCCCAGCATCCGAGGCTCCACTGCCCCCGGCGCCCGGCGCCGAGGCAGCCGCCGACTCACCTGCCTCCCCCGCCCCCACAACCCCCTGCCCCCCAGCCGTCTCCCGAGCACCCCCGACGTCCCGTACGACAATCACCGGCGACGCGGCGTGTGCGGCGACCGACAGGCTTACCGAGCCGAGCAGCAGGCCGGCGAACTGGCCCCGACCGCGGCTGCCGACGACGACCGCGCATGCCTCGCCGCTCGCGCGGATCAGCGCGGCGGCGGGATCCTCGGGCAGGACCGTGCCGGTCACGTCGACGGCGGCCGTACGGCGGCGGGCGTGTTCCACCGCCCGGTCGACGATGTGGTCCGCCGAGGCCTGTACGAGGTCGCCGCCGATGCCGAAGGACGGCTCGTGCCCCTCGTACCACTCCCAGCTCGACGCGTACACGGCCCGCAGCGGTGTCCCGCGCCGCACGGCCTCGTCGACGGCCCAGTCCAGCGCCCGCAGGCTGGCCGGTGAACCGTCGACACCCACAATCAGGGGCAGTTCCACGGTCGATCGTCTCCTCCCGCGACCCCGGGCAGCGGCTCGGCTCGGCCCGCCCGGCCGTCACCCCCAACGCTGCCACCGTCCACGCCCCCGCAGGGAGTACCGAACAGGCCCACCGTCACCGCTCGCCACGACGCAGCGCGATGCAGCGCGGCGCGGGTGCCTCTCAGCGGTCGCCCTTCACCGCCCGCAGCAGCACGAACTTCGGGTCGCTCGCCACGACCTCCGCGTTGCCGAAGAGCTTGCGGAGCCGCACGTGGTAGCCCAGATGGCGGTTGCCGATGACCCAGAGTTCGCCGCCGGGGCGCAGCGCGGCGCGGGCGCCGGTGAACATGCGGCGGGCGGTCGCGTCGGTCGTGGCCTGGTGGCTGTGGAAGGGCGGGTTGTTCAGGACGAGGTCGACCGTTCCCGGCGGCACGGCGGCGAGGGCGTCACCGGCCAGGAAGTGCGCCTTCGCGTCCGCGGCGGCGTTGGCGCGGAACGTGGCCTCGGCGGAGGCGACGGCCTGGAACGACTCGTCGATGAAGGTGACCGTGGCGTCGGGGTCCGCGACGGCCGCGGCGGTGCCGAGCACGCCGTTGCCGCAGCCCAGGTCCACGACGTGGGCGCCGCCGCGGGCGCGCGGCAGGTGCTTGAGGAAGAAGCGGGTGCCGATGTCGAGGCGGTCGGCACAGAAGATGCCCGCGTGGTTGACGACGGTCAGCCCCGCGCCGGCACCGGAGTCGGAGTCGGCGGGCAGGACGTAACTCAGGGGCCAGGGGCTGGACCCGGCGGAACCGGCGACGCGCGCCGGATCCGGGGTGCTGAAGACGAGCCGTGCCTTCTGCCGGGCCAGCGACGTCCTGGTCGGGCCGATGATCCGCTCGAAGAGCTCCAGCGTCGACGTGTGGATCTCGGTGACCATGCCGGTGCCGACGACGACCGTGCCCTCGTGCACGGCGGGCGCGAGCCGGTGCAGCTGGTCCTCCAGGAGCGCGAGGCTCTTCGGTACGCGGACCAGGAGTACGTCGACGCGCGCGGGCGGAGCGTCCCTGGTCGTCAGGAGCCGTGCCGCGTCCGGCGCGTGTCCGGCCCGCGCCAGGTTGGCCCGGGTGGCCTGCTGGGCGAGGAAGGAGTCGGTGATCTGCACCGGCACGCGCGCGTGCCCCGCGAGCGCGGTGGTCAGCGCGCCCCACCGGTCGCCGACGACGGCCACGGTCCCGGAGAGGTCGACGGCCGCCGCGCCCTCCTCGCCGGCCAGGTGCCGCAGCAGATAGGCGTCGGCCGCCGACCAGGCGCGCAGCTGATCGCGGGGGTGCTCCGGGAAGCGGGTGAGGTCGTACGCGCCCCATGACGTGCTCAAACGGTTCATCGTGCACTCAGGCTAACGGAGAGCCGGCAGCGGCCCGGGCGCGCGGGACCCACGAGTGCCCGGGCGCGCCGGCCCGCGAGCGCTCACTCGCCCGCCGGGGCCTGCTCGCCCGCCGGGGCCTGCTCGAACCAGGTGGGTCCGTCGGCCATCGCGTGCTTGATCCGGGACAGCGAGAACTCGTGCAGCGCGGGCAGCGCGTCCACCTCGAACCACCCCACTTCCAGCGACTCGTCGTCGTTGACCCGCGCCTCGCCGCCGACGGCACGGCAGCGCAGCGTGATGTCCATGTACTGGCAGACGTCGCCGTTGTCGTAGGTGACCGGTTCGAGGGCCTGCACGAGGACCACGCGCTCGGGCACGCAGTGCACCGCCGTCTCCTCGTACACCTCGCGCACCGCGCACTCCGCGGGCTGCTCGCCCGGGTCCGGGATGCCGCCGATCACCGACCAGCGGCCGTTGTCGGAGCGCCGCCCGAGCAGTACCCGGCCCTCGTCGTCGAAGACGATGGCGGTGACCCCGGGGAGCCAGAGCAGCTGCCGGCCGGCGGCGGCCCGGATGGTGCGGATGAAATCGGGAGTAGCCATGGTCCGACCCTAACGGTGGGCGGCCACCGCCTCTGCCACGTCCGGGAGTTACTTCGCTCCGGCCCGCCGGGCTCGCGCCGCCGAGGTCACGGCCCAGCCGAGGCCGCCCGCGGCGATCAGCACCAGGATGCCCTCGGGCAGCACGCCGAGGCGGGTGGCGGGGGTCTTCGACGAGCGCAGCGGCACCTCCTCGACGAGCGAGTCGGCGGTGTACCACGTCGTCTTCGCCCTGACGTCGCCGTCCGGCATGATCACCGCGCTGACGCCACTGGTCACCGGGACCGTGACGGTGCGGCTGTGCTCGACCGCGCGGATGCGGGACATGGCGAGCTGCTGGTAGGTCATCTCGCTGCGGTCGAAGGTGGCGTTGTTGCTCGGCACCGAGATGAGCTGCGCGCCGTGGGTGACGGTGTCGCGCACCGCCCAGTCGAACGCCGCCTCGTAACAGGTCGCGATGCCCACCTCGGCACCGGCCATCGTGAAGACGCCGGGCTCCGTGCCGCGGCTGAAGTCCTGCCGCACCATGTCGACATCGCTGCTGAAGGTGCTGATGAGGGAGCGCAGCGGGATGTACTCGCCGAAGGGCTGGATCTGCCGCTTGTCGTAGGTGTCCGTGGGGCCCTTCTCCGGGTCCCAGAGGATCTGCTCGTTGTAGAGCTTGCCGTCCTTCTCGACGACGCCGCCGACGGAGACGGGCGCTCCGATGGCCTTGACCGCGCCCTCGATCGCGAGGCGCGCGTCGGGGTTGGTGAACGGGTCGATGTCGGAGGAGTTCTCCGGCCACAGGACGAGGTCGGGGCGCTTCACCTTGCCGGCCTTCACCTCGGCCGCGAGGCGCTTGGTCTCGCGGACGTGGTGGTCGAGGACGGCGCGGCGCTGCGCGTTGAAGTCGAGTCCCGCGCGCGGGACGTTGCCCTGGATCGCGGCGACGGTCGCGGTGCCGTCCTCCGCCTCGTCGCTGACGAGCGGACGGGCCGCGAAGGCACCGGCCACGGGGACGAGCACACTGAGCACCGCCACGGCCGCCGCGCCGCGGCGCACGACGCGGGTCTCGCGTACGTCGATGACCTGCCGCACGATCTCGTGGAGGCCGAACCCGCACAGGACGACCGCGAACCCGAGCACGGGGGTGCCGCCGAGCGCGGCGAGCGGCAGGAAGGCGCCGTCCGCCTGACCGAAGGCGATCTTGCCCCAGGGGAATCCGTTGAAGGGCACGCGCGCGCGTGCCGCTTCTCCCGCGATCCACAGGGCCGCGGCCCAGAGCGGGTATCCGGGCAGCCGCGAGACGGCCGCGATGCCCGCGCCGACGAGCGCGACGAAGACTGCCTCGACGGCGGCGAGCGCCAGCCACGGGCCGGGGCCGACCTCGACGCCGGTCCACACGAGGAGCGGCAGCAGGAAACCGAGGCCGAAGAGGTAGCCGAGGCCGAGGCCCGCCTTCCAGGTCCGGCCGCGCAGGCACCAGCCGAGCGCCCCGAAGGCCGGCAGCGCCAGCCACCACAGCGTGCGGGGCGGGAAGCTGACGTAGAGCAGCACTCCGGAGAGAGCCGCCACGGCGGCGGGCACGAGCCGACGCAGGACACGCCCGGCCCGGGAGGCCAGCGGAGGCTGCGGATCGAGCTGGTCCGGCTCGTCTACGGGAGTGGTAGTGGCGGTCACCCGGGGAGTCTACGGCGCGTCACGTCGGCGCCGACAGCTTGGTGGCCCGGGGGGGCCGGCGGCTCGACCGGCACGGCGGTGGCGGCTCGACCGGCACGGCGGTGGGCAGCCCGACCGGCACGGCGGTGGCGGCTCGGCCGGCACGGCGGTGGGCAGCCCGACCGGCCCGACGGTGGCGGCTCACCCGGCACGACGGTGGGCAGCCCGCCCGGCACGGCGGTGACGGCCCACCCGGCCCGACGGTGGGCAGCCCGCCCGGCCCGACGGTGACGGCCCACCCGGCCCGACGGTGGGCAGCCCGCCCGGCCCGACGGTGACGGCCCACCCGGCAC
>NZ_JBJDPY010000041.1:0-6261 GCF_044903205.1 Streptomyces sp. NPDC029674
GGGGGCGCTGGCCGGTGGCGTGCGGCGGGGGGGGGGGGGCCGCGCCCCCCCGGGGGGGGGGGGCCCCCCCCCCCCCCCGCCGCCCCGGGGCAGTCCTCCGTCTCCTTGCACAGGTTCGTCTCGACCTTGGCAAGCAGCCCAAGGAGATCCGCCCGCTCCGACTCGCTCAGGCCGGCCAGCGTGTGGCCCTCCAGTTCGCCCCAGGCGCGCTCGACCTGGGCGAGCAGCCCGCAGCTGGCCGCGCTGGCCTCGACGAGCACGGCGCGCCGGTCGGCCGGATCGGGGCGCCGCCGTACGTGTCCGGCCTGCTCCAGGCGCTGCAGCATCTTCGTGACCGTGGAGGGGTCGAGGTCGACCGCCTTGATCAGTTCGGACTGGCGCACGGGGCCCGCGTCCCACAGGTGCATCATCACGAACTCCTGGCCGGGGTAGAGGCCCAGCCCCTTCAGGACCTTGCCCGCGGCGATGCGGTGCAGCCGCGCCACCCGGCTGACGGCGAGGCTGACGGGTCCCGCGTCGGCGACGCCGGACGCCCCGGGCATACAGACGGGGTCGGCCGTGGGGCCCTGCACGCTCTCGGCCTTCATCACGAGCTCCTGTAGTAGACGTCTCCGAAAACTTTACCTTGGTCGGCCAAGGAATGGGCTACAGTGACTCCCGGCGCGAATGATTGGCCGACCACATAAACCACGGCACCACCCAGCCCGGGAGTTCTGATGACCACCGCATTCGACCCGATCGACCTGTCCGGCACCCAGCTCGCCAACCGCATCGCCATGGCCCCCATGACCCGCAGCCGCGCCGGTGACGGCGGTGTCGCCACCGAACTGACCGCCGAGTACTACGCCCAGCGCGCCTCCGCGGGCCTGATCATCACCGAGGGAATCCAGCCTTCTGTGGTCGGCCAGGGATACCCGGATACTCCCGGCCTGCACACGGACGAGCAGGTCGCCTCCTGGCGCAAGGTGACCGACGCCGTGCACGCGGCGGGCGGCACGATCTTCGCCCAGCTCATGCACACCGGCCGCATCGGCCACCCCGTGCTGCTGCCCGACGGCCTGACCACCGTCGCCCCGTCGCCCGTCACCCCCGCGGGGCAGGTCTACACCGCCGAGGGCCCCAAGGACTTCGTCACCCCGCGCGAGCTGACCGGCGCCGAGGTCCGCGCCACCGTCGGCGACTTCGTCACCGCCGCCCGCAACGCCGTCGACGCCGGCTTCGACGGAGTCGAGCTGCACGGTGCCAACGGCTATCTGATCCACCAGTTCCTCGCGCCCGGCAGCAACCACCGCACCGACGAGTGGGGCGGCCCGGTCGAGAACCGCATCCGGTTCGCCGTCGAGGTGGCCTCGGCCGTCGCCGCGGAGATCGGCGCCGCCCGCACCGGCTTCCGCGTCTCGCCCGGCAACCCCTTCAACGACATCTCCGAGCCCGACCCGGAGCCGACGTACACCGCCCTGGTGAAGGAGCTCGCCGCGCTCGACCTCGCGTACCTGCACGTGATGGAGGTGGGTGAGGTACGCGAGCTCACCGCGAGGCTCCGCCGGGACTTCGGCGGCGTGCTCCTGCTCAACCCGCAGACGGAGGGGCCGACCGACCACCGGGCGCTGGCCCTGATCGAGGACGGCACCGCGGACCTCATCACGTTCGGCGCGCTCTTCCTCGCCAACCCCGACCTGCCGGCCCGCCTGAAGACCGAGGGCCCGTACAACACCCCGGACCAGGCCTCCTTCTACGGCGGCACCGAGAAGGGGTACACGGACTACCTGCCGCTGTGAGCACACACACGGCGAGCCGGCCCGGCACCCACGAGGGGTGCCGGGCCGGCTCGCCGCGTTCGTCAGGTCACCCCACCGGGGTGAAGTCCCGCGCCCCGATGTACTCGGGCCGGCGCACCGGCGCCGCGAACGGCTCCACCGCGGTGTTCTCCACGCTGTTGAACACGATGAAGACATTGCTGCGCGGATACGGGGTGATGTTGTCCCCCGAACCGTGCATGGCGTTGCAGTCGAACCACGTCGCCGAACCGGCCTCGCCCGTGAACAGGCGGATGCCGTAGTCGGACGCGAGGTGCGTGAGCGTCTCGTCCGACGGGATGCCCGCGTCCTGCATCTGCAGCGACCGCTTGTAGTTGTCCTTCGGCGTGGCACCCGCGCAGCCGAGGAACGTCTTGTGCGACCCCGGCATGATCATGAGGCCGCCGTTGGTGTCGTAATTCTTCGTCAGCGCGATGGACACCGAGACGGTCCGCATGTTCGGCAGGCCGTCCTCCGCGTGCCAGGTCTCGAAGTCCGAGTGCCAGTAGAACCCCGAGGCACCGAAGCCCGGCTTCACGTTGATCCGCGACTGGTGGACGTACACGTCCGAGCCGAGGATCTGCCGGGCCCTGCCGACGACCCGCGGGTCCGCCGCCAGCTTGCCGAAGAGCTCACTGATCTTGTGCACCTCGAAGATCGACCGGATCTCCTGGGAGCGCGGCTCGACGATGGAGCGCTCGTTCGCGCGCATCGCCGGGTCGTTCATCAGCCGCTCCAGCTCGGCGTGGTACACGGCCACTTCGTCCGGGGTGATCAACTGGTCGATCGCCAGGAAACCGTCCCGCTCGAACCCCGCCAGGTCCCCGGGCGTGATCGGCCCTGCCGCACCCGGCTCGGACCACACCACGGGGTCCTTGCGTTCGATGAGCACCTCTTCGGTGCCTCGGGTCGGGTACAGGTCGCTGGTGCGTTCGGGTGCGGTGGTCATGGTGTTGCCTGCCTCTCCTCTCGTACGGCCCTGTTCGGGATGTAGGTGGTGGTCAGTCCGCGTCCGGCTCCGTGAGCAGCGGGTACACGCCGTTCTCGTCGTGGTCCTCACGACCCGTGACGGGCGGGTTGAAGACACACAGGCAGTGGAAGTCTTCCTTGATCCGCATGGTGTGCTTCTCGTGCCCGTCGAGCAGGTACATGGTGCCCGGCGTGATCGTGTACTTCTCGCCGGTCGTGTCGTCGGTCAGCTCGGCCTCACCCTTGGTGCAGACGACGGCCTCGATGTGGTTCGCGTACCACATCGACGTCTCCGTACCCGCGTACAGGATGGTCTCGTGCAGCGAGAAGCCGACGCGCTCCTTGGCGAGGACGATGCGCTTGCTCTCCCAGGTACCCGACTTGGCCTTCACATGCCGGTCGGTGCCTTCTATGTCCTTGAACGAACGGACGATCACGGTGAGTTGGTTCCTTTTCTCTTACGGTGCCGGGGCTCGGTAGGCGCTCGGTCAGGCGGTCTCGCGGACCGCGCGGGCCAGCGTGCGCAGCCCCTCGTCCAGCTCGTCGGGGGTGATCGTCAGCGCCGGAAGGAGCTTGACGACCTCGCCCTCGGGGCCGGAGGTCTCGATGAGCAGGCCCAGTTCGAAGGCCCGCTTCGCCACGGCGCTCGCGCGGTCCTTGTCCAGGAACTCGATGCCCCAGACGAGTCCGCGGCCGCGGAACTCCTTGATCTCGGCGCGGTTCTCCTCGACGATCGCGGAGAGCACCTGCTCGACCTGCTCGCCGCGGGCGCGGGTCTGCTTCTCCATCGCCGAGCCGTCGGCCCAGTAGGCCTCCAGGGCGGCGGCGGCCGTCACGAACGCCGGGTTGTTGCCGCGGAACGTGCCGTTGTGCTCGCCCGGCTCCCACACGTCGAGCTCCGGCTTGAACATGCAGAGCGACATGGGCAGGCCGTAGCCGCTGATGGACTTGGACACGGTCACGATGTCCGGCGTGATGCCCGCCTCCTCGAAGGAGAAGAAGGCGCCGGTGCGGCCGCAGCCCATCTGGATGTCGTCGACGATCAGGAGCATGTCCCAGCGCTCGCACACGTCGGCGAGCTTGCGCAGCCACTCGGCGCGGGCGACGTTGATGCCGCCCTCGCCCTGGACCGTCTCGACGATCACGGCGGCGGGCTGGTTCAGGCCGGAGCCCTGGTCCTCCAGGAGCCGCTCGAACCAGATGAAGTCGGGGGTCCGGCCGTCGAGGTAGTTGTCGAACGGCATCGGCGTGCCGTGCACCAGCGGGATGCCGGCGCCGGCCCGCTTGAAGGCGTTGCCGGTCACCGCGAGCGAGCCGAGCGACATGCCGTGGAAGGCGTTCGTGAACGACACGATCGACTCGCGGCCCTTGACCTTGCGGGCCAGCTTCAGCGCCGACTCCACGGCGTTGGTGCCCGTCGGGCCCGGGAACATGACCTTGTACGGCAGGTCGCGGGGGCGCAGGATGACGTTCTGGAAGGTCTCGAGGAAGGCGCGCTTCGCGGTCGTCGACATGTCGAGACCGTGCGTGACGCCGTCCCGCTCGATGTAGTCGATGAGTGCGCGTTTCAGCACCGGGTTGTTGTGCCCGTAGTTGAGCGAACCGGCGCCGGCGAAGAAGTCGAGGTACTCGTGGCCGTCCTCGTCGTACATGCGGCTGCCCTGCGCGCGGTCGAAGACCGTAGGCCAACCGCGGCAGTAGCTGCGCACCTCCGACTCCAGGGTCTCGAAGACGCTCAGGTCGGGCTGGGTGATGGTCACAGCGGATCTCCTGGGAGATGGAAAGACGTGGGAGGTGGGGGGAGTTACGGGTGTTGCGGGTGTACGGGTGTTGCGTGGGTGCGAAGTTCGAGGGGGGATCAGTAGCCGAGTGGACCGATGCGGTACAGCACCTCGGGCTCGTGACCGCCGTCGGGGAACAGCCCCGCGTCGAACAGGACGGTCCGCTCCAGGGACGCGCCGTGGCGTTCCGTGTAGGAGGTGAAGAGCCGTTCGGACGCGGTGTTCCCGGGTGTGATGGTCGTCTCGACCGCGGTCAGCGCGCGCCCGGCGGCGACCTTCGAGGTCAGCCCGTCGAGCAGGGCGCCGGCCAGGCCGCGGCCGCGCTGCGCGTGGTCGACGGCGACCTGCCAGACCACCAGCGTGTTCGGCCGCTCCGGCCGGATGTACCCGGTGATGAAGCCGACCGGCTCCCCGGCGGCGTCCCGGGCCACGACGGACGTGGCGGCGAAGTCGCGGCACCAGAGCAGATAGCTGTACGACGAGTTGAGGTCGAGCACCTTCGAGTCGCGGGCGATCCGCCAGATCGCGGCGCCGTCGGCGACAACGGGACTGTCGAGTCGCAGCCCCTCCGGCATTTTCAGGAATTTCGCTAGCAGGTCGGTCGGTAGATCGGCTTGTGCAGCGGTCATGCGGATTGAATTTACCGAGCAATTTCTGGAATTGCATCGGGGGGAGGGGTTACATGAGAGCGCTTCATGTGTTATCAGGCGGGTGTGCGCGCCCGCATGAGCCTCGGCCGATTTGGGGCGTTCTGTCCGGGATTTAAGCCGCAAAACGGACCCAATGTGGAGTACGTCACACAGGCGTAACCCGCTTGAGACGTGCCCGAATTACGGTGATTGGTGCTGTCGAAACCTTAGTGTTTAGGTCTCCGGAAAGCGGGCAGAAGAATACGGGAAGCTGTGCTTGTCGAGTTTATAAACAATTCGTGAGAACGCGCGCGGGAATTCAAAGAGCTGCAAAGGAGCGGAGGGGTGGATTCACGATCCGGTGACCCCGTCGATGCGCTCCCTGAGGAGATCGGCGTGGCCGTTGTGCCGGGCGTACTCCTCGATGAGGTGGACGAGGATCCACCGCAGGCTGACGACGTCCTCGCCGCCCATGACGGCCGCCTCCTCGGCGCCGAGCCGCCCCGTGTCGTCGAGCGAACGCCCCGCGCAGATCTCCTGGCTGACGGCGACCTCGTCCTCCCACACCGCGAGCACCTCGGCGAACGACCTCGACCGGTCCAGGACGAAGCCGCTGCGATCCCCGTAGAGCGGCGCCACGTCACGCCCCGCGAACACGCGCTGGATCCAGTTCCGTTCGACCTCGGCGAGGTGCTGCACGAGCCCGAACAGCGAGAGCGCGGACGGCTCGACGGGCGTACGGAGCGCCTGCTCGTCGTCGAGCCCCGCGCACTTCACCATCAGGGTGGCGCGGTGAATGTCGAGCCAACTCGCCAGCATGTCCGGCTCGTCGGCGGTCAGCGGCGGGATGCGGCGGCCGTCCGGAAGCGTGGTCATGACAGGCACACTGCCATGGGACGGCGGCCGGCCGCAGCCATTTGGCACGGGGCGCGGACGCCTCCGGCGGGGGGAGGCGTGGGGGGTGGGCTAGGGCCTGTCCGGCGGATCATGTCGCGGGGCGCGGGGTCTGGCACTTCCCCAAGCTCTCGGCTTCGCTCGAGCAGGGGAGACCCCAACCCTGCGGCGTTGTCGTCGGTTGTCAACTCC
>NZ_JBJDPY010000042.1:0-4938 GCF_044903205.1 Streptomyces sp. NPDC029674
CCGCTACGAGCGGAAGCCGGAACACTTTCTCGCCTTCACTGCCATCGCCGCGACCCTCATATGCCACCGCCGACTGACCAAGTGAAATCACGTCTAAGCAGGTCGCCGACCGCTTCGGCGTCCCGCAGGGTCGCGGTGTCGGTGGAGAGCTCGCCGAACGAGTCGGCGGGCATTTGTGAGACGACTCGCGCGGTCACTGCCTCGACCTGTTCACGCAGGTACGCCGCGTGGTCGTCGACGGCGAGCAGCGCCCGCCGAGCCCGTCCGCAGCCCGCACGGGCAGTCGCAGCAAATGCGTTAGCCGTACAGGCATAATCCCCCCGAACCACATCAACACACCCGCCCCGGCGACTGCGAGGAGCGTGACGAGCACCGCCCATCATCCGGAACAGGCGGGCCCTCGCCGCTCGACGAGCCCCTTCGCGAGCCGGGGAGGGACTACGGGCTGAGGGGTCCTCGCAGCGTGGGCCGGTGCTGCGGCGGAGCGGGGGCGGGAGTCTGCCGCGGCGGCTGTCTCGCCGGTTCGGCATCGCGGAAGAGGTGATCCGTCGGGATCGAGCCGTGGTACTTCCGCACCACCGGCTCGAGGGTCTTCGTGAACTTGTCCCGCGCACCGGTGCCCTGTCGGACCTCCGCGGTCGTCGCTTCCAGGCGGGCTTGCGGTGCTTCTCTGCGGCTTCGGACTGCGGTATCGGCACAGCACGCTCCCAGCGGCGCCCAAGGCAGCCTGCGCAAGTGTCTTCTGACGCCATGACAGATGATTACTGATCTTCTCGGTTCTACCCGGGCAAGAGGCGGTCAGCTGTCGCCGAAGGTCCCTACTCCTGGGGGCTTTGGTCTCGAATCAGCGCGCATGGGGCCGCTTACAGGCACAGGACGTTTGTGGAGTAACTCCGGGTCGCCGTCGGCATCAGATCCTGGCCGGTGAGAGTCGAGGGCGGAACTGACCTTGCAATCGACCTGAACGCGACCGCCCTGTGACGGCATACGCATATTCCAGTGCTGCGGCGGCAGAAGGATTTCGAGGGGAAGTTATCCGCCGTACCGAAGTTCTCGAAGGCGTCCACGCTGACGATCGGGTCGAAGCTCTGCTCCTCGAACGGCAGGGCATGCGCCTCCGCGCGCACAGCCTCCACCTGGTCACCGACACCCGCCTCGGCGAAGACCGCTGCCGCCTGTTCGGCGGCCAGCCGACCGAGGACCGCGGGCCGCACTCCTCCCAAGTGGCAGCCGACGCTACGCCAGCCCGGTCAGCGCGTTGAGACCTTGCGCTTCAGGTCCGGCTCACCGGGTCAAGCGGGCCCGCCTACGCGCTGCCGAGTCGAAGTCCGAGACCACGACCCGACCCCCGTAGCAGGGCTGACGAAGCCCGGTTCGCCAGAAGACCCCGATCCACTGAATGAGCGCGGCCGGGGCCTGTTGCTCGTCCGCAAGCTCAGCACGTCGGCCGGGTGCCGGACCACCGAGCTGGGTAAGGCCGTATGGTTCACTCTCCCGCTGACACACCGGAGCGCAGCCGACGTGCCGTCAGCAAGCCGGCGGGAGAAAGAAGGAGAGTGAGTCGCGTGCCAAATGCGATCACTTGAACAGCGTGCCGACACGGGCGGGCTCCGGTTAGCCAAGCACCAACCTGCTGGAAGCGGCAAGCAGCCGCGCTGGGTCGGCGCTGGACCGCCAACCCGGCTTCCTGCACCCATAAAACTGACCTGCCCCGTACACGCCAGAGAGGCACAGGGAGCGGCGCGCCTGCCGACGTGACCAGTCGGCATACCTTAGCCGGACCGGTTTCGGTTGCGCCCGACGAGAGTCAAGCCGGTCGTAAGCTCCGGCGGAGTTGGCTCCTTCGCCTGCGAGTAGGGCCCCGGGGGGGGGCTCACGCGCGAGGGCGCGGCTGGGTTCTGCAGCTCGGGGTTGGGCCGAAGCCGCAATTATGCCGTCAGGGTGAGCGAATTCCCGGCCGTCCGATCCGCAGAACAGCCCCGTCCCGGCAGCGGACGCGATCCGAACCACCCGCCGACTCCATGCTGGGTAGCGCCTGGGCGGCCGTGACGCGCACCGCCCGGTGGGGTAAGTGGGGGTAGGCGCCGCGCAGCAGCGCCAACCCGCACGCTGGCTGCGCAGGCGAGGCCTGCGCAGCCAGCGTCCCGCTCGGGGGCCGTGCCGTGGCGTTTCAGCGAGCGCCCAACTCATGCTGGCGAATGCCGAAGTGTTGATTCCAAACGGATCCGCTCAGATGGCCCTCCAGCATTGGCGAGATGCTTCCTAGCAGCTTTTCTTGTACTCAAACTTGATGGGCTTGGTCAAGAACACCTTGTGGCCCTTGGCGCCGCCCTTGACCTGTATGCACTCATGCGAGAAGCCTGAGTTCGTGGTCACCTTTAGTCCGTGACTACCAGCACAGGTGTTGTGGTAGTAGACGGTGTACGTGGCGATGCCGTCGTCGCCCCATGAGTAATTGAAGCAGGTAACGCTTCCTTCCCGCTTCTTCCGAGGGCTGGCATCGACGCCTGTGTCCGCGCTCGCCGTCCCGGCGCTCGCTACCCCTACCGCCAGTGCGGTGCCAAGGATAGTGCTAATGACTTTCGCTGAACGGTGCATCTCACTCCCTTACGTCAGAAGTATCTGCATGCGGCTGAGCTTCATGCAGATACGCGTTGCCCTGCGCAACCATGACAGAAAGTTAGAGTTCGGAGCCACATTCAAGTGCTCGTTATCGGCAATCGGTATCAGATGAAAGGGGAAACCTGACACCATTGGCGTCACAGTTCCTTGAGGCAGTGATGCTGCAGACCTGCTGTCCTGTCCGGCTTGGCGCCAACAGTGCACGAACCCACGTTGTTCCGCAGTTGTCTCAGCACCCCAGGGATTTCCTGCTCAGCAGGGCTAGATCGATCGTCCCGCGACTGCGGCAAGTCCCCGTCTTGCAGAGAGGAACCCGCGTACCGCGGCGGCTCACTACCAACTTTCCCGGCATTACAGCCGGCAGTTGGGTGGTCACGGTTGACCTGGCCAGACAATGCATGTGCAATAGTCAGGCGACATGGTCCGTCAAGCGGGGGAGGGGTGCTCTCGAGATGATCAGTTCAAAGTCGGCCGTCCGTCACGTTGAGCGTGCTCTTGCAGGGATTGTCCTCATCGCCGAAATCGGAATTCTAGTAATGCTTCTCCTAGGCGACCGGCAAGTCTTCCTCACCGATGTGAAGCAGGGCGTCTACGCCCCCGAATTTGTCATCATCGCGTTGGCTACAGTCGGGTGGTTGCTTCTGCGACGAGTTCGCCACGTCTGCACTGACCTTCGCCAGCCGAGCCCTCGTGAAGGTTCCCTGGTCGCAGGCTCCAGCGTCTATCGGCGCCCGGGTGCCCCCGCCCCGCGTTCATCGGATGACAGTGAGGACGCACTGGCTATGGGTGCGCTGCTCGCGGCGCAAGAGAACTCCTCCAACTCAGCGGACGATTGCGATTGAGGGGTTGTTTTTCCCGTTTGTTTCATTTCTGAACGCGACTTTGACGTGTTGTGTCGGGTCGCACCAGGAGGTGGTTTCCTCGCCGGTGAGGACGGCGGCCATGATGTCGGTCACGACGGACTGGAACATGGCTCGAACCTGTACTTGCGGGTTTCGCTCGCGTGGCCAGGCGGCGATGCTTCAGACGAGCCGAGACCACGGCCGATAGCGTGTGGGCGAGTTGCTCGATTACTTTGCGCGCTATTACCGCAACCCCTAGTCTTCTGAGTCTGGAATTCTGTTCAGATGTTTAGTCTTGGCCTGTGGCACGTACTGGACGGCCGAAGGCCGAGTTGGTTTTGTCGGACGAGGAACGGGCTGCGCTCGAGGGGGGTGCGGCGCCGTTCCACGCCGCACGCGTGGACCTTGCGCTGTCGGATCATCCTGGCCTGCGCGGAGGGTGCTTCCAACAAGGACGTCGCTGCCCGGCTCGGCTCGACGCCGCATGCGGTGGGCCATTGGCGGGCAAGGTTCGTCCACATGCCCCGTTCGAGCGGTCCCCGGACAGAGTGCGCTCGATCACCCAGCGGCGCCGCCCTAACCTTTCGCTGGACTCGATCCCTTTGCGTGCGATGCGTACGCCGATGCGCTTTCCCCACAGCCATCTGCGCATATGGGAACGTCGTACGCCTTATCGGCGTGCAGCCGCTGCGGCTTGAAGTACCGGCCGCGGTAGGGGTCGTGTTGCGTTTGGTGGCCCTCGACCATGGGCTTCAGGCCCTCGCTGTCGTGGACGTTGCCGGCCGAGACGCCGACCAGGAGGGGCAGCCCGTTCGCGTCCGACAGGATGTGCATCTTGGAACCCGGCTTGCGCCGGTCCACGGGGCTCGGACCTGTGTGTTCGCCCCTTTTTTAGCGCGTACGTGAGCGGTGTCCAACACGACGCGAGTGACGTCCACGAGGCCAGCATCGTCGAGCCGGTGCAGTACGGCCTGGTGCAGCCGGCCCCAGACACCGGCTCTGGACCAGATCACGAACCGGCGGTGCGCGGTCGACTTCGAGATACCGAAGTACGGTGGCAGGGCTCGCCAGGCACAGCCGCTGACGAGCACGTAGATGATCGCCGCGAACAGTGTCTCATCAGGCGTGTCCTGCGTGCCGCCACCTTGCGGACGCACCCTCGGCGGTGGGATCAGCGGCTCCGCGATCTCCCACAGCCCATCCGGAACGATCCAACTCCAAGTACCCCGCCCCATGCCGGATTCTACGTCCGCCTCACCACATAGGACACCGTCTTAGACGCCATTTCAGTTGGCGTGATCTTGCGGCAGGCTGGAGTGATGACGGCTGCGCTTGTCGAGCGGATGGCGCCGGAAGACCTGTGGGCCTTGTTCCAACGGGTGGTGCCGCCAGCACCGGTTCGCCCGCAGGGTGGAGGGCACCGTCGGCGAGGGGACCGTGAGGTGCTGGCCGCCATTATCTTCGTGGCCACCTC
>NZ_JBJDPY010000043.1:0-4331 GCF_044903205.1 Streptomyces sp. NPDC029674
ATGTCATGCGTATCCAGCACGGCACCCAGCCCCGCCACAACAACATCCAGACCCAGCCCAGCCGGAGCACCCAACACCACCCACTGCGCAAAGCCAGGGCTGGTGACGGAGTCGCCCAGTGCGCGCATCACCGGCGTCCACGGCACTGGACCGGTACCGACGTCGGCCGCCCGCACCTCACGTTCCGCGACCGTCCCCACGACCAGAGCCAGCCGTTCCGGGCTCTTCTCCGTGAAGACTTGGCGGGGCGTGATGACGAGCCCCGCGCGGCGAGCCCGCGAGGCCAACTGCATCGAGCTGATCGAGTCACCACCCAGCTCGAAGAACCCGTCCTCCGCCCCGACCCGCTCCAACCCCAACACCTCAGCGAACAGGCCACACAGCACCCGCTCGGTCTCCGTACGCGGCTCACGCCCTGACACACGCTCGGCGAAATCCGGCGCGGGGAGAGAAGCCCGGTCCACCTTCCCGTTCACCGTCAACGGCAAGGCCTCCAGGACGACGACCGCCACCGGCACCATGTACTCCGGCAACCGCCCCGCCACATACGCACGCAACCGCTCCGGATCAGCGTCTTCCTGCCCCTGGGGCACGACATAACCGACCAGGCGCCTCTCGCCGCCCCCACCATCCCGGCGGGCCACCACCACCGCCTGACCCACCACCTGATGCCCGGCGAGGACCGACTCCACCTCACCCAGCTCCACCCGGAACCCGCGCACCTTCACCTGCTCGTCCGCGCGCCCCACGAACAGCAACTCACCCTCGCCGGACCACCGCACCAAGTCACCGGTCCGATACATCCGCCGCCCACCCGCACCGAACGGACACGCCACGAACCGCTCAGCCGACAAACCCGGCCGCCCCAAGTAGCCGCGCGCAAGGCCGGATCCGGCGATGTAGAGCTCGCCCGTCATGCCGGGCGGGACCGGGCGCAGGAAGGCGTCCAGGACGTACACCTGCCGGTTGGGCAGCGGGTGGCCGACCGGCAGCGACTCGGGGCTGGGCGCGCCCACCGGCAGCACATGCCACGTCACACAGAGGGTGATCTCCGTAGGCCCGTACAGATGCCGTACCGACACCTCAGGGCACGCCTCCCGCACCCGCGCCACCGCACCGGCCGGCACCACGTCACCGCCCGTCAGCACCTCACTCAACCCCGCGAAACACTCCGGGGACTCCTCCGCCAACACCCGGAACATCCCCGCCGTCACATGCAGCACGGAGACGCCGCTCTCGATGGCCGCACGGATCCGCGCCGCATCCACCACGCCCGGACCCGCCACCACCACACAGCCACCGGCCACCAGCGGCACCCACACCTCGAACAGCGACACATCAAAGGCGTGCGGCGCATGCATCAACACCGCATCCCCCGGACCCACCGACCACCCCGAGCCGGCCACCAGTCCCGCCACACTCCCGTGCGGCACCACCACACCCTTCGGCACACCCGACGACCCGGACGTATACATCACGTACGCCACGTCCGCCGCCCCCACACGCACCGCCGAGGGCTCCGCCGCACACCCCGCGACAGCCGCACGAACCCCGGGCTCGTCCAGCACCACCAACTGAGTCCCCGCAGGGACGGCATCCCGGTACGCCTCGGTACACACCACCGCTACCGGCGCCGAGTCCTCCAACAGAAACGCCACCCGCTCCACCGGATACTCCACATCCACCGGCACATACGCCGCCCCCACACGCCACACCGCCAACAACGCCACCAGCAGGTCGGCAGAACGCTCCATCACCACCGCGACCCGATCACCGCGCCCCACACCCACACCCATCAGATACGACGCCAGACGACCCGCCGCCGCGTCCAACTCCCCATAAGACAGAGCCTCCGCACCGCACCGCACCGCCACCGCATCGGGCATGCACTGCGCCTGCCGGGCGATCAGTTCGGGCACCGATCCCGTCGGCTCCTCCCGGCGCGTCGCGTTCCACTCCTCGATCACCAGTGACCGTTCGGCCGTCCCGGCCACGTCGACCCGTCCCACCGGCACCGACGGGTCGGCCACCAGCTGTCCGAGGACCCGCGTCAGCCGGTCGATGACCGACTGTGCGGCGGCGCGGTCGTAGTGGTCGGGGCGGTAGTCGAGTTTGAAGCCCATCCGGTCGCTCTCGGGGGCCACGACCAGGGTGAGCGGGTAGTGGGCCGCCTCCTCGCCGCCGAGGAACCTGATGGCGAAGGTGCCGGGGGCGGGCTCCTCCTCCGGGGGGCGCGGATAGTTCTCGTAGACGACGATCGTGTCGAAGACCGCTCCGGGGCCCGCGAGTTTCTGGATCTCGGGCAGCCCGAGGTGCTGGTGCGCCATGAGGGCGGCCTGTCGTTCCTGCAGCGCGGTGAGCATCTGCGCGACGGGCTGCGTGCCGTCGAGGCGTACACGTACCGGCAGCGTGTTGATGAACAGGCCGATCATCGATTCCACGCCCGGCAGTTCGGCCGGGCGGCCGGCCGCTGTCGCGCCGAAGACCACGTCGGTACGCCCGGCGAGGCGGGCCAGGACCAGCGCCCACGCCCCCTGGATCACCGTGTTGACCGTGAGCCCGAGGCCACGGGCCACCCGCGCGAGGCCTTGCGTCAGCTCCTCGGAGACGTGGGTGATCAGGCTTTCGGGGGCCACGGGCAGCCTGCCCGGCTCCGCCGGGGCCACGAGCGTCGGCTCGTCGGCCCCGGCCAGCTCTGCCCGCCAGGCCGCCCGCGCCGCCTCCTTGTCCTGGCGTCCCAGCCACGCCAGGTACTCGCGGTAGGACGTCGTCCGGGGCAGGCCGCGGGTGTGGCCGCCCGCCGCGTACACGGCGGGCAGCTCGTTGAAGAGCACCGCCATGGACCAGCCGTCCATGACGACGTGGTGGCTGCTGACGACCAGCCGGTGCCGTTCCTCGCCCAGCCGGACCAGGAGCAGCCGCAGCAGCGGGGCGACCGCCGGGTCGAAGCGTTGCGAACGCTCCCGGGCGGCGAGCCGCTCCGTCTCGGCGAGGGCCGCGTCCTCGGAACGGTCGGAGACGTCCGCCACCTTCCACGGCAGTTCCGCCTCGCGCGCGATGACCTGCACCGCCTCTCCGGACTTGCGGCCTCGGAAGCTCGCCCGCAGTGCGCCGTGCCGGGCCAGCAGCGCCTGCCACGACCTGCGCAACCGTTCCACGTCCAGAGGTCCGACCAGCTCCAGCATGCGCTGCCCCTGGTAGACGTCCGGTCCCTGGTCGTCGAAGGCGGCGTGGAAGAGCAGCCCTTCCTGCAACGGCGACAGGGGCCAGACATCCTCGACAAGGGATCGGGTCATCGTCTCTGTCTCCTCACAGCGGCAACGGCGATGTGCTCGAGTGGCTCGGGAAGGGCACCAGCAGGTTCGGTCAGCCCTCGAATTCGTCGACTTCGTCCTGCGCGAGGTCGAGGAGGGGGAAGTCGGAGGGCGTGTGACCGCCCGCCGCGGGAGCGTCGGTGTGGGCGGCGAGACCGCCCAGCATCTGCACCCAGGTGTGGCCGAGGCGCTCGGCGTCGGCCCGCGCCACGAGGTGGCCGGGCCAGCTCAGGGTGACCGTCAGCTCCGGCCCGCCCGGCGTGTCCCGGACCATCGCGCCCGCCTCCAAGAGGTGCTGGAGGGGCATGTCCGGATCGGTCGAGCCGCCGATGGCCGTATCGCCCGCCAACTGCCACGCCGACGACTGTCGTTGGTTCGTCTCGGTGGCGAAGCGGCCCATGTAGTTGAAGCCGATCTCGGGGGCGGGGCGGGTGCGGAGCAGGGGGCCGGTCTCCGGGTTGAGGTGGCGCAGCAGCTCGTAGCCGAGGCCGTCGCCCGGGATCGCGCGCAGCTGCTCCTTGACCGTCTTCAGCAGCGCACCGGCCACTGGACCGCCCGCCACGACCTGGGCGAGATCGATGCCCGTCGTGTCCAGCCTGGCCGGGTGGGCACTGGCGAACCAGCCCACCGTACGTGCCAGATCGACCTCACCGACCGGCTCGCGGCCGTGCCCCTCGACATCCACCAGAAGCCCGGACGCCGTCTCGGGCCTCCACTGCGTGACCGCGCCGGCCAGGGCCGCCAGCAGGATGTCGTCGACGCCGCAGTGGAAGGCGGTCGTTGTGCGGCCCAGCAACGCCGCGACCTGCTCCGGCGGCACGGACCACGCCTTGTGGCGCAGGGTGCCCACGGTGTCGATGTACGAGTCCAACTCGCGTCGCCCCAACGGGCGTTGTGCCTCGCCCAGCACGGCGAGCCAGGCGTCGAGCTCCGCGACCCGGCTCTCCTCGATCGCTTGCGCGGTCAACAGTTCCGACCAGCGGCGGAACGAGGTCCCCACCGGCTCCAGCTTCGGCG
>NZ_JBJDPY010000044.1:0-2352 GCF_044903205.1 Streptomyces sp. NPDC029674
GCGTGTGGGTGGGGCGGGGCGCTTCTGCGTGGGGCCGATCAGTCGGCGACGCGATGGCGAGGGCTGCGGCCGAGCTCACGCACGAACGCGCCCTCGGCCACCTGGTCGTTCGCGGGGCCCGCTACGACGTCGGAGCCCTCGCGGACCTCGACGACGTCGCCCACCGGCACGGTCGCGTTCTGGGCCGCCCAGCGAAGGCCAGCCTGGACCATGCCGACGACGAAGAGGCCGACAGCGATGGAGAACGCCACCCAGTTGGGCAGGTCAGCGAGGATGGCCGCGCCGGCGCCGGCGGCGAGCGCAGCCTGCAGGGAGCCGGCCCAGAGGGTCAGGGTGTCGATGATGGGGGTGCGGCGGGTCTGCATGGGGGACTCCGTTCAGGCGACGCGGAGGACGTCGCCGGGGTGGATGGTGTCGGCGGTGGTCTTGCTGTTGAGGGCGGCGAGCGCGCCGTGGGTGGTGCCGTGGCGGGAGGCGATCGCCCACCAGGAGTCGCCGGGGCGCACGGTGTAGGTGCTGATCGGCAGGGCGATCACCTGGCCGATCTCGATGCGGTCCGGGTGGACCTTGGGGTTGGCGGCGATGAGCGCGTCGAGGGAGACCTTCGCGGTGCGGGCGATGCGGCTCATGGTGTCGCCGGCGACGACGCGGTGGACGGTGCCGGCCTCGACCTTCGGGGTGCGGAGGGTCTGGCCGGGGTGGATGAGCGTGCCGGTGGTGGCGCCGTTCATCTTGGCCAGGTCCACGGCGGCGATGCCGTGGGCGCGGGCGATCGCCCACCAGCCGTCGCCTGGCTGGACGACGTACGTGCCGTCGGGTGCCGCGGTTGGCGGGTCGGGCCGGACCACGGTGGGGGTCGGGGCGGCGTCCCAGGCGCCGCGGGCCTTGGCCTTGCGGATCGCGTCGTGGCCACCGGGCACGCGGGTCGGGTCCGTGCGCTTGTTGGTGGTGCGCTCCCAGGCCCATTCGGCGTGCATGATCGCCGGCAGGGTCGCGCCCCACTCCTTGTCGATGGCGACGAGGAGACGGATCAGGGCACGGAGCTGGGCCTCGGTGACGGGGTACTTCGACTCGTTGGCGTCCATGGAGATGCCGAGGGTCGTGAAGTTCGCCAGGTCCCGCTCCACGCCGGGGTTCGGGCAGACGTGGGTGGGCCAGGAGCCGGTGCCGGCCTGCGCGCCCACACCGGCTGTGTTCACGACGACCTTGCCGGAGCGGCCGTGCATGAGGTTGTAGGTCGGGTAGCCGAGGCCGCGCTTGATCCAGGCCTTCGTGGGGGCGTCCGCGCCCCGGGCGAAAGCGGAGTCGGCGGTCTCGGTGGTGTGGATGACGGTGGCGAGCACGCCGTCCATCGGCTCGCCCCAGAGGGCGAGGGCCTGATCGTCCCAGCCGGGGGTCAGCTCGTAGTCGATGCCGGCCTCCTCGAGCATCCGGGGCAGGCCGGTGAGCATGTACGACATGGTGTCTCCGTTCAGGCGGCCGCGTTGTCGAGGTGCTGGGCGACGATCTCGGTAGGGGTGGGCATGGGTCAGTCCTCCGTAGGGGTGGTGGGGGTGATGCCGCGGCGGGCGAGGATGCCCTCCAGGTGGATGCGTCGGGTCCGCTCGGTGGTCAGCTCCGCGCGCGTGGTCTCAAGGTCCTCGCGGCAGTCGTCGTACAGGTCCCGCGGCAGCGCCGCCGGGGTCTGCGTGGTGGGGGGCTCCGCGCCGGGGGCGGTCGCCGTCTCGATGCGGTGGCGTACGACCCAGCCGATGCCGGCCATGAGGGCCAGGACGATGGGGGAGAGGGAGGTGATGAGCAGGGCGATGTGCTCAGGGCTCAAGCGGGTCACCTCCCGGTGGGCGCGGTGGCGGGCTCCGGGCTGGTGGTGGCGTGGGCGGCGGCCACGAGGCGGGACAGCTCGAGGCCGACCTGGGTGGCGCGTGCGGCGCAGCCGATGGCGATGCCGGCGCCCATGATCTGTGTGGACGGGCCACCCTCGAGGCCGTAGACGGTGAAGAGGCAGACGACGTAGGTGCCCTTCGTGATGGCGAAGATCGCGCAGCCGACGAGCTCGGCGGACATGGAGTAGATGGGCAGCTTGCGGTGCGCGGCGGCGAGGGCCCCGGCGGCGGCCATGATCGGGCCGATCAGGTGCAGGCCGGCCCAGATCTCCTCCCACGGGGAGGCCAGGACCTCCTGCACAGCGCGCGAGGAGATGACCCCGGTGGCGTGCGCGACGCCGAGGACGATCATGCCGACGTACATGGTGACGGCGAGCGCGTGCGTGCTGGAGGTGACGGGGACGTGGGGTGCGGTCATCGGTGGGCCGCCGTGTCGTCAGGGTGGCGGGCCTCGGAGATGTAGAGCACG
>NZ_JBJDPY010000045.1:0-2311 GCF_044903205.1 Streptomyces sp. NPDC029674
CATCCTTTGGTGGCATGCCTCGCGGAGGCGACGGTGTCGCCGGCAGAGGTCGAGGTCAAGCCCCTTGTGGTGGTGTAGCGGTTGGATCCTTCGTTGGGGTTGTCAGGCGCTGAGCTCGAGGGCAGTGTCGGTGTCGGTGCCCACCTCGCTTCCGGTGTCCTCGACGGGGGTGAGGCGGCAGCGGGCGAGGACCTCGAGGCCGAGGTAGCGGCGCCCTTCGGCCCATTCGTCGGTCTGCTCGGCCAGCACCGCCCCGACCAGCCTGACGATGGCTGCCCGGTTGGGGAAGATGCCCACCGCGTCGGTGCGGCGGCGGATCTCCCGGTTGAGCCGCTCGGCCGGGTTGTTCGACCAGATCTGCGTCCAGACGTCCTTCGGGAACGTCGTGAAGGCCAGGATGTCCGCCCGGGCGGCGTCGAGGTGCTCAGCCACCGCCGGGAGCTTCTCGCTTACGTAGTCCAGCAGCCGATCGAACTGCGCGTGCACGCTGGCCGCATCGGGCTGGTCATAGACCGAGTGCAGCATGGCCTTCACCGCCGGCCACATGGACTTCGGGGTGATGCCCATCAGGTTCGCCGCGTAATGGGTCCGGCACCGCTGCCAGGTGGCGCCGGGCAGGTTGGCGGCGATGGCGTCCTTGAGCCCGGCATGGGCGTCACTGGTGACCAGGCGGACCCCGGCCAGGCCCCGGGCCACGAGGTCAGCGAAGAACTCGTTCCACGCCGCACCGGTCTCACTGGTCGCCACGCGCATCCCCAGGACCTCGCGGTGGCCGTCACCGTTGACCCCGGTAGCCAGCAGCACCACCGCGTTGACCACCCGCCCGCCCTCGCGGACCTTCATCGTCAGCGCGTCCGCGGCCACGAACGTGAACGGACCGGCCTCATCCAGGGGCCGGTGGCGGAAGGACTCCACGTGTTCATCCAGGTCCGCGGCCATCCTGGAGACCTGGGACTTGGAGAGGGCATTGATCCCCAGGGTCTTGACCAGCTTGTCCATCCGCCGGGTACTCACCCCGGCCAAGTAGCAGTCCGCCACCACGGTGATCAGCGCCGACTCCGCTCTCTTTCGGCGTTCCAGCAGCCACTCCGGGAAGTACGTCCCAGAGCGCAGCTTCGGGATGGCTACATCGACCGTGCCGACCCGGGTGTCCAGGTCCCGGTGCCGGTACCCGTTGCGCTGGGCGGACCGTGTCGGGGTGGGCTTGCCCCATTCGGCGCCGACCACCGCGTCTGCATCGGCGGAGAGCAGGGTGTTGATCATGGTCTGCAGCAAGTGGCGCATCATGTCCGGGGACGCTTCGGACAGGGCTTCGCTCAGCAGGCCGGCAGGGTCGAGAATATGAGGAGCGGTCATCGTGATGACTCCATTCGAGGGTGCTGTGAGAGGTTCACTCGAAGGATCACACGGTGGCCGCGTCCACGTCTGAGACGACGTGCCCGACCACCGGGCGCTACACCACTATGCGGGACTCAACTAGCCACTCCCTGAGCGCCCGATCCGGGTCCGCGACCGTGTCGCCCTTGAGCGGTCGCCGGTACGCGGAGCGGCTCAGCCCGACCAGACGGCACGCCATCCGTTCGCTCACCCGCAACTTGCGCTTGAGGTGATCGACGGCGGCGCGGCGCCTGTCCGGGCTTAGAAGTTTCCCTCAGCCAGCTCCTTGAGCGCGGCCTTCTCCAGCTCCGCTTCCGCGAGCAGACGCTTCAGGGTCGCGTTCTGCTTCTCCAGCTCCTTCAGGCGCTTTGCGTCGTCGGCATTGAGGCCGCCGTACTGGTTCCGCCACCGGTAGTACGTCTGCTCGGACACCCCGAGCTCCCGGCACACCGCCGCGACGTCCTGACCATCGGCGAGCATCCTGTCGGCCTGCCCGAGCTTACGGACGACCTGCTCGGGGGTGTGACGCTTCCTGCTGTTCGTCATGATCTGACCAGTCTCCCTGCCCGCGACCGCGGGCAACAGGACGACTCTCATAACGACTGGACCTACGAAACGGGGTCAGCCCACGAGCAGGTGCTGATTGAGGAAGTCCTCCAGCATCTGCTCGTCCACGGCGGCGGAGGTGGACTCGGGGCGGGGGTGCTCATGGCCGGTCATGGGCCCTGTCTACGGAACGTGTGGGCGTGGCGGCAAGGGGCCGGGCGCGCTCAGACGCTGACGACCTCGACCGGCTGTCCCGGGTCCGCGCCGAACCACGCGTCGGAGGGGGCGACGCCGTCGCGCACCAGGCGTGCGCCGAGCGCGGCGACCATCGCCCCGTTGTCGGTGCACAGGTTCACGGGCGGGACGGTCAGCTCGATGCCGGCGGAGC
>NZ_JBJDPY010000046.1:0-2144 GCF_044903205.1 Streptomyces sp. NPDC029674
GTCCAGGCTGGCCGCGTTCTCCTCGATGGCCTTGTTGAGGGCGTCCCCTGCCTCGTACATGGCCGCCTGCGCGTCCTGCACGGACATATGCGCCAGGCCGGCGCGGAAGAGCGCGTCGATGACCTTGTCGAGCTTGTCCCCGGCCTCCTCGGACTCGTCCGTGAGGATGGCCATGGCCTCGGCCATGCCGTTCAGCCCGTCCGGGTTGATGCCCGTGGTCTGCGCGAGCTCGTCCACGAGGGACTGCGAGTTCTGCGCCGCGGCCTCAGCCTCAGCGGCCATCTTCGCCATGGCCGCCTCGGCGTCAGCCGAGGCCTCCGCGGTGCGGACCGCCTCCGGAGCGACCCCGGACAGGGCCCACTCCAGCGCCTGAGCGTCGTCGATGCTCACGCCCATCTCCGCGGCGACGCCCTTGAGGGAGTCGCGCAGGCCGGGCATGTAGGTGTTGAACAGCTCCTCGGCCGGCCGACCCGTGGCCTCCCAGGAGCGGGCGAGCTCCTGGAACGCGGCCGTGGCGGCCTCGGTCTCTCCGGAGGAGGCGAGGTTGCCCATCTCGTTGCCGAGCTCCATGAGCCGGTCCTCGACCTGGCCGACGTTGTCCTTGGCCAGACCCGTCCAGGCGAACGCGTCGTTCGCCCAGTCGTTCAGGCCGCGGCCGAAATCGTCCTGGGACGACACCAGATGCTGCAGCGCCTGGTCCATCCCCATGATGTTCTCGGCGGACGACCCGGCGGACACGTCCCAATCCGAGAACACGCTGTTCAGCTGGTCCTTGCGGGCCACGACGTCATCGCCCGCGTTGGCCACGTTGCGGATGGCCGTGGCCATCTTCTCCGTGGTCATCGTGTCGTACGAGGTGGTCGCCTTGGCCAGCTCGATCGCCGCGAGCGCGACGCCGCTGAGGACTGACGCGACGCCGGCCAGCTTGCCGAGCTTGCCTACGGCGGCGGCGGACTTGGAGCCGGCCGGGGCGAGGTCGTTGAGGGCGTCTCGGGTCTCCTTGATCTTCGGGATCACGGTGAGGGTGGCGCCGGCCAGGAGGGCAGCGCCGCCGGTCACGCCGGCGAACACTGTGCCGATCTGCAGCACGCCCTCGGGGAGGCTGCCGACCCAGTCGACGACGCCCTCGAGGCCCTGGACCATGTCCCGCAGGACGTCGTTCGCCCCGGACCCGGACTGCAGGAAGACCGTGTCGAAGGCGCCGCCGAGCTTCTCGAGGTCGCCGGCGAGGTTGTCCTGCATGATGGAGGCCGTCTCGGCCGCGTAGCCGGCGTCGTTGACCTTCTCGGTCCACTCGCTCACGCCCTCGGCGCCGCCCTCGTAGAGGACGGACGCCGCGCGGATCGCGTCGGAGCCGAAGAGCGTCTGCAGCGCGGCCGCGCGCTGCTGCTCGGACATGCCCGCGAGCGCGCCCTGCAGCTTGCCGGCGTACTCCTCCATGCCGATGAAGTTGCCGTTGGCGTCGTAGGCGGAGAGGCCGAGCTCATCCATGAGCTGGGCGGCTTCCTTGGTCTGCGGGTTGAGCCGCTGGAGCATCGTCTTGAAGGACGTGCCGGCGTCAGAGCCGGTGAGGCCGGCGTTGGCGAACATCGCCAGGGTGCCGGTGGTCTCCTCGATGTCGAGGCCGGTCTGCGCAGCGATGAGGCCGGACTGGTTGAGCGCGGCGCCGAGGTCTTCGACGGAGCCCTGGGCCTTTCCGGCGCCGGCCGCGAGGAGGTCGGCGACGTGTGGGATCTGGGAGCCGTCGAGCTTGAACTGGACGAGGGCGGAGGCGGCGAGCTCGGCGGCGTCGCCGACGTCGAGGGCGCCGGCGGCGGCGAGGGAGAGTGCGCCGTCGAGGCCGCCGGTGAGGATCTCCTCGGTGGAGACGCCGGCCTTGGCCATCTCCTCGATGCCCTGGGCGGCCTCCTCCGCGGAGTATGCGGTGTCGGCGCCGGCCTTCTTCGCGGCCTCGCCCAGGAGAGCCATGTTCTCTTCGGTCTCGTGCGTGGCTGCACGGACGGAGGACATGGCCTTGTCGAAGTCGGCGGCCGTCTTCACGGTCATGCCGGCGCCGGCCGCGAGCAGGCCGCCGGCGCCCCACACGGCGCCCCCCCCCCCCGCCCAGGGCGCGGGGGCGCCCCCGCCCCAAACGGGCGTGGTGT
>NZ_JBJDPY010000047.1:0-2030 GCF_044903205.1 Streptomyces sp. NPDC029674
GGGCCGAGGTGAAGAACGCTCCCGCACAGCCCATCACCGGCAACCATCTCTTCTTCGGCCAGGCCGATCCGGGCCGAGTCGCGGGCATCGTCATGGACGGCACCCGCGCGTTCACCGCCGCCCAGATCAAGGCCCTCTCGGACGCGGTGGCCCGATGACGAGGATCAGCGACACTGACGGACTTGCCCGAGGCGTGTACACCACCGCCGGCCGCCGCGTCTTCGGCGGACCCGCCCGCCGTGCCGCCGCGCCCCCGAATGGACCCGTGCTGAATGTCCTCTCCCGGTGTGCACCCGCCACGCTCCTGCGCGACGCCACTACCGGGATCGGGGCGACCTCGCACCAGCGGGTCACCGTGGACGCCTCCAAGCCCGCCCTCTCCTGGGTATTCCACGGAGGCTTCACCGGCTCCATCGCCGAGCCGTTCACCCTCCGCGCCGCAGCCGGTGTCAACGGCGGCCCGAAGTACACGCTCACCTTCTCCGGCGCGCAGCAGGCCAGCGTGCCCGTGGAAGGTGCGACCATGACCGCCGACCCCCTTCCCGTGGACGTGCTCGCCGGGGACGTGCTCGACGTGTACACCTGGACGCAGGGTCCCAAGGCGTACATGGACCTCTCCGGGGCTGACCCGGACGAGGGCGCGAGGATACACACCGGGCACTACGACCCGAACCACCCCGCAGCAGCACCCCTCATCGGATGGGGCACGGTGCGGCCCGCCAGAATCGGCGCGCCGAGCACCGGACGCTCCTGGATTCTTACCGGCGATTCCATCGTGCAGGTCAGCCTCTCGCACATGGACTACCTCTCTCGCCGCCTGAATCTGGCCTCGGTCAAGGTCGCCCAGGGCGGGGACTACCACGGGGCTCACCCGGGGCCCCGCACGACCATGATGTACGGCCCGCACCTGGCGACCGCCACGCACATGATCGACGAGCTTGGCATCAACCAGCCCCTCCCGGAGTCTGCCCTGAAATTCTGGAAGTACATGAAGGCGAACGGGATCGCGTGGCTTGGCAAGACAACGCTCGCACCCCGCTCGTCCCCGTCTCAGACGCCCCCGACTGAGCCGCTGACGTTCAACACCTGGCTCCGTGACGGTGCGCCCCTCACCGCAGACGGCTCCGCCACCGTGGCCGCCGGGACCGCCGGGGCGATCCGGGCCAAGGTCATTAAGGCAGACGGGACCATCGTGCCGGGATCGGGCGCACACCCGGTGGACTGCATCCTCGACTGCGCCGCTGCCATCGAGGACCCGAACCGGCCCGGCATGTACACACAGCAGGCAACGGACCTGATGACCGCTGCCGGGCACACCGACTGGCTGCACTACCACGAGTCCGTACACAGGCTCGTCGGCGAGCGGCTCGTCCGCGACCTCGGCATCCTCGGGTTCTAGGTCACCACGCGGTGAAGTCGGCGTCCTCCACTGCGCATGACTCGGAGCAGAACCGGCCTCGCGACTCTGTGGCGGCCTGCGCTGGCCGGTAGGTGGCGCGACACCAGTCGCACTGGCGGGGGCGCATCCCGCGCTCCCGCCACCACCACACCATCCGGTCCAGGGGAGTCGTCATGCCCCACACCCTAGCGGCCTCCACCACACCTGGTGGGGGCCGTCGTCATTCCCGACACCCTTTGGAGGTGCCCGTGCCTCGTCGCGTGGCTCAGCTCGTCGTCCGTATCCGCCGTTCCGCGTTTCCAGAGATCGTGGCGGTGTCCCTCTCGGCCGCGCTCGTCGCGATCGGGCTGACGTTCGCCCTCGCCCCGGACCGGTTCCAGACGCCTACGTGGGCGCCGATGTGGGAGTTCGCGTCCCCGGTGGCGTGGGCGCTCGCCGCGGTCTTCGCCGGCACCCTGTCGGCGCTCGTGGTGCTGCGCTGGCGTGAGCTCGCCCCGGCCCCGTTGATCCTGCAGACGGGGATCTGGGGGACGATCAGCGCGCTCATCACGTGGGGCACGATCGGTGGCGGCGTCCCCTCCGCCGCGATCATCTACGCGCTCCCGGGCTGGTTGTGCCTGCTGCTCGTCGT
>NZ_JBJDPY010000048.1:0-1955 GCF_044903205.1 Streptomyces sp. NPDC029674
CGGTGAGCAGCTCCTGGTCATACGTCGAGAGGTCAGGGGATTCCTGAACGACGTCGAGGACCGACGGGTGAAGAGCCGAGTCGAGCTCCACTCCCATGGACTCCAGCGCTGCAGTGGCCACGTGGGCCACGGGCACCTTCAGCACGAGCGCGAGCATCGTGATGTTCTCGCCCTTGATCGAGGTGACAGGGGTGGACTTGAGCCGCGCGAAGCTGGTGTGGCTCATGTCGTACCCTGCGCGCTCGGCGCGGGCGGCGAGGTCGCGGAGGGACCAGCCGTTCCGCTCCTGGGCTGAGGCGATCAGCCGGCCCAGCGAGTGCATGTCGTTCATGGCGACCAATCTGCGGGGCGACACCAAGGGGAGCAATCGACCTCGGACACCCGCTGTTGCGTGGAAGTGGACACCGAAACGGTAGCAACAAAGGGGGCGGTATGCCGCATGGCGGCGCGGATACGGGCTATCAGCGCGGACCTGGAGAGAAGTAGGTGGACACCTGGGCCAACTCGATGTACCGTTTTGCTGGACACCACGTCACGCGAAAGGTTACAGTCATGGGGCAAGTCATTCACCTGCCACTCGGGGAGCTCTACATGAAGTTGCGGGACCGCAAGCGACTCCAGCGCCTGATGATCGTCCAGGACGTCTCAGCGCGGCAGCTGGCACGAGCCGCCGGCTGGAAGTCGCACTCATACATGAACCGCCTGCTCAACGGGCAGGCCGAGACCCTCGCGCCCGAACCCGCCCTGCGCATCGCCCACCACCTGGGCGTCGGCGTCGAGGATCTTTTTTTGACCATGGTTGAACGCCCCACGCACCACCACGGAACGCACGAAAGGACAGCGGCATGACCGCGCTGACGCCCTTCCAGTACGGCACCACCGCCGTGCGCACTGCCGTCATCGACGGCGAGCCCCACTTCGTCGCCGCCGACCTCTGCGCCGTCCTCGAGATCGGCCGCCAGCAGGACGCCACCCGCTACCTCGACGCCGACGAGAAGAGGGGGTGTCTGGTAGACACCCCCTCCGGCCCGCAGACCATGGTCGTCGTCACCGAGGCCGGCATGTACTCGCTGGTGCTGCGCTCGCGGAAGCCGGAGGCGAAGGCGTTCAAGCGGTGGCTGACGCACGAGGTGCTCCCGGCGATTCGGAAGACGGGCGCGTACTCCGTGCAGCGTGAGCTGACCGAGGACGAGATCATCCACCGGGCCCTGACCCTGACGGTGGCGAAGGTCGAGGCGCTCGAGGCGAAGGTCGCCGAGGACGCCCCGAAGGTCGCCGCGTGGGAGTCGATCGTGTCCTCGGCGGGCTCGTGGTCGTACAACGACGCCGCGAAGGTGCTGTGCGAGTCCGGGCAGATCGAGATCGGCGAGAAGCGCCTCGTGAAGTCCCTCGTGGACTGGGGCTACCTGTACCGCGATGCGAAGGGCCGCCCGCACGTGTACCAGCGGTACATCGAGCAGGGCCTGTTCGTGGTGAAGGCCCGCACGTACCGCGACCTCGTCTCGGGTGAGGTGCGAGAGTCCGCGGCCCCGCAGGTCCGGCTCACCGGCAAGGGCCTCGGCGTCGTCCGATCCCGTCTGACCGATCAGCCGGCCTTCGAGCTGCTCGGCATCCGGGTGGTGACGGCATGACCACCCCGCGCCGCGTGCAGCGCCAGCGCACGAAGGGCTGGCGGCTGCCCGAGAACACGGTCTACGTGGGCCGCCCCAGTGTGTGGGGGAACCCGTACACGATTCGCCGCGAAGGCAAGGGCACCTGGGATGTGTACCACTACAACTCCTTCCTCGCCACGTACACCACGAGGACGGGGGAGGAAGCGCGCGCCTACGCCGTCTACAGACTCCGTCAACTCCTTGAGAGGGGCCTGGACCCGTGGGGTATGGATCGCGTTCGCGCAGAGCTGGCCGGGAAGAACCTGGCGTGCTGGTGCCCGCTCGATCAGCCGTGCCACGCGG
>NZ_JBJDPY010000049.1:0-1892 GCF_044903205.1 Streptomyces sp. NPDC029674
GTCCGGTGTTCGGAGGGCTTGCCGTACTCGGCCCCGCAGACCGCGTCAGCGTCGGCGGAGAGCAGTGCGTTGATCACGGTCTGCAGCAGGTGGCGCAGCAGGTCTGGGGAGGCCTCCCCGAGAGCTTCGCGCAGCAGGCGTTCAGGGTCGACAATGTGTGGAGCGGTCATCGTGGTGATGTCCTTTCGAGAGTGCTGTGGAAGGTTCGCTCGAAGGCTCCCACGGTGACCGCGTCCGTCTCGAAGATGGTCGTGGCCACCGGGGAGGGTTACACAGAGATGATGGATTCGGCTCCGGCGCCGGCGTGACCCGAAATTACACGGACGCCGTTCGCGGCTGTCTTTTTGTGGATCTGTCCGTCGACGCCGGGGTCGCTGCGGGCCGGGCGGGCACATGACTTGATAGGAGCCTGACCGGAAAGTCGTCTCACCTTTGTGCTGTCTGCACTCACCCGACCCGCGGTGACGTTCATCACCATTGGAAGGGAATCCCGTCAATGACGAGCATGACACTCGACCCGCCGCTGACCAACCCGTTGCCACCAGGCTCCGAGTTGGTCGCCGGGGTCGACACGCACAAGAAAACGCATCACGTCGCGATCCTCGATCTCGTGGGCCGACCTGTCGCGGACCGAGAGTTCCGTGCCGACGGTCGCGGTTACGCGCAGATCGTCGCGTTCCTCCACGCGCACGGTGATGTCGTCCGTATCGGGGTGGAGGGAACGGGGTCGTACGGGGCTGGCCTCGCACGCGCGCTGACCACGGCGGGGCTGACCGTCATCGAAGTCGCGCGACAGGACCGGCAAGCCCGCCGTCGTCGCGGCAAGTCCGACCCCCTCGACGCCCACCAGGCAGCGGTCGCTGTCCTCGCAGGAACGGACACCGCGATCCCAAAGTCTGGTGATGGCGCGGTCGAGTCGATGCGGATCCTCCTCGCAGAGCGGCGCTCGGCGGCCAAGGCCAGAGCGCAAGTGATGAACCAGATCCACGCGCTGCTGATCACCGCACCCGAGCTCGTGCGACAGGCGTTCCGCGCTCTCAGCGGGCAGCGTCTGGTGAACACGCTCGCCAAGACTCGGCCCGGAACAATCACGTCCCCCGATCCCGCGGTCGTCGCCCGGCAGACACTGCGACGGTTCGCGGTCCGACACCTCACGATGCAAGCCGAGATCGACCTGATAGAACAACAGTTGGAGATGCTCGTCCGGCAGGTCAACCCCACGCTGCTGTCCCTGAGCGGAGTCGGTCCTGTCACCGCAGCGACGCTCCTGGTCGCCGCCGGCGACAACCCCGAGCGGCTCGGAACCCGCGCCAGCTTCGCCGCTCTCGCCGGTGTCGCCCCGATCCCCGCCTCCTCCGGACAACGCACACGGCATCGACTCTCTCGCGGCGGGAACCGGCACGCGAACGCCGCGCTGCACCGGATTGTGCTGTTGCGCATGCGGCATCGCGAGCCTCGGACGATGGCCTACTTCGAGAGGCGTCGTTCGGAGCAACTCACCGACCGTGACATCATGCGCTGCCTCAAACGACACGTCGCGAACGAGATCTATGCCGCTCTGCTCAATCCCGCCACCGACAATCCCGTCGGGCGCGAACTCCGAGCACGCCGACAAGCGAAAGGCATCCCGATCAGCGTTCTCGCCGCCACTCTCGGCGTCCCCTACCAGCGGCTCCGACGACTCGAGATCGGAACTCGCGCCGACCCTGAACTCGAGGCCCGAGCGACCGCCATCCTGGAGCAGATCAGCCCGCCACTGGCCGCTTGACAGCAATAGGAGCATCCACTATGCGGGACTCAACAAGTACACCAAGCAGCTCCCGCGTGAGAACCCAACTAAGGTACGGAGAAAGAAACTAGATCACGAGGGGAAGTTTCCTCATCCTTTGGTG
>NZ_JBJDPY010000050.1:0-1734 GCF_044903205.1 Streptomyces sp. NPDC029674
CGGATCCGCCGGCTGATCCGTGAGGCCCGGCTGGGCTGCAGTCACGTGCATGACCGGGATGCGGCGGCGGGCGCCGTCGTCGCGGCCCTGGGCGTGCTGGTGCTGGCCCATCGGCTGCCGGAGACCGAGGCACTGGTCCGCATCTACCCGGACGGCGCAGGCGGCGATCGGGTGTCGGTCATCCTGACGCGCGGTGACGCCGTCTCGGCGATCACCCATGCGGTCCCGTTCTCGTGCGTGGAGTCGCTGGCGGCGCTGGCGCCGGCCGTGCGTCGCCTGGCCCGAGCGGAGGCGGCGGCATGAGGGTCACCTTGGACACGATGCAGTTCCGGCAGGCTCTGGCGGGGGCGCTGCCGCACACGGGTGGCCCGAAGTCGGGTGTGCTGGAGCACCTGCGGGTGCAGGTCTCGGACCGCTGGGTGTGGGTCATGGCCTCGTGCGGGTCCACGTCTGTGATGGCGCGGTCGTCTGTGCTGGAGGTGGAGGATCTGACCGGGGATCCGGCCACGGACGCGTTCCACCTGTCCCCTGCGGCGGCGAAGGCCGTCCTGGCGGTGTTCACGCTGGCGGACGAGCTGGATCAGACCATGTTGATGATCACCCGGGAGGTCACGGACGCCGGCCACCAGCTGACGTTCCAGGACGTCGGTGGCCTGATTGCCGGCAGCGAGCTCGTCCTGCAGGGCGGTGACCCGGATCCGGAGTTCCCGAACGTCCCTGCCTCGGTGATGCCGGCCTCGTTCGTCGGTGAGGAGCTGCCGTTGCACACGCTGGTGCACGAGAAGGGACTGGCCCGCTTCGTGCGGACGGCGAAGGCGTACGGCGGGGAGCTGACGATCACCGGCAACCGCCGTACCGGGTCCTCGTACCTGGTGGCGGCCGGACCGCACTGCCGCGGCCTGCTCACCATCGCCCGCCTGGACCCCGAGGACGGGGACACCCCCGACTTCGGTGGTCTCGAGTTGGACTGGCGTGAGCAGACCGAGGACCTCGCCCACGCCCTGAACCGCATCCAGCGCGAGCACCTGGCCCGCAAGGACGAGACCGAGGCCAAGGAGGCCCTGGCCGTCGCGGTCCGCAAGGGCTTCAAGGACGACGCACTCGACGGTCTCACCGTCTCCACCGGCGGCTCATCCTTCACCATCACCCGCGACGACGTCGCCCGGCTGGACGAGGTGGACTCGTGATCACCGCGTCGAAGCACGACAGCGACACGCCCGTGCGGACTCCCGTCTGTTCGCGGTCCCCGCGGCTCGGCACCCAGGAGTACGCGCTGTACGCCCTGGTGAACCGCCGTGTCTCGATCCGCCCGAGGGTGATGCGCTCCGGCCTGCTGGCGGGCGCCGTGTTCTGGGAGATCGAGTACCTCGGGGGTGGCGGCGGTGCCATGTGGGCCCGCTTCGCGCCGACCCTCGCGGACGCCATGGACGTCGTCTACGCCACCCGCCGCGCCGACCGCCCCGCCGCGCTCACCGTCTGGCCCGCCCCCACCCCGCCCGCCGAGGAGGTCGAGATGTCGGGCGTGCCGTGCGTCCTCACGGATGTCCAGTTCCGGGAGGTGCTTGCCGCTGGTGTGGCCCTGTGGACTGGTCTTGAAGCGGTCGTCGCTGGTTTCAACGGGCGCGCCGTCGTCGTGCCCGCCTCGGACGTCGCCGCCTTCACCCTCCCGGACGGCACCCGCGCCCGCCGTGACGGGGAGCACGCCGACGGGCGGCCCCGGTTCATCAAGGTGCG
>NZ_JBJDPY010000051.1:0-1662 GCF_044903205.1 Streptomyces sp. NPDC029674
GGTTTCGTCGTCCGTGAGGATGTCCGCACCGCCGGGTTCGAGTTCCAGCCGCTGCCCCAGGACGCGGGCGCCGTCCAGTGCGGAGACGCACCCGTCGATGAGCACGAGGACCGCGGTTGAGGACAGGCCGGCCACCGTGAGCAGCCACGAGACGCGGCGACCATGCCGGGCGCGGGAGAGCGCGCGGTCACGGATCCACGGGCGGCGCGGGGTCACCAGCACGTACGGGTATGCCGGGTTGGCGGGGACCTCGCCGTCGTGCACCGTGAACCCGGTGCCGGCCAGCAGTTGCAGCAGCTCCTCGTGAGCGGAGAGAGTCACAGGTCCCCTCCCATCCGGCCGAGCAGCTCCTGCAGGTGCCCGACCAGGCGGGGCTCCTCCTCGCGTAGCGGCCCGTCGAAGTCGACCGTGCCGCCGCCGCGGGAGGTGCCGAAGAACGCGACGTTCGCCAGTGCGCCGGCGTGCCGGTCCTTGTCCGGGCCGACCTCGTAACCGAGCGCGCGGACGCCGCCGATCTGGTCGTAGCTGATCGAGGCGGCCACCTGCCGGAAGTGCTTCGACTCCCGCAGGTTCTCCTGCAGCCCGGTCTTGATGTTCTGGGCGCCGCGCTTGAGCACCTTGTCGACCTCGCCGGCCACCTCGAGGCCGATGCGGCCCAGGTTCGTCGCGTACGCCCGGAGCTCCTCGGACCCGTTCATCGGGTCACCAGCTCCGCTGACCAGCGGTCTGCCGTGCGGTACTCGCCACGGTCCAGCTCACGCAGCTCCAGCCGCAGGCCGGCGAGGTCGGGATCCATGCGTGAGGCGAGGACCTCAACGATGTCGCCCGCGACGCACCGCGAGCGGACCGGCAGATCCACTCGGGGGCCCTCGACGACGGCGAAGCGGCCGGCCACGTCCGTCCGGCCCCGTGGGCCGCCGGCGCCGGTCTGCACCTTGCCGACATCGCCGTCCGTGCCGTCGCCGTAGACCACGCTGGTCTCGGCGGTGACGACGCCCGTGCGCGGGTCCGTGGTCTTGCGGCCCGTGGCCCGGTGCACGCGCACCCTGGTGGTCATCAGCGCCTCCGCGGCCGCGCGCCCACGCAGCAGGCACGCCTCGATCTCCTCCGGGCTGCGCATCAGGCACCCGGCCGGATCGTGAATGCGCCCGATCGCACCGGCCGCAGCAGGGCCAGCTGGGACTCCGTGGGGTAGAGCATCCCCTCCGCGAGCGCGCGGTCGATGGTCTCCTGGGTGGAGGTCTGCGTCTGCTCGGAGTAGTCGTCCAGGGACATCGACTCGTTGATCGTCGTCGTGCGGGAGCGTGCGCCGCTGGGGTTCTTGAGGACGTTGGCGACCATCTCGGCGACCACGTCGTCCACGATCGTCTGCTCGAGCTCCTTGGCCGCGAGGCGGGCCGGGAGCGAGGGAAGTGCCAGGAGAAGGCGGAACCACGCCGTGTTGAGGAGGCCCTCCACGTAGGTGGCCTCCTGGGAGGTGAGCGGCCGCAGCAAGAACTTCTCGACAGTCTCCTGGTCGGCGTTGAGGATTCCGGTCACGGCTGCTCACCTCCTGGGGGTCACTCGGACTCGGGGGAGTCCGTGCGGGTGTCGTCGTGCTCCTCGTTGGAGGACTCGTCGACGGTCGGGGAGGTCTCGCCGAGGTGCTCGGCGATGACCTCG
>NZ_JBJDPY010000052.1:0-1651 GCF_044903205.1 Streptomyces sp. NPDC029674
CTTCCCGGGCGGCCGGACCGTGGACGCCCGTTTCTTCCCCGTGTTCGACCCGAGCCGGCCCGCCGAGGAGCAGGCCCGCAGATCCGAAGGAGACCGATGATGGCCATGAAGAGCGAGACCCAGGCCGCAACGCTCGAGCTGCAGCGCGTGGAGAACCTTCGCCCCCACCCGAAGAACGTCCGGGATCGGGCGGTCGCGGACGAGGAGATGATCGCCTCGGTCCGTACGCAGGGCATCCACCAGCCCCTCGTCGTGGCACCTCACCCGACGCTTGAGGGCGACTACACGGTGATCATGGGCCACCGGCGCCTCAACGCGGCGAAGAAGGCTGGCCTCGACACCGTCCCGGTCCTGGTCCGTCACGACCTGATGGACGAGCGTGACCAGATCGCGGCCATGGTGCAGGAGAACCTGCACCGCAAGGACCTTTCCATCGCGGAGGAGGCCACCGCCGTCCAGGCGATGCTGGACTTCGACGGCTGGGACGCCAAGCGCGTGGCGCGGGAGACCGGTCTGTCTGCCCGCCGGGTCCGGGCCCGCGCCAAGCTGACGAAGCTCGACGACGCGACCTTCGAGCGGGTCCACGACGGCCAGCTCACCCTCGAGCGGGCCGAGGTGCTGGCGGACTTCGCGGGTGAGCCGGAGGAGGAGAGCCTGCTGGCCGTCGTGGACGTGCACCCGTCGAACTGGGACTGGCACGTCAGGCGGGCGAAGGAGTCCCGGGAGTGGCGCAAGCGGCGCCCGAAGGTGCTCGCTGAGCTCAAGGCGGCCGGCGTCGAGGTCATGGACGCCCCGGAGACGCCGGTGTGGCGATCGGACTCGGAGTGGCAGGAGGTCAAGGTCGAGGATGCGGCGGAGGCGGCTGAACGTGGCGCCCGCGCCGTCGTCGCCGAGGACAGCGACGACGTCCGGTACCTCGTGCCTCGATCCAAGCCGGATGCCGCGGCCACGGCCGAGGAGGTGGCGCGCGAGGCCCGTGCCGCGCTCCGCAAGGAGCTCGACACTGCTCTCGCCGGCGTCCGTGACCTCGAGGACCAGTGGATCCGCGACACCGTGCTGCCCGCGGCGAAGGCCGGCGACGAGCGCACCCTCCGTGTTCTCGCCCGCTACTACCAGCAGGCCACCACGAACTTCGCTGGCGCCTACGGGATCCAGGCGCGTCAGGCCCGCATCCTCCAGGTCACCAAGGGTGCCGCGCCGAACCTGGGCGCTGCGGTGGCCGAGGCCGTCGCTGGGATGACGTTGGTCGAGCAGGCCGCGCTGTGGGTGGTCGGCATGTGCCAGACCCCCTCGCTCTCCAGCTACGTCTACGAGCACGCCTACCCCTCCCCCTCCACGCTGCTGTGGCTCGAGCTCCGCGCCGCCCTCGGCTGGGTGTTCGTGGATCCCGAGGTCCGCGCCGTCCGAGAGCTGGCCGGTGAGGACGGCCCTGACGGGCGCCTCGCGCAGCTGGCCGGGCTCGCCCCGGCCACCCGGCCCGCCACGGACGGCGGGGTCGACGACTCCGCTGAGGGCGGTGATCCGGCATGAACGCGACGCTCGCACCCAGCCTCGAGGCGGTGGACGAAGCGGAGCGGACCCCGTGTCAGCTGGCGGATCCGGACATCTGGTTCACGCCGTCGTCGGAGGAGGTGGCCGTGGCCGCGTGCTG
>NZ_JBJDPY010000053.1:0-1628 GCF_044903205.1 Streptomyces sp. NPDC029674
TGGCGTGCACGTAGCCCTGGTCCACCCAGGCCTGCAGCGGTACCTTCAGCTGTTCCTGCAGTGCCTCCACACGGTCCTCGGGCACCCAGTAGTCGATCAGCAGCTCGAGCTGGTAGCCCGGCCGGGTGGACTCCACCCAGACCGCCCACGCCGTGAAGTCCGACGTCGCCGAGAGGTCCAGCCCCGCCCACGCGCGGCGGCCGCGCAGCCGCGCGCGATCCGGGCGGGCCGTGAGCTCGTCCCACTTGCCGATGTCCAGCCACCGCGACGTCGACGACGTGCGCAGGTTCAGCGCGAGCTGCTTGAAGACGGCGAGCTCGCGCGGGGAGTTCCGCGCCTTCTTCGCCTCGGTCTCCATGTACCGCCGGTTCGGCGACTTCGGGAAGCCGGGCGAGGCCTTCGCCCACGTCGACTCCGCGAACGGGTCGTCGCCCTTCTCGGCGCCCCAGACCACCCCATAGAACGAGGGGTCCGAGATGATCCCGGAGGCCACGTTGAGCGTGTACGTGTGCTTCTCGTCGTACGGCGTGCCGTCCTCGGCCTCGTCCGCCGTCGTGATGTACAGCAGTAGCGGCTGGTCGCGGGCGCCCACGCCGGTCTCCAGCGCGTCCACGAGGCCGGCCTTGCGGCGCAGCGTGTGGACCTCGTCCACGACGGCGCCAGACACGTTCAGGCCGTGCGCGGTCTCCGCCACGGACGAGAGCACCCGAAGGATCGAGGCCGTCCGCGGGACACGCACGACGTCCTTCAGCGGCTCCACCCGCGAGCGCGCGGCCTTCGACGTCGAGAGCATCCGCTTGGCGTCCTCGAACACTCGCGCGGCCTGGTCCTTCGAGCCGGCCGCGTTGTAGACCTCGGCGCCTGGCTCCTGGTCCGCGAGCAGCAGGACGCCGGAGATGGCGGAGGAGATCGTCGACTTGCCGTTCTTGCGGGGGATCTCGACCCACACGCGGCGGATCACGCGCACGACGCGGTCCAGCTCGGCGTCGAAGTAGACCCAGCCGAAGACGGGGGCGAGGATCCAGACGACCTGCCAGGGGTCCAGGCCCTGGCCGAGGCGCAGGTGAACGCCAGCCCAGCGGCCCTTCGTGTGGGTGAACGCCCCGAGCGCGCGCAGCGCACGCTGCGCGCGGGCGACGTCGAACCACGCGTCCGGGTGTTGGTCAGCCTGGAACGCCACTGTGTGCGGTCGCTTGCCGGCCGCCTCGAGGATCTGCTCGTGGCTCATGCCGAGCTCCACGAGCGCGTCGTACGGCACGGGAAGCTCGTCCAGGGGGTTCTTCGTGGCCACGGCGCACCTCCTCGTCAGGGGCGGTGCGCCTCAGCTCCCTCAGTCGAACGGATCGAAGTCGTCGCCGACGTCCTCGCGGGCCGGCAGGCCGGTGCGCGCGGCCGGCGAGAGGCCGAGCTCGCGCACGTAGGTCTTCAGCTGGGCGCGGTACTGGGCCGCGATCGTCGTCATCGGGTTCTTCGCGGCGCCGCGCTGGCCCATGACGATCAGACCCTCTCGGGAGAGCTCGTGCTCCGCCCACTCGAGGCGGGCCACGCACACGCAGTAGTCCACGACGAGCGACCAATCCGGATCACCGAGGCCCACCGAGTTCCGCAGAACCGGGACAACGCGCGCC
>NZ_JBJDPY010000054.1:0-1597 GCF_044903205.1 Streptomyces sp. NPDC029674
ACCAACTCGCCGTACGAGGCCGAGTTCAACAAGGCCGTGGACACGCTCGTGGAGGGCACCGACCACTACCTCGTGACCCGCCGCGGCGTGCCGTACGAGCAGCCGCTCGCGGCCGGCCAGGTCGTGGAGATCTGGCCAGTCACCGCCGGCGAGCAGCGCGAGGTCGCCATCGAGGCGAACTCGGTGACGCGCACGATCCAGAAGCTCTTCGTCCGCGGGCCCGTGCGCCGCGGGGTCGTCGCGGCCTGATGAACCCCGCGAGGGTGTCGCCTTTGGGAAGGGCGCGGCACCCTCGCGGGCACTCCCTTCCCTCGCCCTCCCCGGAATGGAGCCCACCGTGGCACTGCACATCAAGCGCGCCGAGCGCGTCGTCGAGGTCTGCCTGGACGGCACCCTCACCGCCGACTGGGAGCTGACCCGCGCGAAGGTCCAGGACCTCCTCACCGAGGCCAAGCGCGTGACCGGGCAGGTCAACGCCCAGACGCAGGACGACCGCCTCAACCGCCGCAAGACCCCCGCCGAGAAGCGCATGGCAGAGATCGAGAAGGAGCTGGCCGACTTCAACGAGAAGGCCGAGTCCCTCGCGTCCGCCGCGCTCGAGCAGACCGTGCTGTTCCGGCTGCGCGCTCTGCCGCGGCCCGTCTGGGACCAGCTCGTCACCGCGCACCCGCCCCGCCCCGCCGGCGAGGACGGCCAGTCCCCGGACGACCCGTTCCCGTTCAACAAGGAAGCCATCGCGGACGCCGCGCTCGAGATCGACGACGCGATCGTCTCGGTCACGCGCAAGCATGACGGCTCCGCAGAGGAGTTCACAGCGGCCGACTGGCCTGGCTTCGCGGCCGAGCTGTCCGACTCCCAGCACGCGGACTTCCGCACCACCGTGGTCCAGCTGAACGTGGGGTCAAACGACCTCCCTTTCTTCCGCGCCTCCGAGCCGACCCGCACTTCCGGGAAGAAGTAAGGCTCGCCCGTGAGCTCGGCATCTCCCACCGGCGCCTGCTCGGCTGGGAGCCCGAGACCACGTACGTCCACGACGGCGATGGCCGCCTGCTGTCCTCACGGCCTGAGCCAGAGTGGGACGACGCCGAGCGGGCCAAGGTGCTGGCGCTCGCGGAGTGGGAGGCCACGGAGATCTGCCCGCGGTGCGGCGGCCTCAAGGAGGTCTGCCAAGACCCCCTCGTCCGGTACCGGGCGGACCCGCCGATCCGGTGCCACTTCACCGACGCGACCGCACGCGAACGCGAGGCGTGGCAAGCGGACAAGCGCCCCCACCCCGAGTCGCTGATCCCCCAGATCAGACCCGTCAGCTGAGTCCCGGAAGGAGGCGCCCCGTGGCCGATCGTTCCATCAGCCTGTCCCTGCGCGCCAACGTCGAGGGCTTCGTCGCCGGCATGCACAAGGCGAAGAAGGCAGCTGGGGATCTCGGCCAGTCCACTTCGCGCGCGGCCGCGGACTCCGAGGCCTCTGCCCGGAAGATCGAGCAGGCGGCGGCCGCGGTCGCCAAGGCCCAGGATCGGGCGAAGGACGCTGCGGGCCGCCTCAAGGTGGCCGAAGCTGAGCTGAGCCGCGCCCGTGACTCCGGGTCCACCGTGGCCGT
>NZ_JBJDPY010000055.1:0-1583 GCF_044903205.1 Streptomyces sp. NPDC029674
GCCCGGCCGGCCGCGGCGCCCAGCGCCCGCGGGTTGTGCTTGCGCAGGTGCTGCAGGAACTTCTCCGGGGGGACCGTGCCGACCACGTAGCGGGTGCCGGTGGCGTGGTCGGTCACGGTGTACTGCAGGACGTCGTCAGACATCAAGGGACCTCCGATCAGTAGACGTCCGCGACGAGGAGCCGGTGGGGCTGCTCGATGAGCGGCATGCCGACGCCGGAGACCTTGGTCCAGGTGCGGACCGGGTCGAACTCCTTCAGGACGGACGCGAACAGGCCGGGCAGCTGCTCGAAGCCGAGCACGCCGGCGTTCGAGGCCGCGAACTCCAGGGACTCGGCGGTGATGCCCCAGGCCGTGTAGCCCAGGTCGCGGGCGTTGGCCGGCAGCATGACCACGCGGTCGGCCGCGATGGGCCGGGTCGCGGTGCCGTTGACGTCGATCTGCGCGGAGTAGATGACGATCTCGGGCAGGTCGCGGGCGGTCAGGATGGCGCCCAGCTGGTTGTTGTCCAGCGTGGCCACCATGCCCGGGCCGGTCAGGCCGGCCAGGGAGCGGGCCTCCACGGAGGCCATGAGGTGGGCCTTGGCGATGCGGGACATGACGACGTAGCCGGGCCGCTCGCCGGTGTCCTCCTCGTACTGGTCAGCCCAGGCCGCCAGGTCCGAGACCGGGGTCGCGTTCTCGCGGTCCGACCAGAGGACGGAGGGCGCCACGAGGTGCTCGGCCGGCAGGCCGAAGTCGGCCTCCAGGGTGAGCCCGTTCTCGTTGGCCAGGGTGAACTTGCCGTCCGTGAGGACGTCGCCGCGCGCGAGCTCCATGCGGGCCTGGATGGACCCAGCGAGGTTCGCGCCGTCGTCGTACACCTGGTCCACGAGCTGTGCCGTGTTCCCGCTGCCTCCGGAGCGGATGCGCTCCAGCTGCAGCCGCTCGTGCTCGCCCAGCGGGATCTTCTCCGAGATCGGGGGCAGGGTCACCCGCGAGCGCTCGAAGGGCGAGCGGGCGCCGATCGGCGACTCGGCGTCGTAGGTGCGGAACGCCGCGGCGCGGTTGCGCTTGATGGTGCGGTCGATGCCGGCCTCGATGTCCGGGATGAGGACGTCGGGGAGGAAGCGGTTGAGGATCCACGCCGTCGGGGACGGGACCTCACGGACGTAGGCGGTGAGTGCCGGGGGCGGCACGAGGTCGATGATCTGAGCCATGGGTCAGTCCTCTCGGTCTCAGCGGGTGATGATGCGGCCGGCCATGTCGGTCTTCGCGGCGGTGTCCAGGCCGTTGCCGGTCGGGAGCTTCGCCTCGATGACCACGCCGTGCTCCATGAGGGGAGCGCCCACCTTGGTGGTGCCGGCGGGGACGGGGATGGTGTTGAACAGGAAGCCGGCGGCGACCTCGCGGCCGTCGGTGGCCGCGTTGTCGTAGGGGCCGTAGAGGCCGGTCGCGGTGATCCGGCCGAGCACGAGCCCGGAGAGGATCGAGCCGTTCGAGACCTTGTTGCCGGTGAACTTGGCGATGTCGAGGGTCACCGTGCGGGTGGCCTCGGTGCCGTGTGCGGATCCGAGCCACGAGCGGTTCTCGCTGAGCACGGTG
>NZ_JBJDPY010000057.1:0-1413 GCF_044903205.1 Streptomyces sp. NPDC029674
ATCAAGGGCAGGCCCCTGCCCGTCGTCGTGAAGGAGACCGCTGTGCTGGACCACGAGACCCACGTCAAGATCGCCGACGAGCTGCACCGCGCGGGCATCGACCGAGTGCCCGTGCCGCGGCTGACCGCGCGCTACCCGGAGATGGAGATCGAGGACTCGTACGCCGTCCAGCGCATCTGGGCCGAGCGCCAGGTCGAGGCGGGCCGCCGCAAGGTGGGCCACAAGATCGGCCTGACCTCCAAGGCCATGCAGGACGCGACCGGGATCGACGAGCCGGACTACGGCGTGATCTTCGACGACCAGGTGTTCGAGTCCGGCCACGTGTACGAGTGGAAGAAGTACACCCATCCGCGCATCGAGATGGAGCTGGCGTTCGTGCTGCGGGACGAGCTGCGCGGGCCCGGCCTGAACCTGATGGACGTGGTGCGCGCCACCGAGTACGTGGTGCCCGCGCTGGAGGTGCTGGACTCGCGCATCGAGATGGCCGGGCGCACCATCACGGACACCATCTCGGACAACGCCGCCCTGGGCTCCCTGGTGATCGGCGGCCGCCCCGTGGGCGTGCACGACGTGGACCTGCGATGGGTCTCCGGCATCCTCTCCCGCAACGAGGAGATCATCGAGACCGGGGTGGCCGCGGGCGTGCTGAACCACCCGGCCAACGGCGTGCACTGGCTGGCCAACCGCATCGCCGGGCACGGGGACGCGCTCGAGGCCGGTGAGATCGTGCTCGCCGGCTCCTTCACCCGCCCGATGTGGGTGTACGAGGGCGACACCGTCTACGCCGACTACGGCCCGCTCGGCACCATCACCTGCCGCTTCGCCTGAGCCGCCCGCCGTCGTCGTCGCCCCGCCCCGCCCCGCCCCACCCACCCGCAACGCGGGTTGACCTGTCACCAGTACGACCCCGCTCCACCCGCGACAACTCAACCCGCGTCGGGTGGAGGGCGCGGAGAACCCCGGAGGAACGTCCCATGCCCGTCCGCCACAACCCGCAGCCGCTGTTCCGCGACCTCTTCTCGTCCGAGGCCGTCGCCGCCCGTGGGGGCCGCCCCGCCGCCGGCATGTTCCTCTCCTCCGGGGACCCGACGACGGCGGAGATCTGCGCCGGCGCGGGCCTCGACTACCTGCTCATCGACGCCGAGCACGCCCCGCTGACCCTGCAGGACGTCCTCGCCCAGCTGCGCACGATCGCCGGCTACCGCGTGCCCACCCTGGTGCGTGTGCCGGCGCTGGACACCGTGGCCATCAAGCAGTTCCTGGACCTGGGCGCCCAGACGCTGCTGGTGCCCATGGTCGACGACGCCGCGATGGCCCGCCGCGCCGTGGCCGCCGCCCGCTACCCGGACGGCTCCGCCGAGGGCGGGGTGCGCGGCGTGGGCTCCGCCCTGGCGCGCTCCGGCCGCTGGAACC
>NZ_JBJDPY010000058.1:0-521 GCF_044903205.1 Streptomyces sp. NPDC029674
GTCGCGCTGGGCGTGGTCTGCGCGCGGGTGGGGGTGCGGCGGCGCGCCGGCCCCCCCCCGCGGCAATGGGCTGTCGAAGTCGGCACCGCCGAACCAGATGCCCTTGACCATCTGGTCGAGCTGGAGGAGTGGCAGCGGCTTGACCGCGCCCTGCTCGTCTACTACTCGGAGGCGGCGCAGCTCGACAACCTGCTGGACCCGGAGGCGTCGATGATGCGTCCGAGCCGGTGGATGGGCGTGCAGCGTGGCGGTTCGTCCATTGAACCGGACGCGACCGGGCCGGTGTTTATGCATTCGGCGTCTGGCCCGGCTGACGGCGGGTGGGTTCATCTACTGGACGTGCCGGTGCCTTACTGGCGGACGGTCACCGTGACGATGCTGCTGAGCGCCTATGAGGGGCAGGCGGCCCGGTTGGTGGTGACCGAGGTGGGCATCGACGGAGCGGATGGTCCTTCCCGTGAGGTGTCCACGTCGGGTGCCCGCGAACGGGTGGCGACGACTTTCCGGACCTCAGGGGAGAC
>NZ_JBJDPY010000058.1:531-1406 GCF_044903205.1 Streptomyces sp. NPDC029674
CCTCCGGTTCGCGGTCTCTGGTGCGGTGACGATCGCCCGCCCACAGGTGACGCTCACCGATGGGCCCCGCGATTGGGTGCCGGGCCAAGGGTGCCGGCACGCGGTGCTCGTCGCCCCCGCGGGCGAGGACGTGCAGCTCGCCATCCCGGACACGTCATCGGGACGACGGTCCTCGTACCAGTGGGCGATCCGTGAGGTGCGCCGCCCCAACTAGTTCCCCGTGAAGAGGAGGCCCCATCGTGCCGATGCTGTTGTCTGAGGTGCAGGCGGAGGTGGAGTCGTGGGCGAACTCTGTCAGCGGGAAGTACATCAACTTCGACGACGCGTATGGGGCGCAGTGCGTAGACCCGGCTCTGCACTACGGGGCCACGGTCCACGGCTACCCGCGCATCCTCGGCCACGGGGCCTTCCTGGCCGGCAACTACATCGCCAAGTACGGGTGGGGTGACATCCCCTCCAAGAACAAGCAGACCGGCGACATGGTCTCCCTCAACTGGGGCGGCTACTACGGGCACGTCCTCATCCTCATCCGCCGTCTCGCGGATGGGCGCTGGCTCATCCTGGACCAGAACTCGCGTGGCACGGGCGACGACCCGTCCGGCCCGTGCGAGATCCGCACGGTGTCCCTGTCCTCCGGTGTGGTCCGTGTGGCCCGCCCGCCCCGGTACATGGGTGCCACGTCGGCCACGCCGGCCCCGGAGCCGGCGCTCACGGCCGAGCAGATCCTCTCCGGCAAGGGGTCCATGTCCTCGGACCTGGTTCTCTACAACGTGCCGGCGCTGGTGGCTGCGGCGAAGCGGGCCGGCACCCCCCTGTACCTTGCGGCCGCACTGACCCGTCAGGAGTCGTCCGGCAAGAACATCTACGGCAACGAC
>NZ_JBJDPY010000059.1:0-1395 GCF_044903205.1 Streptomyces sp. NPDC029674
TCATAAGGTCAAGCTGTGATGGGGAGAGGAAATTGTTTCCTCGAGTCGTTGATTTCACACTGCCGAGAAAAGCCTCTAGCTAGATTTATGGTGCCCGTACCGCAAACCGACACAGGTAGTCAAGATGAGAATTCTAAGGTGAGCGAGCGAACTCTCGTTAAGGAACTCGGCAAAATGACCCCGTAACTTCGGGAGAAGGGGTGCTCTTTAGGGTTCACGCCCAGGAGAGCCGCAGTGAATAGGCCCAAGCGACTGTTTATCAAAAACACAGGTCTCTGCTAAACCGTAAGGTGATGTATAGGGGCTGACGCCTGCCCGGTGCTGGAAGGTTAAGAGGAGTGGTTAGCTTCTGCGAAGCTACGAATCGAAGCCCCAGTAAACGGCGGCCGTAACTATAACGGTCCTAAGGTAGCGAAATTCCTTGTCGGGTAAGTTCCGACCCGCACGAAAGGCGTAACGATTTGGGCACTGTCTCAACGAGAGACTCGGTGAAATCATAGTACCTGTGAAGATGCAGGTTACCCGCGACAGGACGGAAAGACCCCGTGGAGCTTTACTGTAGTCTGATATTGAAATTCGGTACAGCTTGTACAGGATAGGTAGGAGCCTTAGATACGTGAGCGCTAGCTTACGTGGAGGCGTTGGTGGGATACTACCCTCGCTGTATTGGATTTCTAACCCGCACCATTAATCATGGTGGGAGACAGTGTCAGATGGACAGTTTGACTGGGGCGGTCGCCTCCTAAAGAGTAACGGAGGCGCTCAAAGGTTTCCTCAGAATGGTTGGAAATCATTCATAGAGTGTAAAGGCACAAGGAAGCTTGACTGCGAGACTTACAAGTCGAGCAGGGTCGAAAGACGGACTTAGTGATCCGGTGGTTCCGCATGGAAGGGCCATCGCTCAACGGATAAAAGCTACCCCGGGGATAACAGGCTTATCTCCCCCAAGAGTTCACATCGACGGGGAGGTTTGGCACCTCGATGTCGGCTCATCGCATCCTGGGGCTGTAGTCGGTCCCAAGGGTTGGGCTGTTCGCCCATTAAAGCGGTACGCGAGCTGGGTTCAGAACGTCGTGAGACAGTTCGGTCCCTATCCGTCGTGGGCGTAGGAAATTTGAGAGGAGCTGTCCTTAGTACGAGAGGACCGGGATGGACATACCTCTGGTGTACCAGTTGTCGTGCCAACGGCATCGCTGGGTAGCTATGTATGGACGGGATAAGTGCTGAAAGCATCTAAGCATGAAGCCCCCCTCAAGATGAGATTTCCCAACTTCGGTTATAAGATCCCTCAAAGATGATGAGGTTAATAGGTTCGAGGTGGAAGCATAGCGATATGTGGAGCTGACGAATACTAATCGATCGAAGACTTAATCAAATTTAAAAGTTTTGTTGGTT
>NZ_JBJDPY010000060.1:0-1339 GCF_044903205.1 Streptomyces sp. NPDC029674
GTGCTCACCGAGGGGCTGCTCAGGCCTCGTCGATGTCGATGGACTCGATGACGACGTCCTCGAGCGGGCGGTCACGGGGATCGGTGGCGACGGCGTTGAGCTCGTCCACGACCTTCTGGGAGGCCTCGTCCTTCACCTCGCCGAAGATGGTGTGCTTGCCGTTGAGCCAGCCGGTGGGCACGGAGGTGATGAAGAACTGCGAGCCGTTGGTGCCGGGGCCGGCGTTGGCCATGGCCAGCAGGTAGGGGCGGTCGAACTGCAGCTCGGGGTGGATCTCGTCGCCGAACTGGTAGCCGGGGCCGCCGATGCCCATGCCGAGCGGGTCGCCGCCCTGGATCATGAAGTCCTTGATGATGCGGTGGAACACGGTGCCGGAGTACAGCGGGGCGCCGTTGTTCTTCTCACCGGTCTGCGGGTGGGTCCACTCCTGCTCGCCGGTGGCGAGGCCCACGAAGTTCTTCACGGTCTTCGGGGCGTGGTTGCCGAACAGCTCGACGACGATGTCGCCGTGGTTCGTGTGGATGGTCGCGGTGTGCGTGTTGTTCGCCATGCGCCCCATTGTTCCATCCGCGGCGGCGGGCCGTCCGGATCCCGCCGTCCGGGGTCGGGATCTTCCGCGATCGGCGTACGCACTCCCGGCGTGCCGGGACCCGTGCCACTGCGGGGGTCGGCCACTAGGCTGGGCCTCGAGGACCACCGCGTTCAACGACCATCCAGAACCCACGGGAGGCATCACATGGCTCGCAAGACCCTGCACGACGAGATCCAGCACGACGGCGGTACGAACGCGTTCGTCGCACGCCAGGCGGAGAACCTGCGCCACTGGGCCGCCCCGAAGGTGGAGTCCACCCGGGCCTGGAGCGAGGTGGCCGCGGCCTACGGGCTGATCGGCGGCTCCGCCGCGGCCGAGGAGGGCCGTCGCAAGGCCCAGGACGCCAAGAAGGAGTACGGCCCCGTCGTCGAGCGCGGGGCGCGCAAGGCCGGCGAGGCCGTCGCGCACCAGTACGGGCTGCTGGCCCCCGCCGTCGCCAAGGGCCTGGACACCGTCCAGGACTTCCTCGAGCACCTGCAGGCCCAGGCGCAGGACGCCGGCCACGACGTGCAGCAGCAGTTCGCCGCGGCGCGCAAGGACGCCGAGAAGGCCGCGAAGAAGGGCCGCCGTCGTGGGGGCCGCAAGGCCACGCAGCTGCGCCGGGACGGCCGCCAGGCCGCCAAGGGCCTGCGCAAGGACGCGAAGAAGGCCGCCAAGGGCGCCCGCTAGGACGGGCAGCGGTCCGCCGCCCTGTTCAGCGACCGTGCCGGTCAGGCCAAGGACGCCGCCGCGGCGGGCGGCGTGACC
>NZ_JBJDPY010000061.1:0-1330 GCF_044903205.1 Streptomyces sp. NPDC029674
GGCGGCGGAGTCCAGCTCGTTGCGGGCGTCCACGGCCTGGCGCCGCGCCTGGTCGTCAGCCCGGTGCTGCTCGGCTTCCTTAATCATCCGGTCGATCTCGCCCTGGTCCAGATTCGAGGTGTCACTGATGGTGATGCCCTGCTCGGTGCCGGTGTCCTTGTCCTTCGCCGTCACGTTCAGGATGCCGTTCGCGTCGATGTCGAAGGTGACCTCGACCTGCGCTTCACCGCGAGGAGCGGGGCGGATGCCGGTGAGCTCGAACCGGCCCAGCACCCGGTTGTCCGCAGCGATCTCCCGCTCGCCCTGCAGGACGACGATCTCCACCGACGGCTGGTTGTCTTCGGCCGTGGAGAACACCTCGCTGCGTCGGGCGGGGATGGTGGTGTTGCGCTCGATGATCTTCGTCATCACGCCACCGCGGGTCTCCACACCCAGCGACAGCGGGGTGACATCCAGCAGCAGCACGTCGTCGACGTCGCCCTTGAGGACGCCCGCCTGGATGGCGGCGCCCACAGCGACCACCTCATCGGGGTTCACCGTCATGTTCGGCTCCTTGCCGCCGGTGAGCCGCTTGACGAGCGCTTGGACAGCGGGGATGCGGGTGGAACCGCCCACGAGGATGACCTCGTCGATGTCGTCCTCACTCACCTTCGCGTCGGCCATCGCCTGACGCACCGGACCGAGGCACCGCTCAACGAGGTCAGCGGTGAGGTCTTCGAACTTGGACCGCTTCACGGTCATGGTCAGGTGCTTGGGCCCACTGGCGTCGGCGGTGATGAAGGGCAGGCTGACCTGGGTCTGGGACACCGAGCTGAGCTCGATTTTCGCCTTCTCGGCCGCCTCGAACAGTCGCTGCAGCGCCTGCGGGTCGTTGCGCAGGTCGATGCCGTTCTCGTTCTTGAACTCGTCGGCAAAGTAGTCCACCAGCCGGCGGTCGAAGTCGTCGCCGCCCAGGTGGGTGTCACCGGCGGTGGATCGCACTTCGACGACCCCGTCGCCCACGTCGAGGAGGCTGACATCGAACGTGCCGCCACCGAGGTCGAACACCAGGATGGTCTCGTGGTTCTTCTTGTCCATTCCGTACGCCAGTGCGGCGGCGGTGGGCTCGTTGATGATGCGCAGCACCTCGAGCCCGGCGATGCGTCCGGCGTCCTTGGTCGCGGTGCGTTGGGCGTCGTTGAAGTAGGCGGGAACGGTGATGACGGCCTCGGTCACCTTCTCACCGAGGAACTTGCTGGCGTCGTCGACGAGCTTGCGCAGCACCTGGGCGCTGATCTCCTCCGGCGCGTACTGCTTGCCGCGGATGTTGAACCGTGCTTCGCCGTTGGGG
>NZ_JBJDPY010000062.1:0-1323 GCF_044903205.1 Streptomyces sp. NPDC029674
CGGCGAGAAGCTGCGCCGCGGGCTCACCGAGCTCGGCCCGGGGGAGCGGTGGGCCCTGCGCCCGCGGCAGCTGGACGAGACGGGTCGCCTGTGGAGCCCGGGCATCCGCTCCGGCGTCCGCCCCGGCGCCGACGCCCACCTCACCGAGTACTTCGGCCCCGTGCTGTCCGTGATGACGGCCGAGACGCTCGAGGAGGCCATCGGGATCGTGAACGCCGTGGACTACGGCCTCACCTCCGGGCTGCACTCGCTGGACCGGGAGGAGATCGACGTGTGGCTGCGCGGCGTGCGCGCCGGCAACCTCTACGTGAACCGCGGCATCACCGGGGCCATCGTGCGCCGCCAGCCCTTCGGCGGCTGGAAGCGTTCCGTCGTCGGCCCCACCACCAAGGCCGGCGGGCCGCACTACCTGCACGGCCTTGTGGACTGGGAGGACGCGCCCACGTGGGCCGGGGCAGAGGGACGGCCCGGGGCCGAGGCCGACGGCGCGGGCGCGTCCTGGCTCGAGACCGCCCGCGCCCTCGACACCCACGCGTGGACCACCGTGTTCGGGGTGGCCACGGACGTCTCCGCGCTCGAGGCCGAGCGGAACGTGCTGCGTCACGTGCCCACCCCGGTCCTCGTGCGCCGGCACTCGGGGCCCGCCGACCACCTGCTGCGCATCGTCTCCGCCGGCCTGCGCGCCGGGGCACCCATGACCGTGAGCCTGCGCCCGACCCCCACCGCGGAGGGCCCCGACGCGGACGGGCTCTCGGCCGAGGCCGTGCGCGGCCGGGTGGAGGAACTGGTCCGGTCCGTCCGAACGGAGGGTGCCGGCACGGCCGCGCCGGTGGACGTCGTCGTCGAGGACGACGCCGCGTTCCACGACCGCGCACGGCGGTTGTCCCTGGTCCCGCCCGCGACGGAGGGCGGCGGCGACGCACGGATCCGGCTCGTCGCCGACTGGACCGGCGACCGGGAAGCGGCCGAGGCGGCGCGGAGCGCGCTCCACGTGGCGCTCGGCGACACCCCCGACGTAGCGGTCTACGCCGGCCCCGTGGTGAGCGCCGGCGAGGTGGAGCTGCTGCCGTTCCTGCACGAACAGGCCGTGTCCGTGACCGCCCACCGGTTCGGCACGCCGGACCATCTGACCGAGGGGGTCCTGTGACCCCGAGGAGGAACCTCCGATGCATCTGATCCCCCGCACGATCTGGGTCGTCGCCCGCGCCCGCCGCCGCCCGCGCGTCGGGCTCTGGGAGCCGACGACGCTGCCGATGCGCGCCCTGCCCACGGACGTGGACATCGCCCTGCACGTCAACAACGGCCAGTACTTCGGGCTGTTCG
>NZ_JBJDPY010000063.1:0-1317 GCF_044903205.1 Streptomyces sp. NPDC029674
GGTGTGGGCTGTGAGCATGTGCGCCTCGGGGACGTGCGCGTTGAGGGGTTCCTGGACTCGGTCGGTTCGTGGAATGGCACGGATGTGACGGTGGACCGGCTGACGATGCGCGGCCATGTGCAGGGGTTGTACCTGGCGAACCCGACCCGGTGGAAGGTGCTGGCTGGTTCGGCGGACAACGTCAATCTGGCGGTGGCATCTGGTGGGCCGGGTGAGAACAGTGTCCTGGTGGAGACGGACGGCCGGGTCGATGCGGGCGAGGTGTCGGTCGCGGATTTCCATTCCCGCGAGTCGGGCGAGCATGGGTTCCGTGTGGGCGGCCAGTCCCCGATCACTGGGATCACGTTCGACAACTGCAAGGCCTCCCGCTCTGGGGCCGGCAACGGCACTGGCGGGTGCGGGTTCAAGGCTCTTGGCCCCACGTCGATTCTGAGCAACAGCCGGGCCGCCAAGCACCGCAACATCCGGTTCATCAACTGCACGGTTGAGCCGGTCGCGGTGCCGACGGGTGGCAACAACTTCGCGGCGTTCAACATCGGCAAGTGCGAGGGCGTGTCCTTTGTGTCCCCGGTGGTGACGCGCGGCACCGCGGAATCGGGGGGCACGGCGGCATATGGCATCGCCATGGTCGGCTGCGAGAACGTGTCGATCTCGGAGCCGGCCATTGAGTACACCACGTCGGCGGGTATCCGCGTGTACGACACAGAGGATTCTACGGACGCCACGTGGGGTGGTGACCCGTCCGCGCTGTCCATCTCTGGTGGCTTCATCCGGGGTTGCGGGCGCGGCCTGGAGGTCGCTGCGGGCAACCGTGTGGTGCGTCGTCTCACGGCCTCGAACTTGACCGTAGATGGCGGGGACTACGGGGCCGTGGTGTGGGCCGGGACGATGAACCGTTGCTCCCTGGACATGAACATCAACAGCCCGACTTTGGCCACCCTGCGTGGCATGGAAGCTGTCATGTGCCATGTGGAGGGCGACCTGGTTGGCGAGTCGGCGGCGCGTAACGGGTCGACGTTCACGGACTACCAGACCGGCGATTTCCTTGTCCGCCGGAGCAACGTGTGGAACAAGGTCCCGGCCTGACCTGGCCCGCCATCGGACTAATCCAGCCCCCGCGTCTCGGGGGCTTTTCTATTCCCAGAAAGGGCCGCAAATATGGTTTTGAAGGATCTGCCTGGCGGGGAAATGTACGAGGAGAAAGGCGGGTCGTACCCCAACGAGGAGACCGCCCGCCGCCACGCGGCCATCCACCGGCAGCTCTCCGGGGCGTCGTCCGCCGCGATGGACGCGCTGAAGGCGAAGGCCGATATCACG
>NZ_JBJDPY010000064.1:0-1317 GCF_044903205.1 Streptomyces sp. NPDC029674
TCGCCTCCGGTGCCGCCCTGCGCGCGGCGCTCGCGGGCGGCCTGGGCGCGACGGTCGGCGGCGGTCTTGCGGAACATCTCCTCGGAGGAGCGGTTCACGCCGGAGCCCTGGGAGAGGTGGTCCGGGTTCTCGCGGGCGGCGAGCTGCAGCATGGCCACCACCACGAGCGAGGTCATGAAGAAGACGCCGAAGGCGATCAGCGCGATGTCGATACGCAGCGGATTCTGCGTGCCGCCGGAGGCCGTGATGCCGGCGATCACCCCACCGACCACGCCGAGCACGGCGGAGAAGACCAGCGGGCCCTTGACCGTGGTGCGCAGACCGCCGCGTGCCGGGCGGCCGGATCCGGCGCGATCGGCGGACGGGCGGGGGGACGGTGCGCTCACGGCGGGACTCCTGACGGCTGGGGGCGGCTGGGGCGGCACGGCCCGCGCAGGCACCCGGGGCTGAGGCCCTCGGGGCGCGGCGGACCGGATCCAGTCTACGCGCCCGGCCGACGGGTGGCCCCGCGGGGCCCCGAGGTCCTCCCCCGGCGAACGTCCGCCCCGCGGGTCGGGACGGCGACGTGGACCCGGTTCAGAGGCCCCTGGCCGTGCCGCGGTCCCGGCGCACCTCGTGGTGGAAGCCGAGCCCGGAGACCATCAGGAGCACCCCGATCAGGATCGCCCCGCCGCCGGCGATGCCGAGCAGGGCATGCGGGCCGAAGCCCTGCAGGGCGGCCACGACCACCCCGCCCCCGGAGAGCAGGCCCACGAGACCGGTCCACAGCTGGTCCCGCGCGGGGATGAACTCGCGGCGGTGGCGGGCCCACGCCACGAGCTCGGCGACGCCGCCGAGCACGAGGGCGGCACCGGCCGCCACGCCCACCGCGGCCGGGGACCCCAGGAACAGCAGCACGATCACGCCGAGCATCCACGCGGCCGCCGCCAGGGACAGCGGGGAGCGCATGGCCACGGGCACCGGATCGCGGCGCAGGTACTCCCACATCGCCGAGCCGGAGAACGCCAGGTACAGCGCGAACATGACCTTCATCCACGTCAGGCCCGGCTCGGCGACGAACACGGTGGTCAGGCCGAACGCCAACGCCACCACGGCGCGGATCAGGATCGGCTTGAACACCACGGACGAGATCTCGAGGGGGGTCTGCACGGTAGCCACCGCCCCAGTCTAGGAGCCGTGCGGCCGCGGCCCGGCCCGCGCGTCACCACTCGGACGCGCTCACACGACGCCGAGCCGCATCCAGTCGTCGCGCCGGGCCCGCCAGCCGAGGGTGAGCGCCCGCATCCCCATGTAGACCCCTGCGAAGCCGAGCCAGAG
>NZ_JBJDPY010000065.1:0-1302 GCF_044903205.1 Streptomyces sp. NPDC029674
GCTGCCGCTGGCCTCCACCCTCGACGACACCGTGGGCCTGTCCCGCGCCGACCGCGAGGCCGCCGCCACGCGGTCCGCGCTCGCGGACGAGCAGGCGCGGGCCGAGGCGGAGGCGGGCGCCGCCGTCGTCGACGGGGCGGATTCCGCGGGTCAGGGGGACGACGACGCCCGCCACCCCGGCTGGGACGTCGCCCTGGCCTGGCTCAAGGCGGCCGACTCGGAGCTCGTGCAGGCGTTCGTGGGGGTGGCGCGCGGGCGAAGGGGCGCCAGCTCGCGCTGAGGGCGGGCGCCCGGACGTCGGGGCACGATCGGGGGCGAGGTCATCAGCCGGACGCGCCGGGACGTGCCCCGGCGGGCCTGCCTATGCTCGGGATGACCCGCATCACACTCAAGGAGCGCGCATGTCCGAGCATTAGCAGCACGTCGGCCGCCGGGACCCCCGGATCAGCGACGAGGCCATCGAGCGGGGCCGCCGCGCCCACGATCTCGACCGCGCGCACGTGTTCCACTCGTGGAGCGCGCAGCGCGATCTGAATCCGATGACCATCCTCGACGCCGAGGGGTCGTGGGTGTGGGACGGCGAGGGTCGGCCCATGGTCGACTTCAGCGGGCAGCTCGTCTTCACGAACGTCGGCCACCGCCACCCGAAGATCGTGGCCGCGATCCGCGAACAGGCCGAGACGCTCGCCACCGTGGCCCCGCAGCACGTCAACGACGCCCGGTCCGAGGCAGCCCGGCTGATCACCGAGCGGCTGCCGGAGTCCATCAACCACGTGTTCTTCACGAACGCGGGCGCGGAGGCCAACGAGCACGCGGTGCGGATGGCACGCCTGCACACGGGTCGGCACAAGGTGCTCTCCGCGTACCTCTCGTACCACGGCGCCACGCGCCTGACCGCGAACCTGACCGGCTCCCTGCGACGCGTGGGCTCGGACTCGGCGTCCGACGGCGTCGTGCACTTCCAGCCCGCGTACACGTACCGCTCCGCGTTCGGCTCGGAGAGCGATGAGCAGGAGGCCGAGCGCGCGCTGGCCCACCTGCGCGACGTGATCGAGCTCGAGGGTCCCTCCACCGTGGCCGCCGTGGTCCTCGAGGCCGTCCCCGGCACCGCGGGCATCTTCCTGCCGCCGCCGGGCTACATGGCCGGCGTCGGGGAGCTGTGCCGCGAGCACGGGATCCTGCTGATCATCGACGAGGTCATGGTCGGCTTCGGCCGCGTGGGCGAGTGGTTCGGCCACCAGCTCACGGGCGTCACCCCGGACATCGTCACGTTCGCCAAGGGGGTCAACTCCGGGTACGTGC
>NZ_JBJDPY010000066.1:0-1302 GCF_044903205.1 Streptomyces sp. NPDC029674
ACGTCGAGGAGGAGAAGGACATCTTCACCCGCACCGAGTGGGACCGCTTCTACCGGGCCATGACCCCGCACTTCCAACCGCTGCTGGCCTTGCTGATCACCTCCGGCGCCCGCTGGGGCGAGGCCACCGCCCTGCAGGTCCGCGACCTCGACGTCGACGCCGGCGTCATCCACGTGCGCCGCGCCTGGAAGAAGGGCGCCCAGGGCGTCGTCCTCGGCGCACCGAAGACCCAGCGCGGCCGCCGCGCGATCATGCTCCCCGACCACGTCGTGGCCATGCTCGCCCCGCTCGCCGCCGGCCGACCCCCCGAGGACTTCCTCCTGACCTCCCCCACCGGCCGCGTCATCCACCGCACGAACTTCGTCGAGCGCCACTGGAAGCCCGCACTCGCGGCCGCCGGCATCACGAAGGACCTCTCGCCGCACTCGGCGCGGCACACGTTCGCCTCGTGGGCGCTGATGGAGGGGGTGGCCCCGCAGATCGTGCAGCACCGCCTCGGCCACGAGTCGCTCGAGACCACCTCGCGGCGGTACGCGCACCTGCTCCTGGACGCCCAGCGCGCCGCGGTCGACGCGATCGGCTGGGAGCCCTCCCCCGGCGCCTGACCTCCTGGCACAGCGAGAGGCCCCGCCCAGCTGGCTGCTGGACGGGGCCTCTCTTGCGCTTCCCTTCGCGGCCTCCACGCTCCCCGAGGGGGCAGACACGTTAAACGGCCGGCGCCCGTACCGCGCGCTCGCGGGTCTGCCGAGCCTCCCGGGCCCGCCGCGTGATCACCGGGTAGGCGGCGATGGCCACCGGGTTCTCGGCGAGCGTGGCCACGCGCATCGTCAGCGCCGTCCCCCGCAGCCCGACCAGGTGCTCGGCGGCCCGGTCACGCGCGGCCCCGTGCCGCCACCGCCGCCCCCACAGCTGCAGCACCATGTGGTCACGAACGGACAGGTGGCCGGCGCTCGCGGGCGCCTGGGTGGTCGTGGTCATGTCGGGACGGTACGTCCGGGGTCGGACAGGCTAGACGGTCTCGCGGTGCTCGGGGATCCGGGCGGCGAGGTGCTCCCGCTCGGCCCGGGTGAGCCCGGCGAGTCGGTCGGTGAGCACGAGCGGGGTCACCCACAGTTCGTCGGCGAGCTCGTCCAGGCTCATGGACCAGGGCAGGGCGTCGGAGAGCTGCTCGAGCGTGATCAGGTGCCGGGCCGCGGCCGCGCGCACCGCGTGTTCGACGGCCGGCGGCTGGCAGCCGCGGTGGCCGTGCTCGAGGTGCACGAGCTCGTGGGTGAGCGCGCACCGCCGCTCGGCCTGCGTCAT
>NZ_JBJDPY010000067.1:0-1284 GCF_044903205.1 Streptomyces sp. NPDC029674
CGCCGACCGTTACTGGGCGCACGTGGACCCCGGGCACATCTCAGAGTCCTGGGCGGCGCTGCTCCCCCACCTGACCCGGGACGTGACCACGACCCAGCTCGAGGCCGCGACCGCCGGCGCCACCTACGGCGCTGCCGCGCTCGCAGCCACGGGCACGTGGGAACCACCGGCGGGCTTCCTGGACCCCCGCGCGCTCGCGGGCCATGCCCCGGACGGCGCGGATCTGGCCTACATGCTGTACGCGCCGGCGCGCACGGCGAAGATCGGCATCAGCCGAGGCATGACGGAGCGCCACGCGCTCACGTTCGGACGGGACCAGCTGCGCGCTCTGGTGAAGACCACGGTCACGGACGCCGCGCGCGTCGCGGCCGGCGCGGACATGGCCGCCCGGCCGCGCGTGCAGGGGTACGTGCGGATGCTCAACCCGCCCTCGTGCCCGCGCTGCGTGGTCCTCGCGGGCCGTTTCTACCGCTGGAATGCCGGCTTCCGCCGGCACCCGAACTGCGACTGCGTCCACCAGCCCGTGGCCGGCCGCGCCGCGGCCGAGGCCGAGGGCCTGGTCTCCGACCCCTACGAATACTTCGAGGGGCTCACCCAGGCGGAGCAGGACCGCTGGTTCGGCAAGGCCAACGCACAGGCGATCCGCGACGGCGCGGACCTGAACCAGGTCGTGAACGCCCAGCGGGGCACCGGCTACGCCGGCATCTCCAAGGACGGCACCCGCCGCGGCCAGCGCCGTACGGGCACGACGACGGAGGGCACCTCGAAGCGCGGTTACGCCTCCTGGGGCGCCGGCGTGAAAGGTCCCCGCGCGACCCCGGAGGCGATCTACCAGCAGGCAGGGAACGATCGGGAGAAGGCGATCGCGCTGCTCGAGCGCAACGGCTACATCGTCCCTGGCGGCCAGGTCCCCGGCGGCTCGATCATCGGCGACCGCGAGGGCCTCGGCGCGCTCGGCCGCGGCGGTACCCGCAAGGGCGCTTCTGCTGCCGTGCGCGAGGCCCGGGCCACCGGGGTCCGCGACCCGCGCCAGCGCGCCACCATGACCGAGGCCGAGCGCCGCCGCTCCGACGCGACTCTCCGCTGGGAGGCGGTCCTCGCAGGACGCAACCCCTATGGCCGCGGCCCGCTCACCCCGGCGCTCGCGGCCACCGCGGAGACGGACTACCGGCGCATCGTCGTCCTCGGCGACGAGGCGGCGCGCCTCACCACGAAGAAGGCCGCCCGGGAGGCCGGCTGATCAGAAATACTCGCGCGGCTCGGTGCCGCGCGAGGCGACCCGCG
>NZ_JBJDPY010000068.1:0-1273 GCF_044903205.1 Streptomyces sp. NPDC029674
CGCCCGGCGCGCAGCTGCACCCACTCGGTCTCGAAGTCCAGGCCCTGCGCGACCTGGAGGACGGTGTCCGCCGTCGGGGCGATGGACAGGCTGGTGGCGCATCGCAGCTCCTTCAGCCCGCCGGCGGGTCCGAGTAGCCCACCCATACGGGTCACCGTCCTCCCATGTAGTCCTGTGCCTCGCGCATGATGCCCGCAACCTCGTAGCTGCCGACCTTGAACACGGGCCTGTACCCGGCCATCACCGACGCGACCGTGCGCGCAATCGTGGCCGTATCCACCGCCGGCGCAGCCGCGGGGGCGGCCATGCTCAGCTGTGGAGCGGGTGCGTACGACGACCAGGACGGGGCGGTGATGTCGCCGGCGGCCCGGCCGCGCAGGTGGTGCACGGAGGGGTGGTCCCGGTTGATCAGGTCCAGTGCCGCCGGGTACCGGTCCGCGGAGTCCGCGTTGACGACCCACTCGTGGTCGTCCAACCAGGCCAGCGGCGTCCCGTCCCCGGTCACGCCGAGAATCTGGTCCGTGCCCCGACCCGTGCCCGGCAGGCGGCCGCCCGCGGCGAACCGCGGGTAGAAGTCCCGGAGCAGCTTGCCGTTGAAGGCCCGCGCCCGGAACTCCTCCTCCTTCGGGGAGACCCACCGCCAGGCCCCGCCGGAGTCGAGCATGATCTGCCGGCCGTCCTTGAAGAACACCCGGCCCGACCAGTCCTCGTGGATCGCCCCGGAGAAGATCGGGCCGTATCGGCGCTCGAGCTGACGCATCCACGCCGGACCGAGCGTCTCCCACGGATGGTCCCCGTGGTCAGCGCCCGGCGTGCCGGCCACGTACTCCCACGGGACCACGTTCCAGCCCTGCTTCGCGCGCGCCTTCCGGTCGGGCTCGATCATGCTCACCCAGTCGCGGGTGCCCTTGTCGTAGCCCCTCGTCGAGCCCGTCCATGCCGCAGAGCTGCCGTGCGTGTTCGCCTTCGGCGCGCTGCGGCCCTTCGAGCGCGTAGCGTTTCCCGCGGTATCAGCCGCGCGTGCCGCCAGCGTGGCGGTCCGCATGGCCACCACGAGCGCGTTCGCAGCCGCCACAATCCGGGCGGCGGCCACGCTCATGCTCGAGGCCAGGCTCTCGGCCCCCACACGCCCGCCTCCGGCGAACGCCGGCAGGCCCATCAGGCTCGGGTCGTCGCGGTTGATCGCATCGAGCAGGGCCCCCCACTTCGCGGAGGACCGCTGGTTGATGATCCACTCGCCGTCGTCCACACGGGCGATCGGGGTTCCGGCCCC
>NZ_JBJDPY010000069.1:0-1207 GCF_044903205.1 Streptomyces sp. NPDC029674
TGAGCTGGGGGTGGCCGCAGAGACCAGCGAGAAGCGACTGTTTACTAAAAACACAGGTCCGTGCGAAGCCGTAAGGCGATGTATACGGACTGACGCCTGCCCGGTGCTGGAACGTTAAGGGGACCGGTTAGTGCGCTTTCGGGCGTGCGAAGCTGAGAACTTAAGCGCCAGTAAACGGCGGTGGTAACTATAACCATCCTAAGGTAGCGAAATTCCTTGTCGGGTAAGTTCCGACCTGCACGAATGGCGTAACGACTTCTCGACTGTCTCAACCATAGGCCCGGTGAAATTGCACTACGAGTAAAGATGCTCGTTTCGCGCAGAAGGACGGAAAGACCCCGGGACCTTTACTACAGTTTGATATTGGTGTTCGGTTCGGCTTGTGTAGGATAGGTGGGAGACTTTGAAGCGGGCACGCCAGTGTTCGTGGAGTCGCCGTTGAAATACCACTCTGGTCGTGCTGGATGTCTAACCTCGGTCCGTGATCCGGATCAGGGACAGTGTCTGATGGGTAGTTTAACTGGGGCGGTTGCCTCCCAAAGGGTAACGGAGGCGCCCAAAGGTTCCCTCAGCCTGGTTGGTAATCAGGTGTTGAGTGTAAGTGCACAAGGGAGCTTGACTGTGAGACCGACGGGTCGAGCAGGGACGAAAGTCGGGACTAGTGATCCGGCGGTGGCTTGTGGAAGCGCCGTCGCTCAACGGATAAAAGGTACCCCGGGGATAACAGGCTGATCTTCCCCAAGAGTCCATATCGACGGGATGGTTTGGCACCTCGATGTCGGCTCGTCGCATCCTGGGGCTGGAGTCGGTCCCAAGGGTTGGGCTGTTCGCCCATTAAAGCGGTACGCGAGCTGGGTTTAGAACGTCGTGAGACAGTTCGGTCCCTATCCTCTGTGCGCGTAGGAATATTGAGAAGGGCTGTCCCTAGTACGAGAGGACCGGGACGGACGAACCTCTGGTGTGCCAGTTGTCCTGCCAAGGGCATGGCTGGTTGGCTACGTTCGGAAAGGATAACCGCTGAAAGCATCTAAGCGGGAAGCCTGCTTCGAGATGAGTATTCCCACCCCCTTTGAGGGGTTAAGGCTCCCAGTAGACGACTGGGTTGATAGGCCAGATCTGGAAGCCCGGTAACGGGTGGAGGTGACTGGTACTAATAGGCCGAGGGCTTGTCCTCAGTTGCTCGCGTCCACTGTGTTGGTTCTGAAAC
>NZ_JBJDPY010000070.1:0-1149 GCF_044903205.1 Streptomyces sp. NPDC029674
CGCTTTTCTGCGTTCTCATCCCCGCTGCCGCGGGGATCACAGGTGGCGCAGGCTCATGGCCCGCGTACCCAATACGGCTCACCCCCGCTGACGCGGGGAGTCCTGCTGAGCGTAGATCCTCCGGGCCTTGTTCGCCATGTCGTAGACGCGCTGAGTGGACAGGCCCAGAACCTCAGCCACGTCACGGCCACGCGCCTCGCCGGACGTCAGCACCTCCGCTACTGCCCGATCCCTCTCCAGTGCCGCCGCGTCCGCCGCCCGCCGCAGGCGGATCGCGGCCTCGTGCATCTCCTTCAGACGCTCCAGGCCGCTCATGCGTCGCGCGCCCAGCGGATGGTGACCTCGTAGCCCCGGCTCGCCCAGAAGGACAGGCGCATGGTCTCGCCCGCCTCGTTGGCGATGACGCCGCTGCCGCTGCGGGAGAGCGTGTAGTCGCCGTAGGGGCCGGGCAGGAGGGCGTAGGACGAGCCGTCCTTGGCGACGAGGCGTAGGTGGGCTTCTGGGGGTCGCGGAGGTAGTCGCACCGCTCCAGCTGCGCCCAGCCCATGACCGCGCCGAGGCGGACGTGCTGGACGACGGTGAGGCGGGTGTACTCAGTCTCGCCGACGATGGTGCCGATGGGGGCCAGGGTGGTGGTCTGCGTGGTCATCTCTGCCTCTCTGTCGGGCGGCCTCTCCGCCCTGACATGCAATAGCCTACGGCACAGAACGAGAGGGGGCAACGCCCTACGGCAAAAAGTTGCCGGGACGCCTCCACAGGCATCTCCCGCGGCCGCGCCGCACCCGCTACGCTGGGCCTCGGCGCCGCCCGCCATCCCCTCCGTGCGGCCGGCGCCTGCCGCGGCCAATCCCGTGACCGCCGCGGCTCCCGCCCCGCCACCTCCCCTGGTGGCGGGGCGGCTTCGTCTCCAGGTCCGCGCGCGGGAACCCCCGTCACCTCTCCCGAGTGCAACCCTGGTAGCCTCCGACCACCGAACACGACCTGTTCAAACCGGTTCAACCGGGGCGCGTAACCCGCCGTTCCGCATGATTCAGCCGAGCCGAGGCGAGTCCAGCCGGGTTCAATCCCCGTCGCTCACCCCACCCGAAGCCCCCGGAATCATGCGGATTCCGGGGGCTTTCTCGTTCCCTAAGCGTGTCCGAGAAAGCC
>NZ_JBJDPY010000071.1:0-1137 GCF_044903205.1 Streptomyces sp. NPDC029674
GCCGACGATTTGCGTCAGCAGTTCCAACTGGCCTCAGGCTTGGTACCCGAAGAGGCCCTCAACCTTCATCGGTGGCTGGAGGCGGCCATCCGCCTTCCTCAAGTGAGCATCTTCGTCACTGATAGCAGGCCGCTACTGCAACGCCCGTTTATCGAGGGAGTCCAGGTGACCTCCCCGACTGAGGCTCTCGGCACAATCGGTCTTCACATGCGGCTAAATGCGAAGGCCGCGGTCCCCACAGTGGGGCTTTCGCAGTTCCGAATGGTCCTCCCCGATCCTCAGAACTGGGCGGCCGAAGAGCTCGTACCTGAGATCAATGACCTCGCCCGGCTTCCATGGCATCCGGACGGGCACATGGCCATGCAACTGCTTGCCGTGACCAGGCACAGGATGGCCAGATGTCTGACGATCCGCGACGAGCTCATCGCGAGCTACGTCTTCGACGGCTGGCGAAAGCGGGTCGGGGAGCCGGCGGACCTTCTGGTCGACTTCGCCTTGCACCTCCATGGGCTCATCGACGCTCTGGGGCGGTCCCTCAAGCGCGTCACACCTGAACTCGATAGTTCCGTAAGCGATCGCAACGTCTGGCGCGATGACATCTTGCGGAAGATCGCGGTAGCGGCCGGAGGCGAAACAGCAACCGTGCTTTTGAGCGAGGAATTCCTGGCGTTTAGGAGAACCGTCGCATTGCTGCGCAATACGATCCACGCTGTTCCCCCGGGCCGCGGTACGGAGAGTGGCGGAGACCGGACGGGTCCAATCGTCCACCCGCCCGAAGAGGACGTGCATGAGTTCCTCAGGCATACCCAGACGCTCGGACTGACGTCGCGCTGGGTACGCGAGCACCCCACGATGGCGGTGAACTGGTCCTACGAACATGCACCTCGTATCGACCCGATCGCCATGACCGACGACTTACTGGGCTTCGCAGTCTTTTACTTGCGGACGATCGCCCGAGACGACCCGTGGGAAGCCCGACACGATCAGATCCCTCGGGGACAGGCACAGCCGCACCTGGATGGCCAGACTTCCTACCTGCCTTTGCTTTATGGCCTCGGCCACTTGATGACCTGAGAGAACCATGGGACTCAACCCAGAGCGCTTCAGGGGGCGGGCGCTTTACGCCATTCTCGCCTT
>NZ_JBJDPY010000072.1:0-1085 GCF_044903205.1 Streptomyces sp. NPDC029674
GAGTACGCGCAGATGATGGCGGCTGGGATGTCTGAGGACGTCTTCCAGCGGCAGGTGGAGGGGCTGGCCGAGTCGCTGGGGTGGAAGGTCTATCACACCCACGATTCGCGTCGGTCTCACCGTGGGTGGCCGGATCTCGTGCTCGGTCGCCGAGACCGGGTGCTGTTCCGGGAGCTGAAGACGATGAAGGGGCGCGCGACGCCCGACCAGAAGAAATGGCTCGAGCTGCTCAACGCGGCCGGGCACGACGCGGCCGTGTGGCGGCCGGTCCAGTGGTTCGACCGGACGATCGAGAGGGAGCTGACGTGAGCGAGCTGATGGAGCTGGTGGACCGGCTCACCGTGGAGACCAGACAGATCCTGCACACCGACGCGGGGCCGGCCGTCGTGCGAGCTGCCCCGCTGCTCGAGCAGTTGCAGGAGGCGGTGCACCCGTCCGGGGAGGGCGGTGGCGGCTCGTCTGGGTCGGTCGGCTCGGGTGCCCCGCTCGATGTCACAGCCCTGGCCCTGCTGTGCCAGGTGAAGGACGAAGCGATCCACCTCTCGTGGCTGGCCCGCTCAACGCCCGGCGTGCTCACCGTGCGTCCCGGGCTCGGCGGATTCACCCTGGCCGAGCGGATCCGCTGGACCGCCGCCGCCCTGGAAGGACAGGCGGCCGAGGCGGAGATGCTCGCCACCGTGCGCGGGTGGACGGCGTCGATCGAACGGCTGTTCGACCCGCCGCGCGTCGTCGCCCTGCGCGGGGCCGAGTGCCCGGCATGCGGGATCGCCCGGACTCCGGTGCTGAACCGGGACCTCGAGGAGTACGTGGACGTGCCGGCGCTGACCATCGTGCAGAGCCAGACCCCGCGGGCCTCGTGCGCGGAGTGCGGCGCCGAGTGGCACGGCCCCGAGGTCGTGGACCTTGCCGTCCAGCTGGGCGCCCCGCCGTCCGTGGCGCACCTGCTTGCAGGCTGACCGCCCCGAGGTGTACGCTCGGCAGTGCTTGGGATAAGTGCGCCCAGGCCCTGATCTTCGAGAAGGCCCCGACCCCCACAGGTCGGGGCCGTCGTCGGATCCAGCTGGGTTCCGCGAGTCCGCTTTCAC
>NZ_JBJDPY010000073.1:0-1068 GCF_044903205.1 Streptomyces sp. NPDC029674
CGACGCGATCCTCGAAGCCCGCCTCGAAGGGGCCACCCTCGACGACCTCGCGGAGCGGTTCGGGCGAGCAGTCGCCACGATCCGGTCCGCGATCACCCGGGCCGAGGACCGCCGCCAGAAGGCCGAGGACACCGCCCGCCCGACCCCGCTCGTGGCCAGCCAGCCCAAGGGCACCTGCAGGGTCTGCCACGCCAAGAACCGCGGCCTCACCAACGGTGTCTGCCGCCTGTGCATCGTCCGCGCCCGCGAGGCCGCCGCCCTGCGGGAGGACGCGTCATGACCGGCCGCCGGACCCCACTCGTCACGAGCCACGCCGACCGGCTCCGCACCCACGGCCGCCTCAACAAGAACGAACTCGCCCTCCGCCCCAACGTCGACGAGAACCGCGCCAACCTCGAACGGTTCATGCGCCGCCGCCCCGCACCCAACGTCACCCCCACACCATCCAAGGAGACCCGAGCATGAACCCGCACACCATCCTCCGCAGACTCACCGCCCTCGTGGGTGCCGCGCTCGCGGGCCTGCGGGTCCACCAGCTGATCCGTGAGGCCCGGGCATGAGCGCCGCCATCGATCCCGTGGAGGAGTCGGTGGAGGAACCCACGACGGCCGAGCCGACCCCGGCCGACCCCGTGGAGGAGCCGACCCACGAGCCCGCGCCGGCGGAGCCGACCCCTGAACCGGCGGGCGAGCAGACCCCGGCACCCACCCCGACCCCCCAGGCCGGGGACCCGTGGGAGCCCTGCACGTTCGACGACCTGCGTCTCCGGGACCGTCTGCGCTGCCAGTGGATCCACCGCGGCCGCCTCCTCGCCCGCGAGGGCACGGTGGCCGGGTTCTCGACACTGGTCGGCACGGACCCGCAGAGCACGACGACAGCGGTCCTCGACATGGAGGGCCTGGTGATCGTCACCCGCCGAGAGGCGGAGTCCTCCGCAGTCCTGACCCGCATCCCGGCCCCCGTGCAGCCCGTGGACTACGCGACCCTCCCGGCCGTGTTCGGGGAGATCCTCACGGACATCCGCGGCGTCGACGGCCGCACCCACACCAGCGCCGTATGGAACGGCTT
>NZ_JBJDPY010000074.1:0-1057 GCF_044903205.1 Streptomyces sp. NPDC029674
CCGCAGTCCTCCGGGTCATGCTCGACCGCCGTAGGACGGACCATCATGACGAGCACGACCACCCAGACCAGCACCAGGACCGCGAGCGCGGCACGGCCGAGCGCGGGGGAGCGCGCGGCGGTGACGCTGGCGCTGGACAGAAGACCGCGGTGGCCGGTGCGCCGGCCGACTTCGATCTGGCAGCACACCCTGACTTCGAGCTGACCCGTGACCGGCAGGCGCGGGAGTGGGGCGACGTCGGCGAGGAGAACCAGGACCATGGACATGGGGGAGACGGAGCATGAGGGGCATGGAGTTCGTTGCCGTGGACTTCGAGACCGCAAACGGGTCTCGGGCGTCGGTCTGTCAGGTCGGTGTGGCGCGGGTCGTTGACGGCGTTATCGCGGAGCGGCAGTGCTGGCTCGTGACGCCGCCGACCGGGGCGGACGACTTCGCGCCGGCGAACGTCCGCGTGCATGGGATCGACGCTGAGGCGGTGCGTGGCGCGGTGAGCTGGGCGGAGGCGGCCGAGCAGCTGGCCCGCCTGGTCGGGACGTTGCCCGTGGTGGCCCACAACGCGGCGTTCGACGCCGATGTCTATGCCGCCGCCTGCGCCCACGAGGGCCTCGTGCCTGTCGAGTGGGAGTGGGTGGATTCGCTCGCCCTGGCCGACCGGTTCATAGACGCGAACCGGCGGGACCTGCCGTCCGTCGCGCACGCGCTCGGCCTTCCCCCGTTCAACCACCACGACGCCGGGGCTGATGCCGCTGCCACGGCGGCCGTCGTTTTGGAGCTCGGCCGCCGGTTCGGTGCGACGACGCTCGGCGACCTGCTATCCACTTGGCCGGCGCGAGACGAACGCGTCGTTGCGGTCCTGCCATCGATGGCGCGTCCGGGGGCGGCCCCGGACGGCTCCGGATCGTCAGTGCGCGTGAAGGACCTGCCGCAGCCGAACCCCGATGCAGACCCGGGGCATCCTCTTCACGGACACCGGGTAGTCCTGACCGGCGATCTGGAGGGGTACACCCGTATGGAGGCATGGATGGCCCTCGCCGCGCTTGGCGCACAACCGCAGAAG
>NZ_JBJDPY010000075.1:0-1046 GCF_044903205.1 Streptomyces sp. NPDC029674
CGCGCGCTGGCGCTCCGGCCGGGACGCGGTGTCGCGCACGCCCTGACGGGGTGCTGCGGTCGCGTCGCCGGCGGTGCTGCCTGCTGCGTCGGTCGGTGCTGCGGTCGCCTGCGCCGGCGCGCTCTCGCGCTGCGGTGCCTGCTCTGCTGCGGGGGTGGTGCTGCCAGCCTCCTCGGGAGCGGTGGGTGCGGGGACGACGTCGTGCTCGGCCAGGAAGGCCAGGGTGTCCGCGCCGTACAGCGGGTGCTCCGGCGGCGGCATCAGGGCCCGGTCGAACGAGGTGTTCTCCTCGTCCTTACGGGCGCTGTTGCACGACCGGCACGCGACCACGAGGTCCTCGGGCGAGGCCGCGCCCTGCCCCGGACGCACATGGTCGTAGGTCGCGCCGCGCCCCGACTTCCGGTCGCGCCAGGCCACGGTCTTGCCGCACCAGCGGCAGCCGTCACCGTCGCGGAGCCGCACGGGCACCGTCAGCTCGGGGTTCGCGACGTCGTTCCGGCGCTGCGTCTCCCAGGCCCGCTCCTTCTTCAAGAGCATGTGGAAGAGGTCCTTCTCCTCCACGAGCCGGAACGCGCGCCGCGGCACACCCTCGGCGTCCTCCGCCGTCGTCTCGACGAAGTACCCCGCACGCACCGCGGCCGCCACGAGCGCCTCGAACCTCGAGCTACCGGCCATCACGCGGGCAGTACCGACCGTGACCACGTAGTCGCGCTCGTGCTGCGCCGCCATGACCGCGCAACGGGCCACGAACCCGAAGAGCTCGTTGACGATGCGGTCGTCCGCGTCGTCGGCCTCCATGGCCGCCAACGCGATCGGGTGAGTCGCGCTGGCGTCCGAGACCTTCAGCCACGGCATCAGCCCTCGCCCTCAACACCCGCGAGCGCGGTGCGGATGCGAGTGGCCGTTGCCTCGAGCCACTCGGACTCGTCGGACATCCCGCCGGAGAAGTCGCGCAGCTCCTCAGCCTCGGCGTCGAGCCGGACCGCGAGGTCGAGCGCGGCGCTGAGCGCCCGGTACATGACCTGCTCGACTTCGAGGACGTCCTG
>NZ_JBJDPY010000076.1:0-1021 GCF_044903205.1 Streptomyces sp. NPDC029674
ACCCGCTCGAGGTTGAGCACCACGGTGCGGATGGGCCCGTCGTTCTCGTCTCGGGCGGCCACGGCGGCGGCCTCGTGCACCGCACCGCCGCTGGTCGCGGCCGCGAGCGCCGCGCTGTCCGCCGCGGCCTCCTGCCACCGCGGGTAGACGGCGGCGTCCCACCCGGTGCCGGGTTTCTCCGCCCCGGTGTGCAGGTCCGTGAGCGCGTCCAGCACCGCCTCGGCGCCGCCGAACCGGATCACGCCCTGCAGATGCACGAACACGCGGTCACCCTCGCGTTTTACGAAGCGCACGGCGGTGCCGCCCAGGCTGTCCCCGTCCATGAGGTGCAGCCGGAAGTCCTCGGAGAGGCGGCGGCACGCCAGCACGCCGCGCGCCGAGTTGCCCACCTCGTCCAGGCGCGGCGAGAACACGCCGATCCCCACGCGGCCCGGCAGCGCGCCGAGCACACCGCCGGCCACCCCGGACTTGGCCGGGATCCCGACGTCGGCGAGCCACTGCCCGGCGGCGTCGTACATGCCGGAGGAGGTCATCACGGACACCACTCGCCGCGCCACGATGTACGGCAGCACCCGCTCTCCCGTCATCGGGTGGATGCCGCCCGTCGCCAGACACGCGCCCATCACGGCGAGGTCCTTGACGGTGACGAGCACGGCGCACTGCGCCACATACCCGGCCACGATCTCCCCGGCGGAGTCCTGCAGCACCCCGTAGCTGCGGAGCATGTGCGCCAGGGCGAGGTTGCGGTCCGAGACCGCCATCTCGGACTCGTACGTCTCCCGGTCCACCGAGAGCCGACGCCCGGCGAGCAGGGACATGATCTCCACGGCCCGGTCCAGCCGCTCCTTCCGGCTCGCCTCCGGTCCCACGAGCAGCTGGTGCACCGCGAGCGCGCCGGCGTTGATCATGGCGTTGTCCGGGCGGTGCGACTCCGCCTCGAGGGAGAGCTCGTTGAAGGCCTCGCCCGAGGGGTTCAACCCCACCTGCCGGTCCACGGCGGCGAAGCCCCGGTCCACGAGCG
>NZ_JBJDPY010000077.1:0-1009 GCF_044903205.1 Streptomyces sp. NPDC029674
GGGTTGGTGATCAGCGGCCAGCCTTCGGCGGCGACGTCCAGGCCGGTGCCCTCGAGGATCTCCCGGTGGGCGCGGACGTATGCGTCCAGGGTGCCGATGTCCCGCCAGTACCCGACGAGGCGGTGCTCCCGCACGCGCCCCCGCGCCACGAACGCCGGGACGATGCTCTCCCCGTAGTCGCCGAGGGAGGAGCCCACGGGGTCGCCGTCCACATCGGTCTCGCCCTCGTCCTTGGTGGCCGTATCGTACTCGCCCGCCACGAGGTCGCCGACCACCTCGGAGAGCGCGGCGACGTCGAACACGAACACTTCGGTGGCCACGAGCGCGCCCGCCGGGTCCTCCGGCTTGTAGACGTAGTCGGTCACGGCGCCGTCGTCGTCCACCTGCACGACGCCGAAGCGCGAGGGGTCCTCGTCCGTCTCGGTGGTGACCACGGTGAGCTCGGCGCCGGAGCGGGCGTGCTCGGCCAGCACGGGGCGCAGGTCCAGCTGGTACAGGTGGTCTGCGGAGAGCACGACCACGGTCTCGGCGCCGAACTGCTCCAGCAGCGGCAGCTGCTGGGCGATCGCGTGCCCGTTGCCGCGGGCGAAGCCCTCCTCGGCGCGGCCCTGCGCGGGGGGCAGGAGCCGCAGGCCGTGGCGGGTGCCGTCGAGATCCCACGGCCGGCCGCCGGCCAGGTGCTGGTTGAGCGTGAAGGGGCGGTACTGCTCCACGACCCACACGTCCCGCAGGCGCGAGTGGGCCAGGTTGGACAGCACGACGTCGATCAGCCGGTACTGGCCCGCCAGCGGCACCATCGGCTTGGCGCGGGCCGCGGTGAGCGGCATGAGGCGGCCGCCGGTGCCACCGGCCAGCACGAGCGCGACGACGGCGCCCTCCGGGTCCTTCGGGAACGGGTCGGCCATGACTTCTCCTCGGGTCGGGGCGGGTTCAGCGTAGGGAGCGGGGACCACACGTGGCCACCGTTCGGGTGCGTCCGGCTCAGCTCTGGCAGTGCGGGCACCACCAC